>CAVXLF010000001.1:0-133533 GCA_963762585.1 uncultured Verrucomicrobiae bacterium
GGAAGGGCGGAGAATCGCTTCCGGCGCGAGCCGGGGGAGGAAAGTCCGAACACCAAAGGGCGCGATGCCGCGTAACGCGCGGCGAAGACCGCCGCCAACAGAGATACACGCGGGCGGAAAGTCGAGAGACTTTCCGACGGACAGTGCCACAGAAAACAGACCGCCTCCGGCTTGTAGCCGGCGGCGAGGGTGAAAAGGTGCGGTAAGAGCGCACCGCGCGGAGCGCAAGCGACGCGGCACGGAAAACCCCATCGGGTGCAAGGCCAAATAGGGAATCCCGGAGCGGCCCGCTCCAGGTTTCGCGAAAGTGAAACGGATTCCGGGTATCGGCTGCTGAGACAAATGATTCTCTCCATCCGCAAGGGTGCAGACAGAATTCGGCTTACAGCCCTTCCAAAACCAATTTTGATTTGCCCGCCGCGGGCGCAGCTCAGCGGTTCGAATTCCTCCGCCAATCCAAACTGTTCCTTTGCCGCCCTGGCGGATCGTCGGCGGGGCGCCCTTTTCTAAGCACGACCGGCTCGCTTTCATTTCCAACCCGATCCAACGCGCTGACCGCAATGACGTCCGGCGGGGAGCTGAAAAAAGTTCGCGTCGGTTTGATTCGCGGGCAGAAATTCCGTCGTCCAGGCCCCATCGGTCCGGAATTGCAAAACCCATAACCACACCGGTTTGCCGCCGGAATCTTCCCAATGCGCCGGGCGCCGGAACTTTCATTCGTGACCATCAGTTTCGGCTGGTCCGGCGGAATGGAATCCAGCCACGGCGAGGCGGGCACGAGCGCGGGCTGCGGAGTATTGGGCGCGAAGGACGTCAGCCAGCGCGCGGTTTTCCATCAGGGTGCGCAGATGATAGAATAATCTCCCCGCTGGCGCCGGATTGTTTGCGCACAACCTGGATTTGCCGCGCGATTTCTTCCGGTTTCCATTTGGCGCCGACGTTGACGGCATTCAAGCTAGGCCAGAGATGGCGATGTTTGACATTTTGTCGCCGACCACCAATTGAGCAGGACGGGAAAGCTTTGCTGCGGTGAATCAACCGGCCAGTACAGTTGCGGCGAAAGATAATCCAGCCAGCCGTTGGCGAGCCACAGGCGCGAATCGGCGTAAAGTTTTGCGTAGGCGTCCAGGCCCTGAACCTGCTTCGGAAACCCCGGACGCCAGATGCCAAACGGGCTGATGCCGAACTTCACCCACGGTTTCAGCGCCTTGATGGAATGATAGACGTCTTGGATGAATTCATTGATGTTTGCGCGCCGCCACTCGTCGCGGCTCATTCCGCTCGACAGCGCCGTATTCCCGCCAGCTTGCGTCATCGGGAAAATCCATGGTGCGCCCCGCCGCATCCTTGTCCGGATAGGGATAGAAATAATCGTCAAACGTGACGCCATCCACGTCGTAGCGTTTCACCACATCCATCACGACGCTTAGAACGTGTTCGCGCGCGGCGGGTTCACCGGGGTCGAGCCAGAGCAGATTGCCATAGCGGCGGACCAGTTCGGGATGGGTGCGGGAAATGTGATCCAACGCCACCGGCGATCTGGCCTGCGCGGGCGGGAGTGACACGCGAAAGGGATTGAACCACGCGCACAATTCCAGGCCGCGTTGGTGCGCTTCCGCAATCGCGAAGGCCAGCGGATCATAAAACGGCTGCGGCGCCCGGCCCATCGTACCGGTGAGAAATTCCGACCAGGGTTCGAGCGGCGAGGCATACACGGCGTCGGCCATCGGGCGGACCTGGAAGATTACCGCGTTCAACTTCAATTGCACGGCGCGATCGAGCAGCGCAATCAACTCGGCCTTTTGTTTGCGACACTGAGGCCGGGTTTGGACGGCCAGTCGAGATTCGCGACCGTGGCGATCCAGGCCCCGCGAAATTCGCGCAGGGGCGCCGGCGGGTTGACGGTCGCCGGCTCATAAGTCGCGTCCCCGCAAACAGCATGTGCCGAGGTCAGACAAATGAATGCGGACAAGATTTTAATTCGGGCGGTCATTGCATGGCGCGCTCAAATTTAGACGCGGTTGCATGTCCTTTGGCAAAACAAATTTGCCACGGAGTCGGAAAGACCCGGAGCTTTGAAACTAATTGATTTTCTCCGCGGCTCTTTTGAGTTTGTGGCTGATTTCGTTGAGATTTGACAAAACGTTGCTGCATTTTTATTCCGCTCTACATCAATCTATTACGTGGCGGATTTCGTCGGAGATTTGACAAACCGAGACAAAGATGGTTTTATTCCGCCGTTGCAGCCTAAATCGGTTTGCCTTCCTGCAGGCCGATACGGGAGACCCAAATTCCTCAAGGCAGCTTGAGGAGGGGGCGAACGGCGCGCGGTAACGCGAGCCAAGGCCACTTTCAAGGCCAAGCCCGTCAGCTAATCTCGCAGGCATTTGGAAGGGCGAGCCTCTGAGCCGTGAAGTCCGCGGCCTCCAAGTTCACCCAGACATAAACCGGCTGGTGTTGTCGTGGTTTGAATCGCGACCGCATTTGCCTGCTAAAAGGTGATTATGCTGGACATCGTGTATGTCGGATTAACGGTGCTGTTCTTTGCCGCCTTTCGCGCTATACGCACGAGGCTGCGAAAAACTTTAGGAGACATTTATGGAAAATCTCATTCTGGGAATTATTTCCGTCGCGCTCTGCGTGTATCTCATCGTGGCCATGCTCCGCCCGGAAAAATTTTAATCAACTGCCATGAACGCCCATCAATGGTTGGAACTCGCGGTTTACATCGCCGCGCTCGTCCTCGTCACCAAACCGCTTGGTTTGTACATCAACCGCGTATTGGATCCGGCCGGCCGCACCTGGCTCGACCCCATTTTACGGCCCATGGAAAAACTCACCTACCGCGTGCTGCGCGTGGACGCCGAAAAAGAACACGACTGGAAACAATATACGTTCGCGATGCTGATTTTCAGCCTCGTAAGCTGCCTGTTCACTTATGCGATCCTTCGCTTGCAGCAATATCTGCCGCTCAATCCGCAACACTTCGGCGCGCTTTCACCGCATCTCACCTTCAACACCGCCGTCAGCTTCACCACCAACACGAACTGGCAGAGTTACGGCGGCGAAAACACGATGTCGTATCTCTCGCAAATGGTCGCGCTGGCCATCCATAACTTTTTCTCCGCCGCCGTCGGCATCGCCGTCGCGGCGGCGCTCGTGCGCGGCATCGCGCGGCACACGGCCCAGACCATCGGCAACTTCTGGGTGGACCTGACGCGCATCACTTATTATTTGCTGCTCCCGATTTGCTTTGTCCTCGCGTTGTTTTTTGTGTCGCAGGGCATGATTCAAAATTTCAAGCCTTACACCGTTGCCAAACTCATCGAGCCGCAGACCATTTCCCTCCAGAAAACCGACGCGAACGGCAAGCCGGTTGTGGATGCCAAAGGCAATCCGGTCATGGTGAACCAGACGCTCGACACGCAGACCATCGTCCAAGGCCCGATGGCATCGCAGGTCGCCATTAAAATGCTCGGCACCAACGGCGGCGGCTACACCAATGCCAACGCCGCGCATCCATTTGAAAACCCCACGCCGCTATCGAACTTTCTCCAGATGCTCGCGCTCCTGTGCATCGGCAGCGCGCTGACCTATCACCTCGGTCGTGAAACCAAAAATCAAAGGCACGGCTGGGCAGTCTGGTCGGCGATGTTCGCGATGTTTCTCGCCGGTGTGCTCGTCTGCTCGTGGGCGGAAGCCAGGGGCAATCCGATTCATCAGCAACTGGGTGTCGCCGCTGCCGGCGGCAATATGGAAGGCAAGGAAGTCCGCTTCGGGATTCTGGATTCCGCGTTGTTTGCCACGGTGACCACCGACGCTTCGTGCGGCGCCGTGAATTCCATGCACGACTCATTCACGCCGCTCGGCGGGCTTGTGCCGCTCTTCAACATCCAGACCGGCGAGGTGATTTTCGGCGGCGTCGGCGCGGGACTTTACGGCATGTTGATTTTTGTCGTCCTCACGGTGTTCATCGCCGGGTTGATGGTCGGGCGCACGCCGGAATATCTCGGCAAAAAAATCGAGGCCTATGACGTGAAGATGGTGTTGCTGGCGTTCGTCATTCTCGCCTTCATCATCTTGGGATTCACGGCTTGGGCATCGGTGAGCGACTGGGGCACCTCCAGCCTGGATAACAACGGCCCGCACGGCTTGAGCGAAATTCTCTACGCCTACACGTCCGGCGCGGGCAACAACGGCAGCGCCTTCGCCGGTCTCAACGCGAACACGCCGTGGTATGACACGACGCTCGGCGTCGACATGCTGCTCGGCCGCTTTGGCATGATTGTGCCGCTGCTCGCGCTCGCCGGGTCGCTCGCAAAGAAGAAAATCATTCCCGCCAACGCCGGAACTTTTCCGGTCACCGGCATCACATTTGTCGCGTTGCTCGTCGGCACGGTGATTCTCGTCGGTGCGCTCACGTTTCTGCCCGCGCTCACGCTGGGCCCGATTGTCGAACATTTCCTGATGCTGAAAGGCAGCCAGTTTTAACCCGCATTGTATGCCCATGAAATCCGTATCCGTTTTTGACCCGAAGATTCTCGTCCCGGCCGTCGGCGACGCCTTTAAAAAGCTCGACCCGCGGCTGATGGTGAAAAATCCTGTCATGTTCGTCACGCTGATCGGCGCGGCGATCTGTACCGGGGATGCCTTCCGTTCACCCGGCCAGACCCTGTTCGTCGCGCAAATTGCCGTGTGGCTCTGGTTTACCGTCTTGTTTGCGAATTTTGCCGAGGCCGTCGCCGAAGGCCGTGGCAAGGCGCAGGCCCGGGCGCTGCGCCAGACCCGCACCCGCACGAACGCAAACAAATTCAACGCCAATGGCTTGATCGAAACCGTGGACGCCGCCTCCCTTCGAAAAAGCGACCTGGTTCTGGTTCGCGCCGGCGAAGTCATCCCGGCCGACGGCGAGGTCATCCTCGGCGCGGCGTCGGTGGACGAATCCGCCATTACCGGCGAATCCGCGCCGGTGATTCGTGAAACCGGCGGCGACCGCAGCGCCGTCACCGGCGGCACACGCGTGCTCTCCGACGAAATCAAAATCCGCATCACGGCCAACCCCGGCGAAGGTTTCCTGGATCGCATGATTTCCCTGGTCGAAGGCGCGAGCCGCCAGAAAACGCCAAACGAAATTGCGCTCACGATTTTGCTTGCCGCACTCACCGTCGTTTTTTTGCTCGCGGTCATCACGCTGAAGCCATTCGGCATTTACTCCGGCGTGAATTTTTCCGACACCGTCCTCATCGCGCTGCTGGTTTGCCTGATTCCGACGACCATCGGCGGCCTCTTGAGCGCCATCGGCATTGCGGGCATGGACCGCCTGCTCCAGCGCAATGTGCTCGCGATGAGCGGACGCGCGGTGGAAGCCGCCGGCGACGTGGACGTGCTGTTGCTCGACAAGACCGGCACCATCACGCTCGGCAACCGCCAGGCGACCGCCTTTTTGCCCGCGCCCGGCGTGACGGAACTGGAACTCGCCGACGCCGCGCAACTGGCGTCGCTGGCCGACGAAACGCCCGAAGGCCGCAGCATCGTGGTGCTGGCCAAGCAATTCGGCATCCGCGCCCGGACGATTCACGAACTGCCCGGCGCGCAATTTGTTGCGTTCACGGCGCAAACCCGGATGAGCGGCGTGAATGTTGAGGGCAAACAAATCCGCAAGGGTTCGGCGAACGCCATCCGGCATTTTACCGGCGGAATGTTTCCCGCGGAAATCGAAAGAATCGTGGAGGCGATTTCGCTTTCCGGCGGCACGCCGCTCGTCGTCGCCACCCGCGAACGCGCGCTCGGCGTGATTCATTTGAAGGACATCGTGAAAGGCGGCCTCGCCGACCGCTTCAAGCGCTTTCGCGCGATGGGCATCCGCACGGTGATGATCACCGGCGATAACAAACTGACCGCCGCCGCCATCGCGCAGGAGGCGGGGGTGGACGATTTTCTGGCCGAGGCCAAACCGGAGGACAAGCTCGCCTTGATTCGCCAGGAACAGCAGGGCGGCCGGATGATTGCCATGATTGGTGACGGCACAAACGACGCGCCCGCGCTCGCGCAGGCCGACGTGGGCGTGGCCATGAACACCGGCACCCAGGCCGCCAAGGAAGCCGGCAACATGGTGGATCTCGACTCGAATCCGACGAAGCTGCTGGAGATCATCGAAATCGGAAAGCAGCTGCTCATCACGCGCGGCGCACTCACAACCTTCAGCATCGCCAACGACGTGGCCAAATATTTTGCCATCATTCCGGCGATGCTCATGGTGACCTTCCCCGTCATTGCCCCGCTGAACATCATGCACCTGCACAGCCCGGACAGCGCGATTTTGAGCGCCGTGATTTTCAACGCGCTCATCATCATCGCGCTGATTCCGCTGGCGTTGCGCGGCGTGAAATTCCGTCCGCTGGGCGCGGCGCAAATCCTGCGCATCAACCTGCTCGTTTATGGCGTCTGGGGCGTCATCCTGCCATTTATCGGCATCAAACTCATTGACCTCATCATCGCCGGCCTGCATCTCGCATGAAAACCAACTTGAACAACAATCATCCTCGTCGTCGTCCGCGTTCGTAATCGAATGATGCAAATTTCGAGGACGACGACGAGAACGAGGACGATTAAGAATTGAAAAATATGAAAACCATTCTAGCTGAACTCGGCCGCTCGACTGTGGCGACCATTTTCTTTGCCATCATCCTGTGCGGCTTGTATCCGCTCGTCGTTTTCGGCGTGTCCCAGCTGTTGTTCCCGCACCAGGCCAATGGCAGTTTGCTGGTGGACAAATCCGGCGCGGTGCGCGCGTCGGCGTTGCTGGCGCAAAATTTCACCGGCGCGCAGTATTTCCATCCGCGCCCGTCGGCGGCTGGCGCGAACGGATTTGACGCCACCAGTTCCGGCGGCAGCAATCTGGGTCCGACTTCGTCCAATCTGGTGGCCAACATCACGCAAAACATCGCCACCTACCGTTCCGACAACGGCCTCGCGACGAACATGCCGGTTCCCGCCGATGCCGTGACCGCGTCCGGCAGCGGCCTCGACCCGCACATCAGCCCCGCCAACGCGGAGTTGCAGGTTCCGCGCGTGGCCAAGGCACGCGGCCTTTCCGAGGACCGCGTGCGTGAACTGGTGAAACAAAACACGGACGGACGCGACCTCGGCGTTTTCGGCGAGCCGCGCGTGAACGTGATGACGTTGAACTTCGCGCTCGACCCGTTGCCGCGGAAATAGTTTCTTTTGGGCATGGAATTGCCCGCTGACGACCGCTTGAAACCGGAGGATTTCCTGCGGCTCATCGAACGGAGCCGTCTGGGAAAGCTGAAGATTTATCTCGGCCACGCGGCGGGCGTCGGTAAAACCTTTGCGATGCTCGAAGAGGCGCATCGCTTGAAAAAAGCCGGCGTGGACGTGGTCATCGGCTGGGTGGATACTCACGGTCGCAAGGAAACCGAGGAGCTGATTGGCGATCTCGAAATCATCCCGCGCAAAAAAGTCCCGCACGCGGGCGGCACGGTGGAAATTCTGGACGTGGAAGCCATCTTCAAGCGCTATCCGACCGTTTGCATCGTGGATGAATTGCCTTTCACCAACGTCGCCGGTTCGCACAATCCCAAGCGTTACCTGGACGTGCAGGAATTGCTGCAGACCGGCATCAACGTCATCACGGCGATGAACATCCAGCATCTCGAAAGCCTGCATGACACCGTGCTGCGCGCGACCGGCGTGGACGTTCGCGAGCGCGTGCCTGACCGTTTCGTGCTGGAGGCCGACCAGATTGTGAACATTGACCTGCCGTCCGAGGAACTGCGCGAGCGGCTGCGGCAGGGGAAGATTTATCCGGCGGACCGCGTCGCTGACGCGATGGGGAATTTTTTCACCGAAAACAATTTGAACGCGCTGCGCGAACTGACCTTGCGTGAAATCGCGTCCGCGCTCGACCAGCGCCCGCGCCCGGCGCCACACCCGCGCCGGAGGTCAGCGAAAAAATCGCCGTCTTCATCAGCACGAATCCCGTCACCACCGCGAAACTGTTGCGCACGACTTCACGCATCGCCGGCCGGTTGAACCGCGAATGGATGGCGGTCTATGTGCGGCGTAAAAAGGAAGACCCGGTGCGCATCGCATCGGATCTGCAACGGAAATTCATGCAGAACGTCCAGATGGCGACGGAGCTGGGCGGCAGCGTCACCGTGCTGGAAAACGAGGATGTCTGCGCCGCACTGTTGAAGTATTGCCGCGAAAATAACATCAACCTCGTCGTGCTCGGCACCAGCGAGCGGCATTGGTGGCAGTTCACACGCCCAAACGTGATTGAATTTTTCATGCACCACGCGCCCGGCATTGACCTGCACATCGTGGATCCGAATGACTGAAGGGAATACCGGAAACAATAATATGAAGATGGGCGAATGGTTCATTGCCGCTGAAAAACCTGGTGATTGGCCGGGGACGGAATTTTTATGACACAAAACTGTTTCATAAAACATCGCTGATCGCGCTGTTTGCGTGGGTCGGCCTGGGGGCGGACGGTTTGTCGTCGTCGTGTTACGGCCCGGAGGCGGCGTATGTGGCGCTGGGGCAGCACACCTTTTTAAGCCTGTTCGTCGCGGCGGCGGCGATCATCACCATCGTGGTCATTTGCGCGAGCTATTCACAAATCATCGAGGCGTTTCCCGAGCGGCGGCGGCGGCTATGTGGTGGCGAGCAAGTTGTTGTCGCCGACGGCGGGCGTCGTTTCCGGCTGCGCGCTTGATCGGGGATTACATCCTGACGATTGCCATCAGCGTGGCCAGCGGCACGGATGCCGTGTTCAGCCTGTTGCCGGAAAACTGGCAGGGATACAAAACGGCATTTGCCGCGGCGGGCATTGTTTTCCTGACCCTGCTGAATTTGCGCGGGGTCAAGGAATCGGTGGTGATATGGGTGCCGGTGTTTTTCGTTTTCCTGATTTCCTACGCCTTCGGCATCACTTATGGCATCGTCGCGCACGCCCAGTGAACTGCCCAATATGTTCCACGGGCTGGCGTTTGACGTGCATACGGATTATTCCCAGATTGGGTTATGGGGGCTGATCGTGGTGGTGCTGCAATCCTACAGCATGGGCGCGGGCACCTACACCGGCATCGAGGCGGTCAGCAACAGCGTGTCCGTCTTGCGCGAACCACGCGTTCAGACGGGCAAACGCACAATGGTTTACATGGGCGCGTCGCTCGCGCTGGTCGTCGGCGGTTTGCTGGTGACGTATCTGCTTTTCCAGGTCGAGCCGGTGAAAGGCAAGACGCTGAACGCGGTGTTGTTCGAGCAAATCACCGGGTCGTGGCCGCCGGTGCTGGCGCATGGATTTGTCATCGCGGCGCTGGCTTCCTCCGCGGCGCTGTTGTTCATCGCGGCGCAAACCGGGTTTCTGGGCGGACCGCGCGTGCTGGCCAACATGGCGGCGGACCGCTGGATGCCCACGCGCTTTGCGTCGCTCAGCGACCGCCTCGTGACCCAAAACGGCGTGCTGTTGATGGGCGCGGCGGCGCTGGCGGTGGTGTTTTTCACCCATGCGGCGGTGAGCCTGCTCGTGGTGCTTTACAGCATCAACGTCTTCATCACGTTCACCCTTTCACAGCTCGGCATGGTGCGGCACTGGTGGTTCGAGCGCAGCCGTCAGCCGGCCTGGAAAAGGAAACTGTTCCTGAACGGTTTTGGGATGCTGTTGACCGGCGGCATTCTGATTTCATTGTGCGTCGTCAAATTTTCCGAAGGCGGCTGGCTGACGATGCTGGTCACCGGCCTGTTGATTGCCGCATCCTTCTGGGTCAAACGCCATTACCAGCAGACCCAACACCAATTGCAACGGCTCAACGAACTCGTCACGGCCGCCGGCATTGACCAGGCCACCACCAACGCCGAGGTTCCGACGTTAAAATGCAATCCCATGGCGCACACGGCCGTTTTTCTGGTCAATGGTTTCAACGGCCTCGGTCTGCATACGCTGCTGGCGGTGATCCGGATGTTCCCGAAGGTTTATCAAAATTTTGTCTTTCTGCAGGTCGGCGTGCTGGATGCCGGCAATTTCAAGGGAGTTCGCGAAGTGGAAAACCTTCGCGAACACTCGCGCCGGGAGGTGGAACGTTACGCCGCCTACATGCGCCGGGAGGGTTTCTACGCCGAGGCGCACTTTGGCCTCGGCACGGACGTGGCGGATGAGGCAGCCAAACTGTGTGAAGCAGTCGCCAAACGTTTTCCGCAGTCACAATTTTTTGCCGGGCAACTGGTGTTCAAGGACGAGAGTTTGCTGACGCGCTGGCTGCACAATCATACCGTCTTTGAATTGCAGCGGCGGCTTTATCAGAACGGCCGGCCGATGCTCATCCTGCCGATTCAGGTCTAAGCCGGCTTCGCGCCCATGATTTCCGCCGCGAATTTATCCGGGGCATCCGGCGTGACCACGACGACGCGGTCGGCAAAACGAAGCACGACTGAACGTTGCAGGTCGGTGGCGTAGAGCCGGTAATTGCCGAGTTTCCGGTTGCGAAACCGGCCGCAGAAGACAAACAAACCGCCAATGCCGCAGGCGCGAATCGAACCGGTCATGGCCAATGGATCCGGAGTGGCCGAGATGAGCGAAGCGAGATCCAGCGACGACGACCAGCCCAGCCGGTGAATCAGCAGCCTGCCCTCCGTCAACGTGTAACCGCGCACCATGAACAGGGCGCAACCCAGCAAAATGAGCGCCGGCAAAATAATCAGGCCAAGGCGCGCCGGCAACTGCCGCTGGGAAAGGCCGAACACACCCACCAGCACGATGCCCATGAGCAGAACCACACAAAGCGCCGTAACGACTTTAAGCATCTTGCTCCACGGAGCAGCAAACGATTGGCGGGGGTTCACGCGTTGGTTTTGGTTGCCGCCACCCAGCGGGTTGGTTCAGAAATCCAGCGTCCCGCCGGGTTGCAGTAACTGCAGGGTTTTGCCACCCGCCACGACCGAGAAACAGGCGTGGCCGTAGGAAGTAACCTTCATGCCACCCCCCCCGCTCACGCCGCCGTGCTCATCTCCGGCTCTGACGTGTCAAGGAAGCCCTGCAAATGACGCACGCGCGTCGGGTGACGCAACTTGCGCAGCGCCTTGGCTTCGATCTGGCGGATGCGTTCGCGCGTGACGTTGTACATCTTGCCGATTTCCTCGAGCGTGCGTTCGTAGCCGTCCAGCAGGCCGAAACGCATTTCCAGAATTTTGCGTTCACGTTCGGTCAGCGTCGTCAGCACGTCGCTCAATTTTTCACGAAGCAGGCTGTAACTGGTGACTTCGGACGGATTCTCCGCCGACTTGTCCTCAATGAAATCGCCCACACTCACGTCGCCGTCGTCACCAACGGGCGCATGAAGGGAAACCGGCTGTTGCGCCATTTTGAGCAGCGCGTGGATGCGCGCCACGGGCATGTGCATTTCGTCAGCCAGCTCTTCCGGGGTGGGCTCGCGGCCCAGTTCCTGGGTGAGCTGCTTCTGTGCGCGCCAGAGCTTGTTCATGATTTCGATCATGTGCACCGGGATGCGGATGGTGCGCGCCTGATCGGCGATGCTGCGCGTGATGGCCTGGCGGATCCACCAGATGGCGTAGGTGGAAAATTTGTAGCCGCGGCGATATTCAAATTTCTCGACGCCCTTCATCAAACCGATGTTGCCTTCCTGGATCAAATCGAGGAATGACTGGCCGCGGTTCGTGTATTTTTTGGCGACGGAAACCACCAGGCGCAGGTTGGCTTCGGCCATGTGGGTCTTGGCCCGGAGCCCTGCATCCGCGGCGGTTTTCAAGGCGCTGAACGCCCCGGCAAATTCCTCGCGGGGCATCCGCACGAATTGTTCCAGGGTCTGGATTTTGGCGCGTTCAGCCTCCATGGCGGTGCGGCGCTCATTGGTGACCCGCAATCCTTCAAGGTCCTGAATGTGCCGCAGGCTCGCCTGGAATTTTTCGTGGACGTTGCCGGCCACCACAATCATTTCCTCGACGACCTTTTGCTTGTAGAAAAATTTCTGGAAGGTCTCCTGCAACCGGGCGCCCAGCTTTTTCAACTCGCGCTGGAGCTTTTCCTTGCGGCCCTTCTGCAGGGCCTTTTGCCAGGTGGCATACTTCCCGTCCACCTTTTGGTCGAGCGTGCGGACCTTCTTGATGAGCCGGCGCAAATCGCGCAAATGACCTTCGCGATTGGCGATCTTTTTGTCGACGATCACCCGGTCAAAACGTTCCTTGGGTGGTTCGGACAAAAGTTTTTCCGCAATGGCAATGTGTTCCTTGGCCGCAAAGCCAAGGCTGTACACAATGCGCTTCATTTCGATTTCGGCCTCCTCGATGCGCTTGCAAATCTCAACCTCCTGTTCGCGGGTCAGCAGCGGCACCTTCCCCATCTGGTTCATGTACATGCGAACCGGGTCGTCGAGAATTTCCAGACGCGAATCCTCGTCCTGCTCTTCCTGGGGTTGCGCCGGCTCCGGCTGCTTGGCACGTTCGGCCTCCGCCTGGTCCATGACAATTTCAACGTCCAGACTGCGCAATTTGCTGAGCAGCGCGTCGAGATCCTCGGGGCTGAGATTGTCCGGCAACACATCATTGATGTCGTCGTAAGTGATGTAGCCATGCTCCTGCGCCAGATGCAGCAACGTCTTGACCGTCTCCGTCAGGTCCACGGTGGACTGGGTCGAAGCCGGGGCGGGAGTGCCGCCATTTTGCAGGCGTTTTTCCGCCTCGGCAATGGAAGTGGCCGTATGCGTCCGGCCTTTTCCATTGGCTTCCGGCGTCTTGGAAGCGTCCCGTCGCGAGCTGCTGGAGACGACAAATCGGCGGCGCTCCGGAACTGGTTTGGCTCCGGCACCTCGTCTTACGTCGCGGCGGCGATTACGCCCCGCGCCGTTCGGCGTTGTTTTTCTATTCAGCATAAGTTATCAGACCAACGTTAACCTGTTTTGGTTCAGTAAAATTTACCAAGTTCCCACCAAACGAGTTCGCGTCGTCTTTACACAACTCTCACCCGCCCATTGAACTTCGGGAAACTGCGAACACCAGAAGACCGACGCGCCGCAACCTTAACCCCTTCTATGGGAAATTCAAGTAGAATCTCAGTTCACCTGAAAAAAGGCCAAATCAACAGTATTCCTCAACCTAATTATCTAGACAGCTATTAATTGCAATAAATTGATTATAAGCATCTTGTAACAAATCAGGGCGTTGACGTTATTGCGGCGATATCGCGCGCGATTTGCTCGCGTAATTCGGTCGGTGATGCAAATTTCTTTTCGTCACGCAACTTGTCTCCGATTTCGATTTCCAACTCCTGGCCATAGATGTCACCGCTAAAATTCAGTATATGTGCCTCCACATGAATGCGTTGGGCGCCAGAATCGACAGTTGGTCGAAAACCAATGTTTAGAGCGGTGCGATAGGGCTTTCCGTTGAGATTGACCAGCCCGGAGTAAACGCCGTTCGGTGGAAGTGCCAAGCGGGCCAAGTCAAGGTTTGCCGTAGGAAAGCCCAGTTGTCGTCCCAAACGGGCTCCTTCAACCACACGACCCGAGATCGCATAAGGCCGGCCAAGCATCTGGCTCACGGCGTCGAGGTCACCGGTCCGGATGTATTCGCGGATGCGCGTGCTGCTTACGATCTGGCCGTCCAGCGAGACTGCCGCCAGGCCGTGAACGGTGAAACCGAGCTCGTCGCCAAGTTTTTTTAACAAGGCCACATTGCCGCTGCGTTTGTGGCCAAAAACAAAATCCGCGCCGACGCAAACGCTTTGAATTTGTCCGGCCGCCTGCGCCAGGTGCCGGACGAATTCCCCGCCGGGCTGCCGGCTGAATTCCTCATCAAAATGAATCAGCAACAGCGCGTCCGCCCCCAGCGATTCAATCACCCGCAACTTTTGCGGCAGGGAATAAATCAACGGCGGCACGTGATCGGGGGCCACGATGGTGTTCGGATGCCGGTCAAACGTGAGCACGAGCGCGAGGGCGTCGTGTTGGCGCGCGTCGGCGATGGTTTGTCGGATGATTTGCTGGTGCCCCAGATGCACGCCGTCAAAAAATCCGATCGCCAGACAAACCTTGCGGCCGGCCGGCTTCAGTTCATTGGCGGCATGAATGATTTTCATCGTTTTCCGAAATTACGGTCCGGACCGGGATCGCGAGCATTTCATCTTGATTCTAAGATCGCCGCCGCCAGTTTCAAAAACGGAATCACTCGTTTCTCCAATTCCACCAGCGTCAATTTCAGAACCTCGGTCAGGGGCAATGCCCCGGCCACGTCATATTTGCCGGACGCGGTGCGGCGAAGCCCGGCCAGATGCGCGCCGCAACCGAATTTCTGGCCGAGATCATGCGCGAGGCTGCGAACGTAAGTGCCTTTGGTACAGGCAATACGAAACCGGCCGATCGGTTCCTGATAATCCGTAAAGCGGAAATTGTAAATATGAATCAGGCGCGGCTCCCGTTCGACTTCAATGCCTTTGCGCGCCAGTTTGTACAACGGCACGCCCTTTATTTTGATGGCCGAGACCATCGGCGGCATCTGCATCTGGTCGCCCACACATGCCGCGGCGGCCTCGTTCAACCGGTCAAGTGTCAACGGCGGCACCGGCGCGGTGGAAATCATTTCCCCGTCGGCATCGTAACTGTCGGTGGCCTCCCCGAATTTGACGGCGCCTTCATAGACCTTGTCGCTGCCCATCAATTTTTCGGAGAGCTTCGTGCCGCGACCAAGCACGATGATGAGCAGCCCGGTGGCATTCGGGTCGAGCGTGCCGCAATGGCCGACTTTTTTGATTCCAAATTTGCGGCGAATGGCGTCCACCACGTCGTGCGACGTGGGGCCGGCGGGCTTGTCAACGAGAATGGCGCCGTCGAGCGGAGAGAACTCTTGCATGTGGGGTCACCTTGCGGAATTCAGGGCACGCTTGACGGCGGCAATGACGCGGCGTTGGACGGAAAGCGGTTTTCCCGGAATCCGCGCGCCGGCCGCCGCCGGATGGCCACCACCACCGAATTGCCCGGCGATTTCATTGACGTTTACCTTGTCGCTTTTGGAGCGCAGGCTGATGCGTGTCAGTTCCGGCTCAATTTCCTCAAAAACGCACGCGACGATGACCGGTTCGATGTCGCGGATATGGTCGATCAGCCCTTCGGTGTCGTCGCTCTCCGCGCCGGTGCGGGCGAAATCAGCTTTCTTGAGCCAAAACCAGGCGATGCGGTCGTCGTGGGCCAGCCGGAACCGGCTGTAAACGTGCTTGAGCAGCCGCGCGCGGGACAAGGGATACGATCGATAAACCTCGTCGCATATTTTGGCAAGGTTCGCCCCGCGGGTGACCAGTTCCGCGCCGGTATGAAACGTGCCCGGCCGGGTGGTGGGATATTGAAATGAGCCGGTATCCGTGGAAACGCCGGTAAAGAGACAATCGGCAATCGGGCGGGTGATGGGCCAGCGCGCCACTTTGAGCAGGCGATAAATCAATTCACCGCAGGAAGGCTCGCGCGGGGAAATCCAGTTGATATCACCGTAGCGCGGATTGCTTTCGTGATGGTCAATGTTGATGAGAATTTTCCGCTGGCTGACACACGGCCCGACGTTGCCCAAACGCTCAAAACTCGCGCAATCCGTCGCGATGACACAATCAAACTTCAGGCCGCGCTTGGGTTTTTGGAACAGTCCGTCGCCATTGAGAAATTTGTATTTCTGGGGGATGGGATCCTCGTTCCAGCAGGCCACTTTTTTCCCTTCATTTTGCAGGGCCAGCGCGAGACCGAGTTGCGAACCGACACAATCGCCATCGGGCCGGATGTGTCCGACAATGCAGAACGTTTTGCCGGCACGAACCACGTCAAGAATGCGGTCGATGATTTTGGGATAGCTTTTCACATTGATTCGGGGTCGCCGTCCGCCGGGGTCTTTTCCAGTTCGTCAAGAATTTGCAGCACGCGATTGCCGCGCGTGATGGAATCATCAAAGACAAATTTAAGCGTCGGGGTATATTTCAAAACCACGGCGCGCCCGACCAGACCTTGAAGGCGGATGCGATGCTCGGTGAGCAGTTGGAAGCCGCGCTTCTGCTGGTCAGGATTGCCCAGGATGCTGATGAAAACCGTGGCGGACTTGAGATCGCCGGCCACGTCCACGTCGTTGACCGAAATCAGACCGCATTCGTTCACGTGAAATTCGCGGCGGATGGCTTCGCCGATTTCACGCTTTAACAGCTCCTGCACGCGTTGGAGTCTCAGACTGGGCATTTTCGATTAAGCTCCGGATGGCGACGGTGATCACCAGGCAGTTGAAATCCTTGAGCCGGTTTCAGCGTTTCGAAATTTCATAATTTCGCCGCCATTTTCTCGACGGAATAGCTTTCGATCACATCGCCAACTTGAAAATCACTGCAACCTTCGATGCGGATGCCGCATTCCATGCCCGCGCGGACTTCGCCCACTTCGTCCTGAAAACGGCGGAGCGACTGGATGACGCCTTCATAGACCACGTCCTTGCGCCGGCGCAGCCGGACCTTGCCTTTGACAATGCGGCCATTGGCGACCATGCAACCGGCCACCGGCATGCCTTTGGACAGTTCAAAAATCTGCCGCACCTCCGCCGAGCCGATGATGTTTTCCTTGACGAGCGGTTCCAGCAATCCGGCCATGGCTTCTTTGACCTGATCAATCAATTCGTAAATAATCGCGTAAAGCTTGATCTGCACGCTTTCGTGCTTGGCCTTTTCGGCGGCGGTGCTGTCCAGGCGCGTGTGAAACCCCAGAATCACGGCGTTCGACGCCGAGGCGAGCGCGACGTCGTTTTCAGTGATCGTGCCGACGTCGCTGTGAATGATTTCAAGCGAAACCTTTTCCGCCTCGATTTTTTTGAGCGCCTCAACGATGGCCTCAACCGACCCCTGGGTGTCGGCCTTGACGACGACCTTGAGCACCTTGCTTTGTTCCGCCGCGAGCGTGGCAAAAAGATTTTCCAGCGTGACTTTCTTGTCCTCCTGACCCTCGGCCCGGGCTTGCAGAAAGCGCTGCTCGGCCAGTTCACGCGCCGCTTTTTCGTCTTCGACCACGCTGAATTCCAGGCCTGCGTCCGGCACGCCGTTCAAGCCCAGGACCTTCACGGCAACCGAAGGTCCGGCCTCCTTGAGGCGGTCCCCCTCCTCGTTGATGAGTGCCCGGACGCGACCGTAAAACTCGCCGCACAAAATAATGTCGCCGACGTGCAACGTGCCCTTGCGCACGAGCACGGTGGCGGTGGGGCCGCCGGGTTCGACGCCGGATTCAATGACGTTGCCCTTGGCGCGGCGGTTGGGATTCGCCTTCAGTTCGAGCAGCTCGGCCTGGAGCAAAATCATTTCCAACAGCTTGTCCACGCCCTGCCGGGTCAGGCCGGAAACATCCACGAAAATCGTGTCGCCGCCCCAGTCGTCGGGCACCAGCCCCTTGTCCTGCAACTGCTGGCGGACTTTCAGGGGATTGGCGTTGGGATGGTCAATCTTGTTGACCGCGACCAGGATGGGAACCTTGGCCGCCTTCGCGTGATTGAGGGCCTCGATCGTTTGCGGCATGACGCCGTCATTGGCAGCCACGACCAGCACCACGAGGTCCGTGACGTTGGCGCCGCGCGCGCGCATGGAACTGAACGCCGCATGGCCGGGCGTGTCGAGGAACGTGATTTGCGCCAGCTCGGTTTTGCGCTCCGGATGCGGCACGGAAATCGTGTAGGCGCCGATGTGCTGCGTGATGCCGCCGGCCTCGCCCGCTGCGACATTGGCCTTGCGGATGATGTCGAGCAACGTTGTCTTGCCGTGGTCAACGTGCCCCATGATGGTGACGACCGGCGCACGGGGTTTGAGTTCCTCCGGTTTGTCCTCGATGTCGAGTTCGACCTTTTTGACGGGCGCATGCACCGCGCCGCCGCCGCGCTCGCGTTTTTCCACCTCGAACCGGAAACCGTATTTCGCGCATAGCTGTTCCGCGATTTTTTCGTCAATCGCCTGATTGACGTTGGCAAAGACGCCCAGTTCCATCAAATCAGCAATGATCTTGAACGGCTTCTGCTTGAGCTGAACGGCCAGTTCGCGCACGACAATCGGCGGCTTGATGACAATGACCTCACCGGTCTCCGGCGCGATAAATTTGGGGGAGGGCGCGGCGGCGGGTTTTGCCGGTTCCCGGGGAGGCGGCGCGGTCTGGCGGCCGCCGGACGAACGTTGAAACGGGGGGCGGAAATCAGTTCTTGGCGATCCGCCGGAACGCGACGGCGGAAGTTTGACCGAACCAGCCCGGTCGGTCTTGTCACCGGTCCGCGGCTGGGTACGCGTCGGCAATTGAATGAACCCGACTTTTTCGCCGAGTTGCGGCCCCGCCGGTTTGAGCGGCGGTGGCGGTGGCGTTTCAATCACGGGCGGCGGCGCCACGACGGCCTTGACCGGCTCGGCCAGCACCTCCGGCTTGGGTTCCGGCGGCGGCGCGGTGATCAGGATGATTTTTTCCTCGACCGGCGCAACCTTGGGTTTTTCAACGGCGGGTGGCGGAGCGAATTTGGCGGCCAGTTCGGGGTGTTCCTTGTACAGTTCCTCTTCGAGGAACTGGGCGCTGATTTTGTCAAGCGAGCTGGAAGGGACCTTCGCGGCGGCAATGCCCAGCGCCTTGGCTTTGGCGAGAATCGCCTTGTTCTCCAGGCCGAGCTTTTTCGAAATGTCGTAAATCCGAACGGGCATAAATATTTACCTTGGCCGACCGAAATGTGCGAATAGCCTTCATGGCTTAAAGCACGAAAACACTTGTTTCGGTCCGCGCCATAAAATTCAACTGTTCACTCCGACACGTGTGTCGGGACTCGCAGGCGATTCGCCGATTTTCAAAGTGCGGCGTTCAGCTTCGGCGCGCGCGGCCTTCAAAATTTCCGCCGCGTTTTCGCCCACCTGCGGAACGCTGCTCAAATCGGCTTCATCCGCCTGCAACAAATCTTCGAGTCGCGTGAGGCCGGCATGAACGAGCGCATCCGCCTGTTCGCGCGAAATTCCGGGAATCGCCGCCAGCAATTCGACGGCTTCAGCAACTTTTTCTTCAAAACCTTTGGTGACAACGACTTCGGCGTCAATGTCCACTTCCCAGCCGGTGAGCTTGGCCGTCAGCCGCGCGTTTTGTCCGCGCTTGCCGATGGCGAGTGACAGTTGGTCTTCGCTCACCAAAATTTTCACGGCCTTTTTTGCCTCATCAATTTCAAAGCTCTTGAGCTTGGCGGGCGCCAGCGCGTTGGTGATGAACGTGCGGACATCCGGCGACCAGGGGATCACATCCACCTTTTCGTTGCTGAGTTCGCGGACGATGTTTTTCACGCGCTGACCGCGCATGCCGACGCAGGCGCCGACGGGATCCACTTTGCTGTCGCGCGAGTAAACCGCCATCTTCGTGCGGAACCCCGGCTCGCGCGCGATGCCTTTGATCTCAATCGTGCCATCGTTGATTTCGGATACTTCGAGCTGGAACAACTTGACGACAAACCGCGGGTCGGCGCGGGACAAAATGATTTCCGGCCCGTGCGGCCCCTGTTCGACGGCTTTGACATAGCAGCGGATGCGTTCACCGACCTGATATTCCTCGGTGGGCACGCGCTCGCGGTTGGGCAGCAACGCCTCGTATTTGCCGAGGTCCAAAATCACGTCGGAACGTTCAAACCGCCGGACCGTGCCGCTGATGATGTCGCCGACGCGGTCCTTGAACTCGGTGAAAATCAGCGCCTTTTCGGCCTGGCGGATTTTCTGCATGAGCGCCTGTTTGGCGTATTGCGAAGCGATGCGGCCGAAACCGGTCGGCGTCACTTCCTTTTCAATTTCATCGCCGATTTGCGCGTCGGGCTTGATCCGCCGGGCGTCAAACACGGAAATCTGGTCATGCTGCGAAATGACGCGGTCGGAAACGATGAGTTTGGCAAAGGCCTTGATATCCCCGTTTTTCTGGTCAATCTCGACGCGCAATTCCCGCGCCGGGCCGACCGCCTTTTTGGCGGCCTGCAGCAAGGCATCCTGGACAGCGCCGACCAGGACATCACGGTTGATGCCCTTTTCGCGCTCCCAAAATTCCAAAACCGCCAGAAAATCAGCGTTCATATACTCAGCACGGCATTCCCATGCAGGGAACAAAAAAGTCGGTAGATGTTTATCTTCCGACTTTCGCACCTGGTTGAACCAGCAAACTTTACCGTTCTTGAACCAGAAGTTTAGATTTTTCTCCAGAAGCCGTCAAGCGCAAATGAACCGCGTAAAATCAAGGTAAAATTGAGGTGTCAGCGTAAAAAATTGCGACGGCAACCGCAACCGGCGGGTTGGCGGGTAATACGAGGTTGTCAAAATCAGGACCCAGCCGGTTGCGGCGGGCTTTGAAAGCTCTTCCACATGCCCGGCGGCAGCAGGCCCAGCAGGATCAACCCCACCTGGCTCAAAACGAAGGCGAGCAGCCACCAGAACGCGGCGTCCATGAACCCGTAGCTGTGCAGGCCGATGCCGAGCATGTTCACGCCAAACCACGACCAGCTGGTCACGATGTTGCCGAAGATCACCATGTTCATCAGCCCGCGGTCGCGGACCAGTCCGCCCCAGCGCGCGTGCAAAATGGCCGCGTTCCACAACACGATCAGCAACGCGCCGTTTTCCTTCGGGTCCCAGCCCCAAAACCGGCCCCACGACTGGTCGGCCCAGATGCCGCCGAGCACCGTGCCGGTGAAGCTGAACAGTGCGGCGAAACAAACAATGCCGTAAGCCATTTTCGTCAACACCTTGCCCAACTCCAGGTTGCCCGATTTGTATCTCAACAACGGGGTGAACAGGCCCAGCAACACGTACGTGACACCGAGCAGGCCCGCCATGAACGTCGAAGCGTAACCCAGCGTGACGACCACGACATGCGTCGCCAGCCAGAAATTCGTGTCCAGCACCGCCCGCAGCATTTCCATCGTGTCGCCGTCCATCGACAGATTGTGGGCGATGACCAGCGTGATAAAACCGGCGAACGACGCCACCGCGCTGCCCAGACCAACGGCAAAAACGCGTTCCAAAACAATTCCGAGGATGACGCAACCCCAGCCGATGAAAATGGCCGACGAATAGAGGTTTGTCACCGGTGGCCGGCCTTCCAGCCACATGCGGAACACCAGGCCGAAGGTGTGGATGACGCCGCCAAGCACCACCAGCCAGAACGCCGAGCGCCGCAGCGTCTCGGACAAGTTGGGTGCCAGCGCGAATGTGAGCAGGGCGAAGATCGCCAGCAGAAACGCCGCCACATAAATAAATATGGCCTGGTAAAAGGGCTGAAATTCGTTGAAGAAAAATTCCTGCACGCCCTGCCGGGATTCGGGCACAAACCATTCGCCGAGCCACTGGCGATAATCATCGAGCGCCTGATTGAAGGCGGCGGGCTGGTTTTGATCATAGGCCGTGGCCATGGCGGCATAGGCCTTGACCGCGGGGACAAACTCACCGCCGTGAACGACGTTCATCAGGCTCTGGCCCATGTTCTGCCAGTCGGCGCGCGATTTGGCATCCGGGGCCGGTGGCACGACGAGCGGATACGCGAATTTCGACAGGTCGTTGTAGCTGGATAAGAAAATCGACCAGCCGGTTCAACGCCGCCTGATCGTAACTTTTGCCCGCTTCACGCGCCTGGGCTGCGGCGACTCCGGCGGGGATGGCCTGTTCATATGCCGCCAGTTGCCCGGCGAAATCCGTGGTGCCCGGCGGGCAGAGGCTCAGCTTCAATCGCTGGTAAATCTCCAGCGCGTTGTCGAGCTTGAGCAACTGGCGCTCGAACGCCGTGCGGCTGGCGTCTTCGATGTTGTTGATGCGTTGCACCTGCTTGGAGATGTCATCCAGATGCGGCTGGATCTGGCTGAAGGCATAATACTTCTGCCGCTCCGGCAATTGGAGCAGGTTGAGCAATTCGAAGTTATCAATGCGGAAAACGTCCAGCTTGTCCGCGCCCTCGGGGTTCATCATCGTCTCCATCAACCAGGCGGTGGCGCTCATCTCACCGACGCTTTGCCGTTCGCGGATTTGCAACAGGGTGTTGCGCGCCACGGAATCCAGCGGCTGGACCCGTCCGCCCAGCAACACCGGCAGCCGGCCAAAGTCACGCGTGTGAAAACCGGTCTCCGGCGCAGTGATGCAGCGTGGACAAAACCAATGCCGCGACCACGGCGACCAAAACCCAGGGGATCCATTTTTTCATGACGTCCTCCTTTTCCTTAAAAACGGAATCAGGTGCGACAGAAATTGCACCACCATGCCCGTCGCAATCAGCACGCAGGCCAGATACGGCGTCAGCCAGCCGGGGTTTTTCACGACCTGCAAGCACGGTGCCCAGATTGTCCGGGTCAAAGCTGGCCTGATAAAACGTCCGACCGTCGTAGCGCAGCGGATTGTTCATGTAAATCAGCACTTCCCGGTGCTCGCCGGTGTCCGGGCGGTTGAGCAACAGCTGGCTGGAAAAATTTTTCGGGATGTCGGTGCCTTCGTAAACATCGTGGTGGAATTGCAACAGGCGCAGGCTGAACGGCAGATAAAAACGCTCCAGCCGCAGTTGCAGCGAATAAGTGCGTCCGTCGGCGGTGAACGTCTGCGGCTGCTCCAGCCAGTCCGACACCAGCCAGGTGCCGAGCGAACCCTGCGGCGCCACGATTTCCACGAGCGCCGACGGCAGGTCGCGGCGGTCCATGGCCGTTTCGCGCGGCACCTGTCTCCACCACAGGCCGGGGCCAACCCCGGTATCCGCGTTCGCCGGCACAAAACCGGTCGCGGCGTTGGTGGTCAACAACGAGTTGGCGTAAAACTCCCTGACGCGCACCACGAACGGCAATTGGGCGTTGCGGATGTCTCCCTGGCCGGCCAGCAACCGTTCGGGAATGGCCACCACGGTCTCCAGCTTTTTGTCCGTGAGGTCGGTGACGGCCAGTTCATCCATGCGGTCGGACTCGGAATAATTTTTCATCTGGCCCTGGCGCAGGTGCATCTGGCTTTCGACGGCGAACATGTCCGTGGCGAGCTGGCCCAGGATCAGCAAAATCAAGCCGGCATGAATGATCCAGAGACCGATCTTGGCGCGGCTGAATTTGAACCGGCTGGCGTGGGCCGAGATGAGATTGAGCAACAGGGCCATGCCGAGGAAATAACCACCGGGGAAAACCGGGATTTTCCAACGCGCGCCGGCCGGCTGCCAATAAACGAAGAAGCTGCGGAAAAATTCGGTCTGCGCCTTGAACAGGCCCAGATGCACTTCGCCGAGCGTGCCGGCGAATACGAGCACGAGGGACAACACCAGGAGAACAACGGTCAATCGCAGTGACGTGAAAAACCGGATAACACGCTCAAGGAGCATTGGCATACCTCGCCGTCTGGACAAACTTTGTAAAGGCATCCTTTTCGCGGGCCACAATTTTCTCGTCGCCCATCAATTTGTAAAACCAGGTTTGATCGCCCATCGGCACGATGGCGGCAACGAGTCGCATGGGCTGACCATTGGCATCGGTGCCCGTCAGATCCACCCATGTCGCCTGGCCGCCGGTCACATCGAGGGACGCTGTCAGTTTGGCCAGGTCGCTTTCGTCCACCGGGTTTAGGCCAATCTGCCCGCGCCAGCGATTCACATTGGCCAGCACCCCCCCACCGTTGCCGCTCAACTCGGCCACGTTTACATCCGCCTTCGTGCCATTCGCTTCCGCAATGGAATACTCGGCCAGCAGAAATTGTGACGCCGGCACTTCCTGCCAGTCCGCCGGCACGGTCCAGGCCGGTTTGCCGGGGCCAGTCGCTCCCGCCGGCAGCATCGGGGCATTCATGTCCCCGCCGCCATCCAAGGCCGGATGCCCCGGCGGCAATCCCGTCGGGGGCGCCGCCGCCGTAAAGGTCAGCGATTTGAGAAAGGCCACAAACGCCGGTTTCTGTTGCCCGACAAGTCCGGCATCCCCGGCCATTTTGAAAAACCACGTCGTGCCGTTGCGTTGTTGGATCACGCCCAGAATTCGTTTGGCATTGGTATCGCCGGAACCTTGCCCGGCGATGTCATACAGTTCCGCCGGCTGGTCGCCAACCTGTACCGCTTCGGCCATTTTTTGCAATTCATCCGGGGTGGCCTCCGGCAAACCGGCCTGCCTGCGCCAGCGATTCACGTTGGCGCTGTCGCCGCCGGCCATGCCGGGCAGCGGCACCACGCTCACGTCCGCCTCCGCGCCGTTCGTGCCCGGCACTTTGAACGAAGCGATGCTCATGGCGCCGGGCGCAATCTCCGTCCAGCCCGACGGCAGCGTCCATTGCAACGGCGGTGGCGCCGGGTTGCCTTCCGTTTGATCGGCCGCGGCCGGCGGGTTGGACGGCGTCGAAGCGGAGGAGGAATCATCGTTGGCGAGGCGATAGACGTTGACATTATCGCGGCCGCAACCGGCGAGCACCACGGTCAACAGCATCAGTCCCATCCAGTTAAAAGCAGCCGGACACCGGGTCAACGAAGGCACAGAACTCATATTAAAATTCTACTAATTGTGTGTATAAACGGCAAGGAGATGTTTGGCACCGCACCAAACCGGCTTCATTGCCCGGCGCTTCCGCCTCCGGTATGGCACATGGCGCAGGCGGGGTCCGTATAGACCGAGTCAATGTGGAAGAAATCGTCGCCGGCCGCGTTGAGTTGTTCCAGTTGCTTGCCGCTGCCCTGGGCCAGGATGATGTGACACAAATTACAACTGGCGGAAATCACCTGCTTCCCATCATCCGTCGTGTGATTGCCGTCGTGGCAGCGAAAACAGCCGGCCGAGATCTTGTGGCCGATGTTGTCCGGGTGAACGCGCCAGTCGGTGTTCATTTCCGGAAAGAAATTCTCCTGATATATCCGCCGGGTCGTTGCAATGACCTGATCCACCCCGGGCCGCCCGGGGTAACTGGCCTGCAGACGGGAGGCGATCTCCTTCACGGCTTCATCGGTGGTTTTATAGGGACCAACCAGCACGGCCACCACATTGGATTTCACCCAGGGAATCGAACCATCCAGCAAACCGGCGGTGATGGCCGTGTCCACCGCTTCATCGGGGGAAAGAAAACGATGCGAGGGACGGGTGTGACAGTCCAGGCAATCCATGGTGCGAACCGGATATTTGGCCGGATCACCGTGAAAGCTTTTATCGCGAAACACCGTGGCGGTTCCGTTGGCAACGTCGGTCACGCGCACCCACGGAATGGCCTGCCGTTGCTCATCGGTCGCAACGTATTCGACCTTGAAATTCCGGTTGACGTGCCAGTGAATGCCGCTCATGGAACCGTCCGGTTTTCCTCCGCCGACCTTGATCTCCAGGCGCACGGCGAACGGGGTGTTGGATTCGTCCGACAGATAGTGATAACCGGTCCGGTCGATGTCCCCGATGAATCGTTGGGGCCAGTGACATTGTTCACAGGTCTCCCGGGCCGGGCGCATATTGCCGAGGGGGGTTTTGATTGGCCGGGGGTACGTGCCCGTCAAAACGCCAAAAAGCTGGTGGACGCCGTTGAGTTTGGACCTCACGTACCAGTTGGCGCCGGGACCGACGTGGCACTCGACGCAGGCGACGCGGGCGTGGGGCGACTGAAGATAGGTGGTGAATTCGGGTTTCATGGGGACGTGACAGGCCGTGCCGCAAAATTGGATCGAATCGGTGTATTCGTATGTTTGGTAACTGCCGATGGCGGAAGCCAGCAGAAACACCAGCGCTCCGCCAACGAACACGCCCAGTAATTTCCGGTCGCGCGCCTGGGACAGATTGACCACCCATGACAAGGCGCCCGGTTTCTGCCGGCGCTGCATCCACAAACCGGCAATCACCAGCCCGATTCCAGAGAAGAAAAAGACGGGGGCCAGGATATAGACCAGAATCCCCATGTAGGGATTGCTGCGGGGGAGAAATAATTCGGTGGCAAACAGGAACAGGCAGGAAAACACGCTGCCCACCGCAATCAGCACCCCAATGAGGCTGAGCCAGTTTTTTAACAGGCCCTTTTGCCGGGGGACCGTAGAATTATCTTTCTCGGGCATAAATGAACCAGTTAAACGCAACCACACTCCCGGCAAAGACCGCTCCGCGCCCGCGTTGCCCGGGCGTCTCGGTCTGTCTTTTATATTTTCCGGCCGGCCGGCCGGAACGGAAAAGGCGCTTTATGGCGCCGCTTTGAAAGTCCGAACGTGAGCCACCAAAGCCTTGATATCGTCGTCGCTGAGCTTGTCGCCAAACGCCTTCATTTTGGTCTGGCCATTATCCGTGATGCCTTCCTTGATATCCTTGGTGGCCTGGTCATCCGTCAGGGCGGCTTGAACTTTGGCGTCGGTCAAATCCTTGATCGCCAGCTTGCGGCCCATCATCGTCTGGCCCTTGCCATCCTTCCCATGACAGGCGGCGCAATTCATGTTCCAGGTTCCGGTGACGTCACCGGCCGCGGCGGACCAGCCCATCGCACCTCCCAAAAGGAAGGTTAAGGCGGCTGTTTTTAAGAGAGGTCTCATTTTTATTTTCATAATGCCTTTACTAAAAGGTTTTATGGCGTTTTGTCAACCAAAGCGTTGGCAACGGCTTGTGCGGCCCTGCCGCGGGCCGGTTTGATTTGCCGGCCGGCCACCATCGCTCCATACGGTTTCATCACCTCCCCAATCTAAAGAGGAACACCCAACCCACCACCCCTTGATTGCTTTTTGCTACACGAAAATTGATTGAATCTGAACAACAAATGGTTATAAACAAAGCCATGTCTATCACTTGTTTTAATTCAAGGCTGGCAAAACGGTTTTTTCCTGCCACTGTAATTTCCTTGTGCGGGAGCAAAAAAAAGATTTCCTGTCGGATAAAATTGTTCATGCTGTCTGCGGATACATCAGAATGACCGTTTCATCCAATCTCGAATGATAAATCGCCTGCGTGCAGCCGGAAGGATTTTGCTCGAAGCCGTGCTCGTGGCGGCCGTCGGCGCCGCCTTTGCGTTTGCGGCCAACCAGGTTTCACCGCGGGGTTTGGTGCTCGCGAGAAACTACTTTCCAACCGGAACGAACGAAGCCGTGCGAATGCCGACCATCCCCGTCGTGCCGGACAATGTCGCCAGCACCAATCCCGCGCCGGCGGTGGCCGCGCCATCGCCCGTCTCACCGACGAACACACAGGAGGTGCCGTGGATTGATGGCCCCCAGGCGATGCAGCTTTTTCATGATTCCCATTTGAAACCGGGCGCGGTCATATTCATTGATGCCCGGGATGAAGGACGTTACCAGGAAGGCCACGTTCCGGGCGCTTATGAATTCGATCCCTATCATCCGGAAAAATATTTTCCCGAGGTATTGCCGGTTTGCCGGACGGCGGAACAGATCGTGATTTACTGCAATGGCGGAGATTGCGACGACAGCAAGACGGCGGCCCTTTTGTTGAAGGAGGTGGGTATTCCGGATCAAAAGATCTTCATCTACGGCGGCGGAATCGCCGAATGGACCAGCACCCACCAGCCGGTTGAAACCGGCGCACGAAACAGTGGCACCTTGAAAATCGCAATTCAATGACCAATCCCGACCCCATCCCCAAGGCCGCCGTGGTGAACCTTTTCACCGTGCTGGCCAGATGGTTGCTGGGCGCAACCATTCTTTACCTGGGCCTGAACAAGGCGTTGCACCCCGTCGATTTTTTGAAACTGCTGCGGCAATACGACCTGACACCGGATGCCCTGCTTTTGAACTCCCTGGCCGCGGCGCTGCCCTGGTTTGAAATATTTTGCGGGTTGCTGCTGCTGGCCGGCATTGCCGTGCGCGGGACGGCCTTGACGCTGACACTGCTGCTGGCGTCGTTCACCGTGCTGGTGCTCCATCGCGCCCTGCTCCTGGGAGTGGCACAAAACATCCCGTTCTGCGCGGTGAAATTTGATTGCGGTTGTGGCGCCGGCGAAGAGTTTGTTTGCCGCAAATTACTGGAAAATCTCCTGCTGCTGGTGCTGTCCGGCTGGCTGCTCGCGGGCCGCGGCCGCCAGTTCAGTCTGCGCTACAGTTTGAAAAAACCACCGGCACGCTAGCCCGACCCTCAACTCACCGCCATGCCCAGGAGGAATTCAATGTTGCTCTTGGTCTTTTTGAGCTTGCCCAACAGCAATTCCATCGCCTCCACCGGCGGCACGCCCGTCAGCGCACGACGCAACAGAACAATGCGGTTGAGTTCGTCCGGGTGATAAAGCAGTTCCTCCTTGCGCGTGCCGGAGCGTTCGACGGTGATGGAGGGGAAAATGCGGCGGTCCACCAGGGCGCGATCCAGATGCACCTCCATGTTGCCGGTGCCTTTGAACTCTTCAAAAATCACCTCGTCCATGCGGCTGCCGGTGTCCACCAGCGCGGTGGCCATGATGGTGAGCGAACCGCCTTCCTCAATGTTGCGCGCCGCGCCAAAGAACCGCTTCGGTTTGTGCAACGCATTCGCGTCCACGCCGCCGGACAGAATCTTGCCGGAGTGCGGCTGGATGGTGTTGTAGGCGCGCGCGAGGCGCGTGATGGAATCGAGCAAAATCACCACGTCACGCTTGTGTTCGACCATGCGGCGCGCCTTTTCGATCACCATTTCGGCGACCTGCACGTGGCGTTCCGGCGGTTCATCGAACGTGGAGCTGATGACCTCCGCGCCTTTGCAGGTGCGTTCCATGTCGGTGACCTCCTCGGGCCGCTCGTCGATCAGCAGGATGAACAGATACGCCTCGGGATTGTTTTTGAGAATTGCGTTGGCGATTTTCTGCATGAGCACCGTCTTGCCCGTGCGCGGCGGCGCCACAATCAAACCGCGCGTACCCTTGCCAATCGGACAAACCAGGTCCAGCACCCGCGTGTTCACCTCGTCCGGCGTGGTTTCGAGGATGAACCGTTTGTTCGGAAACAGCGGGGTGAGATTGTCGAAATGCGTCTTCTCCTTGGCCTCGTCCGGGTCTTCGCCATCCACGGCCTCGACCTTGAGCAGCGCGAAAAACTTTTCCTTTTCCTTGGGCGGCCGGATCTGGCCGGCGACCAGGTTGCCGGTCTGCAAATCAAACCGGCGGATTTGCGACGGGGAAACGTAAATGTCCTCCGGACACGGCAGGTAATTGAAACTTTGCGAGCGGAGAAAGCCGAAGCCTTCGGGCAGGATCTCCAGCACGCCCTCGGAAAACAGCACGCCCGCGCGCTCGGCGTTTTTCTGGAGAATATGAAAAATGACCTCGTGCTTGCGCATCGTGCCAAAATTCTCGACCCCCAGTTCGCGCGCCATCTGGTTCAACTCGCTCATCTGCATCGCCTGCAATTTGGCAATGTTCAGTGACGTGGCGATTTTGTCGCGCTGCGGTCCGCGGCGGTCCTCCACTTTGGTGTCGTCGTGGGTGGGCTCGACCGGGGTGGAAGGCGGCTGCAATTCGGCAGTCGGCGGCTGGTCCATGACGGCCGTCTCCGGGGCCGCACCGCCATTCAATTCCGGCGACTCAACGCCGGAGGTTTCCTCCGTCTTCAATTTGGTCTTTTTGGTTGAGACTCTTGGCATAATACAAAATTAAATTGGTGAATTGACCGGGGTTTCAATTGCCGCCGGTTGTTGGCGTGTGGTGAAAACCGTCACGCCTTGAGACGGCCTGCGACCGGAAAAGATCAAATTGGATTTCTCAATCGGGCATTCAAGGCCGTTCAGCCTTCAATACGGCAAGGGAAAATGTACAGTCAACTCACGCACAAGCTGCCGCACTTTGGCCACCGTGTCAAATCCGATTTTCTGGTGCGATTTCCCTTACGGCGGGCGCTGTAAATCAATTAAGCCTGACGCCCGACCACGAACTGCTCCGCCGCCAGGACTTCAATACGGCAACGGATATTTCGCCGTCAACTCGCGGACGCGCCCGCGGACCTTGTGCGCGGCCTCCACGTTTTTGATGTCCATCAACACTTCCGAAATCATGTCCGCGATGGCCGCCATTTCCGGCTCTTTCATGCCGCGCGTGGTCACCGCCGGCGTGCCCAGCCGGATCCCGCTGGCCTGGAACGGCGAGCGTGTCTCAAACGGGATCGTGTTCTTGTTGACGGTGATACCCGCTTCGTCGAGCGCGATCTGGCAGTCCTTGCCGGTCACATTCTTCGCGCCCACGTCCACAAGCATCAGATGGTTGTCCGTGCCGCCGCTGACCAGCCGGTAGCCGTTGCGCTTCATGCCCTCGGCCAGCGCCTTCGCGTTTTTGACAATCTGTTCCTGGTACGCCCGGAACCCCGGTTGCAGGGCTTCCTGAAAACAAACCGCCTTGCCGGCAATCACGTGCTCCAGCGGCCCGCCCTGGATGCCCGGGAAAACCATGGAGTCAATCTCCTTCGCGAACTTTTCGCGGCACATCACCAGCCCGCCGCGCGGCCCGCGCAAGGTCTTGTGCGTGGTGGTGGTCACGAAATCCGCGTGTGGCATCGGGCTGGGATGCACTCCCGCCGCGACCAGCCCCGCGATGTGGGCAATGTCGGCGAGCAGATACGCGCCAATGTCACGGGCAATTTCGCCCATGCGCGCAAAATCAATGATGCGCGGATACGCACTCGCGCCCACCGTGATCATGCGCGGCTTGTGGTCGCGCGCCATTTGGGCCAGCTGATCATAATCAATCCGCTCGTCATTCTGGCGCACGCCGTAATGGACGATTTCGAAAAATTTGCCGGAGAAATTGGCCTTGTTGCCGTGGGTCAAATGCCCGCCGTGGCTCAAGTCCATCGTAAGCATCTTGTCGCCGGGTTTCAGGACGGCGAAATAGACCGCCATGTTGGCCTGGCTGCCGGAATGCGGCTGGACGTTGACATGTTCCGCGCCGAACAGTTTTTTCGCGCGGTCAATCGCGAGCTGCTCGATCGTGTCGATATATTCGCAGCCGCCGTACCATCGCTTTTTCGGCAGGCCTTCGGCGTATTTGTTGGTCAGCACCGAGCCTTGCGCCTCCAGCACCGCCGGGCTGACGAAATTTTCGCTGGCGATCAATTCAATGTTTTCCTGCTGCCGCAGGCGTTCCTGCTCGATGGCCCCGGCCACAATGGGATCCACGACGCGCAGCCGTAATTGCGGCGGGACCGGATTCGATTCGAGCTTGAGCACCCGCCGCTCGTGCCGGCCACCCTCAAATTTCGCGTTGAGAAACGCGTCCAGAATTTTCCGGCCCGCTTCCGGCGCGGTGTTCTTGCCGCTGAGACAAAGCACATTCACGTCATTGTGCTGGCGCACCAGGGCGGCGGTCGTTGCGTCTCCCACCAGGGCGGCGCGGATGCCGGGAACCTTGTTCGCCGCGATGACCATGCCGATGCCGCTCGTGCAGACCAGCAGGCCGAATTTCGCCTGGCCCGCCGCCACGGCCTCCCCGACCGGCCGGGCGAAGTCGGGATAATCATCGGCCGGCTCCTTTGATTTCGCGCCGAAATCCGTGACGCTCAGGCCGCGTTGCTGCAAATGTTGTTTCAGCGCTTCCTTCAATTCGTAACCGCCGTGGTCGGCGCCCAGGGCAACGTTCGCGATGGCCTCGGGTTTGGCGCCATGCGCCGCCGGCGAGATTTTGTGTTGTTCCATAAATTTCAGCAATGATGCGACCCCCTGCTCGATTTGGTGGCGGCAGTTCTCATAGACTTCATAGGAACCCCCGATGGGATCACTGATGTCTTTCTCATAGGCATTGAGCGTTTCGTCAAATTCACGCAACAAAAAGGTTTTTTCCGACGCCTGTGGATATAACAGCAAAATCGTGTCCACATGACTGTGCGTCATGCCGAAAATGTAATCCGCCTGCCGCACCAGGTCCGCCGTCACCGCCCGGCTGCGTTGCGTGGAAATATCCATGCCCAGCTCGCGCATCGCGGCGACGGAATGAGGGGTGGGCGGCTGGTCGTTCATCGCCCCCAGGCCGGCCGACAGCGCGCGAAACTCCCCGCGCCCGCGCGTGGCCCGGCGAAAAAGTGCTTCGGCCATTGGGCTGCGACAGACGTTTCCGGTGCAGACAAAAAGGACGGTTTTCATTCAGCGCGGCGGTTCAAATTGAGTTGTGAACGGCGAATCGTCAACGCCGAAATCAAAGGCGGGATTCATGCACCACAGCCAGTCCCTTGATCAAATCCAGCGCCCGGGCGAGCACCGGATCCGCAACCACCGGCTTTGGCGGCTCCGAACCGGACGGCGGCGGGGCGGTGACCCCGTCATCATCGCCGTCCTTCACTTTTTGCCGCACCAGATCCGCCTCGCTGGTATGATCCACAAACGACAGAAAATTGTTGGTGCCCGTGGCGGCAGGGGTTTCGCTTTGCCCCAGCGTTGCAAACGGATTTTTCAAATACGCGCGTTCGTCGGCCAGGCTCACCATTACGGCGATGTCCGGCGACACGTTCGAAATCACCACCCCATTGCCCAGTTTCACCGGGCCGGTCGCCAGACGCAGGCTTTCACCGTTGTTCAACGGAAAATCCCGGGTGGTCATCGCCAGGCCCGCGGTCGGGTTGCCGATGATCAGTCCCGCGCCGGCTTCGCGCAACGCCACCGCCAGCGCCTCGGCTGCGCCGCTGGTTCCGCCATTGACGAGCACCATCAGCGGGCCGGGAACCGGTTTGCGGGCCGGTTGCGAATCTTTGGCTCCCTGTCCCCATTCCAGCAGTGGCATCTTTTTGGTCACGAACAAGTCCGCCGCCGCGACCGCCGCCGCGTAATCGTTGCCGCCGGCAAACCGCAAATCCAGCGTCACTCCCGCGATCTTGTTGGTGGCCGTCAACTGGTGATACGCCGCAGTCAGTTGCTCCGCCAGGCCAGTCCCGACCAGCCCTACGCGCAGGTAAGCCACGTTGTTTTCCAGGACCGCCGATTTCATCAACCCCGCGCCACCAGATGAAAGGGTTGTTTCCGCCGGGCCGCCGACGAGAGTTGCCCGGCCGTGCAATTGGACCAGCAACCCCTTGACGGCGGCGGAATTCAATTCGGCATCGGACACACCGGCCAGATTCGCCCGCAGCAAATCATAGACTTGCTGGAAATCCGGGGCCGCCGTCGCTCCCGCGCGCGACGAACCGCACGTCGCCAGCAACCCGGCGGACGCCAGGACAAAGAGATTGAAAAACCGTCGTATCATGACCGCCCAAAATGGTTCACAAACAACGGGAAGTAAAGTCGCAACCGGCCCAATTTCCGCGACGCGCGAACGATAAAATTCCCGGGCCGGCAAACGATCCGGGAGCGCCGGCATCTTGCCGGCGAGTTTGGGACAAGGCATTCGCCAGCAAGATGCCGGCGCCCCCGGTCCATTTCATGAACCTCTGATTTTTTGTCGGATTCCGTCCCTCGGCGGCGATATACTTTCAAAAGCATGACAAGCGACCTGGATTTGCTGGGGCAATACGCGCGAAACCATTCGCAGGACGCCTTCAGTGAAATCGTCCGGCGGCATCTGGATTTGGTTTATTCCGCCGCCTTGCGCCAAGTCCATTCGTCGCAATTGGCCGAGGAAGTGGCGCAATCCGTCTTCGCCGACCTCGCCCGCAACGCCGGTTCGTTCGGGGATGGCGGCGACGCCTCGTCGCCGAAAACCCTGACGCCGTGGCTTTATGCCGTCACGCGCCGGACGGCCATTGATGTGATCCGCAAGGAATCACGCCGCCAGTTGCGCGAACAAATCGCCGTGGAAATGAACCACATGAACGCGCCCCAAAGTAGCGCAGGCTTCCAGCCTGCGTGGACTGAAATTGAATCATTCCTCGACGACGCCATGGCCGCGCTGGAAGAAGCCGACCGCAGTGCGGTTTTGCTCCGCTATTTTGAAAACAAAACCCTGCGCGAAGTCGGCGAAGCCTTGGGCGCATCCGAAGACGCCGCGCAAAAGCGCGTCAGCCGCGCGGTGGAACGCCTGCGCGAATTTTTCTCGAAACGCAACGTGACCATCGGCGCCAGCGGGCTGGCGGTCTTGGTTTCCGCCAACGCGGTCCAGGCCGCGCCCGTTGGACTGGCCGCCACCATTTCCGCCGCCGCGGTGCTGGCCGGAACTGCCGTTCACACTTCCACCCTGATTGCCGCCACCAAAACCATTGCCATGACCACCATCCAGAAAGCTATTATTGGAGCGACGCTCGCTGCCGCTGTTGGAACGGGAATTTTTGAAGCGCATCAGAATTCTCACTTGCGCGAACAGGTTCAAGCGTTTCAGCAACAGCAAGCGAGGCTGGCTGACCAGCTCCGGCAATTGCGACACGAGCGCGACGACGTGAGCAACCAACTGGCAGCGTTGCTTGCGGAAAATCAGCGGTTGCAATCCAATTCAAACGAAACCGAACTGCTAACATTGCGCGCGGAAGTGACGCGATTAAGCCAAACGAGTTCTGATGATTCAAGAGAAGCGCTGGTCAAATCCTGGCTGGAGCGCAGAGACAAACTTAAACAATTGGCTCAACAAAACCCGGGCAAATCCATCCCTGAATTTCAGTTGCTCTCTGAACAGCAATGGCTGGATTCTGCGATGAACGCAACTTTTGAAACTGACCAAGACATTCAACAAGACCTGGCCGGTTTGCGGCGCACAGCCGAAAACGATTTTGCTCCCCAGATGGAAGATGCCCTCTCACGATATATCAAAGACAACCACGGACAATTTCCAGCCGACCTTTCTCAGTTGCAACCTTATTTCAAAACGCCCGTTGATCCGGCGATTTTGGATCGTTGGACGATAGCCCCGGCTAACGCGGTGCCTGGCGTTGGTGTCGGTGACCGGGTAATTACCGAAAAGGTCCCAGTTGATCCGGCTTTGGATAGCCATTGGGCGATTGGCCAAAACGGGTATGGCAGTACGACCTATCAATCGGCAGACATCAGTACTGCTATGGCTACGCTGGATCCAGCAATGAAAGCCTATGCTGCTGCGAATAATGGACAACAGCCAGGGGATCCTTCAGAACTTCTGCCTTATCTTACCTCGCCGGAGCAGCAAGCCGCGCTTCAAAAAATCCTCCAAAAAAAATCCAAAAACGCCACTCCACCGTGAATATCGGATACCTCATTCCATTGCCTTCGACCCGATGTCGCTGCGGAAGTACGCGCCTTCAAAGGAAATCTTTCCCGCGGCGGCATAGGCGGCAGCTTGCGCGCTCCGTAAATCTTTCGCCCAAGCCGTCACACCGAGCACGCGCCCGCCGTTCGTTACAATTTGTCCGTCTTTCAAAACCGTGCCGGCATGGAAAACTTTTGCATTCGGTAATTTTGCCGCTTCATCCAGCCCGTGAATCGGTTTGCCCTTCGCATAACTTCCCGGATAACCGCCGCTGGCCATTACGACGCAAACGCTCGATTCCGGTTTCCATTTCAATTCAATTTTGTCGAGCGTGCCATTCACGCTGGCATCGAGCAGTTCGACCAGATCATTTTCCAGCCGGGTCAGATAAACCTGCGTTTCGGGATCGCCGAAGCGCGCGTTGAATTCCAGAACTTTCGGGCCGGCTTTCGTCAACATCAGGCCCGGATAAAGAATGCCGCGAAAATCGATCCCTTCCTCCGCGCAACCGCGCAGCCACGGATGTAAAATGGCTTCACCGACTTTTTTCAATTCAGCATCGCTTAAAAACGGCGTTGGCGAATACGTGCCCATGCCGCCGGTGTTCAAACCTTTGTCGCCGTCCAGCGCGCGCTTGTGGTCCTGCGACGTGGGAAACAGCCTTGCCGTTTTGCCGTCGCAAATGGCGTGCAACGAAATTTCCGCGCCTTCCAGAAATTCCTGGATGACGATGTTTGCGCCCGCCGCGCCAAAGGCCTTGCTGACCAGGATTTCATCAATCGCCTGGTTGGCCTCGGCAACGTTGGCGCAGATGAGAACGCCCTTGCCCAGCGCGAGGCCGTCGGCTTTCACGGCGCATTGGCCGCCGATTGACGCGGCAAATCTTTTCGCTTCAGCTGCATCCGAAAACGTCCCGGCCTTTGCCGTCGGGATGCCATATTTTTCCATGAAATTTTGGGAGAAGACCTTGGACGATTCAAATTGAGCCGCTTTTTGGTTTGGTCCCCAGATGCGCTGGCCGTGTTTCTGAAATAAATCCACAATGCCGAGCGCGAGTGGATTGTCCGGCCCAACAACGGTAAGCCCGACTTTTTTCTCCACCGCAAACGCCAGCAACTTCGGCAAATCCTCCGCGCTGACGTTGACGCATTCGACCGGCGCGCCGTTTTTTGCCAGTCGTTCCAAACCGATGCCGGCGTTGCCCGGCGCGCACCACAATTGCGTGACCTGCGGCGACTGCGCCAGCTTCCACACCAGCGCGTGTTCGCGGCCGCCCGAACCAATGACCAGAATTTTCATCAAAGATTTTTTGCAGATTACGCGGCCGGCGGCAACGAAGCAATCCGAAGCCGGAACCGCCCTTCAAAAAGCCGCCTGAAAAATCTGCTTAAGGATTTTACAAGCCCGGGTAATACCTTTTCTTGCCCAATTGACAGCCAGTTCTGACAAGCGCAAGCTCAGGCCTTATGGATGTTTTAACTCTGGCGCGCATCCAATTCGGGGCCACGGTCGCGTTTCATTATCTCTATCCGCCGCTGAGCATCGGGCTGGGAATTTTGCTCGTGGTGATGGAGGGCGCCTGGCTTAAGACCAAAAACCCGGTTTACCACCAGATGGCGCGGTTCTGGACGCGGGTGTTTGCGCTCACCTTCGCCATCGGCGTGGCGACGGGTATCGTCATGGAATTCGAGTTCGGCACGAACTGGGCGACCTATTCGCGCTTCGTCGGCGACGTGTTCGGCAGCGCGCTGGCGGCGGAGGGCATCTTCGCCTTTTTCCTCGAATCCGGTTTTCTGGCCGTGCTGCTCTTCGGCTGGGACAAGGTGAGCCGCAAGGTGCATTTCTTTTCCACCTGCATGGTCTGTCTCGGCGCGCATTTCAGCGCGGTCTGGATTGTGGTCGCCAATTCCTGGATGCAGACGCCGGCGGGCTATCACCTGGTGATTCGCAACGGAGTCGAGCGCGCCGAAATCACGGATTTTTGGCAACTGGTGTTCAATCCGTCCACACTGGACCGGCTGTTTCACGTGTTGTGTGGCGCCTGGCAGACGGGCGCCTTTCTCGTCGTGAGTGTCAGCGCATGGTATCTGCTGAAAAGGCGGCATCTGGATTTCGCCCGCGCATCATTGCGGGTTGGGTTGACGGTCGCGCTGGTGGCCTCCTTGCTGCAACTCGTCAGCGGCGATAGCAGCGCCCGCGAAGTGGCGAAATTTCAACCGGCCAAACTCGCGGCGTTTGAAGGGCTTTACCACACCACCAACGACGCGCCGCTCACCCTCGCCGGGTATGTGGACGAACCGGATCAAAAAGTCGTCGGCCTGCAAATGCCGGGACTGTTAAGTTTTTTGGTGGCACACAACACCCAGGCGACCGTGACGGGCCTGGACGCCTTTCCGCCGCAGGACCGGCCGCCGGTCGAGGCGACGTTCCTGTTTTTCCACGGCATGGTGGGCATCGGCTTTGCCATGATTGCCATCGCAGCGCTGGGGTTTCTCTATTTCCGCCACGGCTCGCTGCACGAACGGCGCTGGTTGCTCTGGATTCTGGTTTTTTCGGTGCTCGGCCCGCAGCTCGCCAATCAGCTCGGCTGGTTCGCGGCGGAGGTGGGCCGGCAACCATGGATTGTCTATGGCCTGATGCGCACGCCGGCCGGGCTGTCGGCGGTGGTGCAGGCCAATGTCATCCTCACCTCGCTGATTTTGTTCACGGCGGTTTATTTTCTGTTGTTCGCGGTGTTCATTTATCTGTTGAACGACAAAATCCAGCACGGCCCGGATGAACAGGATTTGATTCCGTCCGGCAAACTCGCATTGCCCACTGAATTAACCCATCACGAAAAGGCATGAATCTCGATCTGAACACGGTTTGGTTCATTCTCGTCGGCGTGCTGTTCACCGGCTACGCGATGCTCGACGGCTTCGATCTCGGCCTCGGCGCGCTGCACCTCTGCACGAAGGATGACACCGAACGCCGCACGCTGATCAACGCCATCGGCCCGGTCTGGGACGGCAACGAAGTCTGGCTCGTCACCGGCGGCGGCGCGTTGTTCGCTGCGTTCCCGAACGTTTATGCGACGATCTTTTCCGGATTTTATCTCGCGCTGGTCCTGCTGCTCGTGTCGCTGATTTTTCGCGCGGTGGCCATTGAATTCCGCAGCAAACAGCCGATGCGCTGGTGGCGGCAGATGTGGGACATCGGATATTCCGCCGGCAGCCTGCTGTCCGGCCTGCTCCTGGGCGTGGCCCTCGGGAACATTGCGTGGGGTGTGCCGGTGGGCGCCAATGGCGAGTTTGCCGGAACGTTTCTGGGTCTGCTGACACCCTATCCGGTCCTGGTCGGCGTCACCACCGTGGCCTTGTTCATGATGCACGGCGCGATTTACGGCGTGATGAAAACCGAGGGCGCGCTCCACGACAAACTGCGCGTCTGGGCGATGCGCTGCATCATCTTCTTCGTGATTTGCGCCGTGACCCTCACGATGGCCACGCTGCTGTACGTGCCGCGCATGGCCGCGCGGATACACGAACAACCGTGGCTCTTCAGCATCGCGCTGGCGAACATGCTGGCCATCGCCAACATCCCGCGTGAATTTCACCACCGCCGCGACTGGCTGGCGTTTCTGTCGTCGTGCGCGGCGATCATCACGCTGATGTTGTTGTTCGGTCTGAACATGTATCCGAACCTTGTTTACAGCCTGCCGGACGCTGGAAACAGCCTGACCATTTACAACGCGTCGTCATCGCCGAAAACGCTCGGCATCATGCTCATCATCGCGTGCATCGGCGTGCCGGTGGTGATTGCCTACACCGTCTGCATCTATTGGATTTTCCGCGGCAAGGTGAAACTGGACCGGATGAGCTACTGAAGTCTTCCGAATTCGCAGATGTCGCAGATAAAAAATCTGTGTAAATCCGCGCAATCCGCGGACTAAATAACCCGGGCTACGCCGCTGCCGTTAACCACTTCGCCGATGAGCCATGCTTCGTGCTTCTGTGCCTGGATGAATTGCAAAACCGCATCCACCTGGTCCGCCGACACGATGGAAACCATGCCGATGCCCATGTTGAAAACTTGATACAATTCAGCGTCCGGCACGCCGCTTTTGGCCTCTATCAGCTTGAAGATCGGCAGCATGTCCCACGAACCTTTGCGGATGACCACATCCAGTTTTTTCGGCAGCACGCGCGGAATGTTGTCCACAAACCCGCCGCCGGTGATGTGAGCGAAGGCTTTGACAGCATTCTGGGAGGGTCGGCGTGTCGCCAACCCTGATTTTGGGGACGGTGGCACGCCGTCCCTCCCGTTGAATTTCTTCAACAGCTTCTGCACCAGCGGGCCGTAACTGACGTGGACTTTCAGCAGTTCCGCGCCGATGGTGCCTTTCAATCCCGGCACGCGGCTGGTGGGTTTCAATTTCAGTTGCTCGAAGAAAATTTTGCGCGCGAGCGAATAACCGTTCGTGTGCAGGCCGCTTGAAGCGATGCCGATGACCGCATCGCCACGCTTCACGCTCTTCTGGCCGTTGAGCATTTTGGATTTCTCGACGACACCGACAATCGTGCCGCTCACGTCGTATTCGCCCTTCTGGTAGAAGCCCGGCATCTGCGCCGTTTCACCGCCGATGAGGGCGCAATGATTTTCCGCGCACGCGCGGGCGAAGCCCTTGATGATGTCGGTGAAAACATGCGGCTCCAGTTTGCCCGTGCCGAGATAATCGAGGAAGAACAGCGGCTCCGCGCCGAGCACGGCGATGTCGTTGACGCAATGGTTCACGAGGTCGGCGCCGATGGTGTCGTGCCGGTCCATCGCGAAGGCGATTTTGAGCTTGGTCCCGACGCCGTCCACGGACGACACCAGCACCGGCTGGCGGTATTTTTTCAGGTCGAGCGCGAACAGGCCGCCAAAACCGCCAACCTTGCCGAGCACCTCGCGGCGATGCGTGGACGCAAGCAGTTGCGGCAGCGTGGCCTTGACCTTGTTGCCCAAATCAATATCCACACCGGCGGCGGCATAAGCCTTCTGTTTCATCTGCGGATATTAAACCGGCAAGCAGCGTGGTGGGCGAGAAAATTCAAATTGGGAGGGAAGTCGCGTCGGTGTCCCGAGTAATTCAGGGTCGCCGGCACGGCTACCCTCCCGCGAAAGGAATTTCCACAATTTTCGCCGAACTTTCGACCGAAGTCGCTCGCAACGTCAGTTCATTGCCGGTTTGATTGGCTTCGCGGCGAACATAGCCAAGCGCAATATTGGCGTTGAGCACCGGTGATCTTACGGCACTGGTGATGCAGCCGATTTCCTTGCCGTCGCGGAAGAGCTTGTCGCCACGTTGCGGCAGGGATTTTAGATCATCGGCAAGACGCAGGCCGCGCAGTTCACGCGTGACATGGCCGAAGCTGTGGATGCGGTTGATGACTTCCTGGCCGATGTAGCAGCCTTTGTTGTAAACCACGGCGCGGCTCTCAATGCCGCATTCGAGTGGCAGGTTCGTTTCGTCCATGTCCACACCGAAGCGGGGAATGCCCGCCTCGATGCGCGCGGTCTCGAACGCCTGCCAGCCACAAGCCCGGCCACCGATTTGTTTTGCCGCCGCAATGAGTTTGTCCGCCACCGCGCCGAGCGAGGAGTTGGGAACGAAAAGATCGAAGCCACACAAAACATATTCTCCCTCTCCTCCATGAAATGGAGGAGAGGGCCGGGGCGAGGAGGTTAAATTCTGCCCCTCGCCCTGACCCTCTCCCCGTTTGGCGGGGAGAGGGAATAAAGAAAGGCGCGGCTGGTTCGCCAGATAAATTTCGCCGAGCGTGGCATCGGTAATGGTTACGACGGCAGGGCCGACCTGCCGGTCGGCCCGGACGCGCGGCAGCGCGTCCCTGTCAATCAATCCAATCGCCAGGACCACCGCTTCCGCTTTCGGCCCTTGCACGCTCAACAGGCCGTAATGCGGCGCGACATCCACGATCTGCACATCGTCGGCAACGATGAATTTTTCCAGGCGCTGTGAAATTTTCCCTGTCAATCCCGGTTCAAAATCGAGCAGCAATTCGTCCTGTAAACAGAAAATGTTCAGGTCGCTTTCCATTTTGCCCTTGGCGGTGACGAGCGCGGCATAACAACCTTCCCCAACGCGCAGTTTTTTTACGTCGTTCGTCACCTGGCCGTGCAGAAACCGGACGCGATCGGCGCCCGTCAGGCAAATCCGGCTGCGAAAACTGAAATCCAAAACGCCCGCGCTTTGCCGCAGCGCGGCGTGTTCGGCCAGCCAGTCGCCGTAATCGTTCACGATTTCCGCGCCATCCAGCCCGGCAAACCGCGCGCCAAGACTGTGGTGAAATTCGTGCAGTGGCAGTGGAATCAATTTGAATGGTGGTTAACTGCGCCGTGGGCGAAGTTCAATTGTGGGCCGGCGATTTTCCTTCCGGACCACAGGCTTTGGCGATTTCGTCCTTGAATTTTTCCCGGCAGGTGGGGCAGATGCTGTGCGAGAAGCTGGCATCGGAGTGTGAATGGACGTAGTGCTCGACGGTTTGCCAGTAGCCCTGGTCGTTGCGGACGCTTTTGCACCAGGCACAAATCGGGATGAGGCCGGACAGGGTTTTGACCTGGGCCAGGGTCAGCTTTAGTTCGGCGATGAGTTTTTCGCGTTCGATTTCCACGCGCCGGCGGCGGGCCATTTCACGGCTGGCCATGAAGTTGGCGAGCACGAGCAACCCGGCCGCCAGCACGCTGGCAACGACCAGCCGGCGTTCGGCGTTGCGATAATCCGCCTGCTCGTCAGCATCGCGGGCGTCCAGTAATTTTTGTTCCTCGGTGGAGAAGGTCTGCAAAACCTCGAGCGCGCCGCCGGTGATGATCCGGCCTTCACCGGTCTGCTCGGTCCGGAGCACCGCCTCGGCGCCCCGCTGCTGGTAAATGTCGATCAGGCGCGCGTCATAGCCGAAAACATCCTTCACCGCCACGGACAAGGTTTGCAACCGTTGTTGCTGCGGCGGGTTGTCGTGGCGTCAGGCGGAGCAGCTGGTCGAAAAGCTGCGGCTCAAGTTTGATGCAGCGCTGGCACAACGCGAGCGCGGTCGGGTCACCCATCGTCACGAAATCGCGCATGCTGTTTTGGATGTTCATGAGGTTGTCCTCATACGCCTGCGCCGCGAGAATTTCCTGGGTGGAGTGCTGACGCCAATAGATCGCGTTCTTCAGTTCCGACATCGTCCGGGCCGAAATGACCGCCACCATCACCATCAAGGCCAGGGAGCCAACGACGGGCAGCCAGCGGAGGAAATCAAGATTTTCCCGTTGCGCGGTTTGTTCGGGCGCCTGACTCATATGAAATTTGAACCGGTCGAAAATAAACCATACGTAACAGGACTGAAAAGCGCAACTTTACAAGTCTGCTTTGAAATCGCATTGCGTTGGAGCGCGCTTGGCCGCAAATTGGGCGCATGAATCTGGATGCGCTTTATTCCGAACTGACCCTGAAAACCAAGGCCAAGCTGGTGCTGGTGGTGCTCGACGGCCTCGGCGACATCGCCACGAAAGAGCAACTGTACCTGACCCCGCTGGAGGCCGCCGCCACGCCGAACCTCGACAAGCTCTGCAAGGATTCCGCGCAGGGCCGCATGATTCCCGCTGCGCCCGGCATCACACCCGGCAGCGGACCCGGGCATCTCGGGCTGTTCGGCTACGATCCGCTGGAATTTCAGGTGGGCCGCGGCGTGATTGAAGCGCTGGGACTGGGATTGGAATTGAAGCCCGGCGACGTGGCCGCGCGCGCCAATTTTTGCACGCTCGACAAAAAGGGGATTGTCACCGACCGCCGGGCCGGCCGCATCCCGACGGAAACCTGCGAGAAACTTTGCGCGCTGCTCGCCGCGAAAATCAAGAAGCTCGGCGACACGGAAATCATCATCCGGGCCGGCAAGGAACATCGTTTTGTCGTGGTCTTTCGCGGCGGCGGGCTCGAAGGCCCGCTCACGGACGCCGATCCGAACCGCGAGGGTTTTCCCATTCCCGTCGTCCATCCGCGCGACGACCACAACGCCGGCCAGAAAAAAATGGCCGGGCTCGTTGCCGATTTTTACAAGGCGGCGCTGCCCCTCCTGGCCAGCGAAAAACCGGCGAACGGTTTTCTCATGCGCGGCATTGCGCATCAACCGCACATACCGCTGTTCGAGGAGCGCTATAAATTGAAGGCGGCCGCGCTGGCGGTTTATCCGATGTACAAGGGCCTGGCGCAGCTCGTCGGGATGAAAAAAATCGAAGGCCCGGCGACCATCACCGAGCAGTTCGAGCGTTACCTCAAGGAATACGCCAACTTTGACTTTTTCTTCATCCATTACAAATACACCGACAAGGCGGGCGAGGACGGCAGCTTTGCGGCGAAGAAAAAGGCGATTGAAGATTTCGACGCCGCGCTGCCGGTTTTGCTGAAGAAAAGGCCGGACGTGCTGGCCATCACCGGCGATCACTCGACGCCCGTGGCCGTCAAGGGCCATTCGTGGCACCCGCAACCGGTGCTGCTGCACTCGGCCTTGAGCGGTTCGGACAAGCTCGACCGCTTTACCGAAACCGGCGCGAACCTCGGCTCGCTTGGCGTGTTTAAGGCGAAATATCTGATCCGGCTCATGCAGGCCAACGCCAGGATGTTCGACAAGTTTGGGGCGTAAGTTTTTCGTCCTCGTCGCCGTCCTCGCGCTCGTAATCGAATTTTTTCGCGGACGAGAGGATTTAATTTAAATGAATCTGCCAAACAAGCTGACGGTGGGACGGTTCGCATTGACGGTGGTTTTTCTTTGGGCGTTGTTCGCGCCGATTCCCTTCCATTACACGCTGGCGCTGTTCTTTTTCTGCCTGGCGGGCGTTTCAGATTTTCTCGACGGCCGCATCGCGCGCAGCCGCGGTCTGATCACCAATTTCGGCGTGTTGATGGACCCGCTGGCGGATAAAATCATGACCTGTTCGGCCTTCATCGCCTTCGTGGAAAGCACGCACCAAGGTCCCCACCCGCCGGTCACGGTCGAGGCGTGGATGGTCATCATCATCGTCGCCCGCGAGCTGGCCATCACCGGGCTGCGGCTGCTGGCGGCGTCGAAAAATGTCGTGCTGGCGGCGGAACGGTACGGCAAACACAAGACCGTTTCGCAAATTGCGGCGATCATCGCCTTGCTCATCGTGGACGCGTGCAACGAATGGCCGTCCGGGTTGCAGCACCTGCTCCAGGGCTGGGTGCCGGGGTTTGCGGAAGTTGCGCTCTGGCTGACGGTCGTGCTGACGACGACCTCCGGCCTGCTTTATTTATGGCGCAACCGGGCGCTCTATTTGAGCGACGTGTGAGCCTGAAGCAGGCGGGAAAATTTCACCGGGTTCTGATTGACCGGTGATGAGGCAGGGGACTCGCAAAGCTCGTCCCCCGGGAAGATTTTCAGCGCCGCGTCGTCAGCGGCAGCGTTTCGCCGGCATCAGCCGATTGATAAACCGCCGGTCTCAGGCCGGCCAGGGGGTTGGCGCGCGAATGATGCCGCCAGGCCGAGCCCACGAGCAACACCAGCAACAATAGAGCGAACGCACCGCCGCCCATCAATCCGATCCGCCAGTTGAGTTTCGAAAGCCAGAACATCACGTGGTCGAGCAGCGTGTTGGATTCCTCCATCAGCGGCGGCGGCTCCCGGAATTTTTCCGTCCGCCCCAGCTCGGCGTTGAGCACGGACATGATTTGCGGCGTGTTGAGTTTGAGTTGCGTGGCGTAGATGCGGACAAAGCCCCGGATGTACACCGGCGCCGAAAAAATCTCGTAATGTCCCTCCTCCAGCGCGCGGATGTGGTCGGTCCGGATTTTGGTGGTATCCGCGACCTGCTGCACCGTGAGTTTCAGGGCATTGCGCGCGGCTTGGAGTTGTTCACCGACTTCGGACATGGTCATATTTTTCAACAGTTATAAGCAATTTAGCAACTTAAATAGCAAAAAATAGGCCAATCTATTGCGGTTTTGGGCGAAAAATGGACCCGCCAGCGAATGGACCGGTTCATAAGAACCCCTTGAACCTTTACTCGCATTTTACATTCCTCTTTGGGTAAATGCTGGTGGTGGCTGAACGCGAACAACTGCCCGTGTTGCAGGCCAGGGCCGGAGAACCGGCGGCTTGGGACACGCTCTTTCGGCGCTACCAATTGCCCTTGTATGTCTATGTTTTTGAACTGGTGCATGACGAACAGGCGAGCCTCGACCTGGTGCAGGAGACGTTCATCGCCGCCGTCCAACACATCGGCAGCCTGCGCGACGATCAGAAATTTGGAAGCTGGCTCTTCGGAATCGCGCACCAGAAATGCATTCAACGATGGCGAAAACAAAATCGCGAGGAACTGCTGCGCGAGGAAATCGCCGGGGTGCCGGATAAATTTGACGAGGGTCCGGACGACCTGCTCATCCGGCGTGAACAGGAGGCCGAATTCATGAATCTACTGAATCAACTGCCGTTGCCGCAGCGCTCGGTGCTGCTGTTGCGCTTCGTCGAGGACTTTTCGCTCGAAGAAATCGCGCACATCACGGAGGCGCAGATCGGCACGGTGAAATCGCGGTTGCACTACGCCAAAAAATCGCTGCGAACATTATTGGAGGAAAAGAAATGAAAACGCCGCGAGAAATCTTGTTCCAACGGCACCAGGCCGCCGAACCGAAACTCGGCGCGATTCGGCGAACGGCGATGGCAACGCTGGGCGACCCCGGTCGGGCAAAGGCCGGAGATTCACCGGCCGTCGCCGATCGCGGTGGCAACTGGCGCGAATTCTTTCTTTCACTTCGCTGGCATCTGGCCGGGATGAGCGCCGCGTGGCTGGTGATTGTCCTTTTGAACTTGAACGTCGGCCATTCAGTGAGCCTGGCCTCGGCCGTGCCAGTGGGAAAAATTCCCTCCGCGCAGATCATTCTGGCTTCGCTGCGCGAAAACCGCCGCGAGCTTCTGGAGACGATTCAGTCGTCCGAATTGCGCGAAGCCCGGTCGCCAAAATTATTTCCCATCCCACCGCGAAGCGAGCGGTTTCCCGAAACGTCGACAGCCTGATTTTATGAACCCGAAGGACAAGAACCAGGCTGTGGTGCAACCACGAATTCGCGTTGCCCGACGTCTGTTGATTTTGCTGGCCTGGCTGGCGACGCTGACTGTGCTGTTTTATGCCGAGGAAGACTGGCGCGGTTGGCACTCCTGGAACCAATATCGTCAGCAACTGGAAGCCAGCGGTGCGCAGCTTGATCTGGCGGCATTCACTCCCCAACCCGTTCCCGACGGCCAAAACTTTGCCGCCATTCCGGTCATTGAATCGTGGTTCACGCAGAGAACCAATTTCGCCAAAAAGTGGGCGGACCATTATTCGCTGGCCAGCACCATGATTGGTTCGGAGACCAATCCGCCCGCACCCGAGGGTAATTCTCATCAAGGTGGCAAACGTTATTTTCTGGATCTCGTCGCGTGGCAAATGGCATTCGCCGCCGTCCAATCTGATCAAACCAATTCAAATCAGACATTTTCCTCAGGAACAATTGATCCCACATCGCGGGCGATTGCAGCGCCAGTGGTTCTGGCGGAATTGGTGTCCAGCGAAACCGAGTTGGATCAACTTCGCGCTGCCAGCGACCGGCCTTATGCACGGTACCCGGTGGTTTATGACTTGGACAATCCGTGGGGCATCCTGCTGCCGCACCTCGGCAATATCAAAAGGACCGTCCAACGTTTACAACTCAGAGCCTGCGCCGAACTGGCCGCGGGCCGGACCGACGATGCCTTGGCGGACGTAAAACTGATGCTTTATCTGGCTGATTCGGCGAAAACCGAACCTTTCTTGATTTCTTATCTCGTCCGCCTTGCTTGTGTGCATATCGCACTGCAGCCGGTCTGGGAGGGATTGGCGGAACACGCGTGGTCCGACGCCCAGCTTCAAGAACTGCAAGTGTGGTTCCAGCAATACGATTTCGTGGCTGACATGAAACGGCCCTTGGATAGCGAACGCGCGGCTGGAATTTTGACCGGCGATCTTCTAGCCCGGGGAAAATACAACTTGGACATCCTGACGACAGACCCAAAGCAATCAGGTTCAGCCTCGGTCAATCTCCTCGGCTGGATTGCTCCGCGCGGCTGGTACCATCTGGAACAGTTGAACGATGTCCGGCTCTTTCAATTGCAGTTCGAAGGCGCATTTGATTCGGGTCAAAAGAGGGTTTTCCCGCGACAAATTGCGTCCAATGTCAAAGCCTTGGCTCCGGCATTTGCCAACAACCATTGGATTACTCGCAACTGGGTTACCGTCATTTGTATCCGTCACCAACTCATGGCGAGAGTATTGTTGCCGGCGTTGTATAAAATACCCTTCAGAGCGGCCGCGGCCCAAACCGCCGTGGATGAAGCCGCCATCGCCTGCGCGCTCGAACGATACCGGCTGGCCAATGAACAATACCCCGATACCCTGGCGGTACTGGTGCCACGGTTCATTTCTCAATTGCCGGATGATGTGATTTCCGGTGAACCTTACAAATATCACCGCACCGCCGATGGGCAGTTCGCGCTCTATTCCGTTGGCTGGAACGAAACGGACGACGGTGGTGTGCCGGGAAAGACCTTGTTCGATGAAAAGGACGGAGACTGGGTCTGGCAGTATCCGTTGAAGTAAAAAATAAAACATCCAACGCCCAACATCGAACATCCAACATCCAGTTTTAAAAGCGCGCAAGCGCTCTACCCATTGGCTGTTGGGCGTTGGATGTTCGATGTTGGATGTTCCTTCAAGCTTTTCCCGACCACGGTCCCGATGACCGAGCCAACAATCGCCCCGGCCACGAAATCCGAGAACCAATGGATGGTCATGGAGACGCCCAAGCCGACGTAGCAGGCATAGAGAATTACCGCCCAACCCAGCCACCGTGGCTTCGGATGGAGCGTGAACACCGTCACGGCCATGGCGAAGGCAATGGTGGCGTGCGACGACGGCCAGCCCCAGAAAACTCCGCCGCGCAGCCAGCCGAAGTGAAAGACATGACTGATGTCCGCGCCGACACTGTGCGCCGGATGGGCGCGACCCGTAAAGGCCTTGTAGGCGGAAGAGACCAGCGAGCCGAGCAGAGCTGCCTGACCCAAAGCCCAACCGGTTAAAATGACCTTCGCATTTCGGGCCAGGATGCCAATCAAAAACAGAATCAGCGGCAAAGCCAGCGGCAGCAGTCCGCCAATCCCGACGGCGGGCCACATCCACGAACGCAGCGCCGGATTACGGGTGGCGAGAAACCAGCGCCAGTCGAAACCGGACCAGACGAGGATGAGCGTGAGCAGGATGGCGACGACATGCCAGATGAGCCTCCGGCCCGTGAAGCAGCCAATGAGGTTGCGGGGCAGAGTCGTAAAAAACTCTTTCATGCGAAGATGGTGAAATAAATATTGGGAGGGACGGCGTGTCGCCGTCCCAAATCAACAATCAGGGCCGCCGACACGGCAGCCCTCCCACTTTAATCAAACTGCCTGTTGCCCGCCGCCGTCTGCACCGCCACCGTCGAGGTCAATCAGGATGTCGCGCGGCTCGGCGCCCTTGCTGGGGCCGACGATGCCGCGGTTTTCCAGTTCGTCCATGATGCGCGCGGCGCGGGTGTAACCGAGGCGCAAGCGCCGTTGCATCAGCGATACGCTCGCCTTTTGTTCACTGCGAATCACCTCGATGCACTGCTGGATAAGGTCCTCGTCCTCGTCAATGCCGGTTTCGTTACCGAAACTGGCGGCGGGCTGGGAAAGCTGCTTGTGAATTTCCAGGTCGTAGTTCGGTTTGCCCTGTTTGGCGATGAACTCGACGATGCTGTTGATTTCCTGGTCGGTGATAAGCGCGCCCTGGGCGCGAATCAGTTTCGCCGAACCGGGCGGCAGGTACAGCATGTCGCCCTTGCCGAGCAATTTGTCCGCGCCCATCGCGTCGAGAATCGTCCGCGAATCCACGCGCGAGGCGCATTGGAATGCGATGCGCGCGGTGATGTTCGCCTTGATGACGCCGGTGATGACGTCCACGCTCGGCCGCTGGGTGGCAACGATACAATGAATGCCCGCCGCGCGCGCCATCTGCGTGATACGCGCGATGGCCATTTCCACATCGGCCGGCGCCACGAGCATCAGGTCGGCCAGCTCGTCAATGATGACCACGATGTAGCTCAGCTTTTCGGGAATGACGATTTCATCATCGCGCGGCACCACAATTTCCTCGTCCACCTCGACGGCGAATCCTTCCGCGCCCGGCTCGACCTTTTCCTTTTTGGCCTTGAGCGGCAGTTCCAATTCCTGTTGTGGCAGCGGTTTGTTCTTCGGGGCGCGCATTGAACGTGGCGATGTTGCGCACGCCGACGCGCGCGAAAATCTGGTAGCGCTTTTCCATTTCGTTCACGACCCAGCGCAGCGCGAGGATGACCTTTTTGGGATCGGTCACCACCGGCACGACGAGGTGCGGCAGGGCGTTGTATTGCTGCAGCTCGACGACCTTGGGATCAATCATCACGAACCGGAGCTGGTCGGGCGAAAATTTATAGAGCAGCGAGGCGATGATGCAGTTGATGCAGACCGATTTGCCGGAGCCGGTGCTGCCGGCAATGAGCACGTGCGGCATTTCAACGAGGTCGGCGATGATCGGGTGGCCATAGACGTCCTTGCCCAGCGCGACGGGAATTTTCGCCTTGGAATTGCGCCATTCGTCGGACTCGAACAAGTCGCGGACGATGACCTTGGTTTTGACGGCGTTGGGCACCTCGACGCCCACGGAGCTTTTGCCGGGGACGGGCGCCAGGATATGGATGCGCTCGGCCTTGAGCACGGCGGCGATGTTGTTGGAGAGGGCGGTGATTTTTTCCAGCTTCACGCCGGGCGCCGGATGCAATTCATAACGGGTGATGGTCGGGCCCTTGGTGATGTCGCCCAGCGAAACCTCGATCTCAAACTGCGCGAGCGTCTGCTGCATGAGCCGCGCGTTGGCCATCAACTCCTCCTTCGATTCGGTGGGTTTGACGGTCAAATCCGGGTGCTGGAGAAAATCCAGCGGCGGCAACTGGTAGTTGCCGATCATGGGCGTCGCGGCAACGGCCAGCGGCTTCGGCCTTTTGGGTTTCAGCCTGGATTTCGCCGACACGGAATTGTCCGCAATATGAACCGCCGGTGCCGATCCGGCGGCCTTTTCTGTATCCGCTTTCACCGGTTCTTCGCTTTTGACTTCCGTGGATTTTTCCAGCTCCGATTTTTCCCCAAGAATGTCCTCGGTCGTGGCAGCGGGAACCGCGCGCGGCGCAGTCGCTTCCTCGTCGACGGCGGGCGCGGGCTTTTGTCCTGACACCGCTGCGGGGGCTTCGTCGCTGCGAGCCGGCTCCTTGGTCAGGCCGCTGGGCAGCGTGGTTTTGCGGATGCGCGCGGAGGTGATGGCTGCGGGTTTGGCCTGCGGCACGCTTAAATCACGGACGGTGGGTTCGGGAACCGGCTGCATGTCCGCGCCCAGTCCGGTGCGGGCAACTTCCTCCTGTAATTTTTGGGCCTGCTTTTCCAGTTCGATCGCCCGGCGCTCCAAAGCACTGTCCACAGCGGGTTCCGGTTCCGCATCCGGGTCGGCGCCGCGGAGGGGCACCTTTTCCAGGAGACGGCGAATCCATACGCCGAGCCGGAAATTGGTCAGAAAGAGGAGGCTGATCAGGCAAAGCGCGGCGTAAACAATGACCGCCCCTGCCGTGCCCAGCAGGCAAAAACCATATTCATAGCGCGGCGTCTGGCCGAAGGTCACAAATCCGAGCCAGCCGCCGGCGCTGAGGGAACCGATGGATTCATGGACCTTTCCGAACCAGCCGTCATTGTCCATGATGTAAAGCAGGCCGGTCAGGGACAACACCAGCACGGCCGACCAGATCAACGACCACCGCAGACGCTCCCGCAAATGGCTGGGAAAATTCAGCAGATACGCCAGGCCGAAAGCAGCGAACAGGAACGGCAAAAGGTATCCCACCAAACCCAGCGGGATGAACGAGGCCCACGCCAGATAGGCGCCGAGCGGACCAATCAAGTTGTGCGTGGGCTGCTTGTTCAGCCGCGTCATCAGAAAGGAAATGTCGTGACTATCAAACGACCATTGGGCCACCAACAGCAACAGCGCGGCGGCGAGCAGGGCGACGCCGATGATATCGCCGAAACCGTGCGCGGAACCCGATGGCGTCTTGCGTGACATGGCCGCAACGTAGCAATTCGGCAGTGCAACTTCAAAGTTGAAATTGCCGTGGAGCGCATCTTTGGCGGAGCGAGCGACCCGGCGCGCCATTGCCGCCGCCTCGGACGCGTCCAGGCCGGCTCGGCGGCGGCCGCACCCGCGCCGAACCAACCTCAGGAAACCGAAAGTTTGAAAATGGGCTTGATCTGCGAGCGCAACGCTTTCATCCGCTTTTGGGCGTCGGTGAATTGTCGCGGGGTCAATTCCTTCCTCATCAGATCGCGGCTCTCGGCGGCATCGGCATCGGTCTTGGCCGCCATGCTGAACCACGCATAGGCCTCCACCTGGTCCTTCGGCACGCCCTGGCCATTGGCATAGCAGCAACCCAGATTGACCTGGGCCTCGGCATGGCCCTGCTCGGCCGCCTTGCGATACCACTTCACCGCCTCGGCATAATCCTTCTCCACGCCCCGGCCATTATCGTAGCAGTAGCCCAGATTGGATTGAGCCGGGGCGTAATTCTGCTCGGCCGCCTTGCGAAACCACGTTACCGCCTCTTCCTTGTCCTTTCTGACACCCTGGCCATTCGCGTAACAGAAGCCCAGATTGAACTGAGCCGGGGCGTAATTCTGCTCGGCGGCCTTGCGGTACCACTTTACGGCCTCGGCCGCATTCTTGGCCACGCCCCGGCCATCGTCATAGCAGAAACCCAGACTGAATTGCGCCTCGGCATCTCCCCGCTCGGCGCCGGCTTTATATTCCTTAAATTTGCCGGGAACGGCGACGTCCTTCGGCTCGGCGGCGCGGGTCGAAAGCAGGCCGGTGAGGTACTTGAAGAAGGCGCGGGGAATGCTTTTCATCGGGTTAAAAACTACGCCTGGAGCCGCAATGGCTGCAAGCCGAATCCGGTTGCCGCCGGCCGTTCAATTCGCACTTGCCAACGCGCGGCGGGATTGTCACGCTGTTAATCCCACGCGTGCGCGGTTAGCTCAGTGGTAGAGCACTACATTGACACTGTAGGGGTCACAGGTTCGAACCCTGTATCGCGCACCATTCCACCCGTTTGCTGTAAAGCGTCGGTGATTTTGTGCGCTTTGTAGGACTTCCAATTTCCAAAAAAAAAGACGACAAAAATAGCGCACCCTTTCGGCGGGTTTTTTTACCGTGTGGCAGCGATCCCGCTATGCGGGAAAATCAATCGTGGATCAGGACGCGATCCGCCTTCTTCGTTTTCGCGTTCAAGGTGCGCTCAAGCGCGGCCCGATACAAATACAGCGCATGCGCGTCGGTGCGGCCGCTGGTGACTTTTCGGCGGATGCCAGCGCAATAGCCGCCGCCGTACCCAATCACGGCCAGTTGGCTTTCGAGCGCGGCGACTTCCTCGCTCAGATTCATTCCCGTAAAGCGGTCCCGGCTGGTTTCCTGGGGTGTGTTTTTTGACTGCCAGTAACCGCGTTGCCGAAAGACGGCAGTGGTGCTGCACGACGGCTGCAGAGTTCCGGCGTCCGCCGCGCGCCAGTGGATCGCCTCGAAATAAGCAAGCAGCTTATCCAGGTGCCGATCCGTGAGCGCCGGCGCCGTGCTGGATCGGCAGCCAGCGATCATTTCCAGCGCATCACGATACTCAGTATCAGATAAACCAGCTTCTCGTTGGGCGCGTTTCAAAAGAATTTGTTGGGGACGTGAAAGCATGATTCAGTCTTCGACTAATTCAACCGCTCCGGAGCGACTTCGCGGACCTAGTGAAGCCACAATTCCACGCCCGCGCGCTGACGCTATTTCTCCCTGTGGCGATTCTGGCTCTGACACTTCCGGCAATGGTGGCGTGAGTTTGCGGGGAGGTTTCCGACCCATATTGCGCGCGGCTTCCATGTCTTCTAAAAAGGCTTTATCGCTTGGCAAAAGAAAATCATAAATCGCCCGGTGGACGTGATCCAGGGATGCGCCGGCCAAATCGTCCGTGCCGAGCACGGCGCGCACTTCGTCGGCCACGTCCCCAACAGCCGACAGATCACGTTTGCTCAATAGGGCATAGCCAGCGATTTTTGAAATCGTTCGCGCGTCAGCCTTTTTAAACATATTCCGTGCAACAGCTTTGATGTCCTCTTCTGAGTTGGACGCCGGTAACTTCACCCAGCGTTTAACGCGCCGGCGAAACTGGCGATAATTCCACTCCACCTGATCGGCCGCACGCGTCATGCAAACAATGAATTGTGGAGTTGTAACGAGTGCGATCGGCACCCCGCTATTGCAGATTGCCGTATCAATCCAAGCTGAGAGGTAAGCCCCAAAAGGGCGCCGAGTTGATTCAGCTCTGCCGTGATTTTGCTTTGTGCCAAGGCGATAATTTTCAACGGCCGGCTTATTTCGATGGCTGGAAGAAAAATCTCCCAACGATTGAGGAATTTTTAGTTGATCTGTGCATCAACCCACGAATTCATTTTGCCGCGCCGGGCGAGCAGATTGATTTCTCAAGCATCGAGTCGGGCATCGCTATCGAGGAAAACCCAGAGCTGACGAAGGATGATTTCAAAACCGCAAGCCTGGTCTATTTCCGCGACATCATGGGCGCTCTGTTTGAATACAAAGCGCGGCATGAAGACAAGGGCAGGGAAAACTTTCAACTGACCGTCGTCGGCAAAAAAGTTTGGGAGACGTTCGATTATGCTCTTGCCAGGTGCGGCATGGTCGTTGTGGATGGTCTTGAAGGGCGCGGGAAAACTAAGCCGCAAAAGCCTGGTGCGCTCTCCATCTAGGGCAGGCGCGGTTTATCAGCCTGAAGGGCATTACCAACAAAACCACGGCCTTCCGGGAAATAGCCAAAGCCCTCGGCATTGCTTCTAGTTACACGCGCACCGCGCCTGAAATGCAGGCGCGCATCGAGGACGTGCTGAAGCGTTCAAAGCTGATGTTGGTGATGGACGAAGCGCACTTTGTTTTCAACCAAAGCCGCCGCATGTATTCCCGGCCTGAGTTGGTGGATTGGAAATGAGCGCCAATCTTAACGATCTTATCACGGAATCTGCCAGCTCTGCTGGGTAGATTTTTTCCGGTTTGATTTTGTCCGCGTGCATTGCCGGCGTCCCCAGTCGGTCGGGAAACATTTCAACCAACTCCCTGGCAACGCGCTTCAAGCCACCTTCGGCCAAAGACAATCCCTGGATGAACCAAACCAGTTCGCGTTTCACCGCTTGGACCAACACGGCCGCCCGTGCCGAAACGGCCACGCCACTGACGCCGCGCAATTCGGCAAATTCGGTGCTGCTCATATATCGCTCTTGCGAAAGCGCTCCAGAAAGTATTTCGTGGCGGGTGCTCATGGTTTGCTGTCTTCTGCGATTTCAACTTCGCCTGGCGTTCGGCGCGGTGCGTCGCTAAGCAGCTCAAGCGCCCGCCGGCTCTGTTCATCATCACCAACCAAGACTGTGGGGATGTCCAATCGGCGCGCCTTGTTTTTATTTGCGGCCGTTCGACGCCGGCTTTCTACCGTGCGCGCGGTAACGGCTGATTTCCGGGTTTCGATTTGTTCACCAAGCTCCATTACTTGCGCGGCGGCCAATAGTTGCCGCTGTGGCAGAGGGAATTTCGCTTTCACAACATTGAAGCGGGTTTTCATGTACGACGCCTGGCCTTCGATCCGCGCCAGCTCGCGGCCCAGCGTGCCTGATTCCGGCGCTACCAGGCTTTCCAGCGCACTCGGATTTTCTGAGCGTGCCACACAGATCGGATTTGTCCGGTCTGTATTGGTGACAACGATGGATTCCGGATTTTCAGGGTCGAACCAGGCCAGGACCTCGCGGCCAACCAGGTGCGCGATCTCACGGCCGCGATAATTGAATTTCTGTTTTCCGACTGAAGTGTCACACCGTTGAGCGTGACCGCGCCAGGCGTTTGTCATGTGCCAGTAGATAGCGCAGCCCGGCGCTGAATTGCATCGGCGGATTATTTTGTCCATGTGAGCCTCAAAAGCTTTTTCCGGGGAAATGCCCGCCAGAACATGGCCCTGTTGCGGTTCGGCATTGTATTGGTCAACAAGTTGGCAAATGCGTCGGTTCCATTGGTTGAGCGAATAAAAATATTTTGAGGGATGAACTTTCCGCGCCTCCACTTCCGCCATTTGCCTGCGTAACGATTCTGGCGCGTCTCGCCGTTCATCACGCCCGCAATAGCCAGGTTCGGCTTCCGCAATATCCTGGAACATGCCGCCGATGCGTTCAACGACTTTTGTACGCGGGCGGATGGCATGTATGAATTTGATGCCAAATTCCCGCAAGCCCTGGCTGATTTCAGCGAAAGTAAAGGGATCATTTTTGCCTTTCAATAGCGTGGCGCGTTTTCCATATCCCGCGCTCAAAATATAGTATTTCCGGCACTCCGAACTCTCCAAAGACATGAGTGCAAAGGCTGCGGATCGTGAGCGAGCTGTAGCTTCTTTGCGGTTCCAACGCCCAGCCTAAAATCCGCAGCGACCGGAAATCAATGAAGAGAATCACCTGCCCGCGCGTGAGCTGAAACCAGCCTTTGCCATCCGGCACGAAGAAATAAGTATTGAGCGTGAAATCATCACCAGAGATGCACTGCAAAGAGGATATCGTGTTGCTCCCTGACGGGGCTCCTATGCTGGCGATGGCCGGATCAAAAAATATCCCTTTGGTCATTCCGTTGTTTTGGTCGTCTTGGCCGTTGCCCTGAAACGCCCCAAAATCAATCCGCGCCGCCACGCCCTGAACAAATTTGGAGAGAATTACATAAGCCAGATCAACCTTTTCATCATCCAACCACGCGCGGCTCGCCTGGATTATTGCGGCAATGGTGTTGGCTGTCGGGCACAAGGCCATTCCCGCCAAAGATGTGTCATATGGAATGGTGGTTTTACCCTGTTGTGTTGGGGTGATGAAAATCGCGTTCGGGAACGCTGTGGCCTTTGGAAAAAGGGTGTACTGCCCGACCATTTTCCTCAGACCAAGATATTTGTAAGCGCCATAATGCAACAATAGATCATAAACCTCGTTTGCAATCGGGACTGCCAAAAGCAAACCGGCGCCAAAAGTGTCTTGCATATTAAGACCCGACACGGCCCTTTGTTGCATGTTCTGGAGTGCGCGATATTCAGGAGAATCGATCTTCAAGCCGCCGCCGAGCTTGCGGGCAAAGCCGTTCCAGAAATAACGACGCTCCGGGTCGGCTTCAAGGTAGCGCTCAACCGGGTCGCCAAATGACGAACGCTTTTCACGCGCGTCCGACTCGAACACGCGCCGCACCGCGTTTTCCAGTTCGGTGAGATTGCCGTCGCGACGTGCCATCTCCATTCCGTCCAATACGGGTTTTGAACTCATTAAGATGGAATCGTAATTTGGGATTTGTTCGGTTTTTTTCATAAGGGGTGCCTGTGGTTCGCTTGCAGGTGGCGCAGTCGGTTTTCCGCCGAGCGCTTTGATGCATTCCGCGACGGCGTTAGGTTTGGGTGAGGGTGCAAAGCTGTAGCTGCGCGAACTTTGGTTGCGCTGCTCAAAGAGTTGGGCAAATTTCGTGGACCGTTTCGAAAAAAGAGCCACATCCGAATCAGACAAAATCCCGGCCTCGTATGATTTCTCGATCGCCACGGCGTCGGCGTTCGCGCCGATAACGCACGCGCTCAATTCTTTTTGTTGTTGCTCAACGTAAATGCAGCGGCAACGCGTGTCCTCCGGGTCCAGTTTCATTTCCTCACAGACTTTGCGCCAGTCGTCGAGATTGCGGTCGAATGGGGTGACGTAATTGACCGGCATGAAACCGACACTCACCGCTTTGAGATAGCCGGCCGCCGTCATGGCGAAACCCTTCTGGGCCGTCACATTTTCTGGAACGTCAATCGCCCATTTAACGGTTTCCACCAATCGTCTGTTCCGAACGGTAAAGTCCACCACCCGGCCCAAGATGCAATCAATGCTGTTGTAATTGTGCGAATCGACGAAGGGCGCATTCTTTTGGAAATCATCAAACTTCCAACCGTCGGCCCGGATAATTTCACTGTAACTGTCTAGAGTCTCAGTGCTGGCGACGTATTCCACGAGGCCTTGCTTTTCGTCGAGCAAACGGACTTCGGGATGAATGGTGCGGCGGATTAAGTTATTCATAATTTGAAGATTTTTTCGGTGGTCGGTTTCGGTCGCAGCGACGCCATTACAAAGATTCAATGTCCGTGGATTTTATGCCGAGCGCCCCGCTGTGCCGCTCTATCCAGGAACAAAAATGCGTGGCCATTTGGGAGACGCTCCATCGCGGCGATATTAGCAAAGAGCTCTCGTCGAAATACGCATCCCGAAATTTGGCGAAGATTGGCATCTGCTCCAGACGCCCCTCGCTGCCCCACCACCGCCGCGCTGCGCGTTCGTTGTGCTCAAATTCAGGCAATGTGCCCAAGATTAAATTCTCTTCGATGGTTCTTCGTTTCTGGAGGACCAGCGCATTCCACCGTGCCGCGCATTCGCGAATTTCAGCAAAAAGTTCAGCCCCCACCTTTTCCTGTAATGGCTCGATTTTTTTTAGCTGGCCGTCCGCCAGATCAAAGCTGAGCCGGGCATCCAAGATTTTGATGCGCGCGTCCTTGATTGAGATACTGGGCGACGCGGCGAGGCTGAGATCGGCGCTGGCTTTTTCCTTGAGCGATTCCAATTTGGCCTCTTCCTTGTCAATCGAGGCAAGTTGTGTGGTTAATTCTGTGATTTTTTTCATCAGTTGGATTGAGTTGACGGTTTGTTTTTTGCGCGCATGGAAATCAGATCGTGATAAAGCGCCAGCAGCCGGGAGCTTTCCGCTTGCCGTGAATGACGTACGATAAATGTCCCCTGGAGACATGCAAAACCCTCGCCGCCTGCGTCACTGTAACACTTTCCTTATTAGGCCTGCGTGCCTTTGATTTTCGTGTTTGCATCTTTGTTACAAGGTGAATATGTGGGACAGATGTGGGAGCGTCAACAGTTTTTCTTTGGATTTTTTCAACCTTTACCGGAGCCTGTCCCTTGTGCCCGTATTGAGCCGATTGATGAACAGTCAGGAAGCGGCGATCTGTAGCCGCCTGCGTGATTTACGCAGACAGATTGGCTGGACGCAGACTCAATTCGCGCACGCCTTCGGCACCACGCGCGATCAATTGGCCAGCATCGAATATGGAAGAAATCCCCTGCGTTATTGGCTCGCGGATCATGTGTGCGAGAAGGCAAACATCTGCCAGCAATGGCTTGCCTGCGGCGATGATCCAAAAGAAGGGTACGTGCGCTTGCCTCCAGAAATCGGCTTAGAAATAAAGGCAACCGAGCTTTTCAGTTCCGCCTGGCACCGCCGCATTGGACATCTGGTGAAAAAGAGGGTCACTGAGTCGCAGGCATTGAGACAAACCATCGCCAGCGATCCCAATGCACCCGAAAAGATTCTCGAAAACGGCCTTTATTATTTGAAGCTGATAGCAACCCAACGTGTTAAGCCGGAATTCTATGGCGATTTTTGCAACGCTCTGATGGCGCAAATGTCCGCCTTCATTAACTCTCACGATTCTCCAGGGCAGCCGCCTGCGTCATCGCTCGCCCCTAAAACAAATCCAAAGAAAGTTTTGACAACTATTTCTCTAAAGAGTAAAGAACGGGGTGTGAAGACCGAGGTGCAAAAGCTCATTGAGCTGGTAAAGCGCAAAGCGTCGAAGCCGGGAGCCAAATCACAATTGGCCCGCACGCTTGGCGTCGCGCCGGCTCGCATCTCGGAATGGCTGTCAGGTGAAAAAGAGCCTGGCGGCGAGTACACGCTCCAATTGCTTCACTGGGTCGAGCAGCAAGAGCGTCAAAAATAAAATGCCCTGGTTGTGCGTGAATAACGCCAGAGCGAAGACCCGAATGAAAGGCTCAAATGAAAAGTCCCGACAAAAAGGTCCACAAGAACAGTAGCAGCAAGGGCTCACAGTCTCAAGTGAAATCCAATCCCGGCATTGAATATGCCGGCAAAACCGTCCTTTCCAATTATTGGGTGAAGATTGGTTTTAGCCGGCAGGAACTGGGAGCCCTTCGCGAGATCGCTAAAATCTTCAAGCACTCGTATTTTAAAACCACTGGACATGCCGCAGCAGTGGTTCTTACCACTGCATTGATGCATTGGGAAAAGCTCGAACCACTCCTACGTGCCGACAAGGCCTATTGCGACTCCGAAGGTTTCCTCCATATGGAGATTTTTCAAGCCGACACGATCGCTCGAAAATTCAACCTGGTCGGCAAACGTTAAAAGGCTCGCGTATACAAAATTATGACAACGCCATATGACGAAGTGAAAGCCCGGCTGACTGCGCTGGAAAGGAATCAAGATGGGGTATTTGCCCGGATGTCGATGCTGGAGTTTTGTCAGGAGATCATCGTAGCAAATTTCCTGGCCAACACCACGGAGGACATCTCAAAAAAATGGAAGGATGATTTTCTGCGTCTGTCGCGAACTCCGAATCTAAGTGAGAAATTTAGCCCCGCATCCGAACAAAAAGAGGCTCAACTCGTGGAGATCGGTGTTCAAATGTCGGAACGATTCGTTAAGAAAGTAACCATACGGGAAGCCTTAATACGACTACAGTTAAAAATTTATCAATCTGGAATGCCAGCGACCTGACGAGGATTCCGGCCTCATTCTTTGTTGCACTGCCTTGGACGACGTGGCACATATGAATTGTGAAGCCAAACGCGGCATTAGAGCCACCAGCACAGCCCGCTCTGTCTGAGGTTCCAATTGAAAAATGGCTGGCACCGAAGGAAGTCGCCGGCCATTTTGGCCTTTCTCAGTTCAGCGCTTACCGCTGGATCAATGAGGGCATTGTGCCAGAACAATTTTTTCGCCGTTGTGGCCAGTGGCGGCTGCGAGTTCACCCGGCCGTCATTCCATTTCTTGAAAAAAAGTTCGCTGCTTTGCGTTCGTAGCCACGCTTTGAGCGATTGCATCCGTCGCGCAGCGCCGCTGCTGACCTGATGCAGCGCGTCTGCAAAAGGGCTCCTGGCTCCACCCCTATGACTCCAAGTGATTCTGTGCGGTTCGCGATTTCCAACCTTTTATGTTCAACAAGTTGCGCACTTTTAATCTTGTAAATTCCGATCCGCACAGCCGGCCGTCAATCCGCACAGCTCCTCTTTTAAAATTGCTTTGCAAGTGGCTGGTTTTCAGAGTCCTTCAAGGTCCTTCAGGCTAATTCAGGGTATCCGCACAAGATCACCGTGGCTCCTCATTGCTGAAGAGCCACGGTGATCTTGTGCGGTGGATTCAGGTTTTGGGACGCAGTTTCTTCCAGAGCCAGCCGAGCGGATCGTAAAATTCATCCACCACCCGTTCTTTCAGAGGGATGATGGCGTTGTCGGTGATGGTGATGTTTTCCGGGCAGACCGTCGTGCAGCATTTGGTGATGTTGCAAAAACCGATGCCATGCGCCTGTTTCAGCTCCGCCACACGGTCTTCCGTGTCCAGCGGGTGCATCTCCAGGGCGGCGGTATAAACCAAAAAGCGGGGGCCGATGAAATCCTCATGCTTGTGGTGCTCGCGCAACACGTGGCAGACGTCCTGGCAGAGAAAACATTCGATGCACTTGCGAAATTCCTGCACGCGGTCCACGTCCGCCTGCTGCATCCGCCAGGTGCCGTCCGGCGCGTCGGGTGGGCGCGGGCTGAACGGCCGGATTTTTTTCTTAACGCGGAAATTCCAGGAAACATCCGTGGCCAGATCGCGGATGTTGGGAAACGCGCGCATCGGTTCGAGGGTGATGGGCTTGTCCAGCGGCAGGGTGTTCATCCGCGTCATGCACATGAGCTTCGGGAGGCCGTTGATTTCCGCCGAGCAGGAGCCGCATTTGCCGGCCTTGCAATTCCAGCGGCAGGCCAGGTCGTTGGCCTGGGTCGCCTGGATTTGGTGGACGGCGTCGAGCACGACCATGCCCTCGGTGATTTCCGTGGTGTAATCCGCGAATTTCCCGCCGGTGGCGTCACCGCGCCAGATTTTGAACGTGGCCGTCTTCATTTCATCTCCTCGACGACCTGTTTCAATTCCGCCGGCATTTCGGGAACCGGTTCGCGGCGGACCTGCATGGAGCCATCCACGCCTTTTTGGACCACGATGTTCACCCCGCCGAAGTCGTGTCCTTGCCCGGGAAATCATCGCGGAAATGACCGCCGCGGCTTTCCTTGCGTTCGATGGCCGAACGGGTGATGGCCTCGGAGACCGTGAGCAGGTTTTTCAAATCCAGCGCGGTGTTCCAGCCGGGATTGTATTCGCGATGACCATGGGCGGCGACCTGCGCGGCGCGCTCGGAAAGTTTCCTGATGCCATCCAGGGCGCGGACCATTTCCTCCTCGCGCCGCACGATGCCGACGAGGCTTTGCATCATTTCCTGCAAATCGTGCTGCACCTGATACGGCCCCTCTGCGCTGCCGCCGGATTTCGCGCCGCGATCGAAAGGCTCCAGCGCCTGCCGCGCCATGGCGTCGATCTGGTTTTCGTAGAAGTGGCCCGCGCTGTGCGCTTTTGCGAATTTGGCCGCAAATTCCCCAGCCCGCTTGCCAAACACGATCAAATCGGACAGGGAATTGCCACCCAACCGGTTCGCGCCATGCAAACCGGCGGCGACTTCACCGGCGGCAAACAGGCCGGGCACGGTGGACATCTGGGTGTCGCCATCCACGCGGATGCCGCCCATCATGTAATGGGTCGTCGGGCCGATTTCCATCGGTTCGCGGGTGATGTCGAGGTCGGCCAGCTGCTTGAACTGATGATACATGCTCGGCAGCTTCTTTTTGATGTGCTCCGGCGCGTTCGAAATTTTTTCCTTGATCCACGCGATGTCGAGGAACACGCCGCCGTGCGGGCTGCCGCGGCCCGCCTTGACCTCGCGATTGATGCAACGGGCGACGTGGTCGCGCGTGAGCAACTCGGGCGGCCGGCGCGCATTTTTATCGCCCTGGGTGTAACGCCAGCCTTCCTCCGGGTCGGTGGAGGTCTGCGATTTATAATTGTCCGGAATGTCATCGAACATGAACCGCTTGCCGTCCTTGTTCCGCAACACGCCGCCTTCGCCGCGCACGGCCTCGGTCACGAGAATGCCCATCACGCTCGGCGGCCAGATCATGCCCGTCGGGTGAAATTGCACGAACTCCATGTCCATCAATTCCGCGCCGGCGTGGTACGCGAGCGACTGGCCGTCGCCGGTGTATTCCCAGGAGTTGCTGGTGATTTTGTACGCGCGGCCAACGCCGCCGGTGGCCAGCACGACGGCCCGGGCGTGAAAGGTCTTGAACCGGCCGCGTTCACGGTCGTAGCCGAACGCGCCGACGACGCGCTCGCCGTCCTTGAGCAGGCTGACAATCGTGTGTTCCATGTGCACGGCGATGCCCTGATGGATGCCATGGTCCTGCAAGGTGCGAATCAGTTCCAGGCCGGTGCGGTCGCCGACGTGGGCGAGGCGCGGATAGCGGTGGCCGCCGAAATTGCGCTGAAGGATTTTGCCGTCCGGCGTGCGATCAAAAACCGCGCCCCAGGCTTCCAGTTCGCGCACGCGGGCCGGCGCCTCCCTGGCATGGAGTTCGGCCATGCGCCAGTTGTTGACGTACTGGCCGCCGCGCATGGTGTCGGAAAAATGCACCCGCCAGTTGTCGCGGTCATCCACGTTGGCGAGCGCCGCCGCCAGACCGCCTTCGGCCATGACGGTGTGCGCCTTGCCGAGCAGCGATTTGCAGACCAGACCAACCTTCACGCCCGCCGCCGAGGCTTCAATGGCCGCCCGCAGACCGGCGCCGCCGGCGCCGATGACCAGCACGTCGTATTCAAATGTTTCGTATTCAGCCACAGCGAAAATTTCCTAAAAAATCCGGAAGTCATGCCAGACGCCCATGGCACACAGGCGCACATAAACATCCGTGAACCCGACCCAGAACAGACTCAGCCAGGCCCAGAGCATGTGGCGGCGATTGAGGCAGCTCACGCAGGAATAACCCCTGGCGCACACCGGCGCCCGGGAAGGGGCATCCAGAAACCCGCCAATCAAATGCCGCAACGAATGGCAACCCAACGTGTAGCCGCCGAGCAGAACGACGTTCACCACGAGCACCAGCGTGCCAACGCCGAGACCGAAATGTTCCGCGCCCGACGGATCCTTGAACCACATCGCCTGCCACGCATCGTATCCGAGAATGAAAATAAAAATCACCGCCAGATACATAAAATAGCGGTGGATGTTCTGGATGATGAGCGGGAACGAGCGTTCGCCGATATACGCTTTGCGCGGTTCGCCGACGGCGCAGTTCGGCGGGTCGGCCCAGAACGCCTTGTAATAGGCGCCGCGGTAATAATAACAGGTGAACCGAAAACCCGCCGGCGCCCACAAAACCAGGAACGCGGGTGAAAACATCAGCCACGCCGGCCACCAGGCCGGATGCGGTCCAAAAATTGCGTGCGGTGAATACCCGAAAATTTCCGGGGAAAAGAACGGCGATAAATAATCCGCGCCATTTCCGTTGAACCAATAGGCGCAAATCCCATCGTGCAACGGATGAAACGCCGCCCAGGTCGAATAAATGATGAAGGCGGAGAAGCCGATAAACACGGCCGCCGGCTGCACCCACCATGCATCCGGCCGGGCCGTTTCTCCAAAACGACGCGGCGGCGTGGTAGCATCAGCGTAAGCCATACAGGATGCAACTTTAGCGAATTTGTCTTCAACCGGTCAATAGAAGGTGAGCAAATATAAGCGCCACTTCGTATTATCTTGGTGACAACTTATCGGCAGGCCGTGGCGGTAGAGCCCCGGCGGTCCATTCGTTCAAGCCGCGTTCGTCCCGGGCGGACGGGGAAAGCCCCAGCAATTCCAGCGCCTCGCCCACCAGATAAAGCGACCCGGTGATGACCACAAAATCGTCCCGCGCGATTTTTTCCAGCACCTCGCGAAGGGAAGCGCAGGTAAAAATTTCCGCCGCTGGATTCGCGGCGCGGCAGGCGGCCGTCAATTCGCCGGGAGGGGTGCTGCGTTCGCTGGAAACCGGAACGGTGAAGATCCGCGCGGACAGCGGCGCCAGCATTTCGCAGATGTGGCGCCAGTCCTTGTCCTGGAGCACACCGAGCACCAGCGTCCGTTTGCCGGCAGGAAAGTTTTTTTTCAAAGCGTCGCACAAGGCCTTTACGCCGGCGACATTGTGCGCACCGTCCAGCAGGATGCGCCGGTTGTCCGGCAAGGTGACCAGTTGCAATCGACCCGGCCAGTCCACGTTTTGCAAGCCGGCATGAATCGCTTCAGCGGTCACCGGGATTTGTTTTTGCAGGGCTCCCACAGCGGCCAGGGCAAGCATGGCATTGGTTTTCTGGTGTTCGCCCGGTAACACAAATTTTCGACAGGGAGGGTTGCCAGTCGGCGACCCTGACTGGTTTTGATTTGGACGGCGCACGCGGCGTCCCTCCCGGGAATTGACTTTAATCAGCGGCGCATTTTTCTCCCGTGCCATGTCTTGAATCACATCCAAAGCCTCCGGCTCATTCACGGCCGTGATGACCGGCACGCCCGGTTTGATGATGCCCGCCTTTTCGCCGGCGATTTTGGCGAGCGTGTCGCCAAGCCATTGTTCGTGGTCAAACTGGATGTTGGTGATGACGCTGGCCAGCGGCGTGACGATGTTCGTTGCGTCCAGCCGCCCGCCCAGGCCGGTTTCCCAGATCACCAGGTCGCAATGCTGTTCGGCGAAGAATTTCAGCGCCATCACCGTAACGACCTCAAAAAATGTCGGATGATGCCCGTCGGGAAATTGTTTGAGCAGCGGTTGCAGTTCTTGCACCAGCCGGACGACCTCGTCTTCGCCCATCCACCGGCGGTTGACCTGGATCCGTTCGCGGAATGAAACCAGGTGCGGCGAGGTGAACAGCCCGACGCGCAAGCCCACGTGGCGATAAATGCTTTCGAGCATGGCGCAGGTCGAGCCTTTGCCGTTGGTGCCGGCGACGTGAATGAAGCGGAGCCGGTTCTGCGGATGACCTGCTAGTGCGGCAAGCTGAAACGTGGTTTCCAGGCCAAACTGCGCGCCGAACAATCGTAAACCGAAGAGAAATTGGATGGTTTCCGGATAAAGCATTTGCCTCCGGGAAAAGTTACAGCGGCTTCTGGTGGATATGCGCGTGGGCGGCGGCAATGAAGCCCTTGAAGAGCGGGTGCGGCTGGTGCGGTTTGCTCAAAAATTCCGGGTGAAACTGGCTGGCAATGAAGAACGGATGGTTCGGCAGTTCGATGATTTCCACCAGCTTGCCGTCCGGTGACAGGCCGCTGAAGACAAAACCCGCCTTCTCAAATTTTTCGCGGTAGGCGTTGTTGAATTCGTAGCGATGCCGGTGGCGTTCGTTGACGACGAACGAGCCGTAAAGCTGCGCGGCCCGGGTGCCGAGCGCCAACTGGCAGGGCTGCGCGCCCAGCCGCATGGTCCCGCCTTTTTTCGTCACGCGCTTCTGGTCGTCGAGCATGGCAATGACCGGGTGCGGCGTGTTGGGCTCGAACTCGGTCGAGTGCGCCTTGGCCAGCTTCAATACGTTCCGCGCAAACTCAATCGTGGCGATTTGCATGCCAAGGCAGAGGCCGAGATAGGGAATTTTATTTTCGCGGGCGTATTGCGCGGCGAGGATTTTTCCCTCAATGCCGCGTTCACCGAACCCGCCCGGCACAAGAATGCCGCCCAGCCCTTTCAACGTTTTTTCGGCGCCCTGCTTTTCAATTTCCTCGGCGTCCACCTGGACGATTTCCACGCCGCAATCGTTGCCGACCCCGCCGTGGATGATCGCTTCATAGACCGATTTGTAGGCGTCCTGTAGACCGATGTATTTCCCGACCACGCCGACGCGCACACGATGTTGCGGGGCGATGAGCTTGCGGATGATTTCCTGCCAATGCGTCATGTTCGCCGGCGGCGTATGCAAATCCAGCAGGCGGCAAACGAGGTCGTCGGCGCGCTCGCGCTGGAGCATCAACGGCACTTCGTAAATCGAATGGTCCACGTCTTTTTCCTCGATGACCGCCTCGACGGGCACATTGCAGAACATGGAAATTTTCTGGCGCAGCTCCTTGTCCAGGGGCTTTTCACAGCGGCAGACCAGCAAATGCGGCGTAATGCCGATTTCGCGCAGCTTGGCGACGGATTGCTGCGTTGGCTTGGTCTTCAATTCGCCGGCGGCCTTGATGAACGGCACGTAGGTGACGTGCATGAAAATCGCGTTGTTGTAGCCGGTTTCGAGCGCAAATTCGCGGATCGCCTCCAGAAACGGCAGCCCTTCAATGTCGCCGGTGGTGCCGCCGATTTCCGTGATGACGACGTCCGCCTTGCTTTGCTCGGCGAGCAGATGAATGCGGTTTTTAATTTCGTCGGTGACATGCGGGATGACCTGCACGGTCTTGCCGAGGTACCGGCCTTCGCGTTCCTTGTTCAGAACGGTTTGATACACCTGACCGCTGGTCAGGTTGTTCATCCGCGTCAGCTTGCAATTCGTGAACCGCTCGTAATGGCCGAGGTCGAGGTCGGTTTCCGCGCCGTCATCGAGCACATAAACCTCGCCGTGCTGGTACGGGTTCATCGTGCCGGGGTCCACGTTGAGGTAGGGATCGAATTTCTGGAGCACGACCTTGAGGCCGCGGTTTTCGAGCAACGTGCCGAGCGAGGCCGCCGTCAGGCCCTTGCCCAATGAACTCACCACGCCACCCGTTACAAATATGAATTTCATTTTATTTTTTCCGCCACAGATTCACACCGATAAGAAATCTTCCGCCACTTTTCAAAAATCTGTGCCCCGCTGAGTTAATCTGCGGCTAAAACCTTTTTAAAATTACCTCGACCCGCTGCACATCTTCCGGCACGTCCACGCCCACGCTGTCGTAAGCCACTTTCACGACGGCCATCGGAATGCCGTTTTCCAGTGCGCGCAACTGTTCCAGCTTCTCCGCAGCTTCGAGCGGCGACACCGGGAATTTCACCAGCCGCAGCAGCGTTTCGCGCCGGTACCCGTAAATGCCGAGGTGCTTCAAAAAAGGAAACGCCGCCAACTGTTCGCTCACCGAACCGCTGGCGGCCTCGCGCAAATACGGAATCGTGCGCCGGGAAAAGTATAACGCGCGGCCGGCGGCATTGACAACGACTTTTACGACGTTCGGATTGTCGTATTCGGCGGGATTTTTGACAGGGGTGGCGGCGGTGGACATTTCATTTTGCGCCAGGGCGCCGGCGACCGCGTCGATCACCGCCGGATCCATCAGCGGTTCGTCGCCCTGAATGTTCACGACCGCGTCGCAGTCGCAACGGGCGACCGCTTCCGCGATGCGGTCCGTGCCGCTGGGGTGTTCCGGGCGCGTCATTTCCACCCGGCAAAATTTCTTCGCCACAGCGGCGATGCGCGGATCGTCCGTGGCCACGATGACCTCGCTTAACGAGCCCGACTTCTGGCATTGATCAACGACGTGCTGAATCAGCGGTTTGCCGGCGATGCGGGCGAGCGGCTTGCCGGGGAACCGTGTCGAGGCGTACCGGGCGGGAACGATGCCGACGATTTTCACGCGGCCCATTTAGCCACAGATGAAACCCGGATGAAACACAGATTTTTATGAAGCGGCACATGGATGTTTCCTGGTTGTCAGGCACAGGAACCCTTTGGTTTCGAGCGCCCCAGAACTGGCCACCATCATGAGATCAAAAACGGAAAGCAGCCATCTTTCCCCGGCTGCGAAGATTGAAATTATTGGCCCGTCAGCGACAGCTTAACGACTTTCCTCGCGGAAGGTCAGAAAGGCAAAAACCAGCGCCACGGCAAATGGCAGCGCAAATAGTAAAATGCTCACGCCCTGACTATAGCACAAATCAGCCAAATTCGACAGTCCTGTTACAAAACTGTTACACCCATATGTCTTATGACGGCGGATAAAACAGTAATCTCCAATCAATGAATGACTTGGCATTAGTATGGGTCATGGCTTGCTAGATTATGCCAGCCGTGTGTGAACGGATTTGTTCCGGCAGCTTTATTTGAGTTTTTTTCGTTTTGATTTGGAAGACCGGACAGTTTTCTGCTTTGTTTGAACTTGGGCTTGCAAGTGTTTAAGCCGTATCCCCTCTTTGGTTAGTTGAACATTGATTTCTTCGATGACTTTTGCAATTCGCTTCATGTTGCGACGATGTTCTTCATTGGTAATCACAATTTTTTTAGAATACGGAGGCAGAGGGATAATCTTTCAAAAAATCCTGCGCAGCCAGGGATTGCGCTCAAATTACTTCAACACCGCGCATGACCGGAATTGGAAGGAAATAACGATTAGAAACTGTAGCTGATGCCCAAAGTGACTAAGATTGACTTGGTAAGGTTCAATTCCACCTCACTACCGTCAAAGGTATGCCGGTAAATACCCAGGTATTGATATTGGCCACCGGCTTCCGCGTCCCAATGTTTTGATAGTTGCCAGGACAGGTTTGCTCCAACGTAGCCTCCCCAAAGAAAGGCCAGATCGTGGCCACCGCCGGATGCGCTCAGGGGTCCGCTGCCGCTCAGGTTTACGATTTCCGTCCAGGAGGCCGAGGCGCCCATCAGCGCCAGGTCCACGCCGCCGGATAATGACAAATCCACCCGCTCGTCCACGGGAAAATCAAGATAGGGCCCCAGCCGCATTCCCCAGATGTTTGCGTCGAGCCGTTGGGTGGTCATGATGTTCGCCGCCCCGGTCATGACGGTGGTGGACGAGCTGGCGGGGGACGAACCAAGGAGAAATCCCGGACCGTTAAAGGTGCCTTGATAGGGGGCTGCCGGCGGAGTTGTTCCCGAGCCAAACGCATATGCATCCGTCGTTTGGATGATATCACCGGTGCCGGAACCACCGGCGCGCAGGGAAAGATTCGCGTAGTCAAGGGCCGCTTCGAGTCCATAGCACACGGCGCCACGAGAGCCGAGTTCACGATCGTAAATCAGTTCGCCACCCCAACCGGGATTGGACAAATCCGTGCCGTCCGAGGACGAGACAGTTTCCGGAAGCCGCCGTCTGATGCATCAGAATCGTGTTTCCGGAAATTTGACTTGAACTGTCATAGCCCCAATACCAGGTGTGGCCGCCGGCGTTGCCGCTCACGTCGGTCCGGACATAGCCGTCATTATAATTGTAGGCATTGCCGTTCGGAGTGGTCCGGCCGGCGGGACTCAAAGACAGATTGCCGACATTCCGGAACCGGGCGTTGATGCCAAAGGCGGCCCGGGGAACAAATCGAAAATGATTCAAGCTGTTCGTTTCGACCTGGTCGTCCGCGATGACGGCGGGAACCAGCAACGCCGAGGCGAAGAGACTGAGCGGAATGGAATGTTCGTGCTTCATGTTCGGGTTCGAGGCGCTACGGTCCGGCAATCACCCGGTAAAACCGGCTTCCTCCCGAAAAGGGGCTGCTGATGGTTTCGGGGGGGCCATCGTCGTACCATTGGGTGACCGTGGCCGTCGCCGTGATGGAGGGCGTGGCCACCAGCCAGGTGACCATCCCGTCATCGCTGTAGATCACGGTGTAGGTCTGGCCCGGGACGGTGGCGAACTCGATGACGAGACGCGGCGAACCCGGGATGCGGGTATCCGTAAATGAACGGCTGATGGCAAAACCGCCGGAGACCGGACTGCTGGCCGCCGGCAGAATCGCTTCGGCCTGGAAGGTGTCGGTGAATGAACCGCGGTCGGGAACATAAAACTCGAGCACGAAGGTGACCTCCTGTCCGGGGTTCAACGGTGCGTTGTATTGCACATAAGGCCCGGTGGCGTCCGTGCCGGCGGCGTTGTAAAGCTGCACGCCACTGCGCAGTCCCTGCACGTAAAGTTTTATCGCAGCGGCGGTGATGGCGCCGGTATTGGTCACGGCAACGGATTGCTCGAAAAGGCCGGTTTGCAAGTTTTGGGTAATGGAGGCATTGATGGAAATTCCGAATTGTCCCTGCGAGGCGGCCACGGTGGTGGCCACCTGCGAATTGGTTGAAGTCCCGTTGTTGTTGGCCGGAATGGGATCGGGCGTGGCGGAAGTGGCCGCCGCCGAATTGGTAAACGAACCGGCGGCCGGCGCCGTGACCGTCACGGTGAAACTGTCCGCCCCGCCAACCGGCAGGGCAGGCAGGATCGGCCAGTTCACCACGCCACCGGAAAGCAATCCTCCATTGGAGGCGCTTGCAAACACAACGTTCGTGGTCAGGGAATCGCTTACCACTACGTTCGTGGCTGTGGTTGGCCCGACATTGGTCACGCTAATCGTGTAGGTCAGATTGGAACCCGCCAGGACAAGGGGAGGGCCCGAATTGAAGACCATCAAATCCGCCTGGGCGCCGACGGCGGTAATCACCCTCGCTGCCGCTGCGGTGCCGTTGTTGTTGGCGGGAACCGGATCCGTGACCGAGCCAGTGCTGGACACGGAATTGGTCAACGAACCGCCGGCGGGTGCGGTCAGCGTCGCGGTAAAGTTTGTCGTCCCGCCGCTGGGCAGGACGGCCAAGGTGGGCCAGGTGATCACGCCGCTGTGGTTCACGCCGCCCCCGGTTGCGCTGACGAACGCGGCCGCGCCCGGCAGGGCGTCCATCACCACCACGTTGCTCGCAGTCGAAGGACCCAGATTCGTTACCATGACGGAGTAGCTGAAGGTCGCTCCCGGGCCAACCACTGCCGGCCCGCTGCACGTGGTCACCACGTCCGCCAAGGGCGTCACGGTCGTGATGACCTGTGAATTGGTCGCCGTGCCGTTGTTGTTGGCCGCATTGGGGTCCGCCGTGCTGGAGGTCGCCGAGGCGTTGTTCGTGAGCAAACCATTGGCCGGTGCGATGGCCGTGACCGTATAGCTGGCGGTCCCACCGGCAACCAGCGCGGCCATGGCCGGCCAGGTGACGGTGCCGCTGCCAGCCACGCCCCCGTTGCTGGCGCTGGAAAAGGCGGCGGCAGCGGGCAGGGTGTCCATCACCACCACATTGCTCGCCGTGAGCGGACCAAGGTTGGTAACGGTAATCGTGTAGTTCAGGGCGGTGCCGGGTGCCACACTGCCCGGGCCGCTGCAGAAAACAGCGACATCCGCCATGGGAACCAGCACCGTCAGCAGCGCGTTGGAACTCGTTGCCGTTCCGGCGACGTTGGTCACCACCACGGAATAAGTTCCCGAATTGCTGGTCTGCACGTTTGGCAACGCAAGATTGCTGGCCGTCGCGCCCGGGATCGGTGCGCCGTTCAATTGCCATTGATAATTCAACGGCGCCGTCCCGGAGGCTGTCACCGTGAAATTGGCGGTGTCGCCCACATAATTGGTCTGGCCTTGCGGTTGCGTCAGGATCGACGGACCGATAATGGGTCCCGTGCCATTGGTGATCGTAAACGTGAAGAGGGCAAAGACGGAAGCTCCCTTGTTGCCGCTATTCTCCCACGCGCTGATGGTGATGTTGCTCGTCGTCGCCACGGTGGGCGTACCGCCAATCTTCCCGTTGGAATTGGTCAACCATAGACCGGGTGTCAGGGGGAAAACCGCACTGCCATTGGTCGCGGTGTTGGCGCTCCAGGAATGCGCGGTCTGACCGCTCGTGGTCAGCTGCCGGCTGTAGGGCAAGCCCACCTGGGCGTTGACGGTGTACGGCGTCACAATGGCCGTGACGCCGGACACGGCATGGTAGCTGCCGAGGAACGCCACCACCCCGCCCGCCACCTTGAACACGTACGCCCAATTTGACGGAGTAAAAGCCTGCGACTGCGAAGAGACGACCGCCCGCAACATCGGCATCAACTGCAACACGGCGGCCAGCAGGACCGGCAGAATGCGCGTTCCCATCAGACGGTTCAACCGGGTTCGAAGGGTGGAAGGGAGCTGGGACATGGGAAATAAATTATTGCTTGTTCGGGTTGAGCACGACGTAGGTGGGCAGACCCATCACGCCGAAATAATCCAGAACCGCCCTGGCCGGCAATTCGTTCGGCTGTTCCGCGTCATATTTTACCACGACGAAATTTTGGAGCTGTTGCCTGACCTCCGTGGCGGGAAAGACGACGGCATCCATTGCCTCACAATTTTTGCACCAGCTGGCCCGAAAATCGATGAACACGGGGCGGCCCTGCGTGCGGGCCGCCTGCAAGGCCCGGGTCAGGGATTCATCGGACGGAGAGGCCGCCGGTACGGAAGCGGACTGGCTTCGGGCAAACACCGTCAAACCATGGCGGACGAGGAAGAGGTTGCTGGCGAGATACCCGTAATAAACGGCGAACAGCAGGATCAGCACCCCAAATGAGTATTTGACCCATTTCATCCATTTGCCCGGCTTCGGCAACAAACTCAGACCCGCGCCGGCGAAGGGCCACGGCAACGCCATGCCCAGGCCAAGCAGAAATGGCAGCAACAACCCGGCCACCATGCCCGCGCCATACAAATGCGCCGATAACAGCAATACGGAAATCACCACCGGCGCCACGCACGCACCCGCCATCAACGCCGCCACCACCCCCATGCTGAAGGCCAGGATGAACTGGCTCTTTCGGGCCTTGCCCGATGTGCCCGCGCCGCCTTGGAACCGGGAGAAATCGATGTTCACAAAATCAAACATGGCCGCCGCCATCACGGCGAAAATCAGGGCGATGCCCAGGTTGAACCAGCCCGAGGAATTCAAGGTGCCGAACTTGGAACCGGTCAACACCACCACCAACCCGAGCAGTCCATACACCAGTGCCATGCCGCCGCCATACACCGCCCCCAGCGCAAAGCCGCGCCCGCGCGAACTGGCCCGCGCGCCCGCGCCGATGATGGTCAGATTGATTGGTATCAGCGGCAGCACGCAGGGCGTGAGATTCAGTCCGATGCCGCCCAGCAGAATGAAAAGGAGCGTGGTCGCCAATCCCAGTTTCTGAAACCGGTCCATCACCCCTTCCGTCGCGGCATGGCCCGTCCTGGCGTTTTGCAGAAAATCCACAAAGCTGCCCTTGGAAACATAGCCCGTCTCGCGGGCGGCCACCTTGAAATTCCCGGCGGCGCTCCGCCAGCCGGCGGCGCTGACGACCGGCAATCCACCGCTGGCAGCGGGCGCGGCGGCGGGAGCGCCGGTTTGGGCCACCGTGGTGGCCGAGGTAATCGTAAAATATCGCCGGTCGGGAAAATAACAGGCCGAGTTGCTGCAGCCCTGGAATTTTACCACCAGATTCACCGGCAGGACTGAATCGAGCTTCAGTTCCGCGCTGAACGGGCGGTCATAAACCAGCTTTTCCTGGCCCGTGACTTCACTCCGGTGGAGCACGGGTTCCGGCATCGTCAACGGGGTCAGGACCCTGCCATCGGCCGTTTCAAAATGCAGGCGGTCCGGGTACAGCACCAGGCCGGGCGGCACCACAAAATCCAGCCGCACCATCGGCGCTCCGGCGCCCGGCTCCATGCTGGCGGTCACACCGAAGGGACTGGTGGGCGGGTTGGCCCGGACTGCCAGTGAGGCCATCAGGCACAGGCCGGTTAAAAACAGAATGGTTCGTAAATACATTTTCATAATTTTAATTCAGTTGCATCCGCACCCGCCGCCGCCCACCCCGCGTCCGCCGGAGGCGTCCTCGCGCGAAAAATAGACGTGTTCACTTTCCCCCGTTCCAAGGGGATCACGATCCGCGCGCATGATGGGGTCGGCCAGGGTTCCGCGTTGCCAGGGCCGGACGTGCTGGCAGCCGGTGGTGGCCGCCAGCCCGGCCGCCAGGAGCAGCGCCGGGATGAATTTTGTTTTCATGGACAAACTATTTCCCGAGCAGCGATTCGATTTCCTGCCGGTATTCCTTTTTGGTTTCCTCGCCGTGAAAACCGGCATGCGCAAAGCGGACCCGGCCCGATTGATCCACCAGGAATGAGCTGGGCATGGTCGCGATTCCCGCCTCCGCCACCAGCTTCTGGGCGGCATCATGGACGACGGTGAAGCCGGCGGTATGCGTTTTGAGGAAATCCTCCATGTCGGACCGGTTTTCATCCACGTTCACCGCGATGACGACGAATCCCCGCGGACCGTATTGCTTCTGCAGTTCCTCCATGGCCGGGAACGACTGTTTGCAGGGGTCGCACCAGGAGGCCCAGAAATCCAGCAGGACCACCTTGCCCTTGAGGGCGTCGGGCAGTTTGCCTTCCAGTTGGGCGGCGGCCAGATCCGGCATGGTGTCTCCCACCTTGATGCCGTCGGCCCGGGCGCAGGGGCTGAAGTTCGTCCAACAACCGGCGGCCAGCGCCAGCAGGACGACCAATGATTTATGATGTTGTGTACGCATGGAATCCTCTCGTTTGGTTCCGGGTGGTTTCAGTGGTGATGCAACCTTCGACGCCCGGACAAAGGCGCATCATTTCAATCCCTGCTTTGGCTCCCAAAATAAAAGCCGCTGTGGACAAAACCCCGGCGAACGTGCAGTGCGGCGCGATGACCGTCACGGAAAGCGCTCCGTTGTTGACGGGATAACCCGTGCGCGTGTCCAGGATGTGCCCGTAACGCCGGCCTTCGTGGAAAAAGTGCCGGACCCCGTCGCCCGAAGTCGCCACCGCGTGGTTGTTCACGGCCACGCCGGTCCAGCAACGGCTCAGGTCTTTCGGATCCTGCAAACCGATGTGCCACGCGCCGCGTTCGGGCGCTTCGCCATGCACGCGCACGTCCTGCCCAAAATCCACCATCACGTTGTTGATTCCGCGTTGGAGCGCCATGGTCAGCACCCGGTCCACGGCGTATTCTTTGCCGATGCCGCCCAAATCCAGGCACATCCCTTCCCGGGGCAGAAAAATCGCCCGGGGCCGCCGTTGGACCTTGCCCCAGCCCACCAGTTCCTGCGCCTCCCGGATGGCGGAATCGGCCGGGATCACCGGCGGCCGCGTCTTCCAGTTCCAAAGCCGGATCAGCGGCAACGAGGTCAGGTCAAAGACGCCGTGCGTGAAGAAAACCATTTCCTGGCAGAGATTGAACAGCGCGTCGGTCTCCGCATCCACCTCCACCCATTCCTTGCCGGCGGCGGCGTTGATCCGGCTGATGAGACTGTCCGGAATAAACCGCGAGTAACGCGCTTCAAACCAGCCCACCCATTGCAAGACTTCGGTCTGAAAATCCCGCGCCCGGGCGGCGTCCGGCGTTTGAAAATGCACGCGACAGATCGTGCTCATCGCGTGAAAGGAAAGCTGATGCAATCCCTTCTCCACCGTGCCGTGCGCCGAGCGGTTGACCCGGGCCTGGACGGTTGGCGTTGAATCGGGAGCGGTTAAAACCATATGCGTGCGCCGAGGGTGAACATGTTTGCCGAGGGATAAGCCGATTGTGACGTGATGCCGTCCAACCCCTTCATCACGTACCGTTGGTAGGCCAGATCCAACGAAAGCCAGTCGCGGATTTTCCAATTGAGACTCAGGCCGGCCGCGAAGGTTTCCATGTTGGAAAGCCGGTAATCGGCAGAGTAATAGGTCGGGCGGGTGTTGTAGTCGGGAAGTCGGACGACGTAAAAAAGGCGGCGTTCTGATAATAATACCGGAACATGGGCGATAACACGACGTGCTTGCCCAGCTTCTGATACCAGGCGATCTGGACGTTATGGGAATCACCCCAAGGTGTCATGGGCGAAGCGGTAGGAAACCTCCACGCTGGCATTAACCGGCGTCACCGCCTGCGTCAGCGAAACATAGCCAATGTAAGCGTTCACGGTCCCCGGGCCGGTGTTCGGGTTCCAGCGCGGGCGTGATGGGATCCCCTTGGATTTCATCGTCGAACAGCACCCCGCGGTATTGGTCATTTAAATAACCCGCAGCATGACCGAAGGTGAAATTCGCCGTCAGCACCGCCTTGGGATTCAACAACTGGTTGACCCCGATCAGGATTTCCTCCGAGTTTTTGGTGGCTTCCTGGAACAGGAAGCCGTGCGGCAGAACCTTGTCCCAATCATGGGACCAGCCCAGATTAAAGGTGGTGTTCTTGTCATTGAAGTCCGCCGAGTAGTTGAACGACAAGCCGCGTGAGATGATAATCACTTTCCCACTGAACGAGATCTGGGGCGTCAACCGATTATTCTTGTAGCTCAACGTCGCGCCCAACGAACCCGATTCCCGGGCGTCTTCCATGTGCGAAAGCGGCACGGAAGAGCTGGACGCGCCCGACGGCGGCGGGCTTCCAATGAAAGTGATGGTGTTGGGCGGCGGAGATCCCGTCGGCGTAAACCCGGATATGGCGTCATAAACCCCTTCGCCTTGCAGGGTCAGCCAGCTTTTGGGCTGTAGGTCAAAAATAACGGAGTCGGTCTCAACGCCCATTCGCCCGTTGTCCTCCCGATATTGCTCAAAGCGATAACCGATCTGGTCTTCGGCTTGGGCGCGCAGGCAGTGGTAAAAGCAGAATGTGACCAGGCTGGAAATTGAAGTCAGTGGCCACCGGGATCTCAGGCCGGCTGTCGCCAGGCCCTTGCAAAAATTCAACACTTTGTTTCCCATTACGAATTACGTCTTTACAAATTACGTCTTTACAACCGTGACCGGGTTTTATGGCCGGTCACGGGCGGGGGGATTGCAAAGCTTGTGCCAAGGAAACGAAGTGACCCGCCGACGAGCCATGCGACCAAAAACCTAAGTGGTTGAAATCGTCAGAGTAACGTCTGAGGCAAAGGCTTAGGCCGGCCTCAGCTTTTTGCCTAGGCGGCGTAATCCGTTATTAAAGTATCCGGAATCAAGACAACGTTTTTTATTCCTGACCCAAATCGGAGCAGGGGAAAAATTTAAAGTGGCTGCCCAATTGCCAGCCGTGGCTCAACCGTGACCAACCCGTCGTGGAGTTCCCCACTGGGTTGCGATTCAACCCGGTCGCCGGCGGACAAGTTCAAAATTGCAGAGACGCACTTCAGGTTTGCCACTGGCATCGAGCACCAGTTCCTGTCCGGGATCAAAGGAAATTAACAAATGAGCCGGCTTGAGATTCAGGTCTTCGAGTCCGCATTGGGCCAGTTTCCCGGCCTTCGCCCGCATCAACTCCTCCACCACCTGCGCCGAAATCAGATGATTGGCGCACGCGTGCTTCGCATTCATCGCCGTGTAATGGTAGTCATCCTGGGCCGCCAGCAGTTCATCCGGTCCATTCCAGTAGCCCCAGACCGTGATGTAATTGCAGCCTTTCCGCAAGGCCGGTTCGCCATCCGGGGTCAGCAACTCCGCCAGTTCGATAAAACGCCGTTCGTCGACCGCCGGCTGGTCGGGTTCGCGCTTGCTGCCGGTCATGTAAATCGCGCGGGGATAAATCGTCTTAACACCGTGCCGGCTCAGCTCGAGCGCGAAGGCAAACTCCTCGAACGGGCTGTTGAAACCGTGTTCGCGGACCGCGTCCTGGTTGCTTCCCGGATCGGCCAGCCACGGCGGGTCGCCCATGCGCGACACCCGCCACACCAGATTGATGTTGTCCTTGGTGAACGTCGTGAAAACCTGGTTCTGCGAGGACAGCTTCTTCTTCGGCGTGCGCCGCCAGCGTTCGGGCAGGAAATAATTGAACAAATCGGGGTCCTTGCCCACCACCCACAGCAAACCACCCGTGCTCTCGGCCCGGCCGAAAACGTAATCCACCCCCATCACCTTGGCCGCCTTGAGATGGGCGGGCAGCGGCTTGGCCGCGTCCGCCTCGAACCGCCGCGCCATGTGCTTGAGATAAATCTGGCGATTGGCACTGCGCACCGACTGTTCATGCTCCGGCGTGCGCTCGAGCAATTCATAATCCACCAGCGCGTACGCGAGCTGGCCGTTCCGGTCACGCAACAGCGACTGGTCCCGGCCCGACCGTAAAATGACGTGCGCGGGTTTCATGTCAATGACCCGGTAACCCTTCTGCCACAACTCGTGCGTGGCCAGGCAGGTGATCCGGGCGAGAAACTCGGCACGCTCCGGGTCGTGCAATTTGAGATACTCCGCCGACTCCACCGCGTCCAGGCCCTTGACCCAGCCGTATAGCACGACGTATTGCCGGAGAATGTCAATCTCCACGCCCGGATGCCGGACCACCTTCGCCCGGATTTTGTCCTCGGACCGGCCCGTCTGCCAGAGTTGCAACCGCTCGGACGGCATGTAAATCGCCAGCGGCTTTTGCGTCCGGAGCCGGATGCCCGGCGGCCCGGCCTCGCCCTGGCGCAACTCCATCAGCAGCGAAAATTCCTCGAACGGGCTGTTGAACTCGGCGTGGATGAACTTGTTGAAGGTGAGCGTGTCGAGCGGCACGCCCTCGCCGACGCGCGACCATTTCACGACCAGCGACAGCGTCACGCCGTTCACCCGGCGCGTGGGGACCTTGTAAACCGTGCTGGTGCCTTCCAGCCGTTTGCGTTTGGTCTCGAACCATTCCGGCGCGTACCAGTTTTCCGGCAGTAAATTCTGCCAGAACGGCGCCCCGAAACTGCGTCACATACAGGTCGCCCCCGTCCTTGGTTTTCATGTGCACGTAATCCACGCCCAGCAACGAAATGGCGCTGCCCGGAACGGCGGCGGGGACCGGAGGAACGGCAGGGGAAGCGGCAGCTTCACTGGACATGGCCTCAATCTCGGCTCTATGCCAGCCTTGCGGCTAACCATGACTTATCAGAAACGCACCAAAATTTGGCCTCGGATGAAATGCAGATAATGCCGCAAGGAAACGCGCAAACAACGAGCCGGAGAACTTAGGCCACCACCGTCACCCGATATTGGTTTTGGGCGCCGGCGAGTTTCAATTTCAGGACCTCGCCCTGTTTCCGGCCCAGGAGCTGTTCGCCCAACGGGGATTGCGGGGTAATCACCAGCACTTCCCGTTTGTCATGCAGCACCTCCGTGCCGCCCGCCCGGGGACCGATGAAGTAAGCCGTTTTTTCCGAGTTCAATTCCAGTTCCACGAAGGCCCCGACATCAATGGGTTCGCCCGCCCCGAACCGGCGCGCGTCCAGCGTTTCGAAGGCGGCGATGGCGTCCTGTATTTCCACCGCCTGCCGGGATTGGCCCCGGGCCAGATAGGAAGCTTCGAGCCCGCGGGTGTCGTATTTGTTCTCGGCCTTGCTCTGCTCGTGCGTGGCTTCCGCGCGCGAGGCCCGGGCCGCCCGGAAATAGACCTCCAGTTCGTCCGCCAGCCGGGCCACGATCTTTTTGATGAGCGCGCGTTTGTTCATGCCAAAGGAACGAGCTTATTCCACCGTCACGCGCTTGGCCAGATTTCCCGGCCGGTTCACGGTGCGGCCACGCTCGCATTCCAGCTTCAGCGCCATTTTCTTTTTGCCACGGCGCGTTCCCGCGTTGATCTGAAAAATCCGTGTTCATCCGTGTCCATCTGTGGTTAACATTTGGCAGATGCTGACGACGCTGCGCATTAAAAATCTCGCCCTCGTGACCGACCTCACGCTGGAACTCCAGCCCGGTTGCAACGTCATCACCGGCGAAACCGGCGCGGGCAAATCCATCATCATCGGTGCGCTCGATCTCGTCCTCGGCGAACGCGCCGACCGCACGCTCATCCGCTCCGGCGAGGAGAGCTGTTCCGTGGAGGCGGTGTTCGATGTCACCGGACTCCGAACACCGCTTAAAAAATTCCTCGAAGCAAACGGCCTGGAACCATGCGAGGATGGCCAGCTCGTCCTCAAGCGGACCTTTTCCGTCAACGGGACCAACCGCCAGTTCGTCAACGGTTCGCCCACCACGTTGAACACGCTGGCGGCGATCGGCGAATGGCTCGTGGACCTCCACGGCCCGCACGATCATCAATCCCTGCTCCATCCCGCGAAGCAGCTTTTGATTCTGGACGCCTTTGGCCGTTTGGAAAAGGAACGCGAAGCGTTCGGCGAACTCGTCCGCCGCCGCGCCGCGCTGGCCGCCGAAAAATCCGCGCTGATTGTGGATGAAAAAACCTACGCGCAGCAGTTGGACCTGCTCCGCTTTCAGGTCCGCGAAATCGACGGCGCGCGCCTGCAGCCGGGCGAAGACGGGCAGGTGGAACAGGAATTCAACCGCGCCAGCAACGCGGCGAAACTGCTGCAATTGAGCCAGGCCGCCATCGACATCTTGAGTGAAAGCGAGGATTCATTGCTCACGCAGGCCGGCGCCGTGGGCCGCGCGTTGCAGGAATTGCAGCGGGTGGATCCCGGCGCGGCGACCCTGGCCGCACTGCACGCCCAGGCCATCGGCACGTTGCGCGAATTGCAGACCGGCCTTTCGCGTTATGCCGAAAAAGTGGACGTGGATCCCGCGCGACTCGCCGAACTCGAAGGGCGGCTGGACCTGATTCATTCGCTCAAGCGCAAATACGGCGCGACGCCCGCCGAAATCGTCGCCTTTGGCAGCGCGGCGAAACAGAAATTGCAGTCGCTGGAAAGTCGCGACGCGGAACTGGCACGCCTCAATGCCGGATTACAAACGCTCGACGCGGACATTTTGCGCGCGGGCCAAAAGCTTTCCGATGCCCGGCGCAAGGTGATTCCGCCCCTGGCCAGGGCCGTGGGCAAACAGCTTGACGACCTGGGATTCCAGCAAAGCAAGTTTGATGTGGCCATTCAGCCGGTAGCCGCCGAGATAACGAGGCTCAAATCAACAGATGGTCAGAGCCTCCTCACGTCGGCGGCCACGATTAAACAGACTGGTTTTGACGAAATCGAATTTCAATTTGCGCCCAATCCCGGCGAGCCGGCCAAACCGTTGCGGGCCATTGCGTCTTCAGGCGAAATGGCGCGCGTGATGCTGGCCCTCAAAACGGTCCTGGCCGCCGAAGACGAAATCCCCGTGCTGGTTTTCGATGAAGTGGATGCCAACATCGGCGGTGAAACGGCCCATGCCGTCGGTGAAAAAATGAAACAGCTGGCGGCCAGGCGGCAGGTCTTGTGCATCACCCATCTGCCGCAAGTCGCTGCGCCCGCGGATGCGCATTACGTGGTGAACAAGGAGGTCAGGAACGGCCGGACGATTTCCGAGATTCACTTGCTGGGCCGGAAAGAGCGCATCACGGAACTGGCGCGGATGCTGGGCGGCCAGAATGACGCCGCCCGCAAACACGCGGAGGCGTTGTTGAAATGAGTCACTCCACCGTCACGCTCTTGGCCAGGTTGCGCGGTTTGTCCACATCACAGCCGCGCGCGACGGCGATGTGATACGCGAACAGTTGCAACGGCACGGCGGCCAGAATCGGATAAATCGGTTCCAGCGCCTTCGGCAGGTAAATCACGTCGTCGGCCACTTTCTTGATTTGTTTGTCGCCTTCGGTGGCCAGCGCAATGATGGGGCCATTGCGTGCACGAATCATCGCCAGGTTCGCCATCGTCTTGTCATACATCGAATCCTGCGGCACCACAAAAACCGTCGGCGTCTTCGGGTCAATCAACGCAATCGGGCCGTGTTTCATTTCCGCCGCCGAATAGCCCTCGGCGTGGATGTAGGAAATTTCCTTCAGCTTGAGCGCGCCTTCCAGCGCGATCGGAAACGTATAGCCGCGGCCCAGGAAAAAGAAATCCTCGGCCCGGGCATATTTCCGGGCGAGTTTCTTGAACACGTCATTTTGCGCCAGGATGGCTTCAAGCTGTTTCGGCACGGCTTCGAGCGCGTGCAAAATTTCCCGCGCGCGATGCGCGGAAAGCAGCCGCGTCCGGCCCAGATGCACGGCGAGCAACGACAAAACCGTCAGCGTGGAAACGAACGCCTTGGTCGAGGCGACGCCGATTTCCGGGCCGGCATGCATGTAAATGCCGCCGTCGGATTCGCGCGCGATGGTGCTGCCGACAACATTGACGATGGCGAGTGCGCGGTGGCCCCGGCGCTTGGCCTCGCGCAACGCGGCGAGCGTGTCGGCGGTCTCGCCGGATTGCGAGATGACGAGCAACACGGTGTCGCGTTCCAGCGGCGCGTTGCGATAACAAAATTCGTGCGCAAACTCGACCTCCACCGGGATTTGCGCGAGTTCCTCAATCAAATACTCGCCCACCAGCGCCGCGTGCCAGCTTGTGCCGCTCGCGGCAATGATGATGCGTTCGACGGAACGCAACTGCGCCGCCGTCAGGTTCAACCCGCCGAATTTCGCGGTGGCGCCTTCCTTGTCCACGCGGCCGCGCAGGGCATTTTCCACGGTGCGCGGCTGCTCGAAAATTTCCTTGAGCATGAAGTGCTCGTATTTTCCGCGCACGGCGTCTTCCTGGCTGAATTCCAGATTGCTGATCTGGACGTTGGCGGTGTCGGCGCCAAGATTAATCACGTCGAAACCTTCGGGCGTGATGGTGGCCACGTCGTAGTCGTTAAGGTAAACAACCTTTTTCGTGTGCGCCGCCCCGACAAAGGCGTTGGCGTCGCTGGCCAGAAAATTTTCACCTTTGCCGATGCCAATGATGAGTGGTGACCCGCGCCGGGCGCCGATGATGGTGTTGGGCTGGTCGGCGCAAACCACCGCCAGGCCGTAGGTGCCGATGACTTCGCGGAGCGCGTCGCAGACCGCCTGGGTCAACGGATTGGGGCCATTCTCGGATCGGGACGGCGCGCTGCGCCGTCCGGTCATTGCGGCGCGATGCCCCTGCCTCGCTCTTCCGCTTCTCATAATAGTCGCCGATCAAATGCGCGAGCACCTCGGTGTCGGTGTCGGAGCGGAATTTGTGTCCGGCCTTGAGCAGTTTTTCCCGGAGCGCATCGTAATTTTCGATGACGCCGTTGTGAACAATGGCGATTTTGCCGGAGCGGTCGAGGTGCGGATGGGAATTGCCATCGGACGGCGGCCCGTGCGTGGCCCAGCGCGTGTGGGCAATGCCAAGACTTCCCGCCGCCGGCTCGGATTTCAAGAGGCGCGCGAGACCCTCGTCAATCCGGCCTTTTTTCTTGCGCAAGAACAGATTGCCGTCCTGCACCACGGCGACGCCCGCGCTGTCGTAACCGCGATATTCCAGCCGCCGCAATCCTTCGAGCAGGATGGGCGAGACTTCTTTTTTTCCGACGTATCCAATGATGCCGCACATAAAATCTGTAGCGGCGCTCTGTGAGCGCCGGTTTATTTGCGACGGTCATAGACCGCCGCTACAATTCAAAACCCAATCCGCCGCGCCTTGCAAATCGTCCACGACGAGGGCCCGCGAAATTTTTCCTGGCGATTCGCGTTCGAGGTCCGCGCCATAACCGGTGCGTACCAGTATGCTCTTTTTCACGCCCGCGTTCCAGCCGCATTCCAGATCAATGAGCTTATCACCGATCAGATAGCTTTGCGCCAGGTCCAGGCCGAATTCGTCGCGTGCATCGAACAGGAACTGCGGCGACGGTTTGCGGCCATGGCTGGGTTCGCCGGGTTTTTCGGGCGCGATATAAATTTTCTCGAAGCGCACGCCGCTGCGCGCCAGTTCACGGGCAAGATGCTCGTTGACGCGCTCGACGTCGGCAAGCGTGAAGTAACCGCGCCCCACACCGGACTGGTTCGAGACGATGAACAGCTTGAAGCCCGCGTCGCCCAACCGCTTCAGGCCGGCGGGCGTGGCGGGAAAAATCTTCACGTCCTCCGGCCGGGACAGATAGTTTTTTTCCGCGATGAGCGTTCCATCGCGGTCGAGAAAAACGGCCCGGTTCATTCCGGCAAATTGTGGTTGGAATATGGCAAGAATGGAATTGAATTTTTTGCCGGCCCCAAGCACCCTGTGCTGGTTTCCGTTTTTAAGTCAATTTAACCAACCATCACAACATTCACATGAGCAGAGGCAGATTGGGCATTTTGGTCGGTGGCGGACCGGCGCCGGGCATCAACGGCGTCATCGCGGCGGCCACCATTGAAGGCATCAACCAGGGCTATGAAGTCATCGGTTTTTACGACGGCTTCAAATGGCTCGCGGCGGGCGAGGCGCAGCATTGCCGGCCGCTGGCGATCCGCGACGTGAGCGGGATCCATCTGCGCGGCGGCTCGATTCTCGGCACCTCACGCACCAACCCCACCAAGTCCGAAACCAGCATGCAGAACGTGTTCAAGGTGTTTGAACAGCTGGGCATCACGACGCTGGTGACGATTGGCGGCGATGACACGGCGTTTTCCGCCAGCCAGGTGGCCAAGCGCAGCAACGGGAAAATCCACGTGGCGCACGTGCCCAAGACGATTGACAACGACCTGCCGCTGCCGGGCTCGACGCCGACGTTCGGTTTCGAAACCGCGCGGCATTACGGCGTGGAAATCGTGCGCAATCTGGCCGAGGACGCCCGCACCACGTCGCGCTGGTACATCATCATCAGCATGGGCCGCGCGGCGGGACATCTGGCGCTCGGCATCGGCAAGGCGGCGGCGGCCACGCTGGTCATCATCCCGGAGGAATTTCACAAACGCCAGGTATCGGTGGACGAGGTTTGCGACATCATCATCGGTTCCATCATCAAACGCCTGGCGGACGGCTCGCAAAACGGCATCGTCATTCTGGCCGAAGGCCTCATCGAGGAGATGGGCGAGCAGGGACTGATCAAGGCGCTGCCCGAAGGTCAACTGGAACGTTTCGGCAAGGTCCTGCGCGATGATCACGGCCACCTGCGGCTCGGTGAAATTGAATTTGGCCGGCTGATGAAGGAGCTGTTGAATCAGCGCCTGGAAAAGCTCGGTCTCAAAACCACCTTCATTGACAAGGACCTCGGCTACGAACTGCGCTGCGCCGACCCGATTCCGTTCGACGCCGAGTACACGCGCGACCTCGGTTACGCCGCCGTGAAATTCCTGCTGTCGCCCGAGGCCGAAAAATACGGGGCCATCATCAGTTTTGTGGACGGCAAGATGAACCCGCTGCCGTTTGAGAAAATGCTCGATCCCAAGACCGGCCGGATGCAAAACCGGAAGGTCAACGTGGACGGCGAGGCCTTTGAATGCGCCCGCGCCTACATGATCCGGCTCGAACGCGAGGATTTCGAGAACGCCAAACAGCTCGCCAAGCTCGCCGCCGTTGTCAAACAGACGCCGGAACAATTCCGCGCGCGCTTCGGCTATCTGGTCGGGTTGAAATAACAATCTTTGAACGATTCGCGGCGGCGGAAGCTTTTTTCCGCCGCCGTTTTTGTTTTGTGAAGCCGGCCCGTTTTTCCGGCCGCTCCCATCATTAAAGTGGCGCGCGGCCGGAATGCGCGCTAGTTTTCCCCATGTTTGTCATCGGACTTGGCACCGCCACGCCTCCGCAGCGTTATGCGCAACGTGACTGTTGGGACGCCTTCCAGCGCGCGGAGCCGTTTGCGCAACTCGCGCCCCGTTCGCATGCCATTCTCAAGAAGGTGCTCTGCGGCGACAACGGCATCGCCACGCGCCACCTCGCACTCGACCCGCTGGCGGAGGTGTTCAATTTAACGCCCGATGCACTGCAGGCGCGTTTCACGAAACACGCGCCGGCGCTGGCCGCAGCAGCCGCACAACGCGCCCTGAAGGATGCCGGCTGCGCACCCGCCGACATTGATGCCGTGCTCATCAGCACCTGTACCGGTTATTTGTGTCCGGGCCTGACGAGTTACGTGAGCGAACGGCTCGGCCTGCGCGCGGACGTATTCTCCCTGGATCTGGTCGGGCAGGGCTGTGGCGCGGCCTTGCCCAATTTGCGCACGGCCGAGGCGATTCTCGCCGCCAACCGCGCCAAAAAGGTTTTGTCGGTCTGTGTCGAGGTCTGCAGCGCGGCGTTTTATCTCGATGACGATCCCGGCGTGCTCATCAGCGCCTGTCTCTTCGGCGACGGCGCGGGGGCAGCCGTGCTCGCCGCCAAACCCGGGTCGAACCGGCGGCGTGTGGAATGGAAATTCGGCTCCTCCTGCCTCGCGCCGGACAAGCGCGACACGCTGCGGTTCGGTCATAAAAACGGGATGTTGCGGAACATGCTGTCGATGCAAGTCCCGCAGATTGCCGGTGATGAAGCCGCCCGGCTGTTTGCGGAATCATTGGCGACGGCGGGCGTAAAACGCGAGCGCGTCGCGGGCTGGGTTTTGCACACCGGCGGACGCGACGTGCTGCTCGCGCTGCGCGACAAGCTGGAGCTGGCCGAAGCCGATGTTCGCCACAGCGCCGCCGTGCTCCGTGAATACGGCAACATCAGCAGCCCGACCGTTTATTTTGTGCTGCAGCGCGCCTTGCACGACGCCGTGCCGGATGGATTGTGGTGGATGTCGTCCTTTGGCGCGGGTTTCAGTTGCCATGGCGCATTGCTGGAAGTGGGGAAGACGTGAAACGTGAAGCGTGAAAACCGGGCGAACTTCACGCCTCACGTTTCACGAATCACACATTGCCATGAACCGCCTCGTTCAGCCCGAATTGCTCGATGAGCTGCCTCCGGGTGATCCGCGCGCCCGGTGGTCCCGCCGCGACTTGCGCCGCGTCAATGCCTGGATGCGCAATGCCTCCATCATGGCCAGAACGTTGCAAACTTCTGTCAATGGGGCTGCGCCAAAACGAATCATCGATCTGGGTGCGGGCGACGGCCATTTTTTTTTACGCGTCGCAAAAAAAACCTCTTCCTGCTGGCCGGACCTGAAAGTGACACTGCTCGACAACCAGAACCTCATCGGTCCGCCAACGCTGGCATCGTTCACGCCGCTCGGCTGGCACGCGGAAGCGGTGGCGGCGGACGTTTTTGGATGGCTGCCCACCGTTGCAGGCATGGAGGTCGTCGTTGCCAATCTGTTCCTCCATCATTTTGAAGACGCGCAACTGGTGGAATTATTTCGCGCCGTGGCCGGCCGCGCGCGCCTGTTCGTGGCCATCGAACCGCGCCGCGCGCCCTGGCCGTTGTTTTGCAGCCGGCTGCTGTGGGCGATCGGCTGCAATGCCGTGACCCGGCACGACGCGGCCGTGAGTGTGCGCGCGGGATTTTCGGGCCGCGAACTTTCAGCGCTGTGGCCGGCGGACCACAACTGGCAATTAAACGAGCGTCGCACCGGATTTTTCAGCCATTTGTTCGTGGCGCAACGCAGGGAATGAACGGTATGGCGGCAAAACCCATCACGATTGTCGGCGGCGGGCTGGCCGGGTTGACCCTTGGCATCGGGCTGCGTCAGCACGGCGTGCCGGTGACCGTGTGGGAAGCCGGTCACTACCCGCGCCATCGGGTTTGCGGCGAATTCATCAGCGGACGCGGTCAGGAAACACTCGCCCGGCTTGGTTTGCGCGAATTGCTCGAGCGCGCGGGCGCCGTGAACGCCGCCACCGCAGCATTCTTTTCGGCAACCCAATCCGCCCCGCCGCGCGCCCTGCCGGCCCGGGCAATTTGCCTTTCGCGATTCACGATGGACCACGCGCTGGCCGTTGAATTCCGGCGCCTCGGCGGTGAATTGCTGGAAGGCCAACGCCGGCGCGACGGGGATTTCGGCGAGGGCATCGTCCGCGCCACCGGGCGGCGGGCGGAAGCGGGGGAAAACGGTTCGCGCTGGTTCGGCTTGAAGGCGCACGCACGAAATGTGGGCTTGACCGCCGATCTGGAAATGCATGTTTCGCCACGGGGCTACGTCGGCTTGTGCCGGGTAAATGACGGGGCGGTGAATGTTTGTGGATTGTTTCGGCGGCGGGCGGGTGAGGGGCAGACGCCGCAAAACTGGCGCGAATGGCTGTGCGGCCCGGCCGGTTCACCGTTGAACCAGCGGCTGGCGGCGGCGGCATTCGATGAATGTTCGTTTTGTGCGGTGGCCGGAATTTCCCTGCGACCGCAACGCGCCGCCGCGCGCACCGAATGTTGCGTCGGCGACACCATCACCATGATTCCGCCCGTGACCGGCAATGGCATGTCCATGGCGTTCGAATCCGCCGGGATGGCCATTGAACCGCTGGCGGCGTGGAGCCGGGGTGAAATGGCGTGGGCAGGGACCCGGCAGGCGCTGGCCCGCCGGTGCGACACCGCGTTTGCGCGGCGGCTGGCGTGGGCCAAATGGTTGCAGCGGATGATGCTCACGCCGCCGCTGCAAAATGCCCTGGTCCGGTTCGTGTCGCGCAGCGAATGGTTCTGGCGAACCGCCTTTGAACGGACGCGCTGAAATTTTTGTAGCGGCGGTCTGTGACCGCCGGTTAATCTACAAATGCGGCGCTCACAGAGCGCCGCTACAGAATGAAACCGCTCCTGGATTGCAAGCTCTACACGTTCGTGGACACGGCCTGTTTGTCGGGCCGCGCGCCGGAAGTCGTGGCGCAACAACTCTGTGACGGCGGCGCGGACTTGATCCAGCTCCGCGCCAAAAAATCGTCACCCGCCGAAATCCGGAAAATGGCGGAAAAAATCCTGCCGATCACCCGCCGTGCCAATGTTGGCCTGGTCATCAACGATCATTTGGAAATTGCGCGCGAAACCGGCGCGGAATTTTGTCACCTGGGGCAGGAGGATTTTTTTGACGGCGGCCATGCGCATGTTTCCGAACTCCGAACTCCGAACTCCGAACTCCGAATGGGTTTGTCCACCCATTCGCCGGAGCAGGCCAAGCGCGCCCTGGCCGCCGGACCGGATTACGTTGCCATCGGACCGGTTTACGCGACCGGCACCAAGCCGACGGCCACGCCGGTGACACTGGAATACGTCCGTTGGGCGGCCACGAACGTCCCCCTTCCGTGGTTCGCCATCGGCGGCATCAATCTGGAAAATCTTGGCGACGTACTGGCCGCCGGCGCGCGGCGGGTTTGTGTGGTTTCGGCAATTCTGAATGCGCCGGACGTGGCCGGAGCGTGCGCCAAATTTCGCCGGCGGTTGGCGTGATTGGGGTTACTGGCCACTTTGCGGATTGCCATGTTGTTGCAGCAACCAGCGCATGGCCCCGACTTCGCCGTAGATTTTTACCCGTTCCTGGAAGCTGACCTGTTCCGCATCCGTCAGGCCGGGTGCGATGGCTTCGAAACTTTTGTTGAGCTCACTCAGCATGGATTTCTGTTGCCTGAGTTCCTGCAATTTCTGGCCCGGCGTCTCCCCGGCAAGGAAATCGCAACCGGTATTCGGGTCCAGTTGCGCCAGCGTCATCGACTCAACCGCCATGCCGACCAGTTGATTGATGATGTAATTCCCGTTGGCCCCGTTGTTGAGTTTGCCTCCCAGAAACGTTCCCATTTGGGCGAGATTTTTGGCCGAGGTATTGTCACCGACATTCAGTTCCTGCTTTTGCAAATCGGACATTTGCGAGGCAAGCTGTTTGAGGGTTGCGAGCTCCGCGAGGGTGTCGCCCATCGCCCCGGCCAGCGCCGTCTCGGTTGATTCCAAGGACGACTTTCCCAAAAACTGGCACAGCTCCTCCGCGTCCAGCTGGGATTCGAGGGTGTAATTTTCCAACTCCGGCTTGCCGGTGGCCGCCACCAGATCTTTGACCGCCGCTTCGGGCTGGCCATTCTGGAACTGGGCCTGGGCGGACAGATAATTAGCCAGCGAGTTGCTCGGCGACGAGGCCTTGAACAAGTCCAGCCACCGGCCACGGTCCCCGGGAAATGCGTTGCGCGCCAGAATGGTCCATTCGACCTGCGCGTGGTTGGGAAAATTGGTGGCCGCCTCCTGTAAATAATTGGTGTCGCCCAACACATGAAAGGCCGCGAGCAGACTGGCGGCGGAGCGGTGATGCAATGCCAGCCATTCCTCGACTTTCTGGTGTAACGTTTTCCGGGAACCAGCGTCAAGCGTGGCGGCTTGCGGCCGGCCGGCCGGAATATTGGTTTGGTGGTAGGAGAAATCCCCCTGAGGTTCCAGGATGATGCGCGTGAGTTTCCCCGTCTGTTGCGCGTTTTGATTGTAGAAATGCACGATGGTCCACAGGATCACGGCCAGCAAGGTCAACGCCAGCAGCAACTTCCTTATCGAAGCGCTTTGCATGAAACGATGGTAGCAATTTTGCCGGTGGCCGTCACACCTTTTTTGAATCGCCTGAGGGCGGAAGTCCGGCGTTTGCCGGCAATGTCCCGTGACCCCCCGGGGCCGGTGTGCATAACTTCAACTTGAAAAAATCATTCGCTTGGGTTATATGGTACCGGTCGTGATTCAATCGGGAGCCAGATTCCGGCGTTGCGCCTCAAGCCGGGGGCGGGGTTGGTTTTACTTTCAGTGGGTTTGCGGGTTTTGGCTGCTGGCCATCGCCCGGGTTTCCGCCGGAAATTTTTATGCCGGCACCTCGCCGGCCAATGTTCCCTGGCCCGGCGGCCTGGTGCCGTATGAATTCACCAACAGCCTTACCGTCGCCCAATCCAATACCTACTTCAATGGCCTGCGCGAATGGGAACTGGCCGCCAACGTCAAATTCGTTCCGTACACCAATCAGGCGCGCTGGATTCTTTTCACGTACAACACCAACTGGATTGACAACGTCTCCGCCAGCACCAATCCCCAGATCGTCACCATCGCCAGCCTCAGCCGCGCGCAAATCTGCCACGAGATGGGGCACTCGTTCGGGTTCACCCACGAAAACATCCGGCCCGACCAGACCAATTATTTGACCGTGCTAACCAACAACGTTGCGCCCGGCTACCTGTCTTTTTTTCAAGTGGATCCCACCAGCGTCACCAATGGTCCTTACGATTTCGAATCGGTGATGCATCTGGGCTGGGACTTTGGCTCGACCAACCTCGGCGTGCTCGCCACGCAACAACCCAGGCCGCCTTATTTTCCACGCTACCAATTTCGCATGGGCAATTATTGTCTTAGTCCCGGTGACCGCGCGGCGCTGGCGTATCTTTACGGTCCGCCGGTCGTGCCGCTCACCAACCTCGTCACCACCACCGCCGACGTCGGCCCCGGCAGCTTGCGCGCGGCGATTTATTACGCGACCGATCATCCCGGCACGACCATCCGGTTCAACATCGCCACCAACGACCCCGGGTACAGCAACGGCGTTTTCAACCTCCATCTCACCGGCCTGTTGCCGCCGCTGGTGGCGGGCGGCACGGTGATTGACGGTTCGACCGAGCCGGGCTTTGCGGGCAAGCCGCTCATCTTCGTGGACGGCTCGCAGATGATTCCCGAAGCCTACGCGCCCGGCACCGCCACGGGCCTGCTCATTTACTCGGCGGGCAACCAGATCAAAAACCTCTCCTTCTCCGGCTTCAACTGGAACGGCCTGACGCTGCTTTATCCGGACGCGACCAACAACACCATTTCCGGCTGCTGGTTTGGGCTCGATTTCACCGGCACCAACGCCGCGCCGAACGCGTATCAGGGAATTTTAATCGCCGCCGGCGCGGGCGGAAACATCATCGGCGGCACCAACGCGCTGGCGCGCAATGTTCTCTCCGGCAATTCGCAATACGGCATTTTCATCACCGACTCGAACACAACCGGCAACGTCGTGCTCGGCAATTTCATTGGCACCGATTTTTCCGGCAGCAATGCGCTCGCCAATGGATTTAGTGGGGTTTTGATCGGCAACGGCTCCAGCAGCAACACCATTGGCAGCACCAATCCGGTGGGACGAAACATTATTTCCGGCAACACCCAGTACGGCATTTACCTGACCAATACGACGGGCAACGTCATTTCCGGAAATTACCTCGGTATGAACGCCGCCGGCAGCGCCGCTCTTGCCGATCAAAAGAGCGGCATCGCCCTCTTTGGCGGCAGCCAAAACCTCATTGGCGGCACCGGGGCGGGGGCGGGCAATGTGCTTTCCGGCAATGGTGAATACGGCATCGACATCGGCAATCCCGTGGCCACCGGAAATCTTGTTCAAGGCAATCTCATCGGCTTGGATGCCACCGGCACCAATGGCATCGGCAACGGCAATGGCTATGGCGGCCTGATCCTGGAAGGCGGCGCAACCAACAACATCGTCGGCGGAACGATCGCCGGGGCGCGCAACGTCATTTCTGGCAACAACCCCGCCGGGATTTTCTTTAATGGCGTCAACACCAGCGGCAACCTCGTCGAAGGCAATTACATTGGCACTGACATCACCGGCACCAATGCCGTTCCCAACACGTTGGCCGGCATTTACCTGCCGTTTGGCACCGCCGGCAATGTCATCGGCGGCACCGTCGCCGGCGCGCGCAACGTCATTTCCGGCAACTACTACGGCGTTTATCTCGCCAACCCGGCCACCAGCGGCAACGTGGTCGAGGGAAATTATATCGGCACCAGCCCGGATGGGACGCACGTCGTGGGCAGCGCATTCGCGGGCGTCATCATCTTTGCCGGCGCGAACAGCAACCTCATCGGCGGCGCGGTCACGGGAGCGGGCAATGTCATTTCCGGCTTTTTCGGTTACGGAATTTATATATCCGGGGTCGGCACCACGGGCAATTGGATTGAAGGCAACAACATCGGGACGGACGCCACCGGCACCAACGCGCTGCCGAATGGCATGGGCCTCATCCTTTTCGGCGGCACCTCCAACAATATCATTGGTCTCAAACCGGACGGCTCCGGCAGTGGCAACCAGATTGCCCTCAATAACAACGACGGCGTCCGGGTTGGTGACCCCAATACCGCAGGTATCTCCATCCGCGGAAATTCCATCTTTGGCAACGGCGGCCTGGGCATTGATCTGCTCAACAGCGGGAACGACCAGCAAAGTTCCCCGGTCATCACCAACGCCGTCGGCTACGCGACTAGCACGGTTGTTTCCGGCACGCTGCACAGCCTGACCAATGGCACACTCCTGATTGATGTCTACCGTAACCCCGCCGCCAATCCCACCGAAGGCGAGTTTTACGCCGGCACCGTCAGCGTGAACACCGACGGCTCCGGCAACACCACGTTCGCGCTGACCAACTACACTGGAAATTATGCGGGACAATACTTTACCGCGACCGCGACGGCGGCCACCGGCGACACCAGCGAATTCAGCGCCGGCCTGCTGGCCAGCAACGGCCCCGCCGCACAATTTGCCGGGCCGTTTCAATGGGGCGCCAATGGCTTCGCATTCACCCTCACGCTCCAGACCAATTTCAGCTACCGCATCCAGGCTGCCACCAATCTCGCCGCGCCCATCGTCTGGACCGACCTGACGAATTTCACCGCCACCAATTCACCGTTCTCCTTCATCGACCACTCCGCCACCAATTACCACATCCGCTTCTATCGCGTGGCATCACCCTGAACCACGGCGCTTTTTGGGCCAGACAATAAAAAAGTTGGCGCAAACCGGTTGCGCCAACTTTGAAGAAAAAACTTCCGGTTTCGGTCACCGAATGCTCAGCGCCACGTTGATGTGGTTGATGGCTTCGGTGATGTGCTTGCTGATGCGCGGCTGGGATCTGACTTCGGCGGCACCGAGCACGGTTTCCAGCAGTCCCCGGGCTTCGCGCAGTTTGCCATCGGAAAGCGCCTGCGGCTGTCTGCCCCTGGCATCGCCGCGGAGATCCATGCCCAGCAATTTGCCGGCGGCCTCAATCTGGTGCATGGCCTTCACGCGCTGGCCTTTGTAATCATGATCGCCGGTGGCCAGGATGAGATAGGCGCTGCTCAGCGCCCGCGCTTCCGAGAAGTTGCCCATTTCCACGGTTTGGAATGAATTTTGGCCGGTGACACCGTCACTTAACGGTTGCGGCGTTGAGGCGGTGGCGGCGCGAAGACTCACGCCGCAGGCCAGGAGGATGACCAACACCGCAGAGGTCGCGGCTGGTTTCAGGTGTTTTGTTTTCATATGGTCGTATTTGACGGAGCGGGAGTCTGTAAAGTTACACGCCAATGTCAACGGTGAATCATTCACCGCCGCGCGCCACTTGTTCCAGCGCCCCATTTCAGTTTATGCTGGCCGCATGACGGTTCTGGAAGCAATTCGGAAAAGCGCGGATTTTCTGGCGAAAAAGGGCGTCGAATCGCCCCGGCTGCAAACCGAACTGCTGCTCGCGCACCTGCTCAAAATGCCCCGCATGAATTTGTATTTGAACTTTGAGCGCGGGCTGACGCCGGCGGAAACCGACACCCTGCGCGAACTCGTCAAACGCCGCGGCCAGCGCGAACCGCTGCAACACCTCATCGGCTCAACTTCATTTTGTGGCCTGGAAATGGCCGTGAACCGCCGCGCACTCGTGCCGCGACCGGAAACCGAATTGCTCGCGGAACTCGGCTGGCAATTTCTTAATCGGGAGGGCTCCCGGGCCGGCGATCCTGGTTCGGAAACGGCGGCACGCCGTCCCTCCCCAAACGATTTTCCCACCGCCCTCGACTTCGGCACCGGCACCGGCTGCATCGCGATTGCCCTGGCGGTGAAATGTCCCAATGCAAAAATCACGGCCATGGACATCTCGGCGGATGCGCTGGCGTTGGCCAGGGAAAACGCGGCGCGAAACGGTGTTGCCGGACGGATTGAATTTTTGCCAGGCGACGGGTTTGCGGCCATGGCGGAAATGTCGGAACGCGGCCGGCCAGGCCATCCACCGGCCTTCGATTTGATCATCAGCAATCCACCCTACATTCCGTCCGCCGAAATTGACACGCTTCAGCCGGAAGTGCGCGATTTCGATCCGCGCGCGGCGCTGGACGGCGGCGCGGACGGACTGGATTTTTATCGGATGTTCCCGGCGCAAGCGAAACCGTTTTTGAAGCCGGGCGGCAAAATCATGCTCGAATTCGGCGACGGCCACGCAGAGGCGGTCCGGAAACTTTTTGAATCCGAAAAGTGGATTGTCGAAGCCGTGAAGGAAGACTACTCTCACCGCGCCAGAATTTTGATCGCCACATCGTCCCCGTCGTCGCGCTCGTCCTCGTAATCGGAAAATCGAGGACGAGGACGAGGACGGGAACGAAAAATATATCATGGAAAGTTTTTTAATCAAAGGCGGCGTGCCGTTGCACGGGGAAGTGACCATCAGCGGCAGCAAAAACGCCGCGCTGCCCATCATGGCGGCGGCGCTGTTGACCGGCGAACCCTGCGTCATCCGGCGGGTGCCGGAATTGAGCGACACCCGGTACATGGCGCGGATTCTTGAATCGCTCGGCGCCGAAACGAAGTTTGCACGCGGCACCTTGACGGTGCGCGCGCGAAAAATCCGCGGCTACGCGGATTATGAACTCGTCCGCAAAATGCGCGGCTCGATTTGCATCATGGGGCCGTTGCTGGGGCGGTTGAAAAAAGCGCGCGTGTCGCTGCCGGGCGGCTGCATCATTGGCGCACGGCCCATCAATCTGCACTTGAAAGGCTTTGCGGCACTTGGCGCGAAGGTGGAAATCGCCGGCGGTTATATTGACGCCACCGCAAAGCAACTGACCGGCGCGCCAACCTTCCTGGGCGGACGCGCGGGATCAACGGTGCTGGGCACGGCCAATGTGATGATGGCGGCGACGCTGGCCGAAGGCGTCACGGTCATCGAAAGCGCGGCATGCGAGCCGGAGGTGGTGGATCTGGCGGATTTTTTAAAGGCCATGGGCGCAAAAATTTCGGGCGCAGGCAGCCCGACGATTACCATCACCGGCGTCGCGAAACTGCACGGCGCGGAACATGAAGTCATTCCCGACCGGATTGAGGCGGCCACGTTTGCCATCGCCGCCGGCGCGACGAACGGTGAAGTGACCCTCAAAGGCGCCCGGGCGGATCATTTGCGCGCCGTGATTGACAAGCTGGACGAAGCGGGTGTGGTGATCGAACGGCGCGGTGAAAATTTGCGCGCGCGCCGCCGCAGCCGGCTCCAGGCGGTGGATATCACCACCCTGCCATACACGGGTTTTCCCACGGATGTGCAGGCGCAGATGATGTCGCTGCTGGCGCTGGCGCCGGGCATCAGCATCATCACCGAACGGATTTTTGAATCGCGCTTCATGCATGTCAGCGAGCTGGCGCGGCTGGGCGCGGACATTGAAATCGAGGGGCCGAGCGCCATCGTGAAAGGCGGCCGGCCCTTGAGCGGCGCGCCGGTGATGGCGAGTGATTTGCGCGCCTCGGCGGCGCTGGTGATTGCGGGGCTGGCGGCCAAAGGCACAACGCAGGTGACCCGCATTTACCATCTGGATCGCGGTTACGAGCGGATGGATGTGAAGCTGCGGAAACTCGGCGCCCGGATTCAACGGGTTGAGGAGAAATAATTGGCAGGGAAGACCTGCCGGCCGTCCGAAGCCGCGCAGCAGCGCGGCCCTACCAATTTTTCATTCCCCACAAAACCAAAGGGCGCGCCGGGCAACGGTTGGCCGGAGCGTAATCCCGCAAGGCGGAACGCCCCGGCCAACTGCTGCCCACGCCGCCGTGCCCCGCCTTAAGCTGGCACGACTTCATACGCCGAGCAGTTCGCGGCTGTTTGCATAGATGCGCGCCTGACGTTCGGTCTGACGCACCGCGGCGGCGGTCTTTTCCTCGAACAACGCCGGAAACACCAGCAGCGGGTAGGCGGTAACCCACGCCAGTGCCGCGGCTTCGTTGGCCGCGCGCCTCAAGGGCGTGTTCAATTCCGGTTTGGCCAGCTCGGCCAGTTGCAACGTGAGCAATAGTCTTTTTAGCCGCTCGAACTCGGTTTCCCGTGTGGCCCGGAACGGCGCCGGCGGCCCCGGCTGCAATTCGAACCGTGTCTCAGGAACGAACCTGGTCGTCACCCGTGTTTGATTTTTGTTCATTTTTTCCCTTTCCAGTTGATTGTGTCCCAGTAAACAGAAAACCCGCGATTGACTGGCAATCGCGGGTTTCTAAAGAAATTATTGCGGCTCTTACTGTTTCCTTCCCACGATGCCAGAACTAAAGCATTTACGCTGCCAAATGGACATGTCGTCCCTGGCCGGCGAATGCTTCAGCGTTTGAGCAAACGTGGTTTTCATTTTCAGCGGCGGTAAGAGACACCATTTTTGGACGTTTGTCAAAGAGTTATTTGCCCGGCAAATCCTGCTTCTCAAGGCTTGTCGACCGGCCGGGCGGTGGTAGATTGGCTTCCAGCATGAGCGACAAACCTCTGCGCATGGTCACCTGCAGCTGGTGTGAAACGAAGGTCTTCATCCCCGGCGATCTGCCGCCGTTTGGCACCGTGCCCTGCAACAAGTGCGGGCACCCCATCATGATGCCGATGCAGTTGCGGCAGTTCGAACTGCGCAGCATCATTGGTTCCGGCGGCATGGGCAACGTGTATCGCGCCTGGGATACAACGCTGGAACGCCTGGTGGCGGTAAAATTGATGAAGAAGGAGTTGCTGCAAGACGCGAAAGCGTTGGAAAGTTTCTACCGGGAGGCCCGCGCCTGCGCCCGGCTCAACCACACCAATATCGTCCACATCTACACGTTTGACGAGGCCGAAGGCCAGAGTTACCTGGTCATGGAACTGGCCGACCGGGGCAGCCTGGACGCGCGCATCGAAAAACTGCGCGCCCTGCCGGAACTCGACGTGCTCGACATCGGCATCAAAATCGCCTCCGCGCTCGACATGGCGCTCAAATACGATCTGCTCCACCGCGACATCAAGCCGGGCAATATTTTGTTCAATGCGGATCACGAACCGAAGCTGGTGGACTTCGGCCTCGCGCAAAAAACCGACGAGGAACAGGAATCCGACGACGTGACCTGGGGCACGCCATATTATGTCGCGCCGGAAAAAATCAAGCGCGAGCCCGAAACGTTTTTGTCCGACATGTACAGCCTCGGCGCGACGCTTTATCACGCGCTGACCGGACGCGTCCCGTTCGACGCGCCCACCGCCGAGGAAGTCGTCATTGCCCAGGTGCAGGAGGCGCTGACGCCGCCCAATCTGGTGGTGCCCGAAATCACGCAACCCACGAGCGATGCGCTGACCCGGTCGCTGGCCAAGAATCCCGCGAACCGCTTTTTAAGTTACGACGAATTTCGCATGGCTCTGGAGGCATCGCGCAGCCAGTTGCTCGTCAAGCAGTATCAAGGCGTGCCGCAAAAGGCCAAGAGTCTTACCAGTTGGTGGAAACGTTAACGAAAAGGCGGGCGTGGCCGCCCGCCTGACGCTCGCAAAACCTGGGAGGATTAGTTCCCGTTGGAATTCTCCGGCTTTGGCTTTTCCGCGCTTTTGGCGCCGAAATGCACGGTCACCGCCTCGAACTTGCCGCCCTCGGCCTTTTTGTACGCCCCGCGCACCGGTTCGCCCACCACGCCGTCCGACAAGGTGGCCGGCTCGCCATTCTTGAGAATCTTCGTGCCGGCCGTGACCACGAAGGTGCGGTTGCCAACAGTCAGCGTCATGGCGGTCGGATCGACCGCACCCAGCTTGCCCCGAAACGGAATGAGCCCACGTTTTTGATGACCGGGCGCAACGGTTTGAGCCGGTGCCGCCGGCGCATTGGAATTTGCGTCCTGGGCATAAGCCAGCCCCGGCACGGCAACCAGGGCGGCAGCCAACAGGCTTAAGACAGTGTTTTTGGTGATATGATTTTTCATTGGATTATTAGTATGTGTGATTGTTTATTTCTGTTGAAACAGAAATAAGAATACATATCGGGTGGGACCAATCCAACGTATTTTTTACCACGCCCCTTCAGTCAAGAGTTCGGTGATGTTTTCTGCCAGATCCTGCGCGAGCAAGGGGAGCGCCTGCCGTTCCGCATCCGCCAGATCGCTGCCGACATGAACCAGGGTGTCGCCGCGGACATCTTTATCAAGCAACACCGTGCCCGTGGTGCGGTTGCGCGCCACGATGTGCGCGGTGATTTCCACACGGTAATCCTGGGGTGTGACCACGTCGGCGCTCAAATAGCTCAGGCCCTCGCGTTCGTAACGCGTGATGACCCCGGTCACAACGATGTCCCCGGGGCCGCGCCCGGCGAGATGATAAGTGCCTTCGGTCTGCAATTGTTCGCGCAACGCCTGCGTCAATGCGTCACCCAGACGCGGCTGCAGCGTTTGATTGTTGAAGGGCAGCACTTCGATGGATTTTTCGCCGGCCACCGCGCCATTGACCGGGCCCAGATGATAACCGGCGCAGCCAGCCAGCCACAAAGCCATGGCAGCGGCGGCAAGGAATCGGAACGAACGCATTTCAATTGACGGCCGCCGGCAGGCGCGGCTTGAGGGCATCAATCCGCTGCCGCGCCAGCGCGGCATAACGCGAATTGGGATCCAGTTGCAGCACTTCATTGTAATAAATCACCGCACCATCCCATTTTTTGCTGCGTTCGTAAAACCGGGCGATTTCAAAATTACCCTGCACCTGCTGGGATTTGAGCCGCGCGACGATTTTTTGCACCTGGGAAGCGCGGCGGTCATCGGGATAAAGCGTAATGAAATCGGTAAATGTCGCAATGGCCTGGGCGGCGGTGTTTTGATCATATTCGGCCGTGGCCGACTCTTTCGCATACGAAATACCTTCCCGATACAGCGCGTCGGCCAGAATCACCGGCTGGTTCTGATAGCGATCCGCGGCGACTTCGTAGGCCTTTACCGCCGCGGGATAATCTTTCTGCTTCTCCCGCGCGGCGCCAATGCGCAATTGCGCATGCGGGGCGGCATCACTGTAAGGACCGTTCTTTACAATTTTGTCGAACATGTCCGCCGGTTGGTCCATGGAGGGCGGATAGGGGATGTAACCCCAAAGTTTGGGCCATTCGCCATCCAAAAAGCGGCCGGCAATGGCATATTGACGCCAAAGCACGTCCTCGAATTCCGAGCTTTTGGGATACTGTTCGATGACGACCTGATAGGCGGTGAAGGCCATTTCATCATTGTCCATGGCTTCCAGGCAGCGGCCGGTCAGGTATTGCGCGCGCGGAGCGTAATCTGAAAGTGGCCACACCCGGACCACGCGATGCGCCGACCGGAGCGCAAGACTGTAATCAGCGGCTTTGAACGCCTGCTCCGCCACCGCCAACTGGTCTTTGGCCCGCGGACGCTGCCAGCCGGTGGTTCCGCCAACCGGTTCGTAATACCACCCTTCGCCCGGGGTATAAGTCAGCGGCGCCGGCGAGCGAAAGGGAAACAACGCCACCCCCGCAGCCAGGACCAACAGAAAAACAAACCGGCGATTCATACGGCGACACTATCCATCCAAAATCCGCAAGTCAAGGCGGGCACAGGCGAAGTTATCCCCGATACATGATCAACAACCCGAAATCCGTCAGGATTTTTTGCGAGCCGATGTCGAGATAGGTGTAATTGATCGTGTGCACGCTGATCAAATTGGTCTCGCCGATTTCATTCAGATATTCCGTCACCTTTTCATCAAACCGGTCGTGGCCGGACTCAATGCAGGTCGAATGGCGAATGGTGTGGATGCGAATTTTTTTGGCGGCGCCTTTGACCGCCACTTCCAGCGGCACACTGGACTTCTTAATCAGCAGCTCGCTCGGTTTGTCACGCACCGGCACCTTGAGATGCTTTTCCACCTTGGCGGCGGCGGATGCGGCGATGGGGTTGACCGGCAGCTGACCGGGCGCCGGCGCCGATTCCGGCGCGGCCTTGGTGGATTGCTTGGGAATGGTGATGGTTTCCCCGCAGGACGGACAGTCGATCTCCGTACCCGCACCGGTGCTGTCCACCACCAGTTCCTGCTGGCAATTGGGGCAATCAAAAATGATGTCCATAAATTCGTCGCGGGTTGACTGCGCCTTCAGATTAGCGCCGCGCCCGGTTGAATCCAACAAAAAAGAATCCCCATCACTCCCACTCAATCGTCCCGGGCGGTTTGCTGGTGATGTCGAACACGCAACGGTTCACGCCCTTGACCTCGTTGATGATGCGGCTCGCGAGTTTTTCCAGCAAGGCGTACGGCAGTTTGACCCAGTCGGCCGTCATGCCATCCTGCGATTCGACCGCGCGGATGGCGATGGTGTAATCATAAGTCCGTTCATCGCCCATCACGCCCACGCTGCGCACCGGCAGCAGCACGGCAAAGCTCTGCCAGATTTTATAATACCAGCCGCTGCTTTTCATTTCGTTCACCACGATGGTATCGGCATTGCGCAAAATTCTCAGCCGTTCCGGCGTGACTTCGCCCAGGATGCGGACCGCCAGCCCCGGGCCGGGGAACGGCTGGCGGAAGACCATTTCCCGCGGCAAACCCAGTTCCAGCCCGAGCCGGCGGACTTCGTCCTTGAACAGATATTTCAGCGGCTCGACCAGCTTGAATTTCATCTTCCGGGGCAGGCCGCCGACGTTGTGATGGCTCTTGATCATTGCGGCGGGATTGCCGGCGATGGGCACCGACTCGATCACGTCGGGGTAAAGCGTGCCTTGCGCGAGAAACTTTGCGTGGCCGGCGCGTTTCGTTGCCGCGCTGAACACCTCGATGAAGGTCCGGCCGATGATTTTCCGTTTCCGCTCCGGATCGGTCACGCCCTTGAGCCGTCGCAAAAACAATTTCGAGGTGTTTTCATATTGCAGCCGGATCTTGAAATGGCGTCCAAAAACCTCGCGCACCACCTCCGCCTCGCGCCCGCGCAACACCCCGTTGTTGACGAAAATGCAGGTGAGCCGGTCGCCGATGGCCTTGTGGAGAAGCGCCGCCGCGACACTCGAATCCACGCCGCCGCTCAGGCCGAGCACCACGCGCTCGTTGCCAACCTGCGCGCGGATTTCCCGCACCGCCTGTTCCACGTAATTCTGCATGGTCCAGTTCCGGCCGCAGCCGCAAACGCCCTGCACGAAGTTGGCGATGATTTCCCGCCCGCGCGGGGTGTGCACCACCTCGGGATGGAATTGCACGCCAAAAAATTTCCGGGCGCGATGTTCGATGGCCGCATAGGGCGAATTCTCCGTGGTCGCAACCGGCTTGAAGCCGCGCGGCAGTTTCGTGATCCGGTCACCGTGCGAATTCCAGACCTGCAACCGTGCCGGCAACCCGCGGAAGAGCGCGCTGCCCCGGTCCTGGATCGCGAGCGTGCCTTTGCCAAATTCCCGTTTGAGCCCCTTCTCGACCTTGCCGCCGAGCAGGTGGGCCAGCAACTGTTCGCCATAACACAGCCCCAGCACGGGCAGGCCCAGGGTGAAAATGTTTTTGTCCGGCAACGGCGCGTTCCCGGCGTAAACGGACGCCGGACCGCCGGACAAAATGATTCCGCTCGGTTTCAGCGCGGCAATTTTTCCGGCGGGCGTGTTGAAGGGCAGAATGGTGGAATAGACGTTGCACTCGCGCACCCGCCGGGCAATGACCTGCGTGTATTGCGCGCCGAAATCGAGGATGATGATTTGCTCGGTCATGAATCAAAAATCAAGGCCAACGGTTTGCCTGCCGGAAGCCGGTTTGGCGAGTTAAAAACGCAAAAACCGGACGGTTCCGCCCCGTCCGGTTTTTGAATTCTTCAAAATTGGTTTTACTGTTGCACCACTTTCACCGTGCCGGTGTTTGGATCGTAGACAATTTTCGAGCCGTAGGGCGCGTCGGGAACCTTGCCGATATAGTTTGGCACCATTTCCTTGAGATCCTTGGGATAGCGGCCCTCCGCCGCATTAAACTGTTCGATGGCCTCGTGGAGATACGACAAATCGATCTGTTTGACCGCGAATTTTTGAGCTCCCCCCACCGCGCCAAGATAATCCGGCACCGCAGTGAGCGGGTTGCCGCTGGCGAAATTGGTTGCCGCGTTGTTGGTTGAGGGGGGATTGGCCGGACTGGAACTCTGACCACAGCCGGCCAGAAGTATTCCGGCGGCCGCTGGAATCAATAATAGGGCCTTCATGGCGGCAGTTTAACCCAAGCCGCAAAGCTTTCCCAGCGCCAATCGCGAACTTCGCATTGGCGCTGGGAATCAAGCCTGCTTCCGTCGCGCCAGGCGCGACCAGACCGCACCACGCAAATTATTGCGCGGGCGCGTTCGTGGAAGGCGCGTTCGTGGAGGTCATGTCCGGCGCGTTCGTGGAAGGCGTAGAAGGCGCGGACGATGAATCTGATGGTTTCTGGCAGCCGGTCAGCAATCCCATGGAAAGGCATCCGAGCGCCACAACGAGGTAGACGATTTTTTTCATACGCGGCTCAAGTACTCGAAAATCCTTCCGGGCTGCAAGTACAATCTTCAGTTTTTTTCCGTGAATCGTCCGGGCTTTACGCCACCCATTCCCGCGCGCGACGGATCAAATCCAGGTCAGCCACCAGGTTCCCGAAGCGAAACGGCGGCAGGCCGCTCTGTTGCCGGCCCAGCAACTCGCCCGGCCCGCGCAGTTTCAAATCCGTTTCGGCAATGCGAAAGCCGTCCGTCGTTGCTTCCAGGACCTTCAGCCGTTCGCGCGCCTCTTCCGTCTTCGCATCGGAAACCAGGATGCACTGGCTCTCGTGCGCGCCGCGGCCAATACGGCCGCGCAACTGATGCAATTGCGCCAGCCCGAACCGCTCCGCGTTCTCAATGAGCATCACCGTCGCGTTCGGCACGTCCAGCCCCACTTCAATCAACGCCGTCGCCACCAGCGCCTGGATCTGGTTGGCCCGAAACGCGGCCATCACCTCTTCCTTTTCCGCGCTGCGAAGCCGGCCATGCAACAGACCGGCCCGAAACGGCGCCAGCCCGCGCCGGACATTTTCAAACTCCTTCGTCACCGCCTTGACGTCGCCCGCCGTGTCCTGCTCCTCAACCCGCGGATAAACCACATAAACCTGGCGGCCGCCGGCAATTTTTTCACGGATGAATTCCCAGACCCGGGGCAGCTTGTCCGCCGTCCGCACGAACGTCTTCACGCGCCCGCGCCCGGCCGGCAATTCGTCAATCACCGAAACGTCGAGGTCGCCGTAAAGGGTGAGGCCGAGCGTGCGCGGAATCGGCGTGGCCGTCATCACGAGCAGGTGCGGGTAATTGCCTTTGCGCACCAATTGCTCGCGCTGCGCCACCCCGAACTTGTGCTGTTCGTCGATGATGACCAGCCCGAGGTTTTCAATGGCAAAACCGGACTCAATCAGCGCGTGCGTACCGACAAACAAACTTTGGACTTTGGACTTTGGACTTTGGACGATTTTCCGGCTCCCCGTCTGTAATTCCACGTTCACGCCCAGCGGGACCCACCACCTTTGAAAGTTCCGGAAATGTTGTTCCGCCAGAATTTCCGTCGGCGCCATGAGCGCCACATTGAAGCCGCTCTCCAGCGCCATCAATGCCGTGCACGCGGCCACGACGGTTTTGCCCGACCCAACATCCCCTTGCAGCAGCCGGCGCATGGGGTGCGCACCGTTCAGGTCCGCGCGGATTTCACGGAGCACGGTGGTTTGCGCGCGGGTCAGCTTGAAGCCGAGCTGCGCCAGAAACGGTTTCATCAGGCGATTGTCGCCGCCACACGGCAGCCCGCGTGATTTGGCCTCGAAATTTTTCCGGCGCAGCTGCATTTCGCGTTGCAACGCGACAAATTCATCCAGGGCCAGCCGCCGCCGGGCGATTTCCACGTCCGTCAGTTCCTCGGGAAAATGAATCATGCGGATGGCGTTGGCGCGCGACGGAAAAACGTTCAAGTCAAACGCCGGTTTGGGTTCGATGATTTGCGCCTCACATCTTTCCAGGGTCCGCCAGATCAACCCCCGCAACCAGCGTTGCGGCAGGCCTTCGGTCAGCGGATAGACGGGTGCAATCCGGTTGATGTGGATGAAACCTTCCTCGCCGCCTTCGATGACCTCGGTTTCCGGATGGGTCATGACGCGCGGTTTGGTTTCACTCAGCCGGCCGTAAACGAAGACCTCGTCGCCCATCGCAAAATACTTTTCCATGAACGGCAGGTTCCACCAGCGGCAATGCAGGCGCGCCGTGCCATCGTCGAGGATAAATTCAAAGACCGATTTGCCGCCGCCGCGAAAGCGCTTGAGGCCGAGCGCGACGATGGTGCCGCGTGCAGTGGCGGGGTCATCCTTTGTCAGTTCGGCGATTTTGCGGAAGTGCCGGCGGTCTTCGTAACGCCGCGGGCGATGCAGCAGCAAATCCTCAACCGTTACAATGTCGAGTTTGGCCAGTTGTGCCGCGCGTTCGCCTCCAACTCCCCACAGCGAAGTAACCGGTGCGGCAAGCGGCGAAGTTTTGGTTTCCGGCAGCAACATTGTCCGCACGATACAAACCGCTTACTGCCGCTTCAACGGGAAAGAAATCAAGCGTGCTTTCGTTTCTTTCGGTTCTTTGATGGCATAAGTAAGAAGAGCACGAGTGCAAACGTTACTGGATAAAGAAAGGTCGAATTTAATATCTGCCAGATCGAAACCGTAAATTGAAGGCGAGCATGGGGGCGGGGCAATCCCAATCCTAATAAGTGAATTTTCTCGTTGTGCGTTATAGCTGCGACAGTCACAAATGCTGCTGCTATGGCAATAATTCCAAAAATTCCAATCGCCAGACGGAGCCGGCTTTCAATCAGAAACCTTAATTTTGAAATCAGGTGAACCATTTTTCCTGACCTCACCAATATTGCTATAACTAACGGAATGAAAACCGGCAAATGAAACACAAGTTCTCGTGCAATTGTCTGCGCCATCTGAAGGCTAGCGCCATCCGATTGTGTGCGGACGACCTGTAAATCATAAGCCAAAACGCTGATTACGTTGATCAGAATGACCGACAGAAACAGCACAAACACCATCCAAAATACCCGTTCGCGCCAGACTTTGGTTGGGTCACCGTTGGTAAATTCCTCGGCAAGCTGTTGTGGTCGGCCAATCCTTTGACGCGCGAGCCAGAAAGCTTCTTCGTCATTCAAACCGCGTTGCTGGAATCCGGCGATGGTGTCGCGCAGATGCGTTTCCAGTTCGCGCCGTTCGTCGGACGCGAGATTCGGTTGCACGGCCAGTTCGTTCTGCCAGTTTTCAACGGCGGCGTTCAGATCGAAACGGGTTTGATTTTCCATAATTTGCTCAAGGTGTTGTGAACGGCCAGCCATTGCTGGCGTTCGGTTTTGAGTGCTTTGTGGCCGTCGGAACTGATGAAATAGTATTTCCGCTCGCGCCCGGTGTCGGCTTCCTTCCACTCGGACTCAATCAAGCCGTCACGCTCCAGCCGGTGCAGGACCGGATAGAGCATCCCGTCGCTCCATTCAATCTGCCCGCCGGAAAGCTCGCGCACCTTCTGGATGATTTCGTAGCCGTAACTTTCGCCCCCCGCGAGGATGGACAGCAGCAGCGGTTTCGAGGACGCGGCCACCAAGTCTTTCGTAAGCATGGCAGCTTTATACATTGAACTACAATGTATGTCAACTGAAAAATTGCGCGCCGCGCTCCTTGGAACTACTTTTTACCGATGTCCGGAATCAAAACCGCGTCCGCGCCACTCCTTTTGTTGCTGCGGGTCAACGCGCGGCAAAGCTGGCGGCGGCTGTTGTCGTTGCGGAAACAGTCGCGGTTGCTCACGGGCGTCATCGGGCTGTTCATCACGGGCTATCTGGTCCTCTCGTTCTGGCTGTTTTACCAGGCGCTGTGGTTCGTCGCGAGATTTCCGGGTTTGGGCGCCGTGCTGACGGAACGGCTGATGTACATCCTGTTCGCCTTTCTTTTCGGGCTGCTGCTGTTGAGCAACCTGGTCATCAGTTACACCAATTTGTTTCGCAACCGCGAAACCGCATTCCTGCTGGCGCTGCCCATCCCGACCCAGACCATTTTTCGCTGGAAATTCATCGAATCCACATTGCTGGCGTCGTGGGCCTTTCTGTTTTTGATCGCGCCGTTGGTGGCGGCGTTCGGCCTGGTGCGCAGCGTGCCGTGGCATTTTTACCTGGTAACACCGTTGTTGATTGCGCTGTTTATTGTATTGCCGGGCGTCGCGGGCGCCTGGCTGGCGATCCTGGTGGGACGATTTCTGGATCGCCGGAGCTTTCAAATCACCCTCGTGGCGACCGCCCTGGTTCTGCTCGCGCTGGCCGCGTTCTGGTGGAAGGCGCAACCGGCCACCAACGCGCTGCTCGGCGAACGCACGCTCGAAGCGCTCGATCAATTGCTCGCCCGGACCCGTTTCACGATGTTTCCGTTCCTGCCCAGCTACTGGTTGTCGGCCGCGGTGTTGCAATGGGCGGAAGGCATCCTGCGCGGCGCGAGTTTTTTCGCCCTGGTGCTCTTGAGCCACACGCTGTTCTTCGGCAGCCTGGCCTTCACGCGGTTTGGCCGGATTTTTTACGACACCGCCTCGGCGGTCCAAAGCCGGGCACCGGCCGGGGCCGGGTGGCGTCCATTCCGCGCCCGGCGTGAATCCCCCAATTCCCCCGGGTGGCTGGAAAAAATTTCCGGGGTATTTTTCTGGCTCAGCCGCGATGGCCGTGCCCTGGCCATCAAGGACATTCGCATGTTCTGGCGCGACACCACCCAATGGGGGCAATCCGTGATGTTGTTCGGCCTCCTGGGCGTGTACATCATCAATCTGCGGAACTTCACCCACCAGTTGAGCAGCGAATTCTGGATCAATCTCATCGCCTTCCTGAATCTGGGCGTTTGCGCGCTGAACCTCGCTTCCGTGACCACCCGGTTTGTGTTCCCGCAATTTTCCCTGGAAGGCCGCCGGCTTTGGATTGTCGGCCTGGCGCCCATGGGCCTGGCGCGGGTGGTCAAAACCAAATTCTGGCTGGCCAGCACGATGTCATTCATTGTGACTTCCGGTCTCATCATGCTGTCCTGTTACCTGCTGAAAATGACCTGGGACCGCGTTATTTTTTTTGGCGCGGTGATCACGTTGATGACCTTTGCGCTCAACGGTCTTGCGGTGGGGTTGGGCGTCTTGTATCCGAATTTGAAGGAGGCCAATCCCAGCAAAATTGTCAGCGGCTTTGGCGGCACCCTGTGCTTTGTCTTGAGTTCCGTGTATATCCTGGCCTCCGTGCTGTTGCTGGGCTTTGGCGCAACCGGCTGGCACGGCCGGGCCGCCTGGGCCGCCGGAAGCGTTCTCGCCTTCGTGGTCCTGTCGTTTTTCGTCGGCTGGCTCCCCCTGAAATTGGGACTCCGGCAGCTGAAATATTTTGAAGCGTGACGCCGGTTTCCCGGACCGCCGCCTAGGCCGGCACGAGTTTTTCCAGCGCGTCAAACAGCTTCGGCGGGTCCGCCAGATGCACGTGCCCGCCCCGGTTGACCAGACCGAAACCTTCGCCGTAGGCCGGACCGTTCGCCACACAGGCATCGGTACGACATCGGGCGAGTTGTTGTTCCGCCGCGCGAATCGCGTCCGGGCGTTTGCCCTCGGCCTCAAACTTCCACCCCACCAGCTTCGCCGACGGAAACCAGGCGCGCAGTTCAGTGATGATTTTCCGCGTCGGCACCAGTTCCACCAGCAACGTGCCTTCGGCCGTGGGGATTTTTTTGGATTTGATTTCCGTCAGCCGGCCCTGCGGCGACCGCAACTGAATCCGCCCAAAACAAAAATCGCTGACCGCCGCCGCGTGAAAAACCGCGTTTACCTTTTTCCCGGACAACGCCTGCAGTTTTTCCCGCAAATTGTCCGTGGTGGTGAAGCCTTCGACCCGCTGCGCCCGGCGCTCGCCGCCATGGCTGGCCTGGATGCTGATGAGCAGGGTCACCTGATGACCGCGGGCGGACAGGAAATTGGCCAGTTCCGTGCCGAGGCGGCCGGTTGAAAAATTCGTGAGCCGGCGCACATCGTCCAGTGGTTCATAGGTTGGACCGGCGGTGACAATGCAGTTCATGCCATGAAAATAGCGCAAAGCAGCATAACCGGCACAAAAATTTTTGTTTTACGGCGGTTTCGTGGCAGCATTCGCCCGTGAGCAAAATCGTCGGCATAGACCTGGGCACCACCAATTCACTTGTCGCCACAGTGGATTCGGGCATTCCACTGGTCATCGCGGATGCCCACGGGCAGCGGCTCACGCCGTCCGTCGTGCATTTGCCTTCGCGGGAGGGCGCGCCGATTGTGGGTCACGAAGCGAATCGCCTGCGCCTTATCAAGCCGGCGGAAACGGTCTATTCCGTCAAACGCTTCATCGGCCGGCGCGGCGCGGACATTGCGCGGGAGGAAATGCTCGTCACCTATCCGGTCGCCGGAGAAGGCGCCGGCGCAGTCACGATTCCGATTCACGGCAAAAATATTTCGCCCGAGGAAATTTCCGCCGAGGTTTTGAAAAAACTGAGGCAGGCCGCCGAAAATTATTTTGGCGAACCCGTTACGCGCGCCGTCATCACCGTGCCCGCGTATTTCAATGACGCGCAGCGCAACGCGACCAAGCGGGCCGGCGAACTCGCCGGCTTCACGGTCGAACGCATCCTCAACGAACCCACCGCCGCGGCGCTCGCCTACGGCCTGGACAAGCTGAAGGAGAAGTCGAAAATCGCCGTTTATGACCTGGGCGGCGGCACGTTCGACCTTTCGATTTTGGAACTGAACGAAGGCGTTTTCCAGGTGCTCGCCACCAACGGCAACACGCGGCTCGGCGGCGATGATTTGGATAGACGCATTGTTGAGTTTCTCCTGGGAAAAATTGCGGCCGAATTATCCAAGGCAAAGACGGACGGGCGCAAAGAGGACCTGAGGTTTGTGTCCCGGATTCGCGAAGCCGCCGAACAGGCCAAGATCAAACTTTCCACCGAAACCGCGGTGGACATCGCGCTGCCGTTTCTGACCCCGGAGTTCAGCTTCAGTTACAGACTCACGCGCGCCGAACTCGAAAGCCTCACCCGCGACCTCATCGCCCGCACCCGGCCGCACTGCCTGCGCGCACTGGCGGACGCCAACGTGGAATCGAAGGACCTGGACCAGGTCATCCTCGTCGGCGGCCAGACGCGGATGCCGCTCATCCGAAGATTCGTCAGCGAACTTTTCGGCTGCGCAGAATTTGAGGAAACCCGCGGCGGCATTCGCCTGGGCACGGAACACCACAAGGCCGCCGGCCCGCAGTTGAACACGTCACAGAACCCCGATGAAGCCGTTGCCCTGGGCGCGGCGATTCAGGCGGAGATCCTGTCCGGTGGTTTTAAACATGTTTTACTGCTGGACGTGACGCCGCTTTCGCTTGGCCTCGAAACCTTTGGGGGCCTGATGAACGTGCTTATCCCGCGCAACTCCACCATTCCGGTGAAGGCGGGCGAACTGTTCACCACGGCAATGGACCACCAGCGTGAGATGCTCATCCACGTATTACAGGGCGAACGCGAACGGGCCAGGGACAACTGGAGCCTCGGCCGGTTCACGATTGAATTCGACTCCGCGCCCCGCGGAGTGCCGCGCGTGGGCGTGCAATTTGAAATTGACGCGAACGGCATTCTCCACGTGCTCGCGCGCGACACCCAGACCGGCCGCGAAAAAATCGTGGAAATGAAATCCGCGGTGGACGTGGACGACACGGCCGTGCAGCAAATGGTCGAGGAATCGGTCGAACACGCCTTCACGGATCTGGCCGTGCGCCGGTGGATTGAGGCGAAGTTGCGCGCGCAGGAAGCGCTCGCCGCCACGCGCAAGGCGCTGGCGGATGGCGCCCTGGAAATCGAGACCTCCTATCGCCATCAAATCGAAGCCGCCGCGCAGGCGGTGGCCTCGGCCCTGGCCACGGAAGACCCGGGCACCGGGGCGGGGGATTTGAAACCATTGCAGGCCGCCATCGCCGCGTTGGACGGAATCACCCGGCCATTGGCGGATTTGCTGATGGACAAGGCGATGGAAGCCATGTTGCGCAAACGCGGCGTGATTCAGTGATTGAACAGCCACGTCAGCAATGGCGCCACGACCAGGCTCGGCAGAAAATTGGCCAGTTGGACGTTGCGAACTTCAAAAATCACCAAAGCCACGACGCAGGCGATCAGGCCGCCGACCACATTGACGGACTCAATCAAGCCATGCGATGCCAGCCACGGCCGGGCATAAAGCTGGCAGGCGAGCGTGAGGACGCCCAGAAACAGGAGGACGGGAAAAGCTGAAAAGGCCGTCGGCCAGCCGAAATTTTTCACCAAACCCAGCGTGGCCAGCCCGTCCATGATGGCCTTGACCGCCAGGAGATAAAAGTAGCCGGACAAGCCATCGGCCACCGCGCCGATCAAGCCCAGCGGCGCGGCGCAAAAAAGCACGGCACAGGCGCTGAAACCGGCGCTCACCCTGCGCGGCGGGCCGGATTGGCCGGCGGCCAGGATGTTCCCCGCGTAGCGGCCCAGATGGTTTGAAATTTTTTGCAGCCCGAACAGTTTGCCGAGCAGGCCGCCGACGGTCAACGCGAGCAGGGCAATGCAAATCTGTTTCAGCGCGGAAAGCAATGTGCCATTGATGCCCAGCCAGACGAGGCACAGGCCCGAGTAGACCGTGAAGGCGCCCAGGGCGGAGCGCAGGAAAATCTGGGCACGCAGGGACAGCGGCTGACGCAGCGCCAGCCCAAACAACCCGCCAAACAAAATACCCAGGGCATTGAAAAACGCGCCGGTCATACCCTGACTCAACCATCGTTCCGGGAAAGTGCAAGTCGGAAAATTTTTGCGCGCACGCCCCCGGCCTGCTACTCAAAGGCAGATGACCGGCGCCCAACCGACCTCCCGCACCCGCCTGCGCGGCCGTAGCGTGGGTCGAAATGACGATGAACGCAAAGATTTGGCCGAATGAAACCGTTTCGTGATACACTTCGGCGCGGCGAAGGCCCGTGGCTTTGGATTCCAACGGTTTATTTTGCCGAAGGCATGCCCAACGCGCTGGTGGCCACGGTCTCGGTCATGCTCTACAACGACCTCGGCGTATCAAACGAAGCCACGGCGTTTTTCACGAGCCTGCTTTACCTGCCCTGGGTCATCAAACCGCTGTGGAGTCCGGCGGTGGATTTGCTCAAAACGCGGCGGCAATGGATTTGGACCATGCAATTGCTTCTCGGCCTCGGGCTGGCCGGAATTGCGCTGGCCATTCCCTCGGCGCATTTTGTCCCATGGACGATTGTTTTTTTTGGACTGCTGGCATTCAGTTCGGCGACGCACGATATCGCCGCGGACGGTTTTTACATGCTGGCGCCAACGGAACGCGAGCAATCCTTTTTTATCGGGTTCCGCAGTGTGTTTTTCAACATCGGCAAAATCTTCGCCCAGGGCGGTCTGGTGTTCCTGGCGGGCACCCTGGCAAATCACACCCACAATGCCACCTCCGCCTGGTCAACTGCTTTTGCGCTCGCCGCAGGCATTTTCCTGGGCTTGAGCCTCTATCACCGTTTTATTCTGCCCAAACCGCAAACGGACCGGCCGGGAAGTTTTGGCTCGTTGAACAATTTCCTCGCGGAGTTTTTCAAAACCTTCGGTTCATTCTTTCAAAAACCAAAAATCGTCGCGTTGCTGCTCTTCCTGCTGCTTTACCGGCTGGGCGAGGCGCAACTCGTGAAAATCATCCCGATTTTCCTGCACGTTCCGGCGCCCAAGGGCGGTTTGGGGTTGACGATTGAACAAATTGGCGTGATTTACGGCACCATCGGCGTCGTCACGTTCATGGCCGGGGCGCTCCTGGGCGGTTTTGTCGTTGCCCGGCGCGGCTTGAAATTCTGGCTGTGGCCGATGTTGCTGGCGATTCATTTGCCGGACGCGGTCTTCATCTGGCTCGCCTGCGCGCAACCCCAGAGGTTGTTCGTGATTGGCGCCGGCGTCGCGGTGGAGCAATTCGGCTACGGTTTCGGCTTCATGGCGTTCCTGCTTTACATGATTTACATCGCACGCGGCGAACATGCGACGGCACACTACGCCATTTGCACCGGCTTCATGGCGCTGGGAATGATGATCCCGGGCCTGTGGAGCGGCTGGCTGCAGGAACATATCGGTTATCCACACTTTTTTATGTGGGTGATTCTGGCGACCATTCCCAGCTTCATCGTCGCGGCGCGCATCCCGCTCGATGCGGAATTTGGAAAACGTAACGTGAAGCCGCTTTAGTCCCCCCGGTCAAAGCCCGGCGGAAAAAGATTGCGCTGAAAGCGTCACCTTTTCCAGAATCCAAGTCCGCCATGAAACAAACCGGCTTCAACGTTTTCGTCCGCGCGCTGCTCGCGGCCGCGACCCTGGGCTTTGGACCGAACGCGCCCGCGCCATCCGCTTCCGCCGCCAATGCCGTTCCACCCGGCCCGCATCGGCCCTGCATCATTTTCATTCAATGCGACGGCCTGGGCTGGGGTGATTTGAGCTGCCAGGGCCAGACGAATTTTCAGACGCCCAATCTCGACCGGCTGGCCGCCGGCGGCATCCGGTTCACGAGCTATTACGCGGGCGATGCGGCGGATTCGCCGGCCAGTGCCGCGCTCATGCTGGGCCGGGATTCGGCGCACTTGAAGCAGCGCGCCGATGCGGCGGTGCCGCTGGCGACGAACGACCTCACCGTGGCCCAACTGTTGAAGCAATCCGGGTATCATACCATTTTGATCGGTGAATGGTTCCTGGGCGGCAACGGCACCAGCGGCGCGCCCTGGGAAAAGGGGTTTGATGAATTTGCCGGGTATCTGGACCCGCAGGATGCCGATAATTATTACTCCGATTTCTTGTGGCGCTACATCCCCGGGCTTTTTCCCGGCACGAACCACGAGTCAATCACCGCCTTCAACGGCCGGGCAGCCGTCTACCCGAACAGCGATGGAAAACGCGGCCAATACCTTCCCGACCTGTTTACCCTGGCCGCCGGAAACTTTATCAACGCCCATCAACCCGACCTCTTCAACCACTACCAGCCCTTTTTCCTGCTGTTGAACTACACCATTGCGCGCCCGGGCACCGGCAACACGATGCCCGTACCGACCGACGCGCCGTATTCGGATCAACCCTGGCCGCAGCCGGAAAGGAACCGGGCGGCCATGATTGCCCGGCTCGACAGCTATCTCGGCCAGTTGCTCGAGCAATTGAAGAACGCGAACCTGCAGAATAACACGGTGATTTTCTTTTCCAGCAACACGGGCCCGCAAGCAGGCGGGGGCGTGGACCCGAAATTTTTGCAGAGCGCCGGGCCATTTCGCGGCGGGCGCGGCGACCTTTACGAAGGCGGCCTGCGTGTCCCAATGTTGGTTTGCTGGCCGGGCACCATTCCGGCCGGGCAGGTCAGCGATTTTCCGTGGGCGGCGTGGGACTTTTTACCGACGGCCATGCAAATCGCGCTCCAGGAACCGCCCAAAAACATTGACGGTATTTCCGTGCTGCCCACGTTGCTGGGCGAAACCCAGACCAACCGCCACACCTTTTTTTCCTGGCAACTGCAGGGACATGAACCCGCCCAGGCCGCGCGCATGGGCGACTGGAAGCTGGTGCGCCCAAAGGTCGGCGAAAAATGGGAGCTTTACGATCTCAAAACCGACCCGGGCGAAACCCGGAACGTCGCGGACCAAAATCCCGGGGTGATCGCACAGTTTGAGAAACTGCTGAAGGGCCAGGAAGGCGCAAAATAATGTAGCGGCGCTCTGAGAGCGTCGCGCACTTCCAAACTTCGGGGAAATATGCGGCGGTCATAGACCGCCGCTACATGGGAATGGACATTTTTAGAAGTCCCAATCCCTCCCGTCCCGATGAACACCAATTAGCGCGCCGGACTGGCCGGCGGCGGCGTGTTCAGGTTGCGCTCCCGTTCGACTTTTCGGACTTCGAAGCTCAACCACAAAACCGCCAGCGCCACCCCCAGTAAAAAGGCCGCCAGCACCAACCATGGCCATCGGTAACGGCGCGGCTTTTCGTTTGGTTCATCCATCTTAATCCTGGCCGCCAGCTTAGGCTTGATCCGTTTCCATGGCGATTACGATTACGATTAAGATCAAGATTATGATTATGATTATGAGAAAAAGCCTATCGCGGGAAAACTAGACCCGCGGGAAATATTCGTTATGTTTCATCGCCACTCGGCTCATGCACGATCAGGAATCGCCAGAAAATCTGCCCGACGAACCGGTACCCCCATCCGCCGGCGAAGGCACCTACGCCGTTTTGCGGAACCCGGATTTTTTCCGCTACCTCATCGGACGCTTTGTCGCGTCGCTCGGACAGCAAATGCTTGTCATGGCGATTGACTGGGAGCTTTACCACCGCACCCACTCGGCGTTGCCGCTGGCTTTCGTCGGCCTGGCGTTGATGGTTCCCATGATCCTGCTGACGATCCCCGCCGGACATTTTGCCGACCTGTTCAACCGTAAAACCATCATCCTGGCCGCGACGCTCGTTTTGACGGTGGCAAGCGTTGGCCTCACCTTGACCTCCTATTTCACCGCGCCGGTTTACTGGATTTACCTTTGCCTGTTCGTCCTCGGCGCGGCCCGGACTTTTCTCTGGCCGGCCAGCGCGGCCTTTGTGCCGGGCCTGGTTCCCCGGAACCAGTTTGCCCGGGCCGTCACGTTCAACAGCGGCGCCTTTCAATTTTCGTGCGTGGTCGGACCGGCGGCCTGCGGCCTGGTCATTTCGCTCGCGCACCAGACGGCCTGGGCGGTTTACGCGTTGAATGCCCTGGCCTCGCTCATTTGCTTTGCCCTGGTCGTGCCGATTAAACACGTGCACAAAACCCGGCCGGCCGAGCCGGTTTCGGCAAAAAGTTTGATTGAAGGTTTTCGGTTCGTTTATCAGAGCAAAATCATCCTTGGCATCATCACACTGGATTTGTTCGCCGTATTGCTGGGCGGCACCATAACCATCCTGCCGATTTACGCTGCCGACATTTTTCATGGCGGCCCGGCCAGCCTCGGCTGGCTGCGCAACGCGATGTCCATCGGCGCGGTCATTTGCATGGTCATCATCGCGCATCGGCCGCCCCTGCAAAAAGCCGGACGCGCCATGCTCCTGTCCGTCTTGATTTTCGGCGGGGCGACCATTCTTTTCGGCGTCGCCAATGGAGATTGTTTCGGCCGCTGGCTGGCGCTGCCAAATGCGTTCTGGTTCTGGTTTTCGTTCGGGCTGCTGGCGCTGGCCGGCGCGGTGGACAACGTGAGCGTGGTGGTACGGCAGACGCTGGTGCAAATCCTGACGCCGGACGAGAAACGCGGACGCGTCTCGGCGGTGAACAGCCTCTTCATCGGCACCTCGAACGAACTCGGCGGCTTCCGGTCGGGCATCGTCGCCTATCTGTTCACGACCCCAACCATCCTGGGCAACGCGGCGGCGACGGGCGCGATCATATCCACCGTGACCGGCGGCATCGGGACCATCCTGGTCGTGCTGGCGGTGGCGTGGCTCTGGCCGGAAATCCGGCGGTACGGAAAACTGGCGTGAGAGTTTGTCGCGCGAAGGCCGCGAAGATGGCCGAAAAAGTGGGTTTCCTGATTCCAAATCCAATGTAGGGCGGACACTCCTCTGCCCGCCGTAAACACGGAGAAACCGCGCGCACGGAGTGACGCGCCCTACCTGAATCAGGTGAAGAATTGCCGCTTCTGCTCGGCGATAAATTTCATCCATTTAGTCCGCAAATTTCCGTGGACAAAGTATTTGCTCGGAAATAAGGTTCAAATTATGAAACAGGATAGGCTCCAAACCCAGCTGCCGATTATCTGTTAGGCGAATTCAGTATCATGAGGATTATGCGTTCATTTCTTCGAGGAATCAGGTTGCTGCTGGGTTTCCTCTTGAGCCATCCCGTCGCATTAGCCGTTGGCGTCATGGCTGGGCTCTATTGCGGCGTTTCGGTATTATTTACCGGCGATGACCCCCAACGCCCTCAAGGGGGCTTGCTTGCAAAATTGGAGATTCCGCTCTTTGCGTTTTTGTGGGTGTTGATGAAGCTATTCGGCGTTTCCATTGAGCACGCTATGCGCACTATGTTGCTCATTCATTTTCCGTATTGGGCATTGCTTGGCGGTTTCGTGTTTGTCGGAGTTGCTGCCGGATGGCAGAAGCTTGTCGGTGACGAGTGAGCATGACGATGTCGCCTAACACCTATTAAGCCCGAACTGTCAACCGGCAAAAGGAATTCCATCCGGAATAGTTTTAATTCCGTTTTCGCGTCCAACCAGCGAAGCGCTCCGGCTTAATTTCAGTTGGCAGCTCGGACGCTGGGCGTCCGGCTAAACACCTATTTGGACTCGGTCGAGCGGGCTAGAGCCCAGCCGTAAGGCCGGACCTCAACCTGCTTTCCAGCCCCCGGATTCCCGCTTTGCGGGACCCGGCGGCGGTCCAGAAACTCTTTTACAGTTCACCCAAGCGCTATCCATTCAAGTCGAAGACGGCTGCCCCGATCGGGCCTGCCGGGCCATAGCCTTGGCGACGGCTGGTCGGAGCTCCAGTTTTTTGCGGACGTGCGGTTGGGGCGGAGTCGCCAAATTCTTTTTCGTTGGTTGGTGATGTCGTTGGCGCGGTAAAACGAGCCGGGGCGATAGCGAGCCTTAAAGCTCGCGCCCCGGCGGTCGAATGACCCGCCGTAAAGGCCGCTGGCGAGGGTGCCCAATCAAATCCACAGAGTCCTTTGGTGCCCAACGCAGACCGGGGGTGCTGTGGCACCAATGAGTTTGGTCTGTGACGGGTGCGGGCATCGGTTTTAGTGGGCTCCAGTTAGGACGTTCGGTTCACGATCGCCAGGGCCAAATCAGTTTTTGCTCAGGACCGCCACCAAGCGGTCGGGGTCGAAGGCGGTTTTGTGCTTGAGCATGAAATAGACGGCGCGGGCCAGTTTGATGGCCAGCACGGTGTTGGCCTTGAACTTGTTGCCCAGCCGCGCTTCGAGCCGTTGGGCCAGCGGGCCGATGATCACCGGATCCCGTTTGGCAATCACCGCCGCTTCGCCAAAGGCCCAGCGCAGATATGGGTTGCCCAGCTTGGCCCCCCGCAGGCCCTTGAGCTTGCCGGCGCTGGCCACCGTGCCCTTGACCAGCCGGCAGTAGGACAGGAAATCTTTGACGGTGGGAAAGCGGGCGATGTCGCCAATCTCATGCAGGAGGGTCAGGCCCAGGTAATCGCCGATGCCCGGGGTGGTTTGTAACAGGTTGAAGTCGCGGCTGGCGGTTTGTTTGGTGAGCTTCAACAGTGCTTTTTCGAGGCTGGCCAGTTGCGCGTCATAATGGCCGATGAGCGCCAGGTCGTTTTGCAGGGCCAGCTGGCGGACGGGATCGGGTTCCGAGGCCAGGAGCTGTTCGGTCCAGGCATCACGGTTGTACAGGTTCTGGCGGCAGGTGGGCCGGTTGTAAGCCAGTTGATGGGACTGGATGCGGGACAACAGTTCGCTGCGCCGCCAGACATAGAGAATCCGTTGCCGCAGCAGGGCGCGCAGCGGACGTTTGTCGGCCGGATAGACATAGGCCGGTGGAATCAGGTTGCTCCGCAGGAGGTGGGCGAGTTTTTCAGAGTCAATGCGGTCGTTCTTGTTCTTACCGCCGTGAATGGCCTTGAGATAGAGGGCATGGGCCAGCACAAAGTGCAGGCCCGCCGCCTGGCAGGCATCGGCCAGCCAATACCACCCGAACATGCATTCGGCACAGACCGTCAGGTCGTGACGATAAGGTGCCACCAGCTTGAGGAAGAACTCGAAGTCATTGTTCCGGATGTTGGTGTGGACGAGCTTTTTGCCGTCCCGATCCATGACGCAGACATACATCTGCCGGGCGTGGAGATCGATTCCGCAGTTGAATTTCGTGGTCGAGGTGTAATACTTCATAGCGATCATTCGTTGTGGGGTCGCGAGACCCCGGTGTAATACGTTTGGTTATGCGGGGAAGTGCGTTAACACTTCCCCGCCCTGCAACCATGCTAACAAAAAAACCAGAGGGCTTTGAAGGGAGTATCAAATCGCTGCAGGCAACGCGGATGGCGCGTCGCAGTTCCGCTTCGCGGTTCACGCTGGTTGGTCCCGCGTGCCTGAGCTCTGGACGTTAGGCTGCTTGGCACCTTTATGTCTAAATCCACATTTGCATTCATTTTGTTATGCGTCAGTGCACTGGCGGTTCAGATCTTGGAGCGATACGGTCTTTCTCACTGGGAAGACGGTGTTGTTTTTACGCTGCTGGTTGTAGGACTTTTGCTTTTGGTGGTTTTATTCGGTGGTCGGTTTTGAGTGTTCGTCACCATCGGGTTCGTGCAGTTGTCGGTTCCCTCGTTTGTGCATTTTGTATTTGGCAGGTATTCCAAAATGGGAGGATAGTCCATTGAAGACGAACTGCGGAATTAGAGGATTGCTGCAAGTTTCCTTCGCACGACTCGTGCACTTCAACTTGACGCGGGCAGGGGACTCATTATTGTCGGCGCATGAAAAGGATTTTAGTCTGGTTCTTGATTATAAGTTTTTCATCTGTGGTCGCGCGGGCGCAGGACGCCGGGACACAGCAGCAACTTGACCGGCTTAGCGGCCAGATTCAGGACCTGCTGGACGCGCAGGCGGCGCAGGGCAAACGCATCGAGGCGTTGGAAAAGGAAATCGGCGACCTGCATGACTCGTCAAATCCGTCCGGCGGCGACGCGGCGAATCCGGATGATTTGAAAAAACTCGCCGGGCAGGTGCAGGAAATCGACAAAAAACGGCAGGCGGACAACGAGCGCGTCCTGAAGGAGCTGGAACGACTTGAAAAGGCGATGGGGGTGACGCCGTCGGGTCACAAATCCGCGCCGGACACCACGGCGCCGGACACCATACCCACACCCACACCGGTAAAGAGCCACTCCACCGCCAGCGGCGGCGGGCAAACCGGCTACGATTACGAAATCCACAAGGGCGACACCCTTTCAGCCGTCGCCAAGGCCTATCGCGAACAGGGCATCAAGGTGACCGCGGACGAGATTCTGAAGGCGAATCCGGGATTGGACCCCAAGACGATGAAAGTGGGGCAGAAGATTTTCATTCCCGGGCCGGCACAATGATTTTCGGAGGGGCGGGTTGCCCGGTCCCCATTCAGCGCACTAAAAAGATAAACGTGGCAATCGCCAGCACGATGCGGTACCAGCCGAACAGGGTGAACGTGTGGGTCTGGACATAACGCAGCAGCCATCCCACCGCGACAAAGGAAACAACCGCGGCCACCACGGATCCCAGCAGTACCATGCCCCATTGTTCCGGCGGCGCACCCGGCACGGGATGACGCCATTCCTTGAAAATTTCCGAACCGCCGGCGGCGAGCATGGTCGGGATGCCGACCAGGAAGGAAAATTCCGTGGCCGCCGGACGGTTCAATCCCAGCAAGAGGCACAGCAGGATTGTCGAACCGGAGCGCGACGCGCCGGGAAACACCGCGGCGATCAACTGGCCGAAGCCGACGGCGACCACCACGGCCCAGGTGATGTCGTTGCTCAATTTCCTCCCGCGCAACCACCACTCGACGGCCAAAAAGGCGATGCCCCCGATGAGCCAGGCCCAGGCGATGGGTGCGAGTTGTTCCGGCAGTTTGAATCCTTCCTTTTGCAGAATCAGGCCGCCGACGCCGGTGATGAAGAAGGCTGTAACAAGTTTCAAGGCGTAGCTCTGGGTTTCCTTGTCGCGCCATTCAAAGATGAATTTGTAAAGCCGCTGCGGGAACAGCGGCAGCACGGCAATGACCGCGCCGCACTGGATGACAACGTTGAACAGGTCGCTCTGGCGCGGGAGCCAGTGTTCGGCGATGAGCAAATGGCCGGTGGACGAGACCGGAATAAATTCGGTGATTCCCTCGACGATTCCTAAAATGACAACGGATATCCAGTCAGGCATGGCGCGTGGTTAGACACGAAATGGGTGTGTCGGGCAAGGAAGAAATGAAACGCCCGGCCTACTTCTTTTTCCACTGAAAGAACGCCTTGCTTTGTTCGGCTTGCTGTTTGACCTTGAGCTGGCCCAGAATGGAATGCCAGCCGATGTAGATTTTGTGCCACTGGGTCTCAAGGCCGCGCAAAGAGCCTTCGTTCATTTCCCCGAGGAACCGGAGCGACGGCGCGTTGCCGATGAGGGTATGGATTTCCTCCTTGCTGGGGGAATTGATTTCAATGGAGGCGTAAATCAGCTCCAGCTCCTGCACGATGACGCTTTTGAGTTCGAGAAAATTATTTTCGTCCGGCACCCCGAATTTTTTGGCGTGGGCGCCGTTCACGAAAAGATTGAACTGTTTCCAGCATTCGATGTGGGTTTCGATCTGGGCGACCAGGTGGTTGAGTTCTTTGGCGGTCATAGGTCAGACTGGCTGGGGAGGGTCGGCACGGTGCGCGGTGAAAGGAAAATCACGGCGCCGCCGCGCATTTCGCGGGCGGTGATGCGCAGGCTGGCGAAATGGATGCTGAATTCGGCCAGCGGCATTTGCGCGTCGCGGGCCTGGCGGAACAGCAGCATCACGTCGCGTACGATTTCGCGCAGCAGCCCCTCCGGATACCCGGAGCCGATGGTGGAAGTGACCACCTTGCCGTCGCGGTTGACGGTCAGGCTGCCGGCGGGCAGTTGTTGCACTGCCGCGCGGCTTCTAAATAAGCGTCTTAGGAATCCCATGATGCCACCAGTTTTTTGGTTTTTTCAAATAATTGGTCGGTGGACGCATCGGGCGGCCAGGCAACCAGGTAGGATTTTCCATCCCGTGGAAGCAACAGCACCTGTCGTTCCAAACTGTTGCCGGCGACATACAACAACGGGCCGGCTTCGATCCGGTCGCCCAGCTGTTTGGCCACCTCGGTAACCCGCCGCGTCCAGCCGGCAAGTTGTCCCCCGTACTGGGTTCCCAACGCTTCGACCTCATTCTGGCCTTCAGCGGAGGAGGCAACCACAAATTCAGCGCCTTCGCGCGCCACCAGGGAGAGTTTCCAGATGGTTTTCCGATGATCGGCCTCTTCGACGGATTCGGGTCCCGTGGTGCCGGCCTTTTCGTCAATGCTCTGCGCGGATTCGAGCAGCAGGGCGCCGACCGGTTTGAGGATGGTGCGTTCGCGATCCGGTTCGGCGGACAAATTTTCAAACGTGCCGGATTTCCAGGCCAGGATTCTCTGGAACGCCATCTCGCCGCGGGCGCCTTCAGCTTCGGCATCAATCAATTCCCCGTCCAGAAGCCACACTTTGGCCACGAGCGGGCCGCGGGTGATGCGCAACACGGTGGAACTGCGGGAAAGACATTCCATCTGGATGATGTCGATGAGGCTTTTGTTTTGAATGCCGCGAAAGCCGGTTTCCAGGTCGCGCCCCAGCAGCGATTCCACACAGTCCATGAACATTTTCGGATTTTGCTGGATATCGGTCTTGAGCCAGAACAAATCCACACCCAGGGCATAGGCCCGCGAACGGAACTCCTCATCTTCCAGCGCCGTCAACACCACCGTGCGCAATTCCGGAAACCGGCGGCGGACAATCGCGAGCACCTGCAACCCGTCCATCTTGGGCATCTTCAAATCGCACACCAGCAGCCGGAACGGCTCGGTGTCCAGCAGGGCGACGGCGCGTGTCCCGGCGCTGACCGTGCGGATCTCGGGTTTGCTCGGAAGCTGTGACAATATTTCACGATTCACCTCCAACCAGGCGGTTTCATCGTCCAAAATCAGGATTTTATGGCGCGGTTCCATTCCTCTCAACTCATGACGGCTAACGCTGTCAGCCTGTAAATTCAGGCCGCAAAGCGGTGAAGCCGCAAAACGGAAAAGGGAAGCAGTTGTCGTTCCGCATCGGACGGCACGGACCAATTATTCCGCCACACCTTTGTGGACAGCCAGTCCAACGCTGAGACAACCGCCGGCGGGGCGCAGGTGAACCATGGTTCGGGGAGGTGGCAGGCTTTTCCCATTAACCCGTGGCGCGCTTCCTGCTTGGAAAAGGTCAACCTGCGGAGCAACCGTCCGCAGAAATGGATGTGTGCGATGTCAAATGGTGTAAAAACAAGATTTGCCGGGTTGCTGCGAGAGCTGCTGCGACGCTTTGACGAAAACGAAACTGGAGCGGGCACTCCACAACCGTTGCGCCCTGTTGCGCCAGCCGCACCGCCGCCGCCTTCCGTCCCCGTTCAGCAGTTTACCCCGCCCCGGCCAAAACCGGCGCCCGCTCCCGTGCCGTCCCCGGTCGAAGGCGTCCCCGATCTGGAATTGCCCCTGCCATCGGTTCTGGAAGGTCTGCCGCCGCAACTGCGTGACCGGTTGGCGCTCCCCGGCGCTGATTTAAGCCGCGCCAGCATTTCGATTTCCGTTGGGAAAATCATGCCGCAACTGGCATTGGGCGTCGTTAAAATCACCTTCGGCGAATTGCGCCAGGCCGCGCCCACCCTGTTTAATGTTAACGAGGAATATGATTCGCTTCCCGTGGTGCTGCCCCTGAGCGAGGTGCTCTCCCGGTTGAGCTCCCATTCACTGATTCGGAATCCGGCCCAAAAGCACATCAATCTGCCGGAGGACATTGCTGGACCATTCAGCGGAAACGGGGAGGGCCTCGCCATTTCCGCCGCCCAGACCAATCCGCCGCCCGCTTCCGTGCCGCCGATGCGAAAGATCACACCGGCCCCAAGCGCACCGGTTAAAGCTTCACCGCCGCCAGTGGCGCCGCCCCCGCCGGCATTTGTTGTGTCGCGGGCAATGAAGCCCGAACCCCAGACTCCACCGACGGCGAGCAACGGCAATGGTAATGGTAATGGCAACCGCAATAGCAATGGCAATGGCAATGGCAACGGCATGCCGTTTCAACCAATGTCAATAATTCCGACCCTGCCCATTCAATCCAATGTGCCCGCCGCGCCCGCCGCGCAAATCGCGCCTGTTACGCCCATCGCGCCTGTCGTGCCTGTCACGCCCATCGCGCCCATCGCGCCCAAGCCCGCGCCGCTCACGCCACCCGTGACCGAGCCGGCCGCCATCCTGGCGCCGTTGGCCGCCCTCTCGGAAAGTTGGCCGGAGACTTTGCGGACGGAAATCGCGCAGTTGACCCTCACCAATGCGGTGGTCGCACTGCCTTTGAATTTGGTCGAACCCGCCCTCAAACGCGGGCGCGTGACGTTTCCCTGGCGGAATCTGCGGTCGTGGATCAAACCCGCACCACCGGCGTTCTCCGTCCACGACACCCTCGAATTGGAACTGCCATTGAAGGTGATTGCCCCGCTCTTTTTGGCCAAACAAAGGGGCGCGACCGATACATCCAAGCCGCATTCCTCGTCACCCCTCCCGGCGGAAATTCCGAATTTGTTCTTTGGTTTTCCACAACCGCAACCGCCTTACGAAATCCCGGAACCGCCCGCCAAGGCGCCCGTGCCGGATGAACCCCATTTTGCGCCGAAACCGGTGGAGGCCAAACGGTCGGATACAAATTACTACATCTGGATGGAATCTGACACCAGCGTGGCCGCGCGCCCGTCCGAGACGGAATTCAATCGCACGCCGACGCCCGCGACAGATTTCAGCAGCCGTTTCGCCACACCCAAGGAAGTGGTGGCCCGCGCGATGGCGCTCAACGGCATCGCCGGTGCGCTGGTCGCGCTGCCGGACGGTTTGATGGTGGCCAGCGATATCCCGTCCGAACTAAATGCGGACACGCTCGCGGCCTTTCTGCCCCAAATTTACGGCCGGGTCAGCCAGTGCACCAAGGAATTGCGGATGGGGGGACTGAACAATCTGAATTTCACCGTCGGCAACGTGCCTTGGAAAATTTTCCGGGTCAATGGTGTCTATTTCGCCGCGTTCGGTCGCGCCGGCGAGCAGTTGCCGACCGCGCAACTGGCCCAGCTGGCCGGCGAACTCGACCGTAAAACACAATAATCAATCCTATGGCCATTATCAACCAAGCCACCCGCGAACTGCAGGTCAAAATCGTTTATTACGGCCCCGCGATGGGCGGTAAAACCACCAACCTGGTGCAGGTCCATGACCATGTCCAAACCGCCGCCGGCAACAAGGGCAAGCTCGTCTCGCTGGCGACCAGTTCCGACCGCACGCTGTTCTTCGACTTCCTGCCGATTGAAGCGATGACCATCCGGGGGTTCAAGACCAAGTTCCAGCTCTACACCGTGCCCGGCCAGGTCATTTACAACACGACCCGCCAGCTCGTTTTGCGCGGCGTGGATGGCATCGTGTTCGTGGCTGATTCGCAATTTGAAAAAATGCCGGAGAACGTCGAGAGCTTCCAAAATCTCATTGATAATTTGCACTCGCTCAAGCTCAACCTCCATGAGATTCCCTACGTGTTGCAGTACAACAAACGTGATTTGCCCAACGTCGCCCCCACCGAATACATGGAATTTCTGCTCAACAACCGCGAAGTGCAGGTGCCCTCCTTCACCGCGACGGCCCACCGGTGCGAGGGAGTGTTCGAAACGTTGAACATGATCACGCGCCTGCTATTGCACAAATTCATCAACCAAAGCGTTCCACAGTACGCATGACATGGCTACTCTCCCCCAACTCACCGAGGAAGACATCCAGAAGCTGGGCGAAACTCTTCGCGAGTTCAATGCCAGTGCTGACGCCAGCGTCTCGCTGATCATTGACAAGGCCGGGTTTCTCATCACGCACCACGGTGAGGCGGAGGAATTTGACCTGACGACCATTGCGGCGCTGGCTTCCGGCGCCTTCATGGCCAACCAGACCATCGCCGGCCTGGTCAGCGAAACCACTTTCAACAGCACCTACCAGCAGGGGGAAAATTACAGCCTCTTCGTCATCAATGCCGACGAACATTGCATGCTCGTCGTGATTTTCAAGTCCCAGTCCGGCGTCGGCGTGGTCAAATACTACGCCACCACCGCCGTCAAACGCATCGCGCGCCAGCTCAAAATCGCCCGGAAACGCGCCCCGAACGAGGGCCTCGACCTTTCGATGCTCAACGTCGCCGACACCCAGTACTTTTTCCGCAAAAAGGAAAAGGAACCGGGCAACAAAAAGGCCCCCTGATTCCGCTCAGCCCAGCCGGTTGTGGCTGCCGTCGCAGAACGGCGCATTCTTGGAATGCTTGCAGCCGCACCACGCAACGGTTTTGGCCTCGGTAAGATCCGTCTTTTTTGGCGCAAAACCGGTGCCTTTGTGCGAGCCGTCGCAGAACGGCTGTGACTTTGACCCGCCGCACGCGCACCACCAGAAGGTTCCGGCTTCGGCCTTTTGAACGATTGGAGATTTTTGGGCGATGATCGGTTCCATAATGGGCCAACCATATTCCAATCCATCCAAAATGCAAATGGCCGGACGCTATTCCTGAACGGAATGTCCGCTGAACAGGGTCAGTACGTCCCCAACGAAACCTGCAGGACCTGCGGCGCGGAACTGAAGTCGAGTCCCCAATCGGTCTCGTCCCCGTTCCAGATGTATAGCGGATGCCAGATGCCCCGTTCGTAACCGCCCTCCTCGACCCGCAGGAAATCACGTTGCCCGCCCGGGACCGCCTTGAAATCCACCCGGCAAAACACGCCGGTCACCAGAAATTCGTTCTCGCCTAGCTTCGCGATCAAGGCGCGGCCAATCGGTTCAGGATTCCCACTCGCGCCGCCGTTGCGGGTCGCCCCGTAGGTGACAATGGCCTGCCAGTTGCCAAAATCCAGGGTTTGCATGGCCTCACCTTTCTCCTCGGCCACCGCCTGCAGCTTGCCCTTGAAATTCAGCCAGGCCACTTCGCGCATGATGGGACCGAGAATTTTGTAGTTCAGCGCGACCGGCGCAAGCGATGCCTCCGTCTCCCGGGACGCGCCGAACGGCTGGCTGGCGTATTTGGTGTAGTCGAGGCCGAAAGGCGACCAGCCAATGGCTCCCTTGCCCAGCGCGGCGAAGCACATCCGGGCGGCGGCACCGTTCCCACGGGTCTCGGGCACGAACAACGCGTTGTCCGGGTGGGCGTAGAGTTCCAGCACCTTGCGGTAACGGGCGGTGTCGTTCTGATAAATGTCCGGCGCCAGCACATCAATGGCCGGGGCCGCCACCTTCCAGATCCAGAGCACGTTGTCGGTCGCCCCGCCGCTCTCGTAGCTGCTGGCCGGCCCCGGAGTCAATGGGTCGCGCAACGACGCGTTGACGTACATCGGCAGCGGATATTCCGCCTTGCCCGCCGCGGCGACCTGCCCGATGTAACTCGCAACCGACCAGGCGTGAAAGTATTCATCGGCGTTGGCGCCGAAGACCTCGGACCAGGTGCCGTCAACGCCCGGAGCGTTGGTGCCCATGGCCTTCAACAGTTCAACCGGCACGGGCTGGTTGAAGAGCTTCTCGGCCTCGGGCGAATAATCGCGGACGGTGTTCCAGGAACCCGGCTCGTTTTCAACCTGCACCATGATGACCGTGTGTTGGGGGTCCGCCGCCTTCAGGTGGCGCATCAGCGCGCTGAATGCGCGAATGTCCGCCAGCAGCGTCGCGGGCGCGTGCGGCGACGGCGAATCCACCCGGCGCCCGGTCTTGCCGATGAGGCGCGGGTATTTGTCCGGCTGGCTTTTCATCCAGAGCGGCAGGTAATGCGAGCTGCCGTTTTTCCAGGTGCCAAACCAGAGCAACACCAGCCGAACATGATGTTCGCGCGCCTGCGCGATGATGGTGTCAACCACCGACGGGTCGAACCGGTTCGGTTCCGGTTCGAATTGTTCCCAATAGACCGGGATTTCCAAGGTGTTGGCGTGAAGATAATCAATCGCCGGCCAGACCTTGGGCAGCATCGCCGGCCAGCCGCTGGAGTTGTGGCATTGCGCACCGAGGATGAGGAACGGCGTGCCGTCCACGATCAAGGCATGGTGCCCATCCCGGGTCACCAGATGCGGCAACAAATTATCATCGCCCTGTGCCTGCCCGAGAGTCACGCCCATGCCGGACAGGAGCAGGGCGAATGCGGCCAGACGGAATGGACGGAAGAAAGCGTTTATGTTTTCCGGGTTCATGTGTGCATCGTAAATGGAGGACGGAAACCGTCAAGCGCCGAGAGAAAGTCGCGTCTCGTCCAAGCGGCCCCGCCGGCGAATGGATGGAGGATTGAAACGCCGTGCCCTGATCACAGCCCAGCCTTTCAAGGCTGGGCAAAACGCCGCGTCGTTCGCCGCTGGAGCACATACATTGCGGCTGCAACCAGAAGCGGGATCGCCCCCCTGAACCACGGCATATGCAGGTGGCTGTTCAGCGAAAATCCCATGAAAAAAGAATGCGGTTCAATCCTGCCCCACCAGATAATTGCGCAGAGTGAACAGATGGCACAGGAAACAACCATCCACTTGAGACCCACAAACGCGCGCCGCGCCAGCCAGCAGAAGAGCAGCGTCACCAGGGCAATCGCGGCGTAATCCATGAACTGATACACGGTGGCAAGATGATGAAAGGCAACCGGGTTGTTGACGACCGCATGGAGCTTCTTCCAATTCCAACCGTAGCCCAGCGCAAACCCCAACGCCATCTGGAGAACCAGAAGCAGCGCCCACAAAATCGGATAGGCCAGCAGTGGCAGCAGGCCGAAAGTGACAACGTAATGCCGGCCCCACCAGAATGACCGCCGCAGCGCCATCATCAACTCTTCCGCCAGGACCAGCGGGTCTCCGAGCGACGCGTTCGCGCAGGCGTCCGCATCGGCCCCGGACAATCCCACCGCCACCGCGGCTTGTTTCAAATCCTCGCGATGGTCGGCCACTTCCCGGACCAGCCGCCGCAGCTGTTTCATGGGGCAGCCCAGCTCCAGCAGCCGCCGGCGCAACGGTTCAATGAAATCAGGCATGTTGTTCCCCCATCAAGAGCGAGACGCCGGTCGTCACGCGATTCCACTCGGAGGTCAAAGCTTCCAGCCGCTTCCGTCCGCGCGCGGTCAGTTTGTAATAATTGCGGTTCCGGCCCTCCACCTCCTGCCGCCGGCTGCTCACCTGCTTTTCCGCCTCCAGATAATGGAGGTAGGGATAAATGCAGCCCTCGCCAAACGCCAGGGCCTCGCCGGTCCGGGTCCGGATTTCCTCCACAATCTGGTAGCCGTACATTTCCTGGCGGGCCAGCAGGCGCAGCACCAGCAATTCCGGAACACCGTTCAAAAAACTCGGATTGGTTTTCTTCATCGCGGCCACAATACCTATAACCGTGATGCTTGTCAACCTCAAACTGTGAGGTTCTGGCGGCAAAGAAATATCCCGAAGGGATTACGTCAAGGAGCGCGGGCGGCTCGCCCGCGTGTTTCCAGGTTTTACTCACGCGGGCGAGCCGCCCGCGCTCCGGTAATCGCCCGCACCCGGCCCCTTCCACATTCGACCCGTAATTGCCTTGTGCCGCGCACCTTCCGGAAGCACACTCCCATCCGGATGAGGAGAGCCACCCATGATTGAACCGCTGCTGCTGACCACCGCCCGGGTCTCGACCTTCAACGGCAAGGCTCCGCTCACGGGCGCGAGCGGCTTCTTCTTCGAACGCGAGAACCGGCTGTTCCTCGTCACGAGCCGGCACGTGGTGATGGATGCGCCGAGCAAACATTTTCCCGACCGCATCGAGATCGAACTTCACACCGACGCCAAAAACCTCACCCAATCAATTGGCCTTTCGATGCTGCTGTATCGCGACGGCAAGAGTGTCTGGCACCAGGGCAAGGATTCCGGCGGCGAGATTGACGTGGCGGTGATTGAACTCGATCGCTCGGCGCTGCCCAAGTCGGTGGTGATGCGGTGCTTCACGCCGGCGCATCTGGAACACTCGCTCCAGGAAGCCGAAGTCGGCAATTCGCTGTTGATTGTCGGCTTCCCGCTCGGGTTCCATGATGCGCTACATCATCTGCCCGTGGTGCGGCAGGCGGTGATTGCCTCGTCCTTTGGCGTGCGTTTTCAGGGCCTGGGCTACTTTCTCACCGACGCCCGCACACACCGCGGCACCAGCGGCGCGCCGGTGGTGATGCGCAGCCCATCCACCGATGCGCAACTGCCCTGGAAACTGCTCGGGGTGCACTCCGCGAGCATGGACATGGGCGACCGAGACCTGAAACTCGACGAGACCCTGGGACTGAACTGCGCCTGGTACGCCGACATCCTTCTCACCCTGACGAAATGAGTTGTCGGACGTTGCCTTGAACATACCCAAACGGATTTAACGCAAAGACGCCAAGGCGCAAAGCCGCGAGGTGTGGCAAAAATATCCCGAAGGGATTACGTCATTCGGCCCAGCGTTGACCGATGGCTTGCCGCGCCGAAGTGAAACGAAGGCGGAAATCGGGCTACGCTGGGTGTTATACGAAAATAGCCCAACCTTTTAAGGCTGGGTCTGGTGTTAGATGGAATGAGTAGTCCCGAAGGGACGGCAGAAGATTCTTTCGTCCCTGCCGGGACTTGAAGATTTTATGCATCCAAACCCACGGCTAAAGCCGCGGGCTATTTTCATCGGCGGTGGTGATGGCGCGATAAATCTTTTCCGCCGGCACGACAATGCCGATGCGATGAATGAGGTCGGTGGGCATAAGATTGAACCTATAAATTGAGATCGAACTTGGAAAGATTCCATGCGTAATGGTTATTCATTTTTAGGATGCATCGTTTGGTAGCGACTTCCACGTTGTTAATATCATGTTCAGCGAGTTCATCACTGTAATCACTTGCCAGCGTATTTCGATGGATCAGTTCGTGGCGTTTCTCAACCATCTTCTCGATGCTTTCAAATAACGAAACACTTCGCCGCCTATATGGCCGCTTCAGGCAGCTCGCCAAATCAAGGGCCGAGTCAAGTGCTTTAAAGTGATCGCATATCGAACTTATTCTCTGAAATGGAAGTGCCTGAGCAATAGCTTCTTCAACCGTTAATTTTCCATCCGAGATGCCCGTAAGATGTGAGGCGTTCAGACGAGCATTCTTAAAAAAAGTTTCCTTTCGCTCGGAATATCTCAACAGTGCAACAAAGCTAGACTTAAAAAAGTCTTCGAGTGCCGCTGTGAGAAACGGAAGGAGCAGATTGTTCGACAGAACTGATGGGTTTAGTGAATCTATCCACTCAACACCGGAAATTTTCTTGCGTTCAGGAGCGATAGAAATTGATTGGCGATAAACCGCAATTTGAAAAAGGCTATAGCGCAAACGACTATAAGCACGACGGACACCTCGTGCCGCAGGAATCGGAGATGATATTCCCTTTGTGCACCAGCATCGATTGCGTCCAGCATCTGTTTCAAAGTTGCCACCAAATCTTCGGCGAATTTCCCGAATGGTTCGGTTCTGCTGAAGGAGATCATGGTAGCTTCGAGCCAACGGAGTGCGAGTATAAACGATTAACTCACCGGTTTCTGTCCTGCGGAGATGCAATTCAACCCCGACGTTAGATTCGTAATGCGACGTGGAAAACCAACCAAAATCAATAACGTTTGGTCGCCGGAGCGGGTGGCGTCCTTTGAAACGCTCGTAGCCCAATAGTTGAAGAAACTCGCAAACTGTTTCCAGCCGTGTTTCCTTCGGCAAAGTATTTTCCGATTCGTAGCTCACATAGCAAACAGCTAGTTACTTCTTTTTCTGTGCCTTCGCCGCGATCCCGCAAAGCGGGACGCACTGCGCGCGCCAATTTATTTTCTCTTTTGGACTTTGGCCGCCACTTTCAACCGCAACGCGTTCAGCCGGATGAAACCGGTGGCGTCGTCCTGGTTGTAAGCCTTCGTGGGATCGGCTTCCATCGTGGCGATGTGCGGATTGTACAGGCTCACCGGGCTCTTGCGGCCGGCGACCATGATGTTGCCCTTATATAACTTCACCCGCACGGTGCCGGTCACATTTTTCTGGCTCTCGGTCACCAGCGCCTGCAACGCCAGCCGTTCCGGCGCGAACCAGTAGCCGTAATACACCAGCTCCGCGTACCGCGGAATCAGCGAGTCCCGCAAATGCATGACTTCCCGGTCCATGGTCAGGCTTTCCATCTGCCGGTGCGCAAAATGCAGGATGGCGCCGCCGGGCGTTTCGTACACACCCCGCGATTTCATGCCCACATACCGGTTCTCCACCATGTCCACCCGCCCGACACCATGTTTGCCACCGATTTTGTTCAGCACCTGCATCACGCCGAGCGGGGACAATTTTTTGCCGTTCACCGCCACAGCAGTTGCCTTTCCTGAAATCCAGCGTGACAAACTCCGGTTTGTTCGGCGCGTCCTCGGGGAACACCGAGAGCGTGGTGAACGAACCGCGATACTTTTTGTCGCTCGCGTCCAGCCACGGGTCTTCGAGAATGCCCGCTTCGTAGGAGATGTGCAGCAGGTTCCGGTCGCTCGAGAACGGTTTCTTCGCGCTGGCCTGGACGGGAATCCGGTGCCGGGCGCAGTAATCAATCATCTCCTGCCGGCCGGGAAATTCGTTCCGATACCGCGCGTCCCGCCACGGGGCGATCACCTGCAAATCCGGCGACAGCGCGGCGGCGGTCAGTTCGAACCGCACCTGGTCGTTGCCCTTGCCGGTGGCGCCGTGGGCGATGGCGTCGGCCTTTTCCTTTTTGGCCACCGCAATCATGCCCTGGGCGATGAGCGGCCGGGCGATGCTGGTGCCGAGCAAATACTGGCCTTCGTAAATCGCGCCGGCCTGGATCATCGGATAGATGAAGTCGCGGGCGAATTCCGCCTGCAAATCCGCGATGTAAATTTTGGAGGCGCCGGTTTTCTTCGCCTTCGCCTCGAGGCCGCGCAATTCCTCCGCCTGCCCGATGTTCGCGCAAAAGGCGATCATCTCGGCGTCATAGGTTTCCTTGAGCCACGACAGCAGCACCGAGGTGTCGAGGCCGCCCGAATATGCCAGTACAATTTTCATGAGGGGACATTAAACCGTGAAGCGGCGGCCCGGGCAAAAGGAAAATTATTCCGGCTGGCGGCTTTCAATTTTCCATTCGCCGATGGCATGGGAAACGCGATAAATAAAATGGTCGTGGCCGGGCGGCAAATTGGAAAGGGCGACCCATACGTCAAAGGTGCCGGGGATGATTTGCTTGAAGCGAATCACATGAACCATCAGACCCGGTCTGCCGGTGGAGACCTCGATGTCTTGGCCGATGGGCGTGATACGGCGGTGCCGCAACTGCGCACCGGCGGCCGGTTGCCGGCAAACCGCGCGAGGAACGTCTGGCTGGGCGGCGTGAAACCTTCGCCAAAGGCCAGAAAGCAAACCGGCGGGACCGGGGGCTTCAATTCGGATAAAATCCCCCGCACCAGACCTTCGGTCATGTCGGTTTCGTATAGGGACGCGTTGACGCGCGGGGGATGCGCCGGAGGGCGCAGCCACCAAAAACTGCCGGCCAAAGCCAGCCCCAACCCAACGGCGATGATGGCGCGTCGCATACATCAAGGAGTCGGATAAGCAAGTGAGGCATGACCGTCCGGCGAGTTGGGATTGCACCAAAGCCGGTTGCGGAGCGCATTGGTCACGTCCTCCTGATACCATCGGTCCAGTTTGATGTAGCTGGTCGAGCCGTCAAAGGCCGCTTGAATGCCGCCCGCCGCGTGCCGGCCGCTGACCCCCTCGGGCGGATAATTTGCGCCGTCATTAAAGTAATGCGGCTCGGTTTCATCCGTCTCCCAAAAGGCGCAATCGCTGGGCCGCATCTGCCCCAATTTGGCCGGCGGATGGGTGTGTTCGTAAGCCCAACTGTAGCCAATGATCGCGCCGTTGATCGCGTAGCTGGAAAGTTGCTGCTGGCGTTGTTCCGTGACTCCGTCCAGTTGCGACCAGTGCTGCATTTGCAGATTGTCGTTGGGGCAAATGAAAATTTTGGGATTGCGCAGTAGCGGCCATAACTGGCCCTTCTGCAAAACGTAACGGGCCGGGCCGCTGGCGGTCGGGTCGCAGGTATAAAGCCAGCCCGGCAAATCTCCGCCGCCGTTGTCCCAGTTTGCCGATGGCATCTCGTCGTGGTTGTCCGAGGCGTAAACGTTCAGCGCCACCATGATCTGCCTGAGATTATTGAGGTCGGTCGCCTTGCCCGCCGAATTTTTTGCCTTGTTCAACGCCGGCATCAGCATGGCGGCCAGAATCCCGATGATGGCGATGACGACCAGC
>CAVXLF010000002.1:0-110666 GCA_963762585.1 uncultured Verrucomicrobiae bacterium
CGCCGCGGTAATATCCGCGTAATCCATCAGCCAGCCGAGCTTCGCGTCACACTCGCCGGCCACGACAATCTCGACCACAAAGCTGTGTCCGTGCAATCGCCGGCATTTGTGCGATTTCGGCAGCCGCGGCAGACGGTGCGCCGCCTCGAACTGAAACGTTTTTCGTAATTCCATTTTCATTTTTTTCAAAAGTCAGTGGCGTCAATAGTTAACAGTCGGCAGCTGAGCCGCAGCGGTTTCCGCAGCACAAACTAGTGGACCGCTGACTACCGAGCTACTGACTATTATCACTTTCCCAATCCGTCCAAGTGACCAGATCGCCCAGCGCCGGCCAGCCGTCGTGCCGCCGGTCAACGGCGGATTTTGCATCTGGCCGAGCGGACACACCCGCGTCGCGCCCCAGCGCGCCAGTTGCCCGGCCAGTTCCTCCGCCTGAGGCTCCGCTGCGGCAATGCCGACTGTTGAAACTTTCCCGCGCACAACCTCGGCGTGTTGCAGCAGCTCGGTCAAATCCTTCACTGGCTTGACATAAATGAACCGGTTCAGGCACGAGATCTGAAAACGCGCATCCGCTTCAAAAACCACCGTCCACGCCGTGGACTCCTTGCTGTGCCACATCAGAGTATTCGGGCGAATGCGCCGCCCGCACCTCTAAATGCCCCGACGCGACGCGATGGCCGCCGCATGCGGTGTGGCCAGCTCGCCGCGCGGCTCGGTCTGTTCGCGCCGGGCCAGTTCATCCGCCAGCAACTCCGCGAAATGTTCCGGCGACACTTCGCCACCGGTTTGAACGTAAACCACATGCGGCGAAAGGCAGCCGAGCTGGTTCCACGCCACCACGTCGTCCGTCACGCGGGCGGCCATTCGCGGCGCGTTCGCATGGGATAAAACCTCATTCGTCACAAAGCCAAAACTCACACGATGACCGTAACCCTGAAAGCGCGTGGACGCCGGCAACCGCGAGCGAATGGCCGCCAGCGTTTCATCACTGCCGGTCGCGGTGACGCAATCAGCCTCGGCAAACAAGACGCTTTCCAAATCAGCGTTTCCGCCGGGCCATTCGGCAATTTCCAGGCACGCGCCCAGCTTCGAGTCCGCCTCGTAGAGCGAATGCGCAAACAGCCGCGGCAACCACGCCGAGCCGCCGGCACATTTCACGAACTGCGCCGAGCGGGCGAGCAGGCCCAGCACGATGCTGGTCAGGGTCGGGTTCGGAATATTACCGGCGGCGATATGAATGAGGAATTCCGGTCCGCGCCAAAAGTGACGGGTGGCGGCTGACGAGTGACCGGGGTCATGACACATGACAAGTGACGCGTGACACGAATCCGCGCCCAGGTCCTGGGCCAGTAACGCCTGTAAATTGTCGCGGGTGATTTGCCGAAAGAAGGCGTCCAGGCCGCGTTTCAGTGTGGCGATGGAAAAACCGGTTTCCGCCGGGCCCGATTTCCAGCGCCAGGTGCCGGAAGGTGTTGTCGGGTTTCCGCCAGGCTTCCGCCACGTCGCTCAAGACTTTCACCAGTTGTTCCGTCGAACGCCCGGCCAGGTAAAGTTCGCGATTGCGCTTCAGCGTCTGACACGCCTCTGTCAGCAGGGCCGGCGACAACACGGCTTCCGGCGGCAGATCGGCGAGAAAATAGTTGGGCAGATTCATTTGAGCGCGGCGTGCGGAGTGCGGAGTTCAGAGTGAGACATCAATGAACAGCCGCGCGGTTCGGCCAACGGGGAGCGGCCCAGCAATTCAAAGCCATCACCCCGGCGGATGCCCAAATCCTCCGTTTGAACGGCCAGCACGGAAAAGACGTTGGCCAGATCAAAAATGCGAATCAAACCCGTTTCGCCATTCGTCACTTCGCGTCCGGTCTCCGGCGAAATTAGTTGTACCCGCGCCCAAGGCGGGAAATGCAACGGTACCGGGAGCGCTGGCTTCCAGCCGGCGGGTCGCTTGGTTGCACCTGTAAAAACACGCCGGCTGGAAGCCGGCGCTCCCGGGGCATAAGCTTGCGAACTCAACTCGCTCATGCCGTATTCGCACACGATATTTTCGGGCGGAACGCCCAGCCGCTCCGTGATAAGCGCGTGCAGTTCCTCCTTTGGCATCGAACGCGAGCGATTTTTGTAGCCGCCGGTTTCCATGACCCGCGACCCTGGCGGAAGCTGGAACCGCAAATGGTGTTCGCCCAGAAAATCCAGCAGATGCACAAATGAAAATGCCGTGCCTAAAATAAGTTTTGGATTTTGAGTTTTAAGTTTTGAGTTGTCGGCCAGCGCGGCCGGCGCGGCATCAAAATCCAATGCCCAGGAACCGTCGGGCGCAATTTCACCGACGAATGCCGGTTCCACTGCGCCAATTTTTTGCCGCACAGCTTCAAACATGTGGACCAACGATGAATGTGGTGCCTGCTCCGGTGGTGGCGTAAGGCAAAGCAATCGTAAATCGTAAATCGTAAATCGTAAATCAGGCAGAACATTTGCCAGAAACCAAGTTGACAACGAAGCCTGGTAAACTTTTAAAGACTCCCGGCAATGATAGTGGCGGCTGGGCTCCTGCCCGGTCGTGCCGCTGGAATGAAAGACAGTATCACGCTCTTCCGGCGGAATGCACGAAAGCTCCAGTTCCTTGAATGCAGATGTTGGTACCGCGGGAATTTGGGTCCAGTGCTCCACGATTCCCGGTGTAAGGCCCCGCGCTTCGCAGATTTTTCGATAAGCGGTGTTGTGTTGGAATTGGAGTGCGAAAAGCTCGAGCGCAAGCGAGTCAAATTTCAGTTCCGGGTAGGGTCGGCGCGCGGCACCGACCGGACGCCGCAGCGCGGCGTCCCTACCGTGAATGGCTTCGCGCAGGCGCGCGGCAAAGCTGGAAAGTTCGTGGTTCATGCGGTTTTTGGTTACGGCTGGTTTTCCGCCACAGCCGAAGCACAGGGTAGCAAGGAACCGGACTACGGCAATTGAAATCCTCCTCGTCCTCCGGCCCGTTCTCGTCCTCGACCTTCCGATTACTAGAACGAGCACGACGACGAGGAAGAATGGGGAGATTGCCAACGCCGCGTTTGTCCGTCACACTGGATTTTGAATGAACAAACGGTTTTACATCACCACCGCGATTGATTACGTGAACGGCCAGCCGCATCTCGGCCATGCTTACGAAAAGATCATCGCCGACGTGATCGCGCGGTCGCGGCGCAGTCTGGGCCAGGAGGTTTTTTTTCTGACCGGCCTTGACGAACACGGCCAGAAGGTCCAGCAGGCCGCCATCGCCGAAGGCAGGACGCCGCAGGCTTACTGCGACCAACTGGCGGCGGATTGGAAGGCGTTTGCAAAAAAACTGGAACTGACCAACGACGATTTTGTCCGCACCACCGAGCCGCGTCACAAGGAATTCGTCCAGGCGATTCTGGCCAGACTTCACGCCGACGGACAATTTTACCAGAAGACCTACAAGGGTTTTTACTCGACGAAAGAGGAGACTTTTCTGACCGACAAGGACCGTCTGCCCGACGGCACATTCGATCCGGCCTACGGCGAGGTCATTGAACTGGAGGAAAGCAACTACTGGTTCAAGCTGCGGGACCAGCAGCAGTGGCTGATTGATTATCTCGAGGCGAATCCATCGTTTGTGCAGCCCGATTACCGGCGCAACGAAGTGCTGGGCTTTCTCAAAAACAGCACGCTTGAAGACCTTTGCATCACGCGGCCGGCGGCACGGCTGAACTGGGGCATTCCCCTGCCGTTCGACCAGGATTTCGTCACCTACGTCTGGTTCGACGCGCTGGTGAACTACATCAGCATCCCCGCCGCCCACGGCGATGCCACCATTCTGGCCGCATCGAACTCCAAGCTCCGAACTCCAAACTCCGAATTTGGATTGTGGCCGGCCGACATCCATGTCATCGGCAAGGACATTCTGAAATTTCACGCCGTATTCTGGCCGATCATGCTCAAGGCCATGGGCCTGCCGCTGCCGAAACAAATTCTCGTGCACGGCTGGTGGCAGAAGGAAGGCGCCAAAATCAGCAAGAGCACCGGCAACATTGTTGACCCGATGGCGGTCATTGACGAATGGGGCCTGGACGCGTTTCGCTTTTATGTTTTGCGCGAACTGGACATCGGCCCGGACGGCAACTGGACCGATGCCGGGTTCAAGGCGCGTTACCAGGCCGAACTCGCCAACGGCCTGGGCAACCTGGTGAACCGTTCGCTCTCGATGCTCAAGCGCTACCGCGCCGGCGTCGTGCCGCCGAGGCATGATGAGCTGATCACTGCTGCCACCCAGGCCACGGAGGAGACCCACGGGCTGCTCAGGCAAAACCAACTGCAGTCCGCGCTGCAAAGCATCTGGGGACTCATCACCCGTGCCAACCAATATGTGGACCAGACCAAGCCGTTCAGCCTGGCCAAGGATCCCGCCCAGGCCAAACGGCTCGACGAGGTGCTCTACAATCTCGCCGAGACCTGCCGCGTACTGGCCGTTTTACTCTGGCCATTCCTGCCCGGCACGGCGACGAAGATTTACGCACAACTCGGTCTGACCGGCGCACCGGACAAATTTTCCGAAGCCGCCTGGGGCGGATTGCAACCCGGCCACAAAATCGGCGAACCCGCGCCGCTCTTTCCGCGCAAAGACAACCCGCAACCTTGAAATCACCAGGCGCCAGCGTCCGCAAGGTTCGAGCCGGTTTCAAAAATGAAAACCGGCGCACAACCAGAAACCGAGCATGAAAAATAAAATTGCCATCCTGTTCCTGCCGATTGCCATCGGGGTATCTGCCCTGGTGATTTCGGGCTGCGCGTCCACCGGCCCCCTGACCATCCAACAGGCAAATTGTCCCGCGGACAAGGTGGATGCCCGCGGTTTGTTCACCGAAAATTGCATCGTCTGTCACGGCCAGAACGGCCGCGCCCATACCTTCCACGGCTGGCTGGTCGGGGCGCAGAATCTGACCAACGCGAAATGGCAGGCGGACACCACCGACAGCCAGATCATCAATGCCATCAAAACCGGGCCAAGCGTGATGCCCGCTTTTGAAAAGAAATTGTCCCCGTCCGAGATTGAAGCGCTGGCCAAATACGTACGCTCCTTCAACCCGGCCCATTGAGGTGGAAAGGCCGGGTAACCAAACAAAGTCCCCGGCAACCGGAGCGCGGGCGGCCGGTCCGCATGATCGAAGCCCAGAAACACGCGGGCGAGCCGCCCGCACTCCGGTTCGCCATTGAGATTTGCACAGGTCTCAAACGGGGTTGGCAGGCAGGGTCTTTTGAGCTAAATTATTCTCATGAAATTGAGCTCCGCCGTGGAAGATTCATTGTCGGCTGCTTTATTCCTTGCCATCGCCTTCATTACTGGCTGTGCAACGATCCCGCCGGTTGACTGGAACAGCCGGGTCGGGCATTACACTTACGCCCAGGCCATCAATGAACTTGGCCCTCCGAACCGGCAGGTCCGGCTCAGTTCCGGCGCCATCGAGTCTAAATGGTTTGTCCCGCCCAATGGTGTCACCAGCCAGCCCAATAACGGCCTGAACAACGGATTCGGTGCAGGCCCGAACCTCACCCCCGCCTTCAACAACCAGTATCTGCAACTCACCTTTGACGCCAATGGAGTGTTGGCCAACTGGTCGAAGAAGTATTGAATCAGTTCAACGCCACGCCGCGGCGGATGTAGGTCGGGATGTCGAGGTCTTCGCCCTTGTGAATCGTCGGCTCGCTTTTGTCGAAGCGGCCTTTGGAAATAATCGCCAGCGGCAACTGCGCCTGGCGCATCTTGGCAGCACCTTTCCGGCCGCGCCGGGCGATGACTTGTTCACGTTGCTCCGGCGTCAATGACCCGGTGGCAGGAAAACAGCGCGACGCCGACCGTCCCGACCCGCGCGCAGCCGTTGGTTCAGCCAAATCACTTTCCAGCGCCGGGGATGGCGCGCCGGCCGGCGATTCCGCCGCCGGCATCGGACTGGATTGTTTCGCCGCAATGATGGTCACGGACAGACGGGTTTTCAACGTTTCGTCCACCGCCGCGCCCATGATGATCTGGGCGCGTTCGCAATGACGGCTGATTTGCTCCATCACGCGGCCCACCTCGGCCATGGTCATATCCTTGCCCCCCATCAAGCTCACCAGCACCGCATCGGACTCCGCCAGGGCGCGGCCTTCGTCCAGCAACGGATGGGAGAGCAACTTCTCCACCACCTCGCGCGAGCGCGCCGGACCGGAGGCCTCGACGGACGCAAATGCGCTTTCGGAATGACGGTCGCGCAGCAGGGTGCATAAATCGGCAAAATGAATCTGAATCAAACCGGGCCGGGTAAGCAAACGCCACACACCGCGCACGCCCTCGACCAGCAAATCGCCGGTGATGCGAAACGTGTCGAGCACACTGGTGTTCTCGTCAATCAACTTGAAGGTCTTCTGGCACGGCAGGCAGACAACGCCATCAGCGACGGATTTGAGCTGCTGCAAACTTTGCTGCGCCTGTTGCTGGCGGCGGTTGCCTTCGCAGCCAAACGGCAGCGTCACAAAGGCCAGCACCAATGCGCCGGTTTCCTTCGCCGCACGCGCGAGCACGGGGCTGATGCCGCTGCCCGCGCCACCGCCCAGCCCGGCAACAATGAATATCACCTCGGCGCCCTCACAAGCGCTTTTGAGGGTGGCAAACTGTTCCTCGGCCATTGCGCGGCCGCGTTCAGGATCGCCGCCCGTGCCCATGCCCCGCAAGAGCCTGTTTTCGAGCTGAATCTTCAGCGCGGCGGACGAAGCCGCCAGCGAAGCCGCGTCCGTGTTGACCGCCGCGAAAGCCGCACCGGCGAAATCCTCGCCGTTAATGGCGGCGAGCAGGCCGACGCCGGCATTGCCGACGCCGAATATTTTGGCGGTGGACATCCTGGCCGGATGGGCGGCGGGCAAATCGGTTGGCTCACGCATCATGGCAGGACTTTAAGTTATGGGGTTTCATGACAGGAAAGGGATTCAAGGTCTGTGCCAAAAGCGGCCGAAGGCACCTTTGATGCCCTCCGTCAGCGACGTTTTGCCTTCACGTTTGCGCGTCTTGAACGAGCCAAACTTCACCAGGCCGATGGCGGTCACAAACTCCGGCTGGTCGAGTGCGGATTTGAGGCCGCTGACGGAATTGGTCTGGCCCAGCGAAACCGGCATTTGCAAAACGTGCTCCGCGAGTTTGGCGATTTGCGGAATCCGCGCGCCGCCGCCGCAGAGAAAAACGCCCGCGCGCAAATAATCGAACAGCCCGGCCTGCTCCAAATCCTGCGCCACCAGCTGAAAGATTTCCTCCAGCCGCAGCGACATGATGCGCTGCAAATGTTCGACGTTGACGGTCTTCAGCGGCAGGCCGAGTTCATTGGTGACGGTGACGTTCCGGCCCCGGGTTTCCTCGTTCAACAACGCCGAGCCGTGCTCGAGTTTGAGCTTTTCCGCGCGGCTCAACGGCACTTTCAAGCCGTAAGCCAGGTCATTGGAAACATGATCGCCACCGATGGCCAGCACACCGGTATGCCGGATGACGCCGCCGGCATACACGACGTAATCGGTCGTGCCGCCGCCGATGTCAATCACCAGGGCGCCAAGCTCCTTCTGATCGCCGGTCAACAGCGCGAGCGACGAGGCCAGGCCATTGAACACAATTTCGTCCACTTCCAACTGCAGCCCCTTCACCAGCCGGATGGCATTCTGCAAACGGTTCGTGTTGCCGTGGACCACATGAACGTCCACCTCCAGGCGCGACCCCAGCATCCCGACCGGATTCGTCACGCCATCCTGGCCGTCCACGAAAAAGTGCTGGCGGATGGCATGAACGACGTTGTTTTCCGTGGGCAAATTGATCGCCTTCGCGTTTTTGATCACGTCCTGCACGTCATCCTCGGAAATCTCGCGATCGGCGGAGACCACCGGATGCACGCCACGATTGTTAAAGCCGCGGATATGTCCGCCCGTCACGCCGAGATACACGTTGCGAATCTCCACGTCGGCCATTTGCTCGGCTTCGACGATGGCGTTGCGCACGTCCTCCTCGGCCTGGGTGGTGTCCGCGACTTCGCCCTTGCGCACGCCCCGCGAGCGGGACTGGCCGAGGCCGATGACATTCAGCGTGCCGTCGGCACCCCGTTCGCCAACGACCGCGCAGACTTTCGAAGTGCCAATTTCCAAACCGACAATGATGGATGAATCATCAAACATTTTTCCTCCGGATAAGTGGGGGGGTGTTCGCGCGGGGCAAAGCGGACGGCGCGGCGACGGCTTCCATCCAACGAACGGGTACGTTGTTGGAAACCGCCAGATTAACTGCTGCAATCGCCCGGTTCATGCGTTGTCCCAAATCGTAAATCTCGCGCCAGCGTTGCAATTGTTGATCCAGGTTGTCGAGGCCAAAAGTGATCTGGCCGCCCTGCCCCGTCGTGGCCACGATCACGCCCGGCGACGCTACGTCAAGGCGCCGCAAATTCACCAGCCCCGCCATTACCGAGCGGTCAAAGTCGCCGATCAATTGCAAGGCGGCGAGCGCCTGCGGCGATTCAACCCGCTGCCCCGGCTGCAATTGATACACATTCAAACCCGCGATCACCGGCAATTGGTCCCGAACCTGCGCCAGGGGAATCACGCACAGGCGGGGATCCAGCGGTTGCATGACATAACCGTCCGCATCGAGTTGATACACGGTCACCACGATGCCGCCCGCCGGACCGGCGTGCGGGATGTCCACCTGCGCGACCGGCTGGCGTTCCATCACGCGAATCCGCAACGTGCCCGGCAGCACGCGTTCGACGGAAACAGAGCCAATGGTCGACACGAGATCCAGGTTCCGCTTGACCGACCCCAGATCCAGCGCCATCAGGTTGTCGCCGGGCTTCACCCCCGACCACCGGCGCAACTGGTCCGGTGCAATCACCCCGTCCGTCTGCACGTCCACGCGCTGGATGGCAAACTCGGAATTGTCATAGACGAACTTGTCGAGCGCCCATTCGCCCGCGCACCAGAACAAATAAAGACCGAACACCGTGCCAAACGTGACCGCCAGCACCACGGCCCCCAACCGCATGCGGGTCGCCTGCACCTGGCGGGAACGCAGCTTCACGTCGAGCACGTGCCGCCGGCCCAATCGCCGGTTTTTTGGTCCAGGTTTAAACCACATGGTTCAATTCAAAATAAGGAACCGCCGGCGGATTCACGCCGCGAACTCGGGCGATTTTGCCCGTTTCATTTTTGGCTTTTCATTTCTTTGCAACGCCAAATCCACCATGCGCTGGCAAAGCTGGGCGTAATCCAATCCCGCCGCCGCCGCTGCCTTGGGCAACAAACTGGTCTCCGTCATGCCGGGCAGCGTGTTGACCTCCAGCACCACCGGCTCGCCGCCGGCACGCACCATCACGTCCACGCGCGCATAATCCCGCCCGCCAATCGCCTCGAAGGCACCGCGCGCCGCGTCCTGGATCCGCCGCGTCGTCGCCGCATCAAAGGGCGCCGGGCAGAAATAATCCGTGCAACCCGCCGTATATTTGTTGCGATAATCGTAGCTGCCAACCTTGGGCCGCACTTCGACCACCGGCAGCGGTTCACCCCCCAGAATGCCAACCGTGGTTTCGCGGCCGACGATTTTTTCCTCAACTAAAATCTCCGAATCGAACTTCAAGGCTTCCGTCAGCGCAGTTTGCCAATCCTCAACGCGTTCAACAAACTGTAATCCGACGCTGGAGCCCTGCCGCACCGGTTTCACCACCAGCGGCGGCCGCCAATCCTTCGGCCACGGGGTTTTAACCGAATCCACGACCAGAAATTTCGCCGTCGGAATTCCAGCTTCGACACAACGCTGCTTGGTCAGCACCTTGTCGAAGGCAATGCGGCTCGCCTCCGCATCGCAGCCCGTGTAAACCGCGCCGCGCCGTTCAAGCTGCCGTTGAACCGTTCCGTCCTCGCCATAAGTGCCGTGCAACACCAGAAACACCACCCCGGTTCCGCCGGGCAAATCGAATTCACGGTTTTGGGGATCAATTTCAACCACCTCATGGCCGAGCGAACGCAGCGCCCTGGCCACCGCCGTCCCGGAACGCAACGATACTTCCCGCTCCGCACCGGGGCCGCCCAACATCACCGCGATGTGCAATTTTTGCTTCATTCCTCGCCGACGATTTCAACTTCCGTCTGCAACTCAATGCCGCGTTCAACCTTGGCCTTCGCTTTCACAATGTCAACCAATTCCAACACGTCGCGCGCCGTGGCGGTCCCGTCATTCACGATGAAATTGCCGTGCTCGGCGGACACCCTTGCGCCGCCAACGCGTGCGCCTTTCAAGCCCAGTTCATCCACCAATTTGCCCGCCGGAATCTGGCCGGGGTTCTTGAACATGCAACCGGCGCTGGGAGCGGCGGGCTGTGATGCCCAACGCTTTTCGCTGAACGCCTCCATGCGCGCTTCGATCTCTCCCCGGGGCGCAGACAGGCATTTGAACACCGCGCCGAGCGCGATGTGATTTTTTAACGTGTCACAGCTGCGATATTCAACCGCCATTGCCTTCGGCGCGAGGTCGTGAACATTGCCATCCCAGTCCATCAGCCGCACCGACTCGACCACATCGAACGTCTGGCTGCCCATCGCGCCCGCGTTCATCCGCAACGCGCCGCCAACGCTCCCGGGAATGCCTTCCAGAAATTCCAGGCCGCCCAAACCGTTTCGTCGGGCCTCCACCGCCACGTTCTTCAATTTTGCGCCCGCCCCGCAGCGCAAGCGTTCGCCGTCAACCTCAATCCGGCTGAAATTCAGGTGCGCCAGGCAAAGGATCAAGCCGCGATAGCCACCGTCGCGCACCAGCAAATTCGAGCCGCGGCCGACCACAAGGAACGGCAGGCCGTGCGCGTTGCAAACTTTCAAAATGCCGGTTAGGTCCTCTTCCAACGCCGGCTCAACATACAGGTCCGCCGGGCCGCCAACGCGCAGGGTGGTGTGTTTCGCCATGGGTTCGTCGCGGCGAACAACCGCGGCGCGCGAAACGCACCCGGCCAGTTCAGCGGCAATTAACTCAGCGGATGTCATCGGTGTTTCCAACCGGCAGGTTGCTGTCCTCATGCCACAACCATCAAATTCAGTCCGCCGTGCCCGGCGGATTTTTCCCCGCTCCGCCCGGCCAGACCGGACGGTTCGTCAATGGCTTTCAAAATGGTGCTGGCGATCTGCTCGGCCGCTCGCGGTGCGTGCCATTCCGCGAGTGCCGTCTGCATGACCGCGCGGGCGGCCTGGTTTTCGACCAGTTCGTCCAGGATGGCCACCACGCCTGCCGGCGTTGCATTCTTTTGCTCGACCAGCCGGGCGGCCCCTGTGGTTTCAAACGCACGCGCGTTATGGAATTGATGATCATCGGCCGCAGCGGGAAAAGGCACGAGCAGCGCCGGCAACCGCACGGCCGCAATTTCGGCCAGGGATGAAGCCCCGGCGCGGCTTACCGCGACCGTGGCCGCGCCCAACGCCAGGTCCATTTCCGCGAGAAAGGGACGAACGACGGCCTTAAAGCCGAGTCGGGCATAGGTTTCAGCCACCTTTTCAACCTGGCCCGCACCGGTAAGGTGCAGCCATTGCCAGGTGGCAGCGCGCCCGGCCAGCAACGGCACGGCGGCCAGGATGATTTCGTTGATGGCGCTGGCGCCCTGGCTGCCACCCATCACCAAAATGACGGGGCGCTGTGGATCCAGACCCAGCGCGGCGCGGCACGCACCGGGCTCACGCTGCTGAAATTGGGGGCGCACCGGCGTGCCGGTGTGCGTGACTTTGCGCGCTCCCAGCCCGGCCGCCGTCTCGGAAAATCCGACAAACGCCTCATCCACAAAACGCGCGAGCAGACGGTTCGCGCGTCCGGGAATGGTGTTGGACTCGTGGAGAAAGGTGCAGGCGCCGGATTTTTTTGCGGCAAGAACCGGCGGTGCGCTGGTGAAGCCGCCCATGGCCAGAACCGCATGCGGCGGTTGCAACCGGAAAATTTTCCGCGCCGCGCGCCACGATTGCCAGAAGCTGCGCCCAAACGACAGGTAATTGCGATTTTGCAACCCCACGGCAGGCAGCGTGACGATATCCACGCCGCGAACAGATTTCACGGCCTGCTGATCCACCTCCTTGGGCGAAATGAGCAGCGTGACGGCACAGCCACGTTGGGTGAGTTGTTCGGCGACGGCCAGACCCGGAAAGAGATGCCCGCCCGTGCCGCCGCAGGCGATAGCGACGAAGGGCGCTTTGGCTCCGGACCGGGTCATGTGGATTGGGCAGAGGGAAGTTCGTCGGTGGTGATGGCGGTGGTGGCAACGCGTTCGCGCACCTGGGCATGGCGCGCAATGCTGAACAAAATCCCCACACCGGTAAACATGGCCATGAGATTGGAGCCACCGTAGCTGATGAACGGCAGCGGCAGGCCTTTGTTGGGCAACGCGCTGGTCACGACCCCAATGTTAATCGCCGCCTGCAAACCGATTAACAGTGTAATGCCGGTGCCCAGCAAAAAGCCGAATGTGTCACGCGCGTTGAGCGCGATGTAAATTCCGCAAATCACAATGACCACGAAGGCCAGTAAAATGAACAGGGTTGCCATCAAGCCCAGTTCCTCCCCAATGATGGAGAAGATGAAATCGGTGTGATCTTCCGGCACAAAGCCGAGCTTTTGCCTGCCGTTGCCCAGACCGAGCCCGGTCCAGCCGCCGGAGCCGAGGGCAATCATGGCCTGATAAGCCTGATAGCCCACCCCATCCTTGTGTTCCTCCAAATTCCACCAGCTGAAAATACGCCTCATTCGCATGGGATCAAAAAAAAGCGAAATCGCCAGAGCGACCGCGCCAAGCACCACCGGGGGGACGATATATTTCCAACGAACGCCGGCCACCAGAAGCATGGCGCTACTGACGGCGGCCAATAATATGGTCGTGCCGCGGTCGGGTTCAACAAACACCAGACCCAGCACCAGCGCGATTAACACACCGGGTAAAAGAACCCCGCGGTTCAAGGTGTGCATGTGCCGCTGAAAATGCTGGCCATACCAGGCCAGCAGAATGACGAGGGCGAGCTTGGCAAGCTCGGAGGGTTGAAAACGCACGCCGTGTAAATCGAACCAGCGGCGTGCGCCATTGATTTTTCTGCCGATGTGCGGCACGAGCACCAGCACCAGCAATGTCAGCGCCAGCAGGAAAACCGGCCAGGCAAGTTTTCTGAGCAGTTGATAATCGAAGGCTGTCGCCGCCGAACAGAGGGCAAGACCAAACACACACCAGACCAGCTGCAGCGCGAGATAATGCACGCCAACCTGCGTCATGCTTGAGCTGTAAAGCATCACCAGCCCGAGCGCCAGCAGGGCAGCGACACAAAACGCCAACGTCGTGACGGCGAATCTCATCTCAACATTTCAAATCAGCGCCGGTTACCATCCGTTCTATTGTGTGCCGGGCGCGTTGCCCGGCGCAGGAGTGGTGTCCGTGGTCGGCGGCGCAGCGGCGGGAGCCGGAGCGGGAGCCGGTGCGGCTTCGGTCTTCGCCGGAATCTTCAGTTTTTCACCAACTTTGATCCGGGTCGAGGACAGGCCGTTTTCGGATTCAATCGCTTTGATGGTCAGGCCGTTGCGCTTCGCGATTTTTGACAGCGTATCACCCGACTTGACGATATAGATTTCCTGGCCGTTGTCGGCACCGGACGAACCGGTCACGCCGGCTGTGGTATCGGCCGCGGTGGAACCGCCGGGAATTGAGAGCTTTTGACCCACCTTTAATTTGGCCGGATCAATGCCGGGATTGGCCGCTTCAATTGCTTTGATCGTTACGCCATTCTTCTTGCCGATCTTCCAGAGCGAATCGCCCTTGACCACGACGTATTCCGTCCCGGCGGATTCCGTCGCCGCTGGCGGGGCCACCGCGGTCGGAGGCTGCACCGGTGGATTAGACGCTTCCACTGGTGAAGGAAGATTGGTGCTCACCGCCGTCTCATTCGTATCGATCGTGGTGGACGGCTGGTTCTCGGTCTCGCTCTGCTCGCGCTTGCAACCTTGGATGAGCATCGCCGTGAGGCCGGTGATGCTGACAGCGAGCACACAGAAGACGGCAAATTTTAAACGCGAACGGCGTTTGCTTTGTTGCTCCAACAGGGAGCCCTGGGGTACGAATGGATTGGGACTAGTCATTGATTTGGCGCTGATTGCGTCCTTTCATGATGAGGTTGGTTGGTTGAGTTTCGCGCCATGAGGTTTTCCCTCTCAAAACTTCCTGGCGTTTTAAAATATTTATGTTCATCAGTTTACGCTTGAAGCGGGCTATAATGCGGATCGCTCAAAGACAGCTGATTTTCAAGCCATCGCCCCAATAAAAGCACCTTTTGGGCCACCGCACGCCTTACCGTTACCGGCAATGGTTTTAACAACAGATGGTCACCGGCGCAAGGGGCAAAGCGACCCATCCCGCTTTCATTTTTGGTCAAGGCAAACATCATACTCATCTCAGTTTCAGCGTGGCCAGCGCGACAACCGCGAACAGCACGCACAAAATGTAAAAGCGCATCACCACTTGTGATTCGTACCATCCCTTTTTCTCGAAGTGATGATGCAACGGCGCCATCAAAAAGATTCTTCGGCCGACGCCATAACGTTTCCGCGTAAATCGAAACCAGCCGGTCTGCAATATGACCGAAACGGCCTCCAGCACGAACACGCCGCCCGCAATCACCAGCACAAACGGCTGATGAATCATCACGGCGATGATTCCGAACGCTCCGCCGAGCGGCAGCGAACCGGTGTCGCCCATGAACACCCGCGCCGGATGGCAGTTGAACCACAAAAACCCCAACCCCGCGCCGATCAACGCCGCGCAAAACACGGTCAACTCGCCCGCGCCGTTCACGTACGGAATCTGCAAATAACCGGCGGCCTTCACGTTGCCCGCCAGGTAGGTGAAAATCAAGAATACAAATGCGACGATTAACGTGCAGCCAATGGCCAATCCGTCGAGGCCGTCCGTCAGGTTCACCGCGTTGGAACTCCCGACAATCGCCAGCACCACGATCAGCAGGCCGATCCATCCCGCGCCGACCGCCACGGGATATTTGTAAAATGGGACCATGATTTCCGTCACCAGTTTGCCGGTTGAAGGCGTCAGCCACAGATAGACCCCGATGAAAACGGCGAGCAAAACCTGCACCCACAATTTCAAGCGCGGCGGGGTGCCACCGCCGCTTTGCTGGACGATTTTGGCGTAATCGTCGTAAAATCCGAGTCCGGCCAGCACCAACACCGAAAGCAGGGTCAATTCGACCTGGGCATTCCACTGCGTCCACAACATTGTCGAAAACACCAGCACGGCGACAATCAAAATGCCACCCATGGTTGGCGTGCCCTTTTTGCTGAGCACGCGCGCCTCCAAACCGCCGGCTTCCTCGGCCTTGTCGGCGTAGTCCTGGCCGAATTTCAATTGCTTGAGCCAGTGAATGATTTTGGGTCCGAGCCACCAGCTTAAAATCAGAGCCGTGATCGCCGCGCCGGCGCTCCGCACCGTGATGTAGCGAAACAGGCGTAACGCGGACAGGCGATCCGCCCAGTGCGTTCCCGCCGACCAATCGACCAGTTTTTGGCTCAAATAATAAAGCATGGCCTTGAATCACGATTTCTCCGACCTCAACGTTTCCGCGATGCGTTCCAGGCGGGACGCCCGCGACGCCTTCAACAACACCACATCGCCAGCCTTCAAAAAGTTTTTCACCACCGCCATGGCCGCCTCGACGTCCGCAAATTCAATCACACGGTTCAATCCGGCACCGCGCGCCGCCGCCGCCAGCACCGGCGCCATCTTCCCGACGGCGAACAACTGGCCAATGCCCAATTCCGCCGCCCGACGACCCACTTCGGCATGGGCCGCCTCACTTTGAGCCCCGAGCTCGGCCATGTCGCCGAGCACCGCCACCCGCCGCCCCTGCAACGGAAGTTCACAAAGCGTCTCGAGGGCCGCAATCACCGAGTCCGCATTCGCGTTGTACGCATCGTCGAGCACCCGCACGCCGCCCGCCTCCCAAAATTGCAGCCGCATCTTCACCGGCAGGCATTCGGCCAGGCCGTCCTGCACCGCAGGACGGCCCAAGCCCAGTTCCTCACTGACCGCGACCGCAAAAAGCGCATTAACAACTTGATGACGGCCCAGCAAATTCACCCGATACTCGCCGCTGAACCCGGCCTTGGGCGCGTTCACGGTAAAGGTTGCGCCATTTTTGTTCAGCCGGATTCCTTTCGCACGCCAGTCATTGTTTCCGCCAAGGCCGACACGCACAACTGCCGCGCGAGTGCGGCTGGTGATCCGGTCCGTCCAATCGTTGTCGCCGTTTACAAAGAGCCGGCCATCCGCAGGCAACAGTTCCGCCAGCCAGCCTTCTTCCTGCGCGACGCCGGCAACATCGCCGAAATATTCCAGATGTTCACGGCCAATGTTTGTGATGACGCCGTATTTGGGCCGGATCATTTTCACCAGCGGCGCGAGTTCGCCCGGATGGTTTGTGCCCGCCTCCAGCACGGCAGCCTGATGCGACCGGTCCAGGCGCAACAAGGTCAACGGCACGCCGATATCGTTGTTGAAACTGGCCTCGCTCCACAGGGTCTCCAGCTTTTGCCGCAACACCGACGCGATCAACTCTTTCACGGTCGTCTTGCCGTTGGAACCGCCGACGGCGATTACCGGCAAAACAAATTCGTTCCGATATGCCGCCGCCAACTGACCCAGTGCCACACGCGGATCTGTAACCGCCAGCACTGCGCAGTCCGGCAAGGGCGCGGGAATTTTTTCGCGTTTCACCACAAGGCCGGTTACGCCCCGCGCGGCGACCTCGCTCAAGAACTTGTGACCGTCGAAGCGTTCGCCCTCGATGGCAAAAAACAAATCCCCGGCCTGCGCCTGCCGCGAATCGGTGACAACCCGTTGGACCGGCGTATCCCCGGAGCCGCGCTTGATTTCTGCCGCACAGGCTTCGGCAATGAATTTCAAAGAACGTTCTTCCACGGCGATTTTTGGCCTATGCTCACGGGTACCGTGCGCTGGCCAGCGATTTCGATGCGCCGCCGCCCACGAGCGCCGGCGGCGAATTGGGTTCCTGCAAATTCTGGTCCGAGGGAAGGTTCAAATAGCTCGCACAACGTTCGGCAATTTCCTTGAAAATCGGGCCGCAAACCTGTCCGCCGTAATAACCCTCCTTCGGATCGTCCATCACCACGGAAATGCAGAGCTGCGGATTGTCCGCGGGAAAAAATCCAATAAACGAGGCGAAATATTTGCCCGGCAGATAGCCGCCTGGCCCGGCCTTTTGCGCCGTACCCGTCTTGCCCGCAACCACGTAATCCTTCATGGCGGCATCCGGCGCCGTTCCTTCCGGGGAAACCACGGTCTTGAGCGCCTGGACCATCAATCGGGCCGTGGCCGGGCTCATGACCTGTCGCTCGATCCGGGGCGCATATTGCGCCACGATGTTGCCGTCGCGATCCACCAGGCGGTTGACGAGCATCGGTTGCATCAAGCGGCCGCCGTTGGCAATGGCGCTCATCGCCATCGCCATTTGCAGCCGCGTCACCGCCACTCCCTGCCCCATCGGAATCTGCGCAATGGACACCTTGCTCCAATCACTCACCGGATACAGGATGCCATTGACCTCGCCCGGGAGCGGGATGCCCGTGCGTTGACCAAATCCGAAATCCCGCGCGTAATCGTAAAGCCGGTTGTCTCCCAGGCGGATGCCAATTTTTGCCGCTCCAATGTTTGAAGATTTGGTAATGATGCCCTCGGTGGTGAGCAGGTCAAACGGCTCATGGTCGTGCAAAATGTGTCCGGCATAAGCAAAATGGCCGTGATCGCAATCGAAGGTGTCGCTCAGTTGCACCACCCCCTCGTTCAAGGCGCCGGACACCACAACGATTTTGAACGTTGAGCCCGGTTCCATGAGGTCGCTGATGGGCCGGTCTCGGCGCGCGTCGGGGGGTGACACGCCGGGATGGTTCGGATCAAAATTCGGCAAGGTTGCCATCGCCAGAATTTCACCCGTTTGCGGACGGATGACGATGCCCGTGATGCTGATGGGGTTGTGTTTGTCCACCGCATTGGTCAGCGCTGTTTCCACAATGTGCTGGATGACGCCGTCAATGGTGAGCACCACATTATAGCCGTCCCGTGGCGGCACGTCCTGGTCGCGCAACGACACAAGTTCCTGGCGACGACGGTCCATTTCCGTCACACGCCAGCCGGGCACACCTGCCAGCGTGGAGTTCATGGACAATTCGACGCCGTCCCGACCCGAGTTCTCCAGAACAGCCTGCCCCGACTCCGACAATTCATCCGTGCCAACAAAGCCCAGCACATGCGCTGCCAGCGAACCGTTCGGATACACCCGCAACTGGTCATCCATCGGGTCGGCAAAAATTGCCTCCGTCCGCAAGCTCCGGTAGAACTGGCGCTGGTCCTTTGACCAGCCGGCTTCGTCCGGGCTGTAGGCAAACCGGCTCATGACTTGTTGAATTTCCTGCCAGGTTTCATCCCTCACCTTGTGCTGCAAAACCACATAACGGTTGGTGACTGTTTCGCCTTTTTCATTCTGCCGCACGCGCGGAAGCAATCGTTGATATAAATCAGCCTCGTTGAGGTGCAACAGCGGGGCGAGCGCCCGGGCCACCGCCGCCTGCTGGTTGCCAAGCAAGACGGGGTCGGCGCAAACCGTTTTGACAAAAATGCTGGTCGCCAGCAGGTTGCCATGCGCATCCAGAATGCTGCCCCTGCGCGGTTCGCGGAAATATTCCAGTTCCGTGTTCTGCTGCCCCAGCGCCGCCAATTCGTCGTGGCGCAGCACCTGCAAATCCACCAGGCGATAACCCAGACCGCCGAAGGCCAGGCCCAGTACCGCCAGCAACAGGAGCAGGCGTCGAAGTTGCAGTCGTTTTATCATCACAAAATGGCCAGCCACCCGTGGCGATCGGTTCCTCACCCGACGGCGTCACGGGCAGCGGCCAAAATTTCTACGTCATGGCATCATCCCCTCATCCTGCCGCGCCGCAAACCGGGTTTTCGAGCCGGCATTCGATGGCGACTCGGCGAGCCGGTAAATCTGCGTCGGTTGGGCGGGAACGAGGCCAAGATTCAACTCATGCACGCGCTGATCCAGCATCACGGGTGAATGCAGCACCGCCAGTTGATCGCTGAGCTTTTGGTTTTCATCACGCAACTGGGTCAGACGGTTTTCGCACACGGTGATTTGACGGCCGAGCTGGTAGATCTGACTCTTTTGCCAGACATATCCCACCGCCAGGCCGGCGATCAGCAGACACAGGAACAGCGCCTTCAGTGCCGGTGCAAACCGGATTGACGCTGACTGATTTCTCCTATTTTTTGCCATTTTTTTGCGGCGGTCAGGACCGCCCTTGTAATTTTTCCATCACCCGCAATTGTGCGCTGCGGCTGCGCGGATTCTCCATCAATTCAACTTCGCCCGGCTTGATTGCCCGGCGGGTCACCCATTTCAATTCCGGCGCGCACGGCTCGCGCAACTCCGGAACATCCACTTCCCCGGTGAACGTGTAATCCCGCGCCCGGACGCGCCCGAAATCTTTCACCACCCGGTCTTCCAACGAGTGAAACGTGATGACCGCCAGCCGGCCGCCGGGTTTCAAAATTTTAACCGCCGCTGCCAGCCCCAGTTTCAATGAACCGATTTCGTCGTTGACCGCAATCCGCAGCGCTTGAAAAACCCTGGTTGCCGGGTGTGTCCTTTTCCCGCGCCGCGCCGCCAGCCGTTCCAGCAAATCCGACAACCGCTTTGTCGTTTCAAACTTCTGCTGCCGGCGGTCGTTCACGATTGCATTGGCAAACCGACGCGATTCCTGTTCGCCGCCAAGTTCCCAAAAAATATCCGCCAGTTCGCCGGCGCTCGCGCTGTTCACCAGATCCGCCGCCGTCAGCGGCTGCCGCGGATCCATCCGCATGTCCAGCGGACCGTCGCGCTGAAAGCTGAATCCGCGTCCGGGCGAATCCAGCTGCGGCGAACTCACACCCAGATCCAGCAAAACGCCGTCACAACTCGAAGCCGGAATCCAACCGGCCAGTTCCGTAAAGTTGCCGTGCCGGATTTCAAATCGGCCCGCAAACCCGGCCAGCCGCGCGCGGGCCGCCTCAACCGCGGCGCCATCGCGATCGCACCCAGACAGCCATCCAGTCGGCGAACTCGAGCTCAGGATGCTCGCCGCGTGTCCAGCTCCACCGACCGTCCCGTCGGCGTACCGGCCGTCCGGCCGGGGCTTCAGCGCGTCGAGCACCTCCGCCACCATCACCGGCCTGTGAACGAAATCGGACACTGCGCATTGGATTTAAAATTCAGGCCGCTCTCGCTCCAAAATATTTTGCACCCAGCCGGCTCCACGTATCCCCGCCAGAAGCCGGGGTCAGCAATGGTTCCACAGTCTCCGGCGCGGTGCGTGATTTGATCGGAACCACCTCCACATCCACGTCACTGAGATCATTATGCACCACTTTCACCCGATCCAACGAAAGCTCGGGTTGCAGGGGAGGCTGCACGTTCCGGGGCGCGGGCGGCGGCGAGCCGCGCCAGATCGAAATGGGGTTCAGTTTGCTGACCCAGGCCGCGCCACGGGGCCGGGCCACGGGAAAGGTTGGCAGTTTTCGGGTCTTGATTCCGTCGGAACCAAGGCTTTTTGCGACCGGCACCGCCACCGGCGGTAATCCCGGCTCGGTCTTGACCGGCGGCATAAACGGGTTTCTCGGTGAAATGAATTTTGGCAGATAGGCCCGGTCGCTGATGCGATAGGCAATCCCCTGGCGTCCACCGACGATGCTTTTTCCGGCCACCAATAATTTTCCCAGATTCATAATTTTAATTGTTTCCACAGTTTTCATTCCATCAGCCTGAAGGCGTCGGGCGCCAATGCCACGTCCGCCGCCTGAACCTTCTCATAACGATCCGGACTCCAAATCTCAAAGCGGTCAAGCAATCCCACCAGCACCGCCTCATTTTTGATGGTCGCCCCACGGGCCATTTCGTCGGGCAGACAAATCCGGCCGGCCTTGTCCACGCTCGCCTGCGCCGAATCGCTGCCGATGATGCGCTTCAAAACCACCTTCTTGGGATCGCTGTTCGGCATTTCGTCAATCGACTGCATCAGCTTCGCCATTTGCGCCGGCGGCAACACCCGCACGCACGCCCCCACTCCTTCGCGCGGCCACAGGATCAGCGTCAACTCCACAGCCGCCTTTTGCGGCCGCCACTTGGCCGGAATTTGCACACGCCTTTTCTCATCCACGCCATGCCGAAAGCGCGAATTGTAGTACGACGGCTCCATGTTCTTTGTGCTGCCCATTTATTCGCAGGTTAAACCCAAAAGCTATTTCCACCCACGACGACCCACTTTTAACCACTTTAACCCACTTTAGTCAACATAAATTCTGCATTTATTTTTGGGGTTATTCAGGAGTTATTCACAGGTCATTTCGGTTGAAATTTCCTGCGCCATGTCCTTCTGTTTTCTCAGCGGTCATCCTGCTACGCTTCAGCCGTGATGCGAACCGCCGACTTTGATTTTGTCCTGCCGCCCGGGCTGATCGCGCAACATCCCGCGCCCCAGCGCGATGGGTCGCGGCTGCTGGTGTTGCATCGGGCGAGCGGCCGGGTCGAACACCAACCGTTTGGTCACATCCGGACGGTTTTCCGCGCGGGTGATGTATTGGTGTTGAACAATTCGCGGGTCATTCCCGCGCGATTGCGCGGTGCGAAGGCGCAGTCCGGCGGCCAGATTGAGATTCTGTTGCTGGAGGAAAACGCCTGCAATGATTGGTGGGCCATGTTGCGTCCCGCCAAACGCGCCCCCCTCGGCACGCAAATCGTTCTCCATGACCCGAATGGCCACGCCACGAACATTCACGCCCAGGTGCTCGAAACGAACCTGGCCGGCCATCGGCGGTTGCAGTTCTCCAACACGCCGGATCTGCGCCAGGAATTGGTACGGCTCGGCGAAGTTCCCCTGCCACCGTATATCACGCGGGCGAACCCCGATGAAAGGCGCGAAGACCGGGAACGTTACCAGACTGTTTTTGCAAAAAAAGACGGCTCGGTGGCCGCGCCGACGGCCGGACTGCATTTCACACCGGAATTGCTGGAACAAATCCGCAACCAGGGCGTGCAGATTTGTTTTGTCACGTTGCACGTCGGACCCGGCACCTTTCTGCCGGTCAAGACCGAGCTTCTCGCCGGGCATCGGATGCACGAGGAGTCTTTTGACTTGGGCGAAGAAACGGCAACGGCCGTAAATCAGGCGAAGGCTGACGGCCGCCGCGTCATTGCTGTCGGCACAACCACGGTGCGCGTGCTGGAAAGTGTCGCGGCGCAAAACGGTGGAAAACTGGCAAAAACCGCTGGAAAAACAGGTATTTTCATTTACCCGCCATTCGCATTTCAAATCGTGGATGGACTGCTGACCAATTTTCATCTGCCGCGCTCAACGCTGTTGATGCTCGTCAGCGCCCTGGCCGCGCCGGGTGAAATGCGGGGACCGGAGTTGATCCGGTCCGTTTATGCCGGGGCGATTCGCGAACGTTACCGCTTTTACAGCTACGGTGACGCCATGCTGATGGTTTAAGTTTCGATTATGGCGTTTTCGTTTAAGTTACCGCGTCCGGGGACTCAAAAGTGAAGATCAAAAAGACAAAGCTGCCGTTCGTGCTGGTGAACATGGCGATGACGGCGGACGGAAAGATTGCGACGGCCAATCGCGCGGTCTCTTCGTTCGCCAGCGCACAGGATCACGAGCAACTGCTGAAATTGCGGGCGACGGCGGACGCCGTGATGGCGGGCGCCCGCACGGTGGATTCCGCCCCCATCAACCTCGGTCCCGGCCCGGCAAGGTTCCGGCGGGCACGGCTCAAACGCGGCCGGGCGGAATATAATCTGCGGGTGATCGTCAGCCGTTCCGGTTCGGTCAATCCCCGGGCGAAGGTGTTCCAACACCGGTTTTCGCCCATCATCATCTTCACCACCCGGCGCGCGCCAGCGGGCCGGCTGAAACAATTGCGCGCGCTGGCTGACACGGTGAAGATTTGCGGCCGGAACGAAATAAACTTCCACGCCGCGCTCCGGTGGTTGCGCAAGAAATGGGGGGTGAAACGGCTGCTCTGCGAAGGGGGCGGTGAATTAAATGACGCCCTGTTCCGGGCGGGTTTGGTGGACGAACTTCATCTCACCATCTGCCCGATAATTTTCGGCGGTCACCATGCAGCGACCATTGCGGACGGTGCCGGATCCAGTCATCTGACCGGGGCCGAACGGTTTCGGGTGAAATCCGCCCGGCGGAAGGGCGGCGAGTTGTTCACCGTCTTCGTTCGCTAATAATTGGCATTATTTTACCGCCAGGTTGCTCCTGGATTCAACCCAGCGCGCCATCAACCAGAGCAGGTCGGAAAGGCGATTGAGGTAAACAAGGGTTTCGGCGTTTGGCAGCCCGTTCGTCTCCCGCAAGGCACATACCTGCCGTTCCGCCCGGCGGCAAATCGTCCGCGCCACGTCCAGCGCCGCGGAACTCATGGTGGCACCCGGGGTCGCCCACCCCTTGAAACTGATGTTCTGCGCCTCAATCTCCCGGACGAGCGCCTCGAGTTTTGCCGTCATTTCCGGGGCCACCACCGAATACCCGTCCCTGACATAGCGTGACAGATCTTCGGGCATCACGGCCAGTTCTCCCATCCATACGACGAGATCCGTCTGAATCGTCAATAAACCATCGCGGACAAAGTCGTCCCTGGCCGTGGCGCGCGCCAACCCCAGCGCGGCGTTCAATTCATCCACCGTGCCGTAAGTTTCGACCCGCGGATGGGTTTTTGGCACCCGCCGGCCATACATCAAGGCGGTCGTGCCGTCGTCGCCGGTTTTGGTCACAATGCTCATTTGAATCCTGATTGCCTGACGCGAGATTGTATGTGCCTGAACTTGCGTCAAGCAGATTAAAGATTAATCCCGATACAGTTCGTCCTAAAATCCGGCGGTCGCGAGGGGATGATTGCCAGGCGATTTGCTCCGGCCGGACGAATGTTTTGCGGGAGACCTGGTGCCGGACTTTGCCGGCACATGTTCAAAGGCCGGCAAAGCGGGTGGCGGCGGGGAAGTCAGTTTTTGATAAGCCAGGATGCCTTTGACAATGGCCTGCGCCATTTGTCGGCGATAGGCGGAACTGTAAATTTGTTTGCTCTCGAACGGATGGGTCATGTAACCGCCCTCGATCAAAACCGCCGGCATCCGGGCGTCGCGCAACACGGCAAAGCGGGCACGCCGCACGCCCCGGTCTTCCACACCCAAATTCCCCACGAGCGACTTTTGGATTTGATCCGCCAGCAGCAGGCTTTCGTCCTCGTCGCGATTGGCGGGAGTCGGACCGCGATTGCTGCCCTCGCCCTGCGCGTCGGTCGAACTGGCGCCCACCGGCGTGATGCAGTATGTCTGCGGGCCTTCAACCAGATTTTTCCCGGTGGGAGTCGCATTAAAATGCAGGCTGACGAACAAATCCGCACCGCGCTGGTTCGCCAGCGCCGGACGATCCGGCAATTCAACGTACGTATCCCGGGTTCGCGTCAGAATGACATTGAAACCGGCCTTTTTGAGTTGGTCACGCAATTCCCCGGCCAGGGCCAGGGTGTAAATTTTTTCGTAATGCCAGCCCACGCGGTTGCCGGTGTCGCGTCCGCCATGGCCGGGGTCCAGGCAGATGGTTTTAATCACAGCCGGTCTGGCATACCGCGATGGAGACAGCAGGGGGCAGATGGCCGCGTCGAGATCAAATTGCGCGACCAACGCCACCCCCTTCTGATTCGCAATCGGAAACGACACCGCGACCTGGACGCCATTGATTTCGACGTAATGCGAGTCCACGTCAAAAACCAGCCGGTTTTCGCGATCGGTGGCGACCAGCTCGTCGCCGCGTTTGAGCCAGGCGCAGCGCAAACCGTTGGCATGCGCCCAATCCGCGATCGGCACGTAATTCTGGCCGTTAAAAAGAGCGGCGTGCGCCGGGGTCCGGCAAAACATCAAAACCAATACCATCAACCACGGGAATGATTTCAGCCCGGCGAATGGTTTGCTCATGGCTGGCCAACTTGCCCGCGCCCCCCCTGAGATTCAAGGGAAATGGCTCGTCCGCAGTTAAAAGTTTGATTTCCCGCGCCAATCATCTTTCAATGCGGCGGGTTTTATCAGGACATGAACATTCACGAATATCAGGCCAAGCAATTGCTCGCCCAATCCGGCGTCGCCGTCCCGCTCGAAATTCCCGCCCGGTCGCTCGATGAAGTGCGCGATGCCGCCGGAAAAATTTTCGCCAGCGGCAGCACCCGGGTGGTCGTCAAGTCGCAGATTCACGCCGGCGGCCGCGGCAAGGGCCTGTTCACCAGCGGATTTCAAGGCGGCGTCAAAGCCGCGGCGTCGGCGGACGAAGCCGTTTCCCTTGCCGGAAAAATGCTCGGCAACGTGCTGGTCACCAAACAAACCGGTCCGGATGGCCGGCGCGTGCAGACGCTGCTCATCGCCAGCGGCGCCAAAATCAAAAAGGAATTTTACCTGGCCGTGCTCCTCGACCGCGCCGCGGGCCGCCCGCTCGTCATGGCCAGCACCGAGGGCGGCATGGACATCGAGGAGGTCGCGGAGAAAACGCCGGAGAAGATTTTCAAGGAATGGATCGATCCCGCCGTCGGCATCATGCCGTTTCAAGCGCGCAAAATTGCCGCGGCGCTGGGTCTCAAAGGCGATTTGTTCAATGCCGGCGCAAAGTTTGTCACCGGGGTGTTCAAAACCTGGTGGGAATGCGATGCATCGCTCGTGGAAATCAACCCCATGTGCGTGGTGGAACTGCCGGACGGCAAGGAAACCGTGGTGGCGCTGGACGCCAAAATTTCGCTCGACGACAACGCGCTGTACCGGCACGCGGACATCCAGGCGATGCGCGATTTGAACGAGGAAGCGCCCCTGGAAATCGAGGCGAGCAAATTCAATCTCAACTACATCAAGCTCGACGGTTCCATCGCCTGCCTCGTCAACGGCGCGGGTCTGGCCATGGCCACGATGGACATCATCCAGCATTTTGGCGGCAGCCCGGCCAACTTCCTCGACGTCGGCGGCGGCGCCAGCAAGGAACAGGTCACCGCCGCGTTCAAAATCATCCTGCAGGACCCCAATGTGAAGGGCATTCTGGTGAACATTTTCGGCGGCATCATGGATTGCAACGTCATCGCCACCGGGATAGTCGCCGCGGTGAAGGAAACGCATCTGAACCTTCCGCTGGTCGTCCGGCTGGAAGGCAACAACGTCGTGGCCGGCAAACAGACGCTGGCCGAGTCCGGCTTGAAGCTCATCGCCGGCGATTCGATGGCGGATGCGGCGCAAAAGGTGGTCCAGGCGGTGGCTGGCAACAAATGATTCAAGGAGTTCACGACCCAATGCTTCAAGACCAGGAGGAAATTCAGACCGCAAACCCGGGTGCCGATGATCGGGAACCCTACCGGCGGCTGATTGAATTGCAAAAACAAATGATTGGACTCGTCCAACAGCACGAAAACACAAAACGCGAGTGCGCCGCCCTGCGTTCGCAATTGTTGGATGAAATGGCCGGGCCGCGGCGAAGTTTGCGTCAGGCCATCGGACAGGCGACGGCCGGCCTGGCGAGGCGCGCGGCGGCCCGCTGGAAATTCCGGGCGGAACGGCACCCGCAAGCGAATGGTTCCTCCTTCCGCCCCATTCCGTTTAGAAACCCAAACTCCCACCAACCCGGTTATGATCAAAGTTATTGAAATGGCCTTCAGCTGTTACCCGGTCAAAGACATGGCCCGGGCGCGCAAATTTTATGAAGACGTGCTGGGATTGAAACCGACCATGGTTTTCGGCGAACCCGGCGGAATGCAATGGACGGAATATGACATCGCCGGCGGCACCCTCGCCCTCGGTTGCGGTGCGCCGGACTGGACGCCGCGCCCGGACGGCTGCTCGGTCGGCCTGGAAATCGAGGACTTTGACGCCGCCATCACCCATCTGAAGGCCAACGGCGTTAAGTTCAAAATGGAGCCGTTTCCCACGCCGGTTTGCCATATGGCGCTCATCCACGACCCCGAAGGCAACGTGATTTGCATTCACCGGCGGAATAAATCGTAAATCCGAAATCGAAAATTCAAATGTCCATTCTCGTCCAACCCGACACCAAGGTACTGGTTCAAGGCATCACCGGCAGCTTCGGCGCCAAACACGCCCAGCTCTCCATGGATTACGGCACACAAATCGTGGCCGGCGTCACCCCCGGCAAGGGCGGCCAGATTTTTGAGCACAACGGCAAAAAGGTCCCCATTTTTGACACCGTCGCCGATGCGGCAAAACAAACCGGCGCCACCGCCTCCGCCATCTTCGTTCCGGCGGCATTTGCCGCTGATGCCATCCTCGAAGGCGTGGATGCGGGACTGGACCTCGTCGTGTGCATCACCGAAGGCATTCCGGTGCGCGATATGATTCGCGTGAAACGCGTCATGGCCGGCGGCAAAGCCCGGCTGATTGGGCCAAACTGCCCCGGCATCGTCACGCCCGGTGAAGGAAAGGATTCACGGGGTGGCTGTCGCATCGGGATTGCACCCGGCTACATCCATAAAAAAGGCCACGTCGGCGTCGTTTCGCGCAGCGGCACGCTCACCTACGAAGCCGTCTGGCAACTGACCTGCCGCGGCGCGGGCCAAAGCACCTGCGTCGGCATCGGCGGCGATCCGGTGCCCGGCCTGTCGCACCTCGACGTGATCAAACTATTCAACAGCGACCCCGAGACACACGGCATCATCATGATTGGGGAAATCGGCGGCAGCGCGGAAGAGGAAGCCGCGGCGTGGATCCGGCAGAATTGCCGGAAACCCGTGGCCGGGTTCATTGCCGGGGTGACCGCGCCGCCGGGCCGCCGCATGGGCCATGCGGGCGCCATCATCAGCGGCGGCAAAGGCACGGCCGCGGCCAAAATCGCGTCGTTCCGGGACGCGGGCATCGGGATTGCCGCCACGCCGAGTGAAATGGCGGACACGCTGTTGAAAATGATGTGATTCCGAGCGTGAAACGTGCTGCGGGAACTGCTTGACAGCGCCGCCATTCATTTTCACGTTCTAAGTTTCACGTGTCACGCGCATGGGCATCATCGACTTCATTCTGAATCTTGCCGGCCTGTTGCTGTGGCTCAACTGGTGCTCGCTTCGCTTCGACCCGCTCGGCAAACGGATGCCGGCAACGCTGATCGGCACGTTGCGGCGCGCCGAGCCGCGCCGTTTGCGGCGGTGGCATTTGCCGTCGGCGTTGGGCGGATTGTTGCTGTTGCGCGCGGTCTTTTACTGGCAAATCGGTTCGGAAGCAGGCTGGGCGGCGGGCAAATTGAACCTGGGCATCATCGTCCTCTCGTTCCGCAGCGATTCCTTTGGGTGCATTTTGTTGTATTCCCTGGCCAGCTTCGGGCTGACGCTGGGGGTGTTTTATCTTTGGCTGTTGTTGCTCTCCATTCTGGACGGCCCGGAGCCCTTTCACCGTCTGGTCCGGATGCAGCTCGGCCCGGTTGACCGCTGGTCGCGTGGAATAAAATTATGCCTGCCGCTCGTGCTCGCGGCTTGTTTTTGGTGGCTGGCGAGCTGGGTGTTGGCGTGGCTGGCCATCGTGCCGCCACCGGCGTCGGCAGCCCACCGCATCGAAGCGTCACTGGTCATCGGTCTGGGAAGCTATCTGGCCTGGAAATATGTCGCCGGCGCATTGCTGGGGTTGCATCTGTTGAACAGCTACATTTATTTCGGCCGCCATCCGTTCTGGAGTTATGTGGCCGCCGAAGCGCAAACGTTGCTGCGGCCATTGCGTGCCGTGCCGCTCCGGGCAGGCAAGGCGGATTTCGCGCCGGTCGTGGGAATGGCGCTGGTGTTTTTGCTGGCGGAACTGGCGGAACGCGGTCTGGCCGCCCTGTACCTGAGGCTTCCCCTTTAAACGGCGCCGTTTTGCTCGTCGGGCTTCGTTTTCGGCAGCTTGGCGGTGATGATGGCGCCCTCGCCCTTTTTGCTCTCAATGGAAAGCGTGCCGCCATGCAAGCCGACCAGCCGCCCGGCAATCGTCAAACCCAGGCCCAGCCCCTGCTGCTCCTGCATCCGGCGGTCGAACTGCATGTAAGCGCCAATGCGCGTGACTTGTTCGGTGGAAAATCCGCAGCCCCGGTCGCTGACGGATAACACCGCGATATTGAAGGCTTCAACCAGTTTAACCTGCACGGGCGTGCCGGCCTCGGAAAATTTAAAGGCGTTTTGAACCAGCTCGTCGATGATCTTGGCAAGATATTCCTCGGCCATTGGCACCGGCACCTCTGTCAGTTCGAGGGTCAAATCCTTGAGGCGGTTGGCCTGCTCCGCCTGCGCGGTGGCATGTTTTTCAATGAGCGCGACCGGGTGTTCCGTCTGGCCAATCCGGAGGGCGTTGACATTCTTGGGATCGCTGGCGACCAGTTCGAGCTGCGCGTAAATTAAAAAGTTTTCGATGAGCCGTTCGAGCCGTTTGCCCGATTGATAAATGACATGGCCCATTTCCGCGACCTCCGCCGGCTTGAGCGTGGCGGAATCCGTGGAGAGCATTTCACCGTAAGCCAGGACGCCGTTGAGGGGCGTGCGCAACTCATGCGGCAGCATCAGGCTGATGTTGTCACGCAGGCTGGCCAGCTTGCGCTCGGCTTCGTCGCGAACGGTCTGGGCTTTCTTCAGGCGGGCATCCACGGCGGCATACAGAGCGTCGGTGGTGAAAGGTTTCGGCAGATAATCGTCCGCGCCCAGCTCCATGCCGTGCCGCATGCCGGCGTTGTCGGCAAGGCCCGTCATCAGAATGAACGGAATGGCGGCAGTGGGCGCCTCGTTGCGCAGGGAAGCGAGCGTCAAATATCCGTCCACCTTTTCCATGTTGATGTCACAAAGAATCAGGTCGGGCAGGTCCTTGCGCGCCCGTTCAATGCCATCCGCGCCGTTGGGGGCCTCGATGACCTCAAAGCCCTTCTGTTTCAGCGCCAGATGTATCATCTCGCGCAGCCATTCTTCGTCGTCAATCACCAGGATTTTCTTCACGGTAAGTGCACTCCCATCCAGCACGAATCATGCCTTCCACCCGCTTCTCACACCGGGACGAATTTTATCATTTTTGGCACCGGGGAAACACACTGTCCTGATTTGAGGGTGCGCGGGTTTCCAAATCGCCGCCTGCCCGAACCCAAACCGGCCTGCCCCCTTCCCAGGTTGCTTCCGGCAACTCGCGCAGCGAGCCGGGGCCAACCCGCATTCCGAAACCTCAAATCAGCACACTGCAAGCGCGAATGGCGGCCCTATTTGCGCTCTTCCATGGCCACATAATGATTCAGGGTGCGCCCGGTGTAAATTTGCCGCGGCCGGCAGATGCGGTTCTTCGAATCCTCCATGATTTCCTTGTAATTGGCAATCCAGCCGGGCATCCGGCCAATCGCAAAAATTACGGGGAACATTTCCACGGGAATGCCAAGGGCGCGCATGATGATGCCGCTGTAAAAATCCACGTTGGGATACAATTTGCGCTCCACAAAATACGGATCACGCAACGCCGCCTCCTCCAGATGTTTCGCAATGTCCAACAATGGGTCGGCGACGTGCAATCTGGCCAGAACCTCGTCACACGCCTTTTTGATGATCTTGGCGCGCGGATCGTAATTTTTATAAACGCGATGCCCAAAACCCATGAGCCGGCGGCCGCTGTTTTTGTCCTTGGCCGCGGTGATAAATTTCGAACCATCATCGCCTTCGCGGTGAATTTCCTGAAGCATTTCAATCACCGCCTGGTTGGCCCCGCCATGCAGCGGCCCCCAGAGCGCGCACACGCCGGCCGCCGCGCTGGCAAACAAATTGGCCTGGCTCGACGCCACCATCCGCACGGTTGAAGTCGAGCAATTTTGCTCGTGATCGGCGTGCAGCAGGAAAATCAGGTCGAGCGCCTTCACCACCTCCGGTTTCAATTCGAAATCCTCATACGGCGTGGAAAACAGCATGTGCAAAAAGTTGGCCGTGTATTTGTAGGCTTTCTTGGGATAAATCAGCGGCAGGCCGCGCGATTTGCGGTACGAATACGCCGCGATGGTGCGCACCTGGGAAATCAACTTCGCCGCGTAAACGTCGAACTGGTTCGACTTGCCCCAGCGCCAGTTCATCAATTCCTCATCAAAACAGCTCGTCGCGTTGATCATCGCCGAGAGAATCGCCATCGGATGCGCGCCCGTGGGAAAACTCTCGAAATGATACTTCATGTCCTCGTGCAGAAATTGATATTCCGTGAACAGATCGGAAAAACTTCGCAATTTGGCGCGACCCGGCAATTCGCCGTAAATGATCAGGTAGGCGGCTTCAATAAAGGTGGATTTCTCCGCCAGTTCCTCAATCGGAATGCCGCGATAACGCAAAATCCCCTTCTCGCCGTCAATGAAGGTGATTTTGCTGATGCACGAACCGGTGTTGCCGTAGCCTTCGTCCAGGGTGATGTAGCCCGTGTTCGCGCGCAGCGATGAAATGTCCACCGCCTTTTCCCCTTCGCTGCCCTCGAGGGTCGGCAGCACATACGCCTTTCCATCCAGCTCGATTTTTGCCTCTTTGCTCATGTTATTCTTGTCTCGTTTTTGACAATTTGTGGTGAAACCCGATGATTGGCAAGGCGTGAAAGTGAAATTTTAGCAAAATTTCCGCACCGAATTCACTGGCGCGGAGTTCAGTCTTTTGACCCAATCCAATTATGAAACGCTGGGCTGTTCTGACCGTCCTGCTTTACGCGCTTGCCTTGGTCTTGCTGACTCTGCCGGTCGTTTTAATCACCTTTGGCAATTGGGGACTGCGCAACAACATCAGTTACAACGGCGGACTTTACGGGATGTTGCAAATCTACCTGGCCTGGGGCTACTGGCTGTGGCTCGCCATTCTGATTGCCGGACAGGCGCTGCTCCTGTTGCTGCCCATCAACATCGCCGAACGCCGGCTGCCGGCCCGGCGCCCGCTCAAGCTGCCGGTCATCGTCACCGCATTCTTCCTGGCCAATCTTTGTTTTGCCGGGATTTTCTCAATCCTCTGCGCCATCTTCACCGACAAAGCTTTTGATTATTCCAACCTGCTCGCCCTTTTCCCCACCCCAACCAATCAAAACGGCCAGCCCAACGTCAACAATTCAGGATGGGGCACGCTTTTGACCATGATGCTTACCGTCATGGTCTTTTGGATAATCTGGGCGTTCATCTTCCGCCGTTCCACCAGGGCGGACTCTCCCGAAGCGCTCCTCACCCGCGTCACACGCTGGCTACTGCGCGGCAGCATCCTCGAACTCATCATCGCCGTGCCCAGCCACGTCATTGTCCGACGACGCGACGATTGCTGCGCGCCCGCCGGCACCTTTTGGGGCATCGCTACCGGCATTTCCATCATGCTGCTGTGTTTTGGTCCCGGCGTGTTCTTCCTGTTTGTCGAACGGTGCCAAAGGTTGCAGCCGAAACCGCCGGATGTGAATAAACAAAACTGAACCCAAATAAGTCGCGCGAAGACCGCGAAGGTGGCGAAGGGGTTTTTGCCCCGTCAGGAGCGGGATCTCTGCAGAAAAATTCCGCCATCAAGTTTAAAGTGACATCTTCTGTTCAGGTAGGGCGTGCCACTCCGTGCGCGCCGACTTGGTGAATCAGACCGCGCTTGTTGGCAAAAGCGCGGCGGGCAGAGGACTGCCCGCCCTACCTGCTCCGATGTATCAATCTCAATGTGAACGGCTATCCAGAAATCGCGATGGGCCCACGACGTTTTTGGCACCAAAAACCCGCTGGACAGAAACTTAAACGAGAAATAAAGTCAAAATCATTAAACCGGATGGGCTGCAAGACAAGCCATCCATTGTCTGTTAGGCCGCTTATGCGAAGCGTCGTGCGCCCAATTCTGCGATTACCGGTAATAGGTGACTTGATTTTCTTCAGCATTTATTTCTTTAACGCTCGAATGCTGTGTCCTCTAGTTGCAACCCTTACCGGTGGCCAACGGCTGAAGTTCGGAACCTCCGTTTTTTGGATACCAAAGGAGAAGGTGCAAATGGTTCGTGATGGTGTCGAGTTGCTGCGAAGCCGTGACCCTGAGATGTTTTCTCGACTGACCAGCAGTCAGCAACTTATAATTTGGTATTTCAAGGGTCAGAAGTTTAGCAGAATGTCGAGTCACCGCCTTTTCTTTATGCACAGCAAGTTTGTTGACATGGGGCCGGAAGGTGTCGCTTGCTTTATTGTTCAGTCCTTGATGGTAGCTGCGGCAGTTCGGCGAGTTAACCAACACAGGTTGGATGACCGAGAGAAGTCCGCATTGAAATCAGTATCGCGAAATATGACAGATTGGTTGAGCAAGCACGGATTTCAGCCGGGGCTAATTGGCGCATATCAGAAAGTAGTCGAAAGGCAGGAGCAGGGCACACATGCGGCCTAATCAGAAATAGACTGCAAATTTCCTTCACCCGCTTCGCGTCTTTGCGCCCTAGCATGAGATTTTAACTTTTCTTTCGCCGGTTCCAGCTTACTTTGCGCGAACGCAAATGGCTCTGAAACTGTTCAATACGCTCTCGCGCTCGATTCAGGAATTCGCGCCGCTCGACCCAAGCGGCAAAAAGGTCGGCATGTATTGCTGCGGACCGACCGTTTATGACTTTGCGCACATCGGCAACTGGCGCACCTTCGTCTTCGGCGACCTCGTACGCCGTTACCTCGAATTCAAGGGCTACGCCGTCACGCACGTGATGAACATCACCGACGTCGAGGACAAAATCATCAAGCGCGTTCAGGAAAGTAAAACCTCGCTCCGCGAGTTCACCGGCAAATACGAGACCGCGTTTCTGGAAGATTTGAAGACGCTGAATTGTGTTAGGCCGCAGCAAATGCCGCGCGCCACCGAACACGTTGGTGAAATCATCGGGCTCATCGAAAAGCTCGTCGCCCGCGGCATTGCCTACCAGGCCGCCGACGGCTCGGTCTATTTCAGCATCGAGAAGTATCGGGGCTGCGGCTGCGTTTACGGACGCCTGCTCAAGCTTAATTTCGAGGAAATGCGCGCAGGCGAGCGGGTGCGCAGCGATGAATACGCCAAGGAATCGGTCGCCGACTTCGCGCTTTGGAAAGCCCGCGTGCCGGAAGACGGTGACGTATTCTGGCCCAGCCCATGGGGTGAAGGCCGGCCCGGCTGGCATATCGAGTGCAGCGCCATGAGCCTGAAAATCCTGGGCAACAGCTTTGACCTTCACCTCGGCGGCGAGGATTTGATTTTCCCGCATCACGAGGATGAAATCGCGCAAAGCGAAGGCGCCACGGGCCAGCCATTCGTCAAATACTGGCTCCACGGCGCGCATTTGCTCGTGGAAGGCAAAAAGATGAGCAAATCGCTCGGCAACTTTTTTACATTGCGCGATCTGCTCGCCAAGGGCTTTACCGGACGCGAAATCCGTTATCTGCTGCTCACGGCGCATTACCGCGAAACCTTCAATTTCACGCTGGAAGGTCTGGCTGGCGCCAGGACGGCGCTGGCGCGAATTGACGAATGCCTTGGGAAATTGCGGGAGATTGCCAGCCAACCCCTCACCCGTCCTCCGGACACCCTCTCCCCGCCCGGCGGGGAGAGGGATGGGGCGAGGGGCGCGTCGAAAATGATTTCTGATTTCACCACCGCGCTGGATGATGATTTGAACATTTCCGCCGCGTGGGGTGCAGTTTTTGAATGGATTCGTGAATTGAACCGGCGCCTGGCCGAAAGTTCGCTAACCGCACTGGAAGCCGGAGCGGCGTTGGCGGCGTGGAGCCAGATTGATTCCGTGCTCGGCTTGGGCGCACCCGCGGAAACTGAAGCGCCATCGGGAATTGTTGCCTTGCTCGACGCCCGCCAGGCCGCCCGCAAAGCCAAAGATTTCAAACGCGCCGACGCGATCCGCGACGAGCTGAAGGCCAAAGGCTGGGTCATTGAGGACACGCAAAAAGGACCAAAATTGAAAAGGATTTAACCTTGAAAGAACATCGAACATCCAACCTCGAACCCTTAACATCCAGTCATTCCGGCATTGGATGTTGGATGTTCAATGTTGGATGTTTTCCATTCACTCATGAAATCTCTGTTCATCACGTTCGAGGGCACCGAAGGCTGCGGCAAATCCACGCAGATTGAGCTGCTGGCCCAACGGCTGCGCATCCTCGGCTACCGCGCCCACATGCTGCGCGAACCGGGCGGCACGCCCGTCGGCGAAGAAATCCGCCACACCCTCAAGCACAGCAAGGCCAACGTGGCCATGACGCCCGAAACCGAGTTGCTGATGATGAACGCCAGCCGGGCGCAGCTCGTCCGCGAAATCATCCGCCCCGCGCTCACCGTGGGCGAAATCGTCCTGTGCGACCGTTTTTATGATTCGACCACGGCCTATCAAGGATATGGGCGCGGACTCGATCTGCCGCTGGTGAAGAGCGTGATTGATTTTGCCGTCGGCGACACGCGGCCCAATTTGACCCTGCTGCTGCACGTGCCGCCGGACGTCAGCGCGGAACGGCTGCTTTCGCGGCAATCCACCCTGCCCTTCATCCGCGACCGGATGGAGGAAGGGGACAACAATTTCTTCGCGCGCGTGGCCCGGGGTTACGAGGCCATTGCCGCCGCCGAACCGGATCGCGTGCGCGTGCTGGACGGCACGAGCCCGATCGAAGTCGTTTGCGCGAAAATCTGGGAATACGTGCAGCCCCTGCTGCCGCGCGTCGGTCGCTGGTGAACGCGCTTGCTGAATTTCCAACAACGAATACTTTTGAAACATGATTGAAACCACCCTGAACGAAATTGAGGCGAAAATCCGCGCGGCGGAATCCGTCAGTGCCGAGCGCAAACGCGAGTTGCTCCAGCTGCTCGGCACATTGAAAGCCGAGGTGAACAAGCTTTCCAAGACCCATGACGAGCAGGCGCAGAGCATCGCCGGCTTTGCCCGGCTTTCAACCCAGGAAGCCACCCGCACGCAACAAAATCCGCAATCACTTCATCATTCGGTTGAGGGACTGCGGTCCTCGGTCGAGGGCATCGAGAAATCACATCCCAAACTGGTTCAGATCGTGAATAACATCAGCAACACGCTCTCGAACCTGGGTATTTGATTGAGGGAGGGACGGCGTGTCGCCGTCCCTCCCAAACACAATTCAATCTTCCCGCGGCTCCAGCTTTGCAATCGCCGCCATGATTTCGTCGGCAATTGCCTGGTAAATTTCCTTGAGCCGCGGCTTGGAACAATCCTTCGCTTCGGCGCGCAGTTTCTCAAACTGCATCGGCTGGCCGTATTTCACGGCAATCCGTCGTGGACGCGGAAATTTTACGTGCCGGCCATAGGCTTCATAGGTGCCAAACACGCGCACCGGCACAACCGGCGCGGTGGATTTGATCACGACCAGGCCGATGCCCGAACGCGCGGGCTGGAGATTGCCATCACGCGTCCGCGTACCTTCAGGGAATAAAATAATGCCGCCGCCGGCCAGCAACCGGTCGAGAATCGCCTTCAATCCCGCGGCGCCGCCGCCATCGCGATCCACCGGCACGGCACTCCACGAACGCAGAAGCGCGCCGATGCCCGGAAACCGGAACAGGCTTTCACGGGCGAGATAATTGATGCCGCGCTTCAATCCCGCGCCCACCAGCGGCGGATCGAGAAAGCTCGCGTGATTGGACGCGAGAATGACCGCGCCGGTCACCGGCACGCGCTCCGGGTTGAAAACCCGCCAGCGAAAGTACGTCGCGTACCAAGCGCGGAAAAAAGCCCAGCCGAGACGGTAGGATAAATTCATTTGGCGGCCAGCCGTTTCCTGACCTCCGAGATGATGAGTCCGCTCGTCTGTTCGGATGACAGGTTGGAATTATTGATGACCTTCGCCCCCAGCGGCACCATCAACGGCGCGACGGCGCGCTGGCTGTCGCGTTGATCGCGCGCGGCCAGATTTTCCCGGACGCCATCGGCGGCGCGGCGGCGCGACCGCTCCTCCAGCTGGGCATCGAGGTAAAATTTGAAGTCCGTTTCCGGAAAAACGTTCGTGCCGATGTCGCGGCCTTCCATGACGAGATTGCCAAATTGCGCGCACTCGCGCTGGCGTTTGACCATCCACTCGCGCACTTTGGGGACGGCAGCGACGTGCGGCACCGCGGCGCTGACGTCGGCGGTGCGGATTTCCTTCTCCGGAAAATAGCCATCCACGAACAGACGCCCGGTGCGCAAGCCGCCGGTTTCCACGCAATGCAAGGCGGCCTTCCATTTGCGGCACGCGGCGGCAACCGCCCGGGCATCCTGCACGTCAATCTGGTGCTTCAGGCAGTACCACGCCAGCGTGCGGTACATCGCGCCGGTGTCCACGTAAACACAATCCAGCGCCCGGGCGACCAGCTTGGCGTTCGTGCTCTTGCCGCTGGCACTGGTTCCGTCAATCGCGATGATCAGGGGGGATTTCAAGCGTCAAGTTCTCAGGTTTCAGTTTAGAAAATCGCATTCTTGATCTTAATCCGCAAACAACTCCTCAACCGCCAGTTTCCGCCCGGTCCGGGCATCCAGAATCACCGCGCCCAATCCATGCGGCAGCGGCGCGGCAAGCTTCTGAAAGAAATTCGGGAACGTCTTTTTTACACAGGCCGGGTTTCGAATTTTAATGCCCGGCACCTTCAATCCGAGGGTCGCAAAACACATCGCCATCCGATGGTCGTTGTAGGTCTCAATCTCCGCGCCGTGCAAGGACGACGGATAAACCGTCAATTGGTCGCCGTCCTCGACGACTTTCGCGCCGCACCGGGCCAATTCCGTGTGCAGGGCGGTAACCCGGTCGCATTCCTGAACGCGGAGGTGGGCGAGGTCGGTGAATTTCACCGGATGATCCGCCAAAGGCGCGGTCACCACCAGCGTCATGATGCTGTCGCCCAGGTCGGCTTCCCGGGAAACCGTTTCCGGCAGGACCCGGTAATTTGAAAAATTGGTGTCAATTTGAAAGCCGGCCCCGAGCACGGGCCAGCGCGCCACGGTGACCGGGAACGGTTCATTTTGAGCGGGATCGGAAGCCAGCCACCCGGCGGCCAGGAAATAGCTGCCGCTGGAGGAATCGGGATCCACGGGATACACGCCACCCTTCATTCCGCGTTCCGGATGCCGGCTGTATTTCCGGCTCCAGAAAAAATACGAGCACATCTCGCGGGTCATATAGACATACGGGGATTCCTCCTGGTTTTCACCGAACATCTCGACCTGCCAGCCGGCCACCAGCGAACACATCAGCAACGCGCTGGCAAACTGTGAACTTTCATCAAGACTCACCCGGCACTGGCCCGCGCGCGGACCGGTCCCGTGAATGACCGCGGGCAGCCGGTCATTGGGCGAATCCACCCGGTAACCGAGTTGCCGCAAGGCTTGAAACAATGCCGCCTGCGGACGCTCGTGCATGCGGGGCACACCGCTCAAACGATAAACGCCGGTTCCCAGGCAGACGAAGGCCGCCAGAAACCGCGCCGCCGTTCCTGAGTTGCCCACAAACAATTCCAGCGGCTTTTCCGCCGTGCCGGCGTTCGCAATCTTCCCGCCGCGGCCTCCCACCGTGATGGTGCGGTTGCAAAACTCCTCCGGATCGGGCGCAACGTTCACCGCGAAACCAAGCTGCTGCAGGCACTCCACCATGATTTGCGTGTCTTCACTCCAAAGCGCGCTCTCCAGCGTGACCTCGCCGTCCGCCAATGCGGCCAGGATGAGCGCGCGATTGGTGATGCTCTTTGAGCCCGGCACGGTGATTTCCGCGCGCACCGGTTTGCCGAGCGGCACGATTTCGATGAGATCAGGCAGAGACATGAAATTAGTTTTTCGCGCGAAGACCGCGAAGGCTGCGAAGAAAAGCAGCCAAAACCTTCGCCCTCCTCGCGGCCTTCGCGCGACATTTAAAATTGATTTTCATTCGGGCGAAGGTGAAACGGAATTGGCCCTCCAACGGTCGCGACGGGCTTTGGCCGTCTCAAAGAATTTCGTGACGGCCTTCCCATCGGCCTTGGCCAGCAACGTTTGAAACTGACGCAGCTCCGCGATGAAGCTGGTCAATGCTTTCGTCAGATTTTTACGGTTCGCCAGCGCGATATCGCGCCACATTTCCGGCGAACCGGAGGCGATACGGGTGGTGTCCCGAAAACCGTTGGCGCAAAGCGCAGCCTGATGCCGGGGACGCGCCGGATCCAAAATATGGCCGGCCAGGCCCGCGGCAACGACGTGCGGCAGGTGGCTCGACCGGCTCACCAGCAAATCGTGTTGTTCGGGCGCCAGCCGCAACGTCCGCGCGCCCAGCGACTTCCAAAACTGTTCCACCTTGCGAACCGCCGCCAATTTTGATTTTCCCGTCGGCGTCACGACGCAAATGGCGTTCACAAACAAATCCGCGCTGGCGGCGCCCACCCCGGTCTTTTCCGCGCCGGCCATGGGATGGCTGCCGACAAAATGCGCGCCGGCCTTGGCCACGAGCGATTCCAGGTCACGCGTCACACTGGCTTTCACGCTGCCCACGTCGGTGACCAGCGCGCCGCGTTTCAACGCGGGAAGCATCTCCTCGATGCGCGAACGCATTTGCGCCAGCGGCGTGCACAGAATCACCAGGTCGGCATCCCAGACCGCGGCCAGCAAATCGGTGGTGGCAAAATCCAACGCACCCGCCTTTTCGCAGTCCTTCAGGCTGGCGGTGCGCCGGACGAAACCGGCCACCCCGCCGGGTGAAACGAGTTTCCGGCGTTTAACGGCCAGTCCAATGGAACCGCCAAGCAGGCCAACGCCGATGATGGTGATTTTCCGAAGACGCACGCGCAGAGGATACGGATGAAGGAAGCCGGTTGAAAGATGGAAATGATGCGTGAAACATAAAACGTGAATCACGCATCACGCATCACGTTTCACGCCTGAAGGCAGACGCTCACAGCGCGACGTCCTTGTTTGTTCGGGCAGATTCATAACATGCATCCATCACCAGTTGGGTCTGCAGCGCCCACATCGGCCACGCCTCATTCAATTTACCGGAAAAGACCTGGTTGGCAAAGTTGCGGAACATGACGGTGTTCTGTGCGTTGGCATGTCCAAGTTCGGCCGGGTCGGAACCCGGCGCCGATGTTTTCGCACCGGCACCAGCTGGAACGCGGATCTCCTTCCGGTTGGCTTCAAAAGCCGGTTCGCGGCCGTTGAAGGGGTGCACAAAATCGGGCATCCACAGCCAGCCGTCCCGGCCGCCCACAGAAACCCATTGTTGTTGGGCGGCGAGAAACGAACAGTAAAATCCCGCCGAAACGCCGCCGTCGAAAACAAGTTCGGCGGAGAAGTCGGTGGGCGTGGGTGGCCGCCCGCCAACCGGTTCGGATTGCGAGAGAATCCGGCCGGTGACCGTGCGCGGCCGTTGCCATTGGAGCGCCCAAAGCGTGAACCGGATGCAATACCAGCCCAGATCGCCGAGGCAACCGGTCGGCTCCAGCCGCCCGTCCACGCGAATGTTGCTGTCGGAAAATCCGCCGGTACCCAGAAAGCTGAACGCCGACGAAATCCGCCGCACCGGTCCGGTGCTTTTGCCATCGTCCAAAACCTGCCGAACCTGCGCCAGGCGCGGGTTGTGCATGAACATCACGCCATCCATGAATTGCACACGGTTTTTTGCACAGGCACCGGTCATCTCCTGCAGGTCGGCGAAGCTGAGGCCGCACGGTTTTTCACACACGACGTGTTTGCCCGCCGCCGCCGCGCGCAAAACCCATTCCTTACGGAGCCCGGTTGGCAGCGGAACGTAAACGGCGTCCACATTCGGCGAGGCGAGCAGTTCCTCATAGCTGCCGAGCGCGAGCGGTTCGGCAGCGAACGGAAACTCGCGCTGGCATTCACGGATAAATTCGCGGCTGCGTCCCGCGTCACGACTGGCAACCGCCGTAATGATGGCATTGCCGGAATTGAAGACGGCCTTCCAGTTTTGGCGGCCAATCCGGGCCGTGCTTAAAAAGCCGATTCGGAGTTGTTTCATAAAATTTACGGCGCGTTTCAGGATTGAATTCAACTGACCGGGACGGTCCCCGGCGCCACGGCCGCCTCCCGCACCCGTTCCAAAATCACGTCCGCCAGATGTGGTTCGCTGCCAACGGCGTGTGAATACCAGACCAGTTTGCCATTTTTTTCAGTCGGATTGCGCCATACCGGCTGGCCCGCGGCGAGCCGTTGCTGGACCACCGTTTTCGCTTCGCCCAGCAAAACCGGAATGTCTTCCCGGGTATGCAAACCGTCGCTGATAAAAAAAGGGACGACCACCAGATGCTTCGTCTGCGCCAGCTGGTAGCATTCGGAAATGCGCGGGTTCTCTTCAAGGAAAATCGCGTGAACCCCGCCATAAAGGTTCAGCGCGCGGATCAATGCCACCTGCCGGTCAATCGGGCGGCGCGAATTTTCATTCTTCTCCGTGCCGTGCCCGGCGATGCAAAGCGTGACCTCCCCGGGCTTGGGCGCGCGCGGGAACGGGAATTTTTCCACGATTTCACGGGCGCGCGACAAAATCACGCCGGTCATGCTGTCGTGCGAACCGACGGGACGGCAGTAAAACAGTTCCGAGTTTTGAGTTTTAAGTTTTGAGTTTTCGGCAAAACCAAGCTCGCGGGGGATGATTTCACTGGCAAAATAGCCTTCGCTGATAAACAGCGGCGCGATGAACACCCGCGCCGCGGAAACGTTCGCCAAAACCTTGTTGATCTGCGGTTCCTGCTTCCAGAACGCCTCGCGGACCTCGCCAAAGATTTTCCGGCGGCGCAGCTCCGCCGCGTGCTGGCGGACGGGCGCGGCGGAATCGGCGTTTTGTTCCGTGCCGTGCCCCAGCACCACGAGCACGGCATCGCTGAAATCATCGCGGTTCACGCGAAAGGGTTAGCCCAGGAACCGGCCGGCCGCAAGTTGGCCCTCCAAAAAAATGATTTTTGATTGAACCCATTTGCCCTTTGGAACATCTTAAGCTCAAATTGTCCGACAAATAAGAAGACCATGAAAACCAAGACCTGGATCAAACTGACCTTTATCCTGACCGTTCCGCTGGGATTGGCCCTCGCCGAGGTTGCCCAAGCCGACGATTTGCCGCCGGTGGCGGTTAAATCGGGTGTGACTTATGCAACCGACATCAAAGCTATTTTGGACAACTCCTGCGCCAAATGCCATAGCGGCGAGAAACCCCGGGGCCATTTGAAGCTCGACAGTCTCGACGGCGCGCTCAAAGGCGGCAAGGACGGCAAGGTCATCGCCATCGGCGACAGCGCCAAAAGCATGCTGATTCAGGCGGTCGCGCACGTGAGCAAGGACGATCACGATTGGATGCCGCCGTTGCACAACAAGGCGAACATCGGCCCGCTCACGCCGGATCAAATCGGCCTGCTGCGCGCCTGGATTGATCAGGGCGCGAAATAATTTCTTGTCTTAATTTTTTACAGGGCGGGACGCCGTGTCGGCGTCCCTATTTTTCTGAGAATCAGTCAGGGACGGCGGCACGCCGTCCCACCCACTTTAAACCGGCGCGCGCTTTTGTTCGCGCAATTTCTGCTGCTCGCGCAGCAGTTCAACTTTCACCGCGTCGGAAGTTTCCGGCTGGCTGACTTTTTGCATCAGAACGGCAATCTGCCGGTCCAAAAATTGATTCCGCAATTTCAACACGACATCACCCAGTTGCTGGTCGGGATTGGGAATTTTCCGGTCCTCGGCCGCGGCCCCGGTCACCAGGCTGCGCAGCTCCGGCGTTTCGCATTCACCCAAAAAGGCGGCCGGACCTTTCCAGGTTTCATTCGTCTGCGCGGCCAGCCGTTGGCTGACAATTTGCCGCACGAGCGGATGGGAAATCCAGTTCACGTCCAGATGCAACGCCGCCCAGGACACCAAATCGTCGTGCAACAACAGCAGTCTCAGCAGATGCGTTTCGTGCGGCGAGGGCGGGTTCGGCGTTTCCGTTTCATCCGCCATCAAATCTTCGTCGTCCAAACTCCGGGCTCCGGACTGTGGACTTCGGACTTTGGCAAATTCCGCGCGGACCGCTTCGGGAGAAACCCCAAGCCTGAGCGCGGTTTTCTGCGCGTACGTGTCAATCAACACGGTGTTGGCGGTTTTATGGACAGCCTCGGCCATGCCGCGCAAAACGGTGTTCCGGCCCTTGTCGCTGCCCGTGTCATTTTGAGCGCATAGCCGGTTCAAATAGTAATCAAAATATCCCCCGCGCCTTCCACGAGCTTGCGGAAGGCCTCGCCGCCATTGGCTTTGATGAAGCTGTCCGGATCATGCGGCGGGGGCACGACGGCGACGCGCACGGCGAGACCGGACGCGAGCAAATGGTCGAGCGACCGCACGGCGGCATTCTGGCCGGCCTCGTCGGAATCAAAGCACAGCACAACTTCGTCCACGTAACGCTTGAGGATGCGCGCCTGCTGGTCGGTAAACGCGGTGCCCTGCGGCGCGACGACGTTTTGCACGCCACCCATGAAACAGGCAATCAAATCAAGCTGGCCCTCGCAAACGACGGCAAACCCGGCGTCAAGCAGCGCCCGTTTGGATTTATCGAGGCCGAAGAAAACCTTGCTCTTGGTAAAAATGGGTGTCTCCGGTGAATTGACGTATTTGGCGGTTTTTTCGTCACCGGACAAAATCCGGCCGCTGAACCCGATGACGCGGCCCTGCTCATCGCAGATGGGAAACATAAGCCGCCCGCGAAATCGATCGTAAAAATGGTCGGCACCTTCCTTGCGTAAAATCAAGCCGGCTTTCTCAACCACCGACAAGTCATGGTCCTTGTTTTTGGCCCAATTGACCGTGTCATCCCATAAATCCGGCGCCGCGCCCAGCCGGAAGAGTTTCACCGCTTCGGCGGACACGCCGCGTCTGGCCAGATAATCGCGGGCGGTCTGCCCGGCCGCCTCGTTGAGCAGGCAATTGTGCCAGCGTTGCGCAATCTGTTCGTGAATCTGAAGCAGTTGATCCTTGAGCTGGTGCGATTGCCGCTCGCCGGGGCTTTGGTCGAATTCGAGCGGGATCTTGGCGCGGTCGGCGAGGCGCCGGACAGCGTCCAGGAAGCCGATGTTTTCATATTCCCGGACAAAGGTGAACACGTCGCCACCCTTGTGGCAGCCGAAGCAATGGAAAATCTGCCGGTGGGGATTGACGTTGAAGCTGGGGGATTTTTCCTTGTGAAACGGGCAGAGGGCGACGAAGTTTGCCCCCGCCTTTTTCAACGGCAGACATGCGCCGATGACGTCCACGATGTCACTGGCGGCGCGGATGCGTTCGAGGATTGCGGGAGGAATGGTGCCGGCCATGCTGGTTTCAGCTGGTTTTTCCGCCTGCTGGCCGCAGCCGGTTATGGGGCCGGCGCATCGGGTGCGGGTTTGCTGCCGGCCAACGTGGGCTCAATCAGCAGCACACCAAGATAATTTCTGATGCAAGGGCCGGTGAAGGATTTGTTAAAAACCTGATCCTGCACGGTGTATAAATCAGGGAAAAGGTTCGAGCCGAATGTGCTCGTCTGAAAATTTTTGCCTTCCTCGATTTGCGCCGAGGTATAGTGGCGGGCGTTTAGAAAGGCCAGGGCGAACATCAACATGCAGGCGAACCGGATCAGGCCGGAGAGCATGCCGAGGTAGTATTCGGCGCCGCCGAACAGGTTGCTGCCGAACAGCCGCAAACCCAGGGTGCGTTTGACCACCGAAAAAATCAAGAAAATGGCCAGCGCCAGAATCACATACGCCAGCAGATTACCGGTCAGTGAGTCCAGGCCCGCCAGCCGGGCCAGCAGCGGGGCCAGCAGCGAATAAAATAATCCGCTGACCAGGACCACCGCGAGCCACTGAAAGAGCGGCAGGATTTCCTTCGACATGCCGTTTTTCCGGCCGCGAAAGAGGCCGAACCCCAACATCAGCACCACCACCACGTCGAACCAGTTTGCCGGCAGACTGGTTGACGACAGCGAATTTAGGGCGTTGGCAAACATAAGGCTGAAATTAAGGTCTCTAGCCGCACATTCCAGCAAAATCCGTTCCATGCCTCAGGGCGGATTTGCCGAAAGCCAGAATTGGATGTCGGCCGCCTGCGAATTGCGCGGATCCAGTTGCAACACCCGCAGGTACTGCGTCCGCGCCCGTGTCAAATCATACATTTGCCGCGCATAGAGATTGCCCAGTGCCAGATGCGCGCGGACATCTCCCGGACGTGACGCGAGAATTTTATTCAATTCATTCACGGCATCGGTCACATAACCGGCCGCCTTGAGCGCCAGGGCAAAATTGTAACGCGCATCCGCTGAATCCGGCCGGAGCGCCAACGCCATTTCGTACGCGGGCAGCGACTGGTCAAAATCCCCCAGCCGGTAGGCCAGCACGCCGCAATTGTATTGCGCCTCAAACCAGCTGGGATCCAGTTGTGCCGCCGCACGATACGAGTCCAGCGCCGCCCGGTATTGCCGGTCCCGCTCGAACTGCTGCGCCTGCGCAAAAGTGCGTCCCGCGGCCAGCCGGCTGCCCGGCTGGGGCGGGGACGGCGAAAGATACAAATATCGCGGAAACGCCGGCGGCGCGGGTTGAACCAGGCGGACGGGTTTTGTCTGATTGTGCGTGGGCGTGCCAAACGCTGTCAGGTCGTTGGCATCCGGCGCTGGCGGCGTCGCCTCCTGATCGTTGTTCGTGTTTGATGGCGCCAACCGGGTCACCTTGGGTTCCGGCGACGCGGTCCGAAACCAGTTCAAGGGGTTGAGCTGGCGAAAAGCGCCCGGTTTCCCATTGCCTGGCGGCGGCGTTTCCGCAGCGGCGGAACGCCCCGCCAGACTGGACGAATAACGGGTTCCAGCTCCGGCGGACGACGACCCGTCTGCGGCGTCGTCCGACGGCGAATTGGCAGTGGACGGCGCCCAGGTACTGGCCACCGACCGCGTCGGACGTTGTGCATTGGACAGCGAGGCAGCCGCGGTGCCGGCCGTTTGTTGTTCCAAATTACTGGCGAGGGTGTTGACCTGGTCCCAATCCGCCCGGCGCGGGGTCAGCGCGAGGTAGGCGCGGTAATTTTGCAAGGCCAGCGTATTATCATGCAGATACTGCCGCGCCACCGTTGCCAGATTCAACAACGCCGGCGCGTAATCCGGTTGCGCCTGCGCTGCGGCGGTAAAATACCGGGCCGCTTCGCGCGGACGGCCCCACTGCATTTGAGCGAGACCGAGGCCGTTCAATGCCCCGGCATCATTGGTATTGATTGAAAGCGCGAGGTTGGAAGTTTTTTTCCGCCGACGCGAGATCGCGCAGGCGCAGTTGGGCAACCCCCAGCTTGGTCCAGCCTTCCGATTCCTTGCTCCGGCGGAGCACATAGGCGATGAACTCGGTCCTGGCCACGTCCGGCTTGTTTTGCTCCAGCCACAAACAACCCAGATTGTAATGCGCCTCCACCAAATCGCGGTCCAGCGTCAGGGCGCGTTGATACGCCAGCACGGCGTCGGCAGGATGACCGGCATATTCATCTGCCACCCCGAGATAATTCCACGCCTGCGCGTTGGTGGACATCAGCGACGTCGCCGACTTCAATTGCACAACCGCATCGGAATAATCGCCGCGATCCAGAAGTTTTTTGCCTTTCAGCAACGCGCGGGGACCCGGCGGACCGCAGCCGGCCGAAAAGACGGCCAGCGCCAGAAAAACGATTACTCCGCGGCGGGTCATGTTTTTTGTGGCCAGCATCGGCGCTGGTGGTAGCATCCACGCCTTGAAGTGTCAAGAAACGCACTGGTCCAATTTATTCAAGTGTTAGGCCGGCTGACGGTGGTCGGCGCCCTCTGGTTTGCCCGGCCCGGGCAGGCCGCCGATTTGTCGTTTCGGCCGGCCGGTGGCACGCGCGCCCAGGTGCTGATCGTTGAAGACCCAAATGCCACCTACCAATACCAGCCGGAAACCGCAGCCATCCAGAACATGGTCGACCGCGGACTCACCAATTTCACGGGCCAGGCGACCGTTGCCGGGGCCTGGCGCAGCCTGGTTTCGACGCAGGACGTTGTCGGTATCAAGGTTTATTCCACCGCCGGGCCGATCAGCGGCACCCGCCCCGCAGTCGTCACGGCGGTGATTCACGGGCTGCTCGACGCGGGCCTGCCTCCGGCCCACATCATTATCTGGGATAAACACGCGGACGATTTGCGGGCCGCCGGATTTTTCCAACTGGCCGCCCAGCTCGGCGTGCGCGCGGCGGGCAGCGCGGAGACGGGTTACGACCCGACCAACTTTTATCTGCCCGGCTCGCCCATGATCGGCCAGCTCGTTTGGGGCGACCTTGAATTTGGGGAAAAAGGGCCGGACATCGGCAAAAAATCCTTTGTTTCCAGACTCCTTGGCCGGCCCATCACCAAAATCATCAGCATTGCGCCGCTGCTGAATCAGGACTCCGCCGGCGTTTGCGGCCATCTTTATGGCCTCGCCATGGGCAGCGTGGACAACACCATGCGTTTTGAGGACGATCCCGGGAGGCTGGCCGTGGCCGTGCCGGAGATTTACGCGCTGCCCACGCTCGGCGACCGGGTCGTGCTCAACCTCACCGACGCGCTGATCGGCCAGTATGAAGGCGGCGCGAAGGGGTTATTGCAATATTCGACCGTGTTGAATCAGCTTTGGTTCAGCCGCGACCCGGTGGCGCTCGACACGCTCGCCATCCGGGAACTCGACCGCGAACGCCAGGTCATCAAGGCGCCGGGGTTCAAACCCAACCCGGAACTTTATGCCAATGCCGCCCTGCTCCAACTGGGCGTGAACGACCCCGCCAGAATTCAAGTCGGGAAACTTCATTAATACCCGGTCTGGCAGGGCACGGCGGCTGATGAGCTGACACTTTCACCGAAAGCAACTCCCTTCCATGCTGATATTGATTTTCTCGCCGGGCCGGAATTCACATCGCCGCCGGCGAAATCAGATCCGCATGGAACGTTCTGATGGCATTCAGCATGAACTGAATGGCCACTGACGCCAGCAACAAACCCATGATGCGGATGGCAATGCTCATCGCAATCGGGTTCAACCAACGGGTGCCCCGGGCGGCGATCCGCAAAATCAGATAGCTCATCAGCGAGACCGCCAGGATGCAGCCGTAAAGCGCAATATGTTGGGTGAAATCCCTGGCCTCGTTCTCCAGCAGAATCGTCGTCGAAATTGCGCCCGGCCCCGCCAGCATGGGAATGGCGAGCGGCGTCACGGCGATGTCCAGCTTTTCAGTGCCGGCCTTGGTTTCTTCATGGGTTTCCTGAACCCGCGAACGCTGGGCGCGCAACATGTCGAGCGCCACGAGCAGCAGCACGATGCTGGCGGCGATCTCGAAGGCCGGCATGGTGATGCCCATGACCTTGAAAACCAATTGCCCGGCCACGGAAAATGCCAGCAAAACTCCCGCGGTCACACAGCAGGCCAGGCGCGCCGTTCGGATCCGCTGTTCCGGCGTGTCATTCGGCGTCATGGCCAGAAATGCCGGTACGGTGGCCAGCGGATCCACAATCACAAACAGTGAACCAACCGCCAGCAAAATGTATTCGGACAAACCCACGCGATGGAATTAGCGGCAGATTGCAGTGAAAGTCAAACGAGGAAAAATTGAACCGCCGGGTCACCGGGCCGCCGCGCAGGACTTTCATCTTCGTTTCACTTCGACGCGGCCCGCCGGGAGGAAAGATCATCCGGCATCCGACCGAACCATGACTTTTAGCGAACCCGGCGTCGGTTGCGCCGCCAGGACAACCGCCCTGGCCGTCTCAACCAATGGAAAATAGTGCGTCATCAATCGGCGCACATCGAGCCGGCGGGAAAACACCAGACGCGCCACCTCGTCCTGCAGCATGAAATCCGACGAGTAACTGCCGATGAGGTCCTTTTCATCCAGGCAAATGAACGAAAAGTCGAGGGTCGAACGTCGGGCGACAAGGTCCTTTTCCGCTTCGCGTTTCGTATGGGCGAAAAGGAGCACCTGTCCACCACCGCGGACGAGCTGGAGCGCCTGTCGCACCACTTCATCCGACGGCACGGTGATGACACACGCATCCAGGGTCCGATGCCCAAAGTCCAAAGCCATCGGCGTTCGACCCCGGACCCGGAACGTCCATTTCGCGCCAAATTTTCTGGCCAGCCGCAAGCGCGGCTCGAGCAAATCGGTGGCCAGGACGCGCACCCCGGCCAGTTGCAGCAGGCGGGTGAACATCAACCCAATCGGCCCCTGCCCTGCCACCAGCACCGCGTCGCCCGGCAGCAGGTTCAAGCGGCGGACGGCCTTGAGCACGGTGTTGACGGGCTCAAGCATCGCGCCTTCCGCGAAGGAATTGCGCGCGGGAATTTTTACAACGCCGGGCAGCACAAAATTCATGACGCGGACGTATTCGGCGTAGCCGCCGCCGGCCGGCTCGAAGCCGGCGGTGATGCCGGTGCGCTTGTAGGCGGCGCACTGGGCGAAGGCGCGATGCCGGCAGAAATGGCAGTCGAGGCAGGGCACGTGATGATGCAGAGCGACCCGGTCGCCGGGCTTGAACCCCCGGAGCCGCGCGCCAACTTTCACGATGGTGCCGGCGGTTTCATGGCCAAAAACGCGCGGGGGTGGAACCGTACCGTATTGGATTTTTTTTATGTCGGTGGGACAGACGCCGCAGACGGCAACCTTGACGAGCAGTTCCCGGTCGCCGATGCGCGGGACGGGCACGGTCTCAAGGCGCAAATCGTTCACACCGCGATAAACGACGGCGCGCATTTCCTTTGGAATTTCAGGCACAATGGAGTTTAACCGCAGAGACGCCCGGACACAGAGAAAAAATTCACGCGCAAATTTTCTGACTTTTCGCGAAGGAGACCCCGCAAGACCGGCAGGGTGGCCGTAAACATCCCATAATCCGGCTGCAACGATTCTTGTAATTCTTTCCCGCCGGGCTAAGCTTCAGCACCGTGAACGAGAAGTGGAATCGCTGGCTGCCGTTTGTCTTTGTGGCGGTGGTGGCGTTAAGCCGCTGGCCCGGGCTGTTTCCCCCAAGTTTCAGCGCCGTGTATGCGCTCATGTTTTGTGCGGGTGTGTTTTTCACCGGGCCCAGGGCATGGTGGCTGCCGCTGGGGACGGTGATGCTCTCGGATCTCGCGCTCAACGTCTATTATTGGCGGCACGGCTGGCCGGTCTGGAACCTTTCCGTGCTGAGATATCAACTGGTCAACTACGCCGCGTACTCGGTGCTCATCGGGCTGGGCCGGCGGTTCAAGCCGCATTCATCGTTTGCCGGCCTGCTCGGCGGCGGCGTGCTCGGCGCGCTGTTGTTTTACCTGATCACCAACACCGCCTCGTGGCTGTTCAATCCGTTCCAGGCCCCGGAATACACAAAAAATGTCGCTGGCTGGTTGATTGCGCTGATCAAGGGCACCGGCGGCTGGCCACAAACATGGGAGTTTTTCCGCAACACCCTGCTGAGCGGCGGGCTGTTCACCGCACTGTTTGTCGCGGCGATGAAGCTGACGGCCCCGGCGGAATCGCCCGTGGAAAAAGAGGCAGGCGTGCGACCGGCGGAGCCATCGGAAACCGAGAAAGAACCGGAGGAAGCCAAGGCGTGACCCGGACGTTTTCGGAGGGGCGGGTTACCCGATCCCCATTTTCAAAATTCTGCCGGGGATTGGTATTCGCCAGTCAGGAACTTGTATCACTCGTCCCCCGATCATATGAAAATCGGCGTCATTTCGGACACCCATAATTTTTTGGACCCGAACCTTCCGGAGCGGTTTGCCGGCGTGAACCACATTCTGCACGCAGGCGACATCGGATTGCCGTGGATTCTGGCGGAACTGGAACTGGTCGCGCCGGTCACGGCGGTGGCCGGCAACACGGACGACCCGGGGTTGCGCTATGCCCCCGCCAAAACCGTCGAACTCGCCGGGCGGAAATTTTTCATCCAGCACATCGTCCAGCCGCAGGCGCTGGACGAGAACCTGCAGCAGCGCCTCGCGCGCGAGCGGCCGGACGTGGTCGTGTTTGGCCATACGCACAAGCGGTTTTGCCAGACGCTGGAGGGCGTGCTTTTTTTCAACCCCGGTTACGCCGGCCGGCCAAAATCCGGCACGGAGCGGAGCATGGCCATCTTGCAGGTTGATGCGCAAGGCATCCGCGCGGAATACCTCGAGCTGTAATTGGCCCCGTAAATTTGCTTTCACCCCCCGTCCGACTTTGTTAAAAAAAAACCGTGCGCATACTGTTTTGGGTCATTCTGGGTTTGGGGCTGGTCGGCGCGTTGACCGCCGCCCGCGCTGACACGTTGCAATTGATCGACGGCTCATCCGTGTCCGGCGACATTGTTCTGTTCAACGAAGGCGGCATCACGCTCCGCACGCCCAGTGACAGTTATACCAACGTGGTTTGGCCGAAGTTTTCACAGGACGCGCTCAAGCAACTGTCGGAAAATCCAAGAATCAAACCCTTCGCCGCGCTATTCATTGAAACCCCGCCGGTACGGGCCAAAAGCGAGGAAATTAAGGTACAGGTTTCCCGACTGGTATTGCCCCCGAAACAATCGCTGTTGGCGGCGCTGCTGTCCTCGTCGGTGGGCTTCGTCGCGCTTTTGTTGATCTACGCCGCGAATGTGTATGCCGCCTATGAAATCGCCATTGTGCGCTCGCGGCCCATCGGACAGCTCATGGGTGTGGCAGCCGTGCTGCCGATTTTGGGGCCGGTCATTTATCTTTGCCTGCCGGTGCGCAGGGAAGCCGGGCCGTCCGATGAGTCCTCACCCGAGGCGCACTCCTTCAGCGTGCCCGGCGGGGCGGCGCCGGCGGCGGAAAGCCTTGTGGCCGGCGGCGTCCATGTCGCCTCGGCCGGGGCGGGCCGGGGAACCGCGCCACCGGAAGCCCAAATTTTCCAGCGCGGCCAGTTCATGTTCAACCGCCGTTTTTTTGAAACAAAATTTTCCGGTTTCTTCAGCACCATCCGGCGCCCGGCCGAAAGGGACCTGGTGCTGGTGGTGAAGACCGCGCGCACTGCGCTCGTGGTGCAACGCATCACCCGTATCGCCACCAATGAGGCGCACTTCGAGATCCTGCAGGGCACCGCACGGCAGGAGGTCATGGTGCCGTTCGCCGACATCCAGGAAATTCAAATCAAACACAAGGACGCTTGAAATACCGTACGATTCTCATGTTTGGCGCGCCCGGGTCGGGCAAGGGCACACATGGCCGGATTCTCGGCACGATTCCCGGATTCGTCCATTGCAGTTGCGGCGAAGTGTTCCGCAATCTGAATCCGGAAACGCCGCTGGGAAAGGTTTTTGTTGAGTACTCCAGCCGCGGGCAGCTGGTGCCCGATGAACCGACCATTGAGCTGTGGAAGCAATACGCACACGGCCTCACAGCCAGCGGCCGGTTCCACCCCAAACGCGACACGCTCGTGCTCGACGGCATCCCGCGCAATCTGCATCAGGCGGAAATGCTGGACGGTTTTCTCAACGTAATCGCCGTCTTCTACATGTGCAGCGGCAATTTCAAAAATCTCGTCCGGCGCCTGCAACGCCGCGCGCTCAAGGACAACCGCCTCGACGATGCCAGCCTGGAGGTCATCCGCGCGCGCCTCAAGACTTATGAGGCCGAGACCAAGCCCGTGTTGAATTTTTACGGCAAAAAGGCCGTCCACCGCATCAATACCGACGGGACACCGCCCCAGACGTTTTCCAAGGTTCTTCGTGCCGTGGTCAAACTTGCCTGATTTACGATCGGCCCAGGCATTTGCGTATGGGAAAATCAGTAATCGCAAATCATCAATGAGGATCATCTTCATGGGCACGGCGGAATTGTCCTGCGCCAGCCTTGAAGCCCTGGCGCGCGACCCACGATTTCCTATTGCCGCCGTCGTCACCCAACCCGACCGGCCCAAGGGCCGCGAACTCAAACCGCAGCCGTCCCCGGTCAAGCTACTGGCGGAACAACTCCATCTGCCATTGCTCCAACCGACGCGCGCCCGCGACGAAAAGTTCATCGGCGAATTGCGCGGTCTGGCGCCCGACCTCATTGTCGTGGCCGCCTATGGGCAGATTTTGCCGCCGGCCATCCTGGATTTGCCGCGATACGGCTGCCTGAATGTCCATACCTCATTGTTGCCGAAATATCGCGGCGCGGCGCCGATTCAATGGGCCATTGCCCAGGGCGACGCGGAAACCGGCGTGACCATCATGAAAATGGACCCGGGGCTGGACACCGGCGAGATCGTCGCGCAACGGCGGACCGCCATCCAGCCGGCGGATGATTCGGCCACGCTCCACGCCCGGCTCGCCCGGCTCGGCGCGGAACTGCTTCTGGCAACCATTCCCGATTACACCGCCGGGAAAATCCAGCCGCAGCCACAACCCGCCGAAGGTGTGAGTCACGCGCCAAAAATCAAAAAGGAGGACGGGCGGATTGACTGGAGCCTGCCGGCGCAAACAATTGTGAACCGGCTCCGCGCGTTCACGCCGTGGCCGGGCGCGTTCACGTTTTGGGACGGCAAATTATTAAAAATTTGGAAGATCCGTTTTGCCGAAGTAATTGGGCGCGAAGAAACTCCGCCCGCCGGCTTTGTATTAAAGCCAGGAACGATTTTATCGGCTGACAAAAGCGGAATCCTTGTCACCTGCGGTAAAGACATTGTGTTCGTTGCGGAATTGCAGCTCGAAGGCGGGCGGCGGATGAGCGCCGCGGAGTTTCTGGCGGGACATCCGCTGAAGATCGGTGACAGGCTTGAGTAATGTTGGCGCTGCACGCCAAAGATCCGGCGCAGGCCGGACCCTACACTGCTGCATCCTTCAATCCCGCCGCATACGCCTCAAACACCCGGCGCATCTCGTCGCGAACCCGGCGGAAGCTTGCCAGAATTTCTTCCTCGCGGCCGGTCGCTTTGGCCGGATCCAGGAACGGCCAGTGATGACGCTGCAACTGGCCGGGAAAAACCGGACAGCCCTGGTCCAGGTTGCCGCAGACGGTGATGACGGTGCGGATGGGCTGGCCAAGAAATTCCTTCAGGGGTTTCGACCGATGGCCGGAAATGTCAATGCCCACTTCGGCCATGACCTGGATGGCCAACGGATGAACCTGGCCGGTGGGATGGGAACCCGCGCTCTGGACACTCACGATTTCGCCCGCCGCCGCCCGCAGAAAACCTTCGGCAATATGGCTGCGGCAGGAGTTGCCGGTGCAAAGAATGAGAACAGTGGGTTTCATGGAGTTTTTTGATTTTCAATGAGTTGCATTTGATACCAGCCACGCGACCGGTTGCACATTGTACAGACGGAAAGCATCACCGGCACCTCGACGAGCACGCCCACCACCGTGGCCAGCGCCGCGCCGGAGCCCGGCCCAAACAAGGTGATGGCCACGGCCACGGCCAGTTCGAAGAAATTACTCGCACCGATGAGTGCGCCGGGCGAGGCGACATTGTGCGGCACCTTGAACCGGCGCATCAACAGGTAAGCCAGCGATGAATTAAAATAAACCTGGATGACGATGGGTACAGCGAGCAACAACACTGCGAACCAGCGTGTGATGAGATTTTCCGATTGAAACGCGAAGATCAGCACCAGCGTCAGCAACAGCGCCCCAATCATGACGGGATGAAATTTCGGCAGAAAAGTCTGCTCCAACCAGTCTTTGCCCTGCGATCTCAGCAACACGGTCCGGGTCAGCCAGCCGGCGATCAGCGGAATGACGATGAACACCACGACCGATGTGATGAGGACCTTGGCCGGCACGATGACCTGCGCCACGCCGCACAAAAACATCACAATCGGCGCGAACGCAAACAGCATGATGAGGTCGTTCACGGCCACCTGCACGAGCGTGTAGGCCGGGTCGCCGTCGGTGAGGTAACTCCACACAAACACCATGGCCGTGCACGGGGCCGCGGCCAGGATGATGAGGCCGGCCGTGTAATTTTTCGCCGTTTCCGGATCAATCCAGGCAGAGAAAACATGTTGCATGAAAATCCACGCGAGCAATGCCATGCTGAACGGTTTCACCAGCCAGTTTACAAACAACGTCACCATCAGTCCCTTGGGCCGTTTCGCGATGCCGCCGATGGCGCTGAAGTCCACCTTGAGCATCATGGGATAGATCATCAGCCAGAGCAGGACGCCAATGGGGATGTTGACCTGCGAGCCCTGGCCAAACTGGAGCTGGCTCAATTGGGCGGTGAAACCGGGCGCGAGTTTGCCGAGCGCAACCCCGATGACCATGCACAGGAAAACCCAGACGGTCAGATACCGCTCGAAGAATGCGAGACGTTTGGGGCTTGAGGTTGGGTCGCTCATGTTTTACAGCAATCACTGCCGCAGCATGGATCGCTGGCATCCGCCGGCTGGCTCAATCCCGCTCCGATCAGCCGGTCTGCCAGCCTTAAAATTGCCTGATGTGGTGAGTCCTTCACTTTGAGGCCAGTTTCCACCGCGCGCGCCATGTCGGCTTTCGACACCCCGAGTTGCTGCGCTTCGTGATAATGATATTTCAGGCACGGTTCGCAATTCGCCACGATGGCCGCGCCGATGGCCACCAACTCATTCACTCCGGCTGAGTAGTCCACCGCCGAGACCGCTTTACGCGCCTGGATTTCCAAACTGGTGATGTACTCGGAAGGCTTCGTATTCGCCGGCAGATGTTCGACGATTTTCCGGTAGAGCGGGTCTTCAAAACCGGCCATCGCCTCGACGTATCCGGGTTTGGAGTTGAGAACGAGGTCCGTCAGTCCCGCCTCCCGGGCCAGGCGTTCGGTGTCGCCGACAAGCGACGCACCGGCGACGCATCCCACGAGAGCCTCGACCAGTTTGAGCACGTCCGGCGGCAACGGCTTGAGCAACGCCATGTCGGAAACGGCCACGCGCCCGCCGGGCTTGAGCACGCGCGCCATCTCGCGCCAGACCTGGGGTTTGTCCGGTGAAAGATTGATGACGCAGTTCGAGATGATGACATCCACGCTGTTGTCCGCCACGGGCAGGTGTTCGATTTCGCCGAGGCGGAATTCAATGTTATCCAGGCCGGTTTGTTGGCGGTAGTCGGCGGTGTTATGTCGCGCCTTGGCCAGCATTTCCGGCGTCATGTCCACGCCGATGGCCCGGCCCGTGGCGCCGACCTTGCGCCCGGCAATGAACACGTCGAAGCCGCCACCGCTGCCGAGGTCAAGCACGGTTTCGCCGGGTCTCAACGCGGCGAGCGCGGCAGGGTTGCCACAGGAAAGCCCCATGTTGGCGCCTTCGGGAAGGGCCTTGAGCTCCTCCACGGAATAACCGAGCTGGCTGGCCAGCTGATCGGCATCCTGGGGTGCGGAGCCGCAGCACGAGACCCCCGGGCTGCAGGCGCCGGCGGAGGTGTCCTGGGCGATTTTGGCGTAGCCTTCGCGCACCAACTGGCGCACGGCTTCATTTTTGTCCTCGGTCAATGGGTTCATAAACAATTCAGCCTCCCCGCCGGCGGCCCTGGCGACGGCAGATGATTTTCAAGTCTGTCTGCAAGATTTTATCCAGGCGCCGGGCATCGTCCCGGACCACATCCGTCCTGGCGAGTGATTGACGGACCCAGTCCAGCGCTTCGCGGACAACCGCCGGAATGGACCGGTCCGGCAGGCGGTAATAAACCCAGCGTTCGGTCTTGCGCGAGAGAATCAATCCGGCCTGATGGAGGACGGACAGATGTTTCGACATGGTGGAGGAGGCGAAGCCGAACAGTTCGGTGATCTGGCAGACGCATAACTCCTTTCGCCGGAGCGCCAGGAGTATCCGCACCCGGTTCGGATCGGCCAGCGCCCGGGTGACAGCCATGAATTCACGCATAATTTGTCATTTCGTCAAATGACGAAATATATATTGCACGAAAACCCAAAGGGCGCAAGGGGAAAGCCGGCCGCGCGGTTACGCGCCCGGAAGCGGGGTGGTTTGAGCTCTCGCCGCGGCGTGGCGGATGTCCTGGGCTTCGTAGAGATAAACGATGTCCTCGGCCATGTTCTTGGCATGGTCGGCGATGCGTTCGAGGCTTTTGGAAACAACCATCAGATGCAGGCAGCGGCCAATCGTGTCAGGATGGGCCACCATGTATTGAGCCAGAACCTGGTGAATTTCCCGGTTGAGCGCATCCACTTCCTTGTCCCGCGGGACGAGGGCGCGGGCGGCGGCGGAATCGCGGTTCACAAAAGTGTCCAGCGCGGCCTTGAGCATGTCGAGCGCCATCCGGGCCAGACGCGGCAGGTCGAGATTGATTTTCACGGGCGGTTCCTGGCTTAAATCCCGCGCGCGCTTGGCGATTTTGGTCGCCTCGTCGCCAACGCGTTCGAGGTTCTGGGATATTTTCATCGCCACCGTGACGAGGCGCAGGTTGGTGGCCAGCGGCGCCTTGGTCAGCAGTTGAATGACCATCTCGTCAATCTCCACTTCAAACTGGTCAATGACGCGGTCGTTTTCCTTGACGCGCAATGCGAGGTCGTGATCGCGCTGGACCAGTGCCTGCACCGCCTGGTTCACCGCGGTCTCGGCGTGGCTGGCCATCGTCAGCAATTTCTGCCGAAGCTCGTCCAATCCCGCTTCAAAATAATTTTCCATAAACTACTTCCAATTATAACTCAACCGAACCGGCCTGTCACATAATCTTCCGTGCGCTTTTGCGACGGGCTGGTGAAGATTTTGGTGGTCGGACCGAACTCGACCAGTTCACCGAGATAAAAAAAGGCGGTGAAGTCCGACGCGCGCGCGGCCTGCTGCATGTTGTGCGTCACAATCACAATCGTGTAATCCTTTTTCAATTGCACAATCAAGTCTTCAATTTTGGACGTCGCCAGCGGGTCGAGCGCCGACGCCGGCTCATCCATGAGCAGCACTTCCGGTTCCACCGCCAGGGCGCGCGCGATGCACAAACGTTGTTGCTGGCCGCCGGACAAACTGACGGCCGGCGCGTGCAGGCGGTCCTTCACCTCATCCCACAAGGCGGCCATGCGCAGCGATTGTTCCGTCCGTTCGGAGAGCAGCTTGCGGTTGCGAATGCCGTTCAAGCGCAGGCCGACGGTGACGTTTTCGACGACGGACATGGTCGGAAACGGGTTGGATTTTTGGAAGACCATGCCGATGCGGCGGCGGACCGTGACGGATTCGACCGTCCGCGAGTAAATGTCTTCGCCGAACAGTTTGATTTCGCCATCCATGCGCGCTTCGGGATTAAGATCGTGCATCCGGTTGATGGCGCGGAGAAAAGTGGACTTGCCGCAACCGCTCGGCCCGATGATGGCGGTGACGGCCCGGGCGGCAATGTCGATCGAGACATTTTTTACGGCGGTGTTTTTGCCGAACCGGACGGACAGGTTGCGCACGGCCAGGGCCGGCGTGCCCGCGGATTTGGAGTCCGTCGCGGCAGGAAGCGGTTTAATGGCGGTTTCAGACATGGCGTTCAAAATATCAGACTTTGCCTCGGAAACGGTCCCGGGTGAAAAAGCGCACCCCGACGTTGATGGCCAGCACCAGCATGAGCAGAATGAAGGCACCCGCCCAGGCCTGTCGGTGCCAGTCATCGTAAGGCGAGATGGCATAAACGTAAATCTGCAGGGGAATGGCGGCGATGGGTTCCGTCAGTTTGTGCGCCCAGCCAAGATTGCCGGTGGTGAACAGCAGTGGCGCGGTTTCGCCGGCCACGCGCGCGAGCGCCAGCAGCACGCCGGTGACAATGCCTTTGAGCGCCGTGCGAATGACAATCTGCAGGATGGTGCGCCATTTGGCGATGCCCAGCGCCAGCGCGGCTTCGCGGTAACCGGCCGGCACCAGTTGCAGCACCTCCTCGGTCGTCCGCATCACCAGCGGGATCATCATCAGACCCAGCACGACGCCGCCGGCCAGCGCGGACGCGCCGTGCATGGGCACGACCATCAGGCCGTAGACCACCACGCCCCAGGTGATGGACGGCACACCGTTGAGAATGTCGGCGGCAAACCGGATCCACCAGTTCAATTTCGTGCCGCCATATTCCGAAAGGAACACGCCCCCCAGCACCCCCACCGGGACGCCCACGACCGCGGCCTCCGCCAGCAGAACAAACGTTCCCACGATCGCGTTGGCCATGCCGCCGCCCTTTTCGCCCAGGGGTTTGGGCAGCTGCGTGAAGAACCCAAGATTGATCGAGCTGAATCCCTGCGTCACGAGATGGTAAAAAATCAAAATGAGCGGGGTAACGACCAGCATGGCGCAGGTAAAGGCAATCACCTGCATCAGGACGTCCTTGCGCTTGCGCCAGTTATGGTTCGGGGCGGTCATTAAATTCTCGATGGCCGGATGCCGGCTGCCGGTTTAAACCCCGGCGCATTCAAGCGAATGCTTTGCGGGTTCAATCGTAAATCATAAATCATAAATTTTCAGTGTTGCGGTTTGACGCCGGGTCCGGCGAAGGTTTTCAAAAGCAATTGCGCGATAATGTTCACGAGCACAGTCACGCCGAGCAGCACCAGCCCGAGTTCAAACAGGGAGCTGTAAAACAGATCGCCGATGGCTTCGGTAAATTGATTCGCGATCCAACTGGCCAGCGTGCTGCCGGGGGAGAAGAGCGATTTGACGAATTGCGGTGAATTGCCGATGACCATCGTCACGGCCATGGTCTCGCCCAAGGCGCGGCCCAATCCGAGAATGACCGCGCCGAAAATTCCCTTTTTGGCGTAACTCAAAACGGCAATGCGCGTCACTTCCCAGCGTGTCGCACCGAGGGCGTAGGCGGCTTCGCGCTGCAAACCGGGAACGGAACGGAGAATTTCCCGCGAAACGGACGTGATGATCGGCACAATCATGATGGCGAGGATGATGCCGGCGGCCAGCATGCAGGGGCCGTAATCTTTGCCTTGAAAGAGCGGCAGAAAACCGAGCGTCATCCGCAGCCCGGGAAACAGATGATCATGCAGCCACGGAACCATCACAAACAGGCCCCAGAAACCCAGAATGACGCTGGGAATGGCGGCCAGCAATTCGATGAACATGATGAGCGGCTGACGCAACCATTGCGGGGCCAGCTCGGTCAAATAGACGGCGGTGGCAACGCTGATGGGCACGGCGATGAGGAGCGCAATAAACGAGGAAACCAGCGTGCCGAGGATGAACGGCAGCGCGCCATAGTTGTCATTGCCCGGGTCCCAGTCGCTGCTGACGAGAAAGCGCCAGCCGAATTTTTGCAGGGCGGGCTGTGACCCGCGGGCCAGTTCGTAGCCGATGAGCCCGATGAGCACAAAGATGGCCAGCGCCATGAGCAGCGTCAGCCATTTGAAGGCGCGGTCACCCCAATGGCGGTCCACTGGTTTCGCTGCCTTTGCCTCTTGTCTAGTCGCGGTCGCGTTCACCATTTTTCAGCTCCAAACCCAAAACCAAAAGGACGAAGAGCGGGAGGAACTGCGCTCTTCGTCCTGCTCACGCCCCACAAAAATACCGGGCCACGGAGCGAAGTCAGTACTTAATTGTATCGAGCAGCTTCAACTCACGTTCCTGGACGTTGTCCGGCAGCGGCGCATAGTCCATCGTGGACGAAATTTTCTGCCCGTCGGTGATCGCCCATTTCAAAAAGGCCGCCAGCTTTTTGCCGTGGTCGGCGCTCTTTTGCTGCTGGTAAACCAGCACCCAGCTGGCGCCGGCAATGGGATAGGCGTTCGCGCCGGACGAATTGACCATGGAGAAACGGAAATCATCGGGAATCCGGGCATTGGCCAGCGCGGCGCTGACCGAATCGGGCGCGGGCGAAATGAAATTACCCGACGAATTTTTCATATTGGCATAGGGGATTTTGCTCTGGTCGGCATAGGCCAGTTCGCCGTAGCCGATGGCGCCGGAAATCTGTTTGACCTGGCCGGCGACGCCTTCGCTGCCTTTGGCGCCCAGACCGATGCCCGCGGGCCACTTCACGGAAGTGCTTTTGCCGACCGTATCAGCCCAGACCGGGTTTACGGCGCTGAGGTAATCGGTGAATATAAACGTCGTGCCGCTGCCTTCGGTGCGATAAACGGGAACAATCGCCAGGTCCGGCAAATCCACACCCGGATTGAGCGCGGCAATTTTCGGATCGTTCCATTTCTTGACGTTGCCGAGGTAGATGTTGGCCAGCGCGTCACCATCGAGTTTAAGTTTCGGGTCGCCCGGGAGGTTGTACATGATGGCCACGCCGCCGGCGACCACGGGGAAGTGCAGAATTTTGCCCGGCGCCTTGGCCATGGCTTCATCCTTCATCGGCGCGTCGGAGGCGCCGAAGTCCACCGTTTGATTCAGCAATTGCTTCTGTCCGCCGCCCGAACCGATGGATTGATAATTGAAGCGAACGTCAGGATGATTTTCGCCATAAGCTTCAAACCATTTGGTGAAGGCCGGATAGTCGAAGGTGGAACCCGCGCCATTGATGAGGGTCTGGGCTTGCAGACCGCTTCCGGCGGCGAGCCAGCCACTGCAGACGAGGAGGGAAAGAATGGTTCTTTTCATTTTTAGTTTTGGAGTGTAGTCGGTTTGGTATGGGTTGTTCACGTTACAATCAGGTTAAAACTTCCACATCAGGTCAGCCATGGCGTGAACCGCGTCCGTCTTTGTCCCGGGAACGGGATTGATGATGAGATCGTTGATATAACAGGTGAACGTGAAGGTCAGCGAGTCAAAGATTGAATAGTTGAACTTGACCAGGTGGCCTTTGATGTTTGTCCCGCCCACCGCCGCCGCGGCGCCGGTGTTGCCGAAAGTGGTCGAGACCGGGAAGAAGGCAACGTTGTCGTCATCCACAACTTGATCCCACCAGGCATCGGCTTCGAGCCGCTGATAACGGTAGGAAACATCCCAGGCGCCTTGCTTGCCCGCTTTGCCCAGGGTCACTCCCGCATTCCAGCCTTCGTTGTTGCCGCCAGCGGCGGGATTGTTCATGTATTCACCGGCGACCTTGATGGGAAACGCGCCGGGATAAAGCGGAAAGCTGTCGAGCGTATAAGTAATGCTGCCACTGGCGACAATGGGATTGTAGTTGCTGGCAAACTTGGTGCCGTTGATCGTGTTGCCCAGGTTTGAATCGTAAGGAGGCGTCGGGCCGGGAGCCGCGCCGGCAAAGGTGCCAAGATTGGCGCTGTTCGCGATATCGTAGCCCGCCACCCCCACGGAAGTACCCAGCTTCGGGGTCCAATTGGCGTTCCAGATGGCTTGTCCGCCGTAGAGGAACGGTCCGCGGGTATTGACCTGGGCCAGCACCAGCGCTGCGCCGTTGAATATGAGTGAATTCCCGTCATTGATTTTATTGGTCACCTGCAACGCGCCGCCTTCCGGCGTGTAATCTGGGTCGAATACCATCGACGATGCCTGGAACGGCTGGTCCATCTTGCCGATGGTTCCGGCCACCATCCAGGTTCCGTCATTGATCGCCGTCCATTTGCCATAGGCAGCATCCACGAAAATGGACTTCTTCGAACCATTCCCGGTCAGTGTGGTGTTGTTGGACAATGGATTGCCTCCGGTCGTGTTGTTGCCCGAAGCCGCGTCGTCCGTGCCCAGCCGGAAACCCATCTGCACTCCGTCCTTCATGTTGACCACCAGACCGGCGCGCAGACGATAGCGCAAACGCATGTTGTTGTCGTGCCCGGCGGTGAACGGGGTGTCCGTGCTGACATCATCAAACCGCCCGCGAAAATCGCCGCTCAATTTGTAACCCGTCACCCAGTCGGAGGTCGGAAACCTGGAATTCATGGCGCTGTTGAAGTCGGCGATGGAATTTGTCTCGTTTTCGGTCCTCAGTTCCTTCGCCTCGTCGACGGTAAGAACACCCTTTTGTTCGAGTTTGTTGAGCAGGGCATCCACGGAGGACTGCGCCTGGATTCGCGGAGTCAGGGCCATGAACGCAGCCGCCCCGGCAAATATTGCGATTCTTGCGGCAGCATTTGTTTTTTGGATTTTTTTCATAGTCGTTGTTCTGTAGTTCGGGGCGAACCTTGAAGCAACATTGTTACGAACAAAGGGAGGAAATGTTACGATTGCGTGACAAGGCAACTTTGTCACGATTGGAAACCTACCGGTTACGGTCAAATGCCGGGAAGAAACCGCGAGCAACGGTTAAGGAGGAAAATCAGAAATGGCGGAAACAATAAATCCTTGGCGGACGAACGTTCCACGAATTCACATTGTCCGGAATACGGTCAGTCCCAGGAGCAATACAAAAATTGCGAACGCCAGCCGGACGGCGCTGCCCAGGCGCACCCGCGACTCGGTGGCCGTGGCCCAGTTCAGCAAATCCCGCAGCTTCCAAGGTGTGACGGTGAACCAGAGGCCCGCGACGATGAGCAGATAGGCCCACGCTTGAATGACCAGCACCCAATGCGTCTGGCCCAGATGCGGCCGCCCGGTATCCACCATCAATTTTGCCAGCAACAACACCACGACGGCCAGCCCGCGCACGGCCAGAAAGTCCTGGATGTAAACGCAACTCAAAACGCCCACGGCGACAAAGCCGAGCATCATTGCCGGCTTGAACGCGGCGAAATCGGAGACCGACTCGCGGCTCACGTTCCACACGAACCACGCCGTGCCGAGGAGCATGAGCCCGATGCCGAGGGGCAGGTTGCGCGGAAGTTTGCGGACCGTAGCCGCAAATTTTTGCGGGTTGGCGATGCCATAAACCTGCGGCACGGCCACGCCCAATCCGAGCAAGATGGACAACAAGGACAGTTTCATGGCGAGAATTCAACCACGAACCCGGATGAATCGCGAGTAAATTGACATCCCCGGATGCGAAAAATTCAAAGAGCGAAAGCACCAGTCCCCTGCCCGCCCTCAGGCATGCTGCATTGCGGGGCTAAGGTTGATTCAATTGACCCAACCCCGGGATCCAGTCGCCGCCGTATTCCTTGTAGGTGGAGAGAACTCCGGTTCCGAGAATCTGGCCCAGGCTCTTTTCGGTTTCACTCTGGATGGCGTTCAAGGCGGCCTGCTGGTCCTGCGGCGACAGGTTTGAATTGGCCCGCACCTGGTCGGCCGCAGCCTGCGCGGTTTGTTGCACGTTGAGACCCTGGGCGGCCACGCTGTCCGGCAGGCCATAGCGCTGGGTCACGTTGTGCAACGCCTGATACTGATCGTTGTTCGCCAGTTGATATTGGGCAAAGCGATCCGGACCCAATGTCGCCTGCACGGAATTGACAAAATTCGACTGCAGGTCGCTTTGTTGTGCCGCCCGTTGCTCATCCGTCAGATCCGGGTTGGCCAGCGCGCCCTGGGACGCTTCAAATTGGGACCGCAATTGGGTCAGGGACCGCCATTCATCCTCGGTCGGGTTGAAACCTGGCAGGCTGGCGGCCCAGTTCGCCACGTCGGACTCGCGAAGGTGTAATTCGGCCTGTTCCTGCGGCGTCAGCAGTTGCTGCTCCGAATCTTCAAAATCCTGTTGCAACTTTTGACGGGCCGCCTCGTCTTCCGCCGTGGGCGCCCCGTCCGGCCGCGAACCCAGGCTGACGGCCCAGTCGGCGAGTTGTTGCTGGTATTTTTGCTGAAGCTCAATCATCCGGGCGCGTTTCTCCGGTGACAACCATGCGAATTTTTGCTCCCAGTCCGCCTGCTGCGCCTGCCGTGCGGCTTCGGTGGTCAGGGCGTCCGGGCCCAGCACGTCGGAAATCAACTGGTTCCGTTCCGCGGCCAACGAGGTCAGCGCCTGACCCCAATCCGTCTGGGGCAGCAACTGGCGTTTCATGAGCTCCCCGCGCAAAACGATGCCCCAATAGTGGTCTTGAAACGCGTCCAGAATCATTCGGCGCCGCGACCGGAAATCTTCGTTGATTACAGCCCGGATGATTTCGCGCACCGTAAGTTCCGGGCAACCGATGCCGCGCAAATTATCGCGGTAGATTTTCAGGTCCTGGGAAGCAATCTGGCTCCATTGAAAAGGCAAACCGGGTGACGGGGCGCTCTCTGCCAGCGGCAGGGCTGTAAACGTGCCGGAAACGGGCGACGCGGCAACCGCGGCTGACGCCGGCAACGGGGTTTTTCTCAACGACAAAACGATTGCGGCGGCGAGCACCGCGTTCAGCAGGAAGGAGCAGGCGATGACCGGCCACGTTTTCATTGCGTTTGATTCGTGGTTTGCATTTCCGGCGACGGAGTCAGGGCTCCGAGCCATTGCCCCGGTCCCTGGAGGTAATCCTGATAACTGCCGCCCAGCGCGGACGAGATGGTGTTCATCGTGGCGGCTTTCAGGACAACCAGGGCCGCGGCGCGTTCCCCGGGGGAGAGGCTCCCATCTTTTTGAATCTCATCCGCCTGTTCGCTGGCATTTTGACGCGACTCATAAACCTTGACGGCAGCGGATGGCGGCAAGCTGTTTTGCTGGCTGAACGCGAATATTTCCCGGAAGTTCGGGTCCTGGGCGCGCTGATAACCCGCGAATCGCTCCGAACCCAGGAGGCTTTTCACCTGGGTCTCAAAGGCCGCATTGCGGCCGGCCTCATCGGTGTCAGACACCGGATGGTCGGGAACAAAGTCGCTCCGGGCGATGTCCCTGAACCCCTTCGACATGCGAACCAGTTCCCGCAATTCCCCATCGCTGATGGTGACACCGTCAAAATGGATGTCATTGGCCGTCAGAAAGCTCTGTTGCGCCCGCAACTGCAATTCATCCAACTGCGACGGGTCGAGCAGTTGAGACAGATCGGATTCAAAGCCATCATACAGTGACTGCAACCGCGCGCGGTCATCATCAATCAGAATGAAATTCGCGTCTTCCCGGACGTCTTGCGCGGCATGGGCGTATTGGTCCTTGAGCGACAGCACCTGAACGGCCTTGTCATCCGGCATAAAGCCCATCGTCAGGCTCGTCGCCAAATCCTGATCCCAGACCTCCTCGCCATAGTTCTCCCACTCGTATCCGAGCAGTGATTTGACGAGCGTCCGTTTCTCCTGCCGCAGCGCGTTCAGTTTCGCCGAACGGGTGCGGGTTGCCTCGCGACGCTGATCCGCCCCCTGCCAGGGCGCGAAGTAAACCGGGTCCGTCCTGGACTTTTGATTATAAAGATCATCAATGTCAGCAACGATGATGTCCCGGACGAGCCACTCCGGGCAGCCCACCGCGCGAAGGTTGGCGACATATTGGCGGTAATCCGCGGACGCAATCAGCCGCCAGGGAACCACCGGTACCGGCGTCCCTTTTGCAACCGGCAATGCGGGCACAATTTTTGGGATCGGAGCCGGGGCTGGCGCCAGGGCTGGGGCCGCCGTGCCGGGCGTTGAGCCATGCCGCACCACGAGAAAGGCGGCAACCAGAACCAGATTGCCGATCAGGGAAACGGCGAGGAACCCCGGCTGTTTCATATCACCTCAACTATCATCCTCAAATCATCATCCCGGAAGCCTCCAGAATCACTCCGGCGGCGTTCCATTTTCCTTGCGGAGTGAGTCGGCCCAATCGCGCATATTTTTTGCATCCTGCGCCTTGTTCATATCTGCAAGCAGGGCGGCGTACTGGTCCAGCACGTCGGCCACCTGCGGCGCGTCGGTCCCAAATCCTTTTTCCGCGATCTGCAAGGCCCGTTTGTACTGGCTTTCAGCCTCTGTAAAATTCTTCTGCGCGCGCAAGGCCGCCGCCAGCCCCAGGATCCGGGGCGACAGGTCGGTGCTGTCGGTCCCGGCAATTTTCTCGTCGATGGTCAGGGAGCGGCGGTAAAACAATTCGGCCCGGGCCGGCTTGTTCCAGGCCAGATAGTTTTGCCCCAGGTAATCGCAACAGACCGCCACGTCCAGTTCGGCGTCCGGGTTTGAATCAGCTCCCGTGGCCTGCTCCCGGATGGCCAGCGCGCGCTGGAGCACGGGTTCGGCCTTGTCGCACTGTCCGGCAGTCCGGTAAAAATCACCCAGCGCCTGTAGGTACTGAACGGTTTCCCCCGCCGGCGCATTGGTGACCGACCCGGCTGAGGCCAGCGCCTTTTGATAAAAAATTTCCGCCGGGGCACTTTGTTTTTCCAGTTGGTAAACGTCGGCAATGTTACGTTCCCATTCGGCCGCTTCCATCGGGTCCGAGGCGGGCGCGGCCTGGACAATGGCCAGTATCCGCAGATAGAGGGAGGCCACCTGATCATATCGGACTTTGCCATAATCGTAAAAGTTCGCCAGGCTTTGCAGCGGCAGGATCAGGTCCCGATTTTTGGAGCCGACGGCCTTTTCGCAACTGGCAATGGCCTCCTGGTAAGTCTGCTCGGCCAGATCCTTTTTCCCCTGTCCACGATAAACCTCGGCCATTTGCACCTGGCTTTTGGACAGTCGGGTGTCAGCGGCACCAAAGCCGCCGGCCAGCTTCACCGCTTCGCGGGCGAGCCTTTCGGCTTCGGGCAGATTGTTCAATCTCAATGCATGGGTCGAACCATACATCAACACGCGCCATTGATAAGCCTGTCGCAGGGTGTTTGCTTCGCCGGACCGGTTCATCCGATCGAGCAAGGCGGTGTAATCGTGAAGGATGTCCTCCACCACGGAATTTCCGGGCTCCAGATTGTTTTCCGTGACGGCAAAAGCCCGTTGGTAAAGGACGATGGCCTGGTCGGTCTTGCCCGAATCTGCCAGGGTGGCGGCCAGGCCCGACAGGGGCCGCGCCAGTTCGGAACTGTCCGGCCCGCTGGCTTTCTCCACAATGGCTTCGGACCGGCGATAAAACTGTTCCGCCGGATCGAGCCGGCCCCAACCGCGGTAAATTTCCGCCAGGCCGTAGAGTGAAATCGCCAGATTCATCTGCGAATCGGTGCCGGGATTTGTGGCCGCGGCTTTTTCCCTTATGGCCAGCGCCTGTTTGCACAGCGTTTCGGCCTCATCATTTTTTCCCCAGTCGTGATAAAAGCCGGCGGTGGAGAGCAAACAATCGGGCAATACATCCTCGTTGGTCGCAGCCAACGCCAGGGTCTCCCGGTAAAACGGTTCCGCGCTGGCATACTGGCCTTGAATGCGATAAACAGCGGCCACGGCGCGCGCCCGGTTGATAAGTTCAGCGTCATCGCGCGGCGACGCCTGCTCCACAATGTGAAGAATTCTCAGGCATACCGGCGTCGCCAGATCATATCGGTGTTCGGCAAAATAATAGAAGTTGGCCAGTTTATCCAAAGGCCAGACCAAATCTGGAGCATCCTGCCCGACCGCCTTCTCCCGGCTGGCGACGGCGGATTGAAACGCCTTTTCGGCCAGATCGGGCTTGTTTTCCATTTGATAAATGCCCGCCAGAAATACCAGGTTGGTCACCACGTGCGCATCGGTTGGACCCAGTTTGCCGGCGGTCTTCAGCGCTTCCTGGCAGCTCTGTTCGGCCAGGCGGTAGTCCTTTTGATTCATGGCCGACCACGCGTCGTGCATTTGCTCCTGCCAGAGCGCCGCGTAATCACTTTCACTGGATGCTGCGTCCGATGGGGAGGCGTCCTGGGCTTCAACCCGCCAGCAACCGAGTCCAATGAAAGCAACCAAGAGGACACCCACCAGGTGCCGAATGACCCGATGGTCAATTATTCTTTGATTTTCTTCAGAACGCATGGCTTGGAAATTAGTAGATACCAAAATTACAAGGCAGCGCAAGCCAGACTGGCGCAGCGGCCTTCGGAGTCTGTCCCAGTTGGATCCCACACATTGACGGAACCGCCAAGAGAATGAGGGACGGACCCGAAAACAGGCCCGTCCCTTTGCGACCGATTACAATCGGAGAGGTTTAGGTTCCGATGGAGCAGCTGTTCATGGTCCAGGTGTGCGAGCTGCCTGATCCGAAGATTTCGAATCCACAGCCGACCCCGCCCACATTGCCGCCGCTGCTGAAGTAGCCCTTGCTGGCGCCCCAACGGAAGAACGTGCCCAGGTGCGATGAGCCCGAGCCGGAATTGCTGGTGCGGAGGAACGACAAGGGACCACCACCCTGCCAGTACACATTCCAAGATGCACCGTCAATGGACTGGTTGGAATAGACCTTGGATCCACTCGGACCCACGCCGCCGCTGTTGCCTTCCCACACCATCACTTCGGTGGGAACCCAGCAGTCAAACGAAGCGTCCCAATACGTGCCGCCGGGCGCGCTCCAGCTGTAGCTGCTCGAGGAGCTGTAGGCGCTGACGGTTTTGCCGATGTTGTTTCTCGCGGTGTTGGGATAGGCCTTTACGCCGCCGCCCGTGGGCACCGAGCTGACCACGTTCCAGGAGGTCACGCTGTTCAGATTGCAGCACTCGGAAGCCGTGCTGCCCCATTCGTCGCAGTAGAATTCGTATCCACCGCTCGAGTAGGTGCCGTACTGGGCACAGGAGGTCCATACGTACGCATGTGAGGCCAACGGCATCGCGGTTACCGCCAATGCCAGCGCCATTGCTAGTTTCATTGATTTCATAGACTTACTTTTCCGTTTTTCCCTTTTCTTCCATACCCAAGGAGGTTGGGGTTGTTTGTGTACGTGCCCGCCTTGGAGGAAGAAACCCAAGGAGACACGAGGGATGTGTTGGTACACAATTCATCCGCTTAGACGGGCAATTTATCAGAAAACGTGTGGCTGGATAGTCCCCAAAACTGATTAGCTACAATTGATTATTACTTAAACCTGACTGCTGGAGCTGGGTTGCCCCATTGCGGGACTGGGTGTACACGGCGATGGCCTGGGTGCGGGAGCGGACGTGGAGTTTTTCGTAAATGTGGCGGATATGGGTGCAAACCGTGTGGACACTGATGCCGAGCGAGTCCGCGATCTCCTTGTAATAATCGCCGCGCGCCAGTAACTTGAGGATGGCTTGTTCGCGCGGCGTGAGGCCGTTCGGCACCGGTTTTTCCGGCTGGGGCTGGAACGATTGCACGAGCTTGCGGGCAATCTGGCTGGTCATGGCCGCCCCCCCCTCATGGGTCAGCTTGAGCGAGGCGATTAATTCTTTCTGCCCGGTTTCCTTCAGCAAATAACCGCTCGCGCCGGCCGCCAAGGCATTGAAGATGTAATCGGTGTCCGCATAGACGGTCAACATCAGAAACTGGGTTTTGGGTATCAACGGCTTCAGGCGGCGCACACACTCGATGCCGTTCATGTGGGGCAGGTTGATGTCCGCCAGCAGAATATCCGGCGCCTCCTGCGGCAATGACGCCAGCGCGCTTTCGGCGCTGCTGAAAGCGTTTAAACAACAAAATCCCTCCGCCGCGTCAATCCATCCGGTCAGGATTTGTCGCACGGAAGCGTCATCTTCGATTATTGAAACAGTGATATTCACGTGTCACGCTGGGTCGGCGTTAGGTTATCATCATTTGGCCAACCGTACGAGACTTCAATTCAAAGGACTCGCCGGTTAAACTGCGGTGAAGGGTGGTCGGCCGCTGGCTCGGGCTTTTCATGCGGGAAATCCTTTCAATGCGACCGTGAAGGTCACCCTGGTTCCTTTCCCGGCCATGCTCTCAATTTCACACCACCCGCCGATAGCGGCCAGCCGCTGGCGCATGTTCGCCAGCCCGTTACCGGTCCCCGGGCGGGGCGGGGACCCCGGAGTTCCGGTCAATAATTGTTCCAACACAAAGCCCCTCCCGTTGTCCTCGATCGTCAGGATGAAAGCCGTCGACTCCATCATGAAAGCAATCCGCACTTCGGATGCGCCGGCATGCTTGATGGCATTGTTCAACGCCTCCTTGAAGGCCAGAAATAAATTGTGCCGCATTTCGGCGGTAATCACCCGGGCCGGGAACTGCGCCGGCATGTCCATTTTGCAACGGATGCCGGCGGTTCTCAGTAAATTTTGCCCGAACTCCTCCAGATAGGCGACGACGCTCTCGAGGGTATCATGCTGGGGATTGATCGCCCAGACCACTTCGCCCATCGCCCGGGTCAGCTCGCGCGAGGTGTTGTAAATTTGATCGAGATTTCCTGCCACCTGACGCGAATCATTCAAGTCACGCCGGGCTGACTCGCTCAACATCGTGATGCGCGTCAGGTTCGCACCCAGGTCATCGTGAATGTCCCGGGCAATGCGAATCCGTTCGTGCTCGACGGCTTGCTGCCGCTGCAGCCGCTCCACCTTGCGTCGCGTCCGCCGACGGGCGTCCAGCCACACAATCCCGCCGCCAGCCAGCGCAATCGTCGCCACCGCCCAGGTTCGGAACCACCACGTCTGCCAGAACGCCGGCAACACCGTAAACGCCAGCGTTGCCCCTTGCTTGTTCCAGACGCCGTCATTGTTGCAGGCCTGCACGGAAAATCGGTAATTGCCGGGAGAAATGTGGCTGTAATTCGCCCGCCGCGGGAACCGCGTCCTCACCCATGTGGTCTCCAATCCTTCGAGGCGATACCGGAAATGCACCTTCTCTGGCGCGACAAAACTCAATCCGGTAAACTGGAATTCATACCGGTGCTGGCCCGGCGCGATCCGCAGCGGTTTTTTCGGCATCTCCCCTTCATTTACCGCCTGATCATCCACCAGCAGCCGTTCGATGATCACCGGCGGGACCAGTTTGTTGGTCCGGACGTTGCCGGTATCCACCGCCACCAGTCCCTTGCTGGTTGGAAACCACAGCCGCCCATCTTTCGTCCGGCAGCCCGCGGGCTGGAATCCACCTGAACATTCGAGCGTCGGCAAACCGTCACTAAGTCCATAGGTCAGGCAGTGCAAATGCTGGATCTGGCCATCCGCGCAACGATTGAGTTCGGTCTGGCTGACCCTCATGATGCCACCATGGGAACTGAGCCAGAAATATCCCCGGCCATCGTCTTCGATGTCGCAGATGATGTTGTTCTGAAGTCCCTGTTTTCTCGTGATGGCAACGAAGCGGCCATCTTTGAACCGGTTCAATCCATTGAACGTGCCAATCCAAAGCGTCCCGTCACTTTCGAGGTGAAGGCATTGCACGAAATCACACGACAAACCGTCGCCGCTCCGAAATTGCCGCAGGACCCCCGCCCGGAGACGGCCCAGGCCGCCGCCGGACATGCCGAACCACACAGTGCCATCCGGCGCTTCAATCATCGTGCGCACATCCGGCAGGGCAAGCTCCGGCGCACGAGCCAGCCAGTTAATCCTGCCCGACTCATACCGCATCAAGCCGATGCCCGTTCCCACGAGCAGACCTCCGTCCGGGGTGGCCAGCAGCGCAGTCAATTGGGCCGTGACGTCCCCAAATAGCGGCGGGACTTCGAACCGGGAGCCGTCCCACTCAAACAAACCACCACCCCAGGTGCCGGCCCAGGTCCGGCCTTGAGCGTCCAGCGCGACCGACCATACATAGGGGGGGGTCAGGCCGATGCTTTCACCAAAGTTCGTCCAGCTACCGTTGGCAAACCGGTACAAACCCGCACCTTCGGTGCCAATCCACAGGGCGTCATCCGGACCACAGGCAACGGATAGAACCCTGCGCCCCTGCCAGTGATCAGGTGGGCTAAAAGTGGTGATGCTTCCAGGATGCAGCATGGCCACGCCACTGTTGCCGGTTCCCACCCACAAGTTTCCTTCGCGATCTACACAGAGAGAATCGGTGATCCGATCGTCTGGAAACCCGTTCGTGCGGCAGAACTGAAAAGACCCCTGCCCGGGAAAAATGAGATAGAGTCCATGATCGGCTGTTGCCGCAGCCAGGGTTCCGTCCTCCGTTTCAATCAAGGTGTGAATGGTGTTCCATCCCCATGGGGCCGTCCCCAAATCGGCAGCCCATTTCCCATCCTTCCATTTGCGCATCCGGCTTTCCGTCATAACCCAGAGGCCCCCATCGCGACCGGCCCCGATTCCTTGGAGGTAGCGATTACCAGCGGGTTCATCAAAGGGTACAGGTTGCAGCTGGTCATTTTCCAACACCCACACCTCGTTGTCCCGTTGGACCCAAAAGCCGCCCGTGGGCTTGCTGACCAGGTCAAGCCGGGCAGGGATCTTGCCGGGAGGTGACGGGATGACGAACCAGTCTTTCACCCGCGCCAATTCGCCGTTGTCATTCAGAAGCCAGATGCCGCCCGCTGAATCGGCGCCGATCCCATAAATCCCCCCCCCCGTGCCATGATGCCTTGACGGGGACTGCATAAAATTTCCCGTTCCGATAAACGGTCAACTTCCCGGTTTCATGCCCGATCCAAATTGTGCCTTCCGCATCTTCAAACAGGGCGGTGACGTTGGGGCTTTGTAACTCCGGGGTATTGCTGCTGTCAAAGACCGTGAAACGCACACCGTCGAACCGCGCCAGACCGCTGCACGTGCCCAACCATAAATAACCGTCGTGCGACTGGAGGACGGCCGTAACACTGCTGTCGGGCAGGCCGTCGGCCGTCGTCCACACCCGTGTGATGTAGTTCGGCAGCGGGGCGGCGAAACTCGCGGAGGCCACGCAGACACACCAGAAGACGTGGAACCAACCCGTCTTGGCAAACCACCACTTGAGCCTGCGCCTGACCGGCGGCTTCAGGCTGGCGCGGGGCGGCGAGGAACCACCCCAAAGATGCCGTGGCCTGGCCGCAATTCGGCAGGCGGGTTGTGAATGCATGGGACATGGACAGTTTAATTGAGTTAACCTTCGAAGTCGACAAGAGATTGACACTGAGGACGGTCCACAGAAAACCAACGGATCACATTGACCATAACGGCGCTTGACGGGTTTGAATGCCAGAAGACACAGTGGAACACCATAGCCCTGAGACGAATCCACAAAGCGAATTGGGGTCATCTTGCTGCTTGGCATGTTTTTATCAGAGCGGGATGGTGAATTTCCGTCAGGGTTTACCCAAGTATGCCCCGAACATTGACGGAACCGCCAAGAGAATGAGGGACGGACCCGAAAACAGGCCCGTCCCTTTGCGACCGATTACAATCGGAGAGGTTTAGGTTCCGATGGAGCAGCTGTTCATGGTCCAGGTGTGCGAGCTGCCTGATCCGAAGATTTCGAATCCACAGCCGACCCCGCCCACATTGCCGCCGCTGCTGAAGTAGCCCTTGCTGGCGCCCCAACGGAAGAACGTGCCCAGGTGCGATGAGCCCGAGCCGGAATTGCTGGTGCGGAGGAACGACAAGGGACCACCACCCTGCCAGTACACATTCCAAGATGCACCGTCAATGGACTGGTTGGAATAGACCTTGGATCCACTCGGACCCACGCCGCCGCTGTTGCCTTCCCACACCATCACTTCGGTGGGAACCCAGCAGTCAAACGAAGCGTCCCAATACGTGCCGCCGGGCGCGCTCCAGCTGTAGCTGCTCGAGGAGCTGTAGGCGCTGACGGTTTTGCCGATGTTGTTTCTCGCGGTGTTGGGATAGGCCTTTACGCCGCCGCCCGTGGGCACCGAGCTGACCACGTTCCAGGAGGTCACGCTGTTCAGATTGCAGCACTCGGAAGCCGTGCTGCCCCATTCGTCGCAGTAGAATTCGTATCCACCGCTCGAGTAGGTGCCGTACTGGGCACAGGAGGTCCACACGTACGCATGCGCGGATAACGGCAGCACGATCGCCGCCATCGCCAGCATCAACGTTACTTTCATTAATTTCATATGGATTTCTGGTTTCTGTTTGTTGTTTGGTTGGTTTCTTCCTTCCCCCAAGGGACAAGGATGAGGAGGGTGGGGATATTGCGACCTCGCGGGTGAAAGACTGCCCTGGGGAACGCAAACGACACTTGCGGAGCAAAATGCTTCCATGGGTGACATGCCCTTCACCCTTTCAAAGCCTCTCAAACAAGTCAAGCAATATTATGCATGTTTAATATATTGTCGGTCGTGATTCCCCGGTTTATTACTGATAGTCAAGGTGTTGCATTGATAACCAGTGCTGTTTATTACACCCAAAGCCACCCTAATCACAAAGCTACCTAATTCGTCGCTGAGACAAACTTAATCAGATTTTTAATCGTCCAACTTTCAGTTACCAGCTTTACGCCTGCGGCCGGCGCGCAACCGGGCGCTGAATGCTCAGTCCAGGATGGCTGGGTCGCCGTAAAGCGTGAAGGAGCCGGCACGGGTGATTTTCACGTCCATGACCTGGCCGCGATGCCGTTCCGAACCGTCGAACACCACGATTTTGTTGCAACGCGTCCGGCCGGTCAGCCGCGCCGGATTCTTCCTGCTCGGCCCTTCGACCAGAATCTGCGTCTGCCGCCCGACAAATTTTTTATGTTTGCGCGCGGCAATTTGGTTGATGATTTCCAGCAGCCGTTGATTGCGTTCCTCACGAATCATCTGCGGCACCTGCCCCGGCAATGCGGCGGCGGGCGTGTCGCGACGTTGCGAGTATTTAAAAACGTATGCCTGGTCGAATTCAACTTCGCGCGCGAGGGAAAGGGTCTGCTCAAAATCATCCTCCGTTTCACCGGGAAAGCCGACGATGATGTCCGTGCTGATGCCGATTTCGGGCCGGGCTTGGCGCAATTTTTCAATGATGGCGAGGTAGCGTTCGCGCGTATAGCCACGGTGCATCAGCTTCAGCACGCGGTTGCTGCCGCTCTGGACGGGCAGATGCGCACTCTCAACCAGCTTCGGAAGCCGCGTGTAGGCCTCGATTAAATCGTCACCGTAACCCTTCGGATGCGGCGAAGTGAACCGGAGGCGTTCCAGCCCTTCGATTTCGTGGACCGCGTCGAGCAGCTGGACGAACGGGGATTTTTTCTCCCTCTCCTCGCCCAACGAGGAGAGGGCCGGGGTGAGGAGTCCGTTTTCTAAAATGCCCCTCGCCCCAACCCTCTCCCCGCTTAATCGCGGGGCGAGGGAGTCAATTCTGCCAAATTCGCGTTTCCCGTAACTCGTCACAATCTGGCCGAGCAGCGTGATTTCCTTCACACCCTGCGCCACCAGCTGGCGACACTCGCTCACGATATCGGGAATGGTGCGGCTGCGTTCCTCCCCGCGCGTGTAAGGCACAATGCAAAAGGTACAGTATTGATTGCAGCCCTGCATGATGCTGACAAACGCCGTGACCTGTAGCGGCCGTCCGTGACCGCCGCCTTTACCGTCGCCATTTTTTCCAGCGTTTCCATAAAGCAAATGCTCCCGGATGGTCGCCTCACTCCCCTGCTCTTCCGCCACCTCCACTATTTTGTCCCGGCGCCCGGCGATGATTTCGTCGAGACAATCCGCCGCGCGATGAAACTTCTGCGTGCCGAGCACCAGATCCACGTCCGGCAGCCGGTCAATCAATTCCTGTCCCCGGCTTTGCGCCATGCAACCCATGAAGCCGAGCACCACCTCGGGGCGGTGGCGGCGGATTTCCGCGGCGAGGTTCTCCATTTTCCGGAGGGCCTTTTGTTCCGCGAGGTCACGCACACTGCACGTGTTGAGCAAAATCACGTCCGCCCCGGTTTCGGACGGCGCGAGGGTGTAACCCTTGGCCACAAGCTGCGCGGCGACGGCCTCGCTGTCGCGCTCGTTCATCTGGCAACCGTAGGTTTTGATGTAAACACTCGGCATGGGACGACAATAGCGGCAATCTAGGCCAACCCACCGGCCTTGAAAAGGCGGAAAGACGGCGGAGTTGGGCCGGCGGACAATCCCGATTAAATTTTTCCAAAAATTTGACTAGCCAGTTCAGGCAACTTGAGCTTTATTGGAGGTAGGTCATGGTAAAAGAAACGCAGTTTAACGACCGCGAAACCTCAACCAGGAGAACTTCCAATGGATATTCATCATCCCTTCGTCCGTGAATTTCCCGAACATCGCGAAACCATCCGCTCGCTGAAGCTGGCGGATGTCAGGTTCCGCGAAATGTTCGAGGAATATCACAAACTTGACGACGAAATCTGCCGCATCGAGGAGGAAGTTGAGTTCGCCACGGATCAGGAAATTGACGAACTCAAGTTCAAGCGCGCGAAACTGAAGGACGCGCTTTATTCCGCTGTGCGCAAGCACGAGATGGCGCTCGTTCATTAAAAACCGGTGCCGGATCGGGCCGCCGGCCCAAGGTTTAAAGACCCGGCCTCGTTGTCTTGCGCGTCGCCAGGATTTTCAATGCGCTTCGGCGGCGGCTTTCCGTTTTTTTGCCTCTTCAATCACCTTTTCTGTCGCATCGCGCGGCATTTCCTCGTAGTGACTGAATTCCTCCGTGTGCACGCCGCGACCGCCGGTCAGCGACCGCAAGGTGCTGGAGTAATGATAAAGCTCCTTCGTCGGCACGCTCGCCTTGATGACCTGAAACGCGCCGTCAGTGTCGATGCCAATGATTTTTCCGCGCCGCGATGACAGATCACCCATCACCTTGCCCATGCAATCTTCGGGAATGCGAATCTCCACCGTTTCAATCGGCTCCAGCAGACACGGCTTGGCGGCCATAAACGCCTCCTTGAACGCAAAATAACCGGCGATCTGGAACGCGATGTCCTTCGAATCCACCGGATGCATCTTGCCATCGTAAAAATCAATCTTCACATCCGTCACGCGGCAGCCGGCGAGGATGCCTTCGTTACAGGCCTGATGCACGCCCTTCTCCACCGACGGCACAAACGTGCGGTCCACGTTCTGGCCGACCAATGAATTGGTAAACTCGACCCCGCTGTCGCGCGGCTTCGGTTCGACCCGCATCCAGACCTCGGCAAATTGTCCGGCGCCACCGGTCTGTTTCTTGTGGCGATATTTTGAATCGCCCTTGCCCTTGATGGTCTCGCGGTATTTCACGCGCGGCTCGGCCAGTTCCACATGCACGTTGTGCCGGCGACGCAGACGGTCGGCGACGACCTCCAGATGCAACTCACCCTGCGCGGAAATGATGGTCTGATGCAGCTCCGGGTCCACGACATAAAGAAACGTCGGGTCCTCCTCATGCAACGCGGCGAGGCCGGAGGCGATTTTGTCCTCCTCGCCCTTGACCTTCGCGACGAGCGACGCGTGGATGTTCGGCTTGGGATAAACGACCTTGGGCAGCGACACGGGCTTTTTGGGAGGACACAGCGTGTTGCCGGTGTGTGTGACCTTGAGTTTGACGACCGCGCCGATGTCGCCGGGGCCGAGCGTGTTGACTGCTTCGCGGTTCTGGCCGTTGAGCACAAAAATCTGGCCGACCCGTTCATTGGCCTTGCGGTCGGTGTTGAACAAATCCATCCCGGGCGAAACCGAGCCGGCGTAAAGGCGGAAAAACGACAGCTCGCCGAAATGGGCCTCGGACATGGTCTTGAAAATGTAAAGCACCGGATCGGGCGACATCAGCGCCACCTCCACCTCCACGCCGTCGCCGTTGAACGCCTTGACCTTCGCCCGGTCCACCGGTGACGAGCCGTATTTGGCGATGAAATCCATAAGCCGCGCCACGCCAATGTTGTTTTCCGCCGATGCGCAAAACAGCGGGATGAACAATTCCTTTTGCACCGCCGCATGGATGCCGGCCCGGAATTCCTCCTCCGACAGGCTGCCCTGCTCGAAAAATCTGTTCATCAATTCGTCGTCGGATTCCGCAATATGCTCGATGAGTTCGCGGTGCAGGTCCTTCACCTTCGCCTCCCATTCGCCGCCGGCCGGTTCCTCCGTGTATTTGCCGCTGGCATCCGTGTGGTAGGTCACCACGTCGTTGCGCAACACATCCAGCACGCGGCTGAAACCGGGACCGGGATTGATGGGGACCGTCAGCGGAAACACATGCCGACCAAACCGTTCCCGCGCCTGACGCAACACGGCGTCAAAATCCACGTTCTCCTTGTCCATGGCATTGACCACAATCATCTTCGGGATGCCGTAATGCGTCGCGTAATTCCACACCCGCTCCGTGCCCACGCCGAGGCCGTGCTGGGCGTGAATGACCACCAGCGCGAAATCGCCGACGCGCAACGCGCCCAGCCCCTCGCTGATGAAATCGAGATAGCCCGGCGTGTCGATGATGTTGAACTTCTTCCCCGCCCATTCCGTGTGCAACAGGGACGCCGAGACTGAAATCTGCCGCTGCTTCTCGCTCACGTGATAGTCCGACACCGTCGAACCGTCCGCGATGCGGCCCATGCGCGAGATGACACCGCCGCACGCGAGCATGGCCTCGCCAAGCATCGTCTTGCCCGACGAAGCGTGACCGACGATGGCGAAATTTCGGATGTCTGCGGGTTGATAGGTTTTCATATATCCAGGTCACAGGTTGAGGTTTGGCGGAAACCGGCGGCACCGGCTTTCCCGGTGGGTGGGAGCGCAGAAAACTTGAAGAGACTGGTCCCGTGAAGTTCAGGTCGCCGGTTCATTCAATCCGATTGAATCAAAATCCCGCCGCGCGCGCAACTCACTTGCAGTGACGCGTTAAACCCGTATGTTCTTGGCTGGACAAGTTGAATCGAACCGGCCTTCGCCCGTGGCGCAGGACCGGTTCACCTTATGGAACCTGAATTATTGAAGGTGCTGTTGATTGCCGGCGACGAGCGTTTCGCCAGCGCCGTGGCCGGAAAGCTCCGCGACGAGGGGCAACCCGTTGAAATCGTCACCGTGCTGGCGTTGGATGCCGGGCTGGCAAATCTGGCGAACCGGGCGTTTGATGTTGTTTTGTTTGAATTGCCCGCCGCCAATGCCGCCGGGTTGTTTCAAATCACGTTCTTCGCCGCCAAGGCGCCCGCCCTGCCGATGGTGGTTTTTGGGCCGAGCCATGACGAGGCGTTCACCGTGGAGGTGATCCGGGCCGGCGCCCAGGAGTATTTTTCCAAGGAACAGTTCGGCGAACGCGCGCTGGAACCGGTCATCCGCTGCGCCATGGAACGCCAGCACGAGCAGGCCGCCCTGCTCAAGGAGAAGGAAAATTATTACGGCCTGTTCGACCACCTCGTGGAGGGCATTTTCCGCACCACCCCGGACGGGCATTACCAGCTGGCGAACGTCGCGCTGGCGCGCATTTACGGTTACGACTCGCCGGTGGAATTGATGGCCAGCATCAAGGACATTGGCCGCAGCCTGTACGTCAACCCGGCCCGGCGCGATGAATTCGTCCGGTTGATGCAAACCAGCGACACCATCACCGGCTTCGAATCGCAGATTTACCGCAAGGACGGCTCGACCATCTGGATTTCGGAAAATTGCCGCGCCGTTCGCGACGCGCAGGGCAAGCTGCTGTATTACGAAGGCTCCGTCGAAGACATCACCCAGGGCCGGCAAACCGAGATGAGCCTGCGGAACTCGGAATCCCTTTACCATTCGCTGGTCGAAACCATGCCCCAAAACGTGTTCCGGAAAGACCTGCTGGGACGGTTCACGTTTGCCAATCAACAATACTGCCGCCATTACAAATGCAATCTGGAGGACATCCTCGGCAAGACGGACTTCGATTTTTTCCCAAAGGAACTGGCCGAGCAATACCAGAAGGACGATTTCCGCGTCATGGAAACCGGCCAGACCTACGAAATCATTGAGGAACATCACCCGTTGGGACAGGAGAAAACCATCGTTCAGGTCGTCAAAACGCCGCTGTACGGCGCGGACGGGAGCATCATCGGGTTGCAGGGTATTTTCTGGGACATCACGGCGCAAAAGCTCGCCGAGGAACAGACCCGCCGCGCGAACGCCGAACTGGCCCGCAGCCGCGAGGAGTTGCGCACCAAAAACCTGCTGATGGAGGAAAGCCTCCACATGGCGCGCGAAATCCAGTTCGCCATGCTGCCCCAACAGTACCCGGTCTTCCCCCGCCATGCCCCGGCGGAACAAAGCGCCCTGCAATTCGCCCACCGCTATCAGCCGGCGGAAACTGTCAGCGGCGATTTCTTCAGCGTCTCCCCGCTGTCGGAGGACGAAGCCGGCGTTTTCATCTGCGACGTGACCGGACACGGCATGCGCGCCGCGCTCGTCACCGCCATGATTCGCGCGCTGGTCGAGGAATTGAAACCCATCGCACACGATCCGGGAATGTTTTTGCGCAAGCTCAACGCCGACCTGTTCACCATCCTTAAAACCACCGGCTCGCCGATGCTCACCACCGCGTTTTATCTCGTCGCCAACTGGCGCACCGGCGTCATGCGCTTCGCCAATGCCGGCCATCCCAAACCCCTGCTCGTGCGCCGTCCGGCCAACCACGTGGAACCGCTCGTCAACGCCTCCGGCAAAAGCCAGCCCGCCCTCGGCCTGTTCGAAGACCCGCCGTATCAAACCACCGAAATCTGGATCCAACCCGGCGACCTCGTGATGCTGTTCACCGACGGTCTTTACGAGGTGCAGGGGCCGAACGAGGAGTTGTATTCACAGGAACGGCTGATCATGGACGTAAAAGGCCGCCTGCAAATGCCCGCGGCAAAATTGTTCGACGAACTGCTGGCGGCCATCGGGAAATTTTCCGTGGACAACAAATTTGCCGACGACGTCTGTCTCGTCGGCCTGGAATACACGGGCAAGCCCGCCTTGAAAAGCTGACGCTCCGTTACTCCGTCAGGATTTTTATCACGCGCGATTTCTCGGCGCGTTTGCGCTGGGTCTCGTCGAGGATTTTTTTGCGAAGCCGGAGATTCTTTGGCGTGGCTTCAACATATTCGTCCGAACCGATGTATTCCAGGGCCCGTTCGAGCGAGAGCTTGAAGGGCGGACTGAGCTGGATGCCCTTGCCATCGCCCGTCGAACGCATGTTGGTCAGCCGTTTCGCCTTGCAGGGATTCACCGGGATGTCATTCTCCCGCGCGTTTTCGCCCACAATCATGCCGGCGTAAATGGCCTCGCCCGGCCCGACCATCAGCCGGCCGCGTTCCTGAATCATGTTCAGGGCATAAGCCATCGCCTCGCCGCTTTCCATGCTCACCAGCGAACCGTTCTTGCGCGCGGCAATCTCCCCGCGATCGGGGCCGTATTCGTGAAAGAGATGGCTCATCACGCCCAAACCGCGCGTCTGGTTCACCAGGTCGGTCTCGAACCCGATCAACCCGCGCATGGGAACCAATGCCTCGATGGTCACCTGGTCGCCATGATGGTTCATGTTCGTGATTTCAGCCTTGCGGCCGGAAAGATTCTCCATGATGGCGCCCATGAATTCCTGCGGAATTTCGAGGAACAATTTTTCAATCGGCTCCAGCATGTTGCCCTCGGCGTCCTTTTTGTAGAGGACTTCGGGACGCGACACCAGCACCTCGTGGCCTTCGCGCCGCATTTGTTCGACCAGGATGGCAATCTGCATTTCACCGCGGCCTTCCACCTCGAAAATTTTCGGGTCACTGGTCTGCTTGATGCGCAACGCAACGTTGGTGCGGATTTCCTTTTGCAACCGCTCCCAGATGTGCCGCGCGGTGACCAGCTTGCCGTCCTTTCCGGCCAGCGGACCGTCGTTCACGGCGAATTCCATTTGAATCGTCGGCGGGTCAATCGGGATGTACGGCAGCGCCCCGCGCTCCGGCTTGTCCGCGATGGTCTCACCGATGAACACCTCCTCAAACCCGGTGACACCGACAATGTCTCCTGCGTGCGCCTCCTGCACTTCGATGCGCTTCAGGCCTTCGAAGTGGTAAATCATCGTGATTTTGCCCTGCGTGATTTTGCCGTGGCCATGCAGACAGCACGCCGCATCGCCCACCTTCAACTTGCCCGCCATGATCTTGCCGAAGGCAATCCGGCCGAGGTAATCCGAGTAATCGAGGTTCGCCACCAGCAACTGAAACCCGTCGCCCGCCTTGGCGCGCGGGGACGGAATATGCTTCACAATCGCGTCAAACAGCGGCTCCATCGTCCCGGTGACATGACTTAAATCCATCTTGGCATAGCCGTCCTTGGCCGAGCAATAGACGAACGGAAAATCCAGCTGCTCATCCGTGGCGTTCAGTGAAATGAACAGCTCAAACACCTGGTCGAGCACCTTCTTCGGATTGGCGTTGTCGCGGTCAATCTTGTTGATGACCACAATCGGCTTGGCCCCGGCTTCCAGCGCCTTGCGGAGCACAAAGCGCGTCTGCGCCTGCGGACCCTCGGCGGCGTCCACCACCAGCAGCACGCCGTCAATCATGTTCATGATGCGCTCGACTTCGCCGCCGAAATCCGCGTGGCCGGGCGTGTCCACGATGTTGATGTGGTAATCCTTGTACTTGAACGCGGCGTTCTTGGCGCGGATGGTGATGCCCTTTTCCTTTTCCAAATCCATCGAATCCATCAGGCGCTCGTCCGAGGACTCATGCTGGTTGGCGCGAAAGGTGCCGGACTGTTTGAGCAGGCAATCCACAAGCGTCGTCTTGCCGTGGTCCACGTGCGCGATGATGGCCAAGTTTCTAATGTGCTGCATTTTCTTAAACTGTTAATTTTAACTTTTAAGTTCTGAGTTGAATTTGTGCCGTCGATTCTTCGGCAACTAAAAATTCAAAACCCAAAACTTACAACTCGAACGAACCAGCCGGATAGCATGCCTTTTAAACGGGAAAGGTCAAGCCGCGTGACAGAATAATTTAACTACGGATGAACATATATAAACACGGAACTGAAGTTATTTGAATTGGTGATAATTCGTGGAATTCGTGTCGGAAACTCTGCGGCTCTGCGTCTTTACGCTTAACAATTTGCCCTCATCAATCCGCGTAATCCGTGTCTAAATAAGCCTTTTCAGCTTCGCATCCTCGCCCAATTTTCGGACCAGTTCCTTCACCTTTTGCGCCTGGCTTTTGTGCGCCAGTAACACCGCATCGTCCGTCTGTACCAGAATCGAATCCCGCAAACCCACCACCGCAATCGGCGTCCGGTTCTTCGTCCGCGCGTCGTAAATGATGTTCCGCGCACCGTCCACGTGGATGAAATCAGCCACCGCACAATTGCCCTCGGCGTCCGGCTTGAGATGCCGCGCCAGCGCCGTCCAGGAACCAAGATCGTCCCATTCAAACGCGCCGTCGGCCACAACCACGTTTTGCGCGTGCTCCATCAGCGCGTAATCAATCGAGATTTTTTTGATATCGGGATATTCCTTCGCCAGCACCTTCGCAAGCTTGGCCGGCTGGTTCGCCACCTTGAACCAGCGCTGGCACGCCGCGTACATCTCCGGCTGATGTTTCTGCAAACCTTCCGTGACCGTCACAAATGACCAAACGAACATCCCGGCGTTCCAGCGGTACTGGCCGCTATTGACGTATTCCAGCGCCCGGTGGTAATCGGGCTTTTCGACGAACCGTTCCGCCTTGAAAAAGGTCGTCTTCGTCTTCTTCGCGCCCTGCGCCGGCGGCAATTCCTGGCCGACTTGAATGTACCCGTAGCCGGTGTCCGGTCCGGCCGGCTTGATGCCAATGGTGATGATCGCCCGGCCACGCGCCGCCAGCTCAAACGCGTCGCTCAACACCTGCTGAAACTTTTTCTCATCGGGAATGACGTGGTCAGCCGGCAGCACCGCCATGACGCCGGTTGTGGAACGCGCGCCCACCAGCGCCGCGCCCAGCGTGACCGCGGCGGTGGTGTCGCGGCCCATGGGTTCGGCCACGAGATTTTGTTTCGGAATCTTCGGGAGCTGTTTGCGGACCTCCGGCAATTGCGCCTCGTTGGTGATGACAAAAATATTTTTGGCGGGCACCAGCGGCAGCACGCGGTCAACCGCCTGTTGCAGAAACGAGCGTTTGCCCAGGAGCGTCAGCAATTGTTTGGGCATTTTCTCGCGGCTCACCGGCCAGAACCGTTCGCCGCGCCCGCCCGCCATGATGATGACGAACCGGTCCTTGGTGTCAGTTTTCGTTTTTGCGCTCATAAATCTTATCAATTCACGGAGGGACGAGTTAACGAGTCCCAATTCAATCGCCTAAAATCAGGGACTCGTGTAACTCGTCCCTCCGATTAGTTTGCTAAATGCTTTTCACCGCTGCCGCGAGCGATTTTACAAATACACTGACTTTGACAACCAGTTCCGGAGATTTGCTCTGCTCCGCAATCTGGTTCACCACGGCGCTCCCGACCACGACGGCGTCCGCCGCCGCCGCGACGGTCTTCGCCTGTTCCGGCGTCGAGATGCCAAACCCGACGGCGACGGGCAATTGAGTATGCCGGTGGATTTTGGCCACCTGTTGCGCGAGATTGGACGCCACCTGCTGTTGCATCCCCGTCACGCCTTCGCGCGAAATGTAATAAATAAAACCGCTGCCGCGTTTGACGATGTATTCCATCCGCTCCTCCGGCGTCGTCGGCGCCACCAGGTAAATGTTACACAAACCCGCCTGCCGCATGAGCGCCTCGTAATTGTCCGATTCCTCCGGCGGCAAATCGAGCACCAGCAAACCGTCCACACCCGCCTTCGCCGCGTCTTTGATGAATCGCTCCAGGCCCACGCGATGAATCAGATTGAAGTAAATGTAGAGAATAATCGGAATTTCCGAGCGCCGGCGGATGGCGGTCACGGTGGCCAAAACCCTGGGCGGCGTGGTACCGGATTCCAGGCCGCGCTGCGCGGCAAGCTGGTTCACGAGACCATCGGCCAGCGGGTCGCTGAACGGCACGCCCAGCTCCAAAACGTCCACGCCCGCCCGGTCGAACGCCAGGACCAGCTCGCGCGTGACCTCGAGATTCGGATCGCCCGCGCCGATATAGACGACGAACCTTTTTTGCCCGCGCGCTTGAGCCGCGCGAAGCATTCCACAATACGATTCATGTGGCGGAGAGTTTCCAGTTTGAAGATTCAAGTTTCAAGCGGGATTTGTCTCCATTCTTGATCTCAATCGTCATCGTAATCATAATCTTCCACGGTGCGGATTACGATTACGAGCAGGATTAAGAATAAGATTAAGCTGAAGCGGAGTTTCAGGTTCCAAGTTTCAAGCGGGATTTGTCTCCATTCTTAATCTTAATCGTCATCGCAATCATAATCTTCCACGGTGCGGATTGCGATTACGAGCAGGATTAAGAATAAGATTAAGCTGAAGCGGAGTTTCAGGTTCCAAGTTTCAAGCCCGGAGAATGTCGCGCGAAGACCGCGAAGCAAGCTGAAGGCGAATGGATTTGTGTTTCCCTTCGCCGACTTCGCGCCCTTCGCGCGAAACAACAGCGGATTTGACCCCACGGCATTTTTTCAGCATTATTCCGCCATGGCCAGCACCTTTGGACAATTATTCCGCATCACCACGTGGGGCGAATCCCACGGCGGTGGCGTGGGTGTGGTCGTGGACGGCTGCCCGCCGCGCCTCAAGCTGACCGAGGCCGACCTCCAGCCCGATCTGGACCGGCGCCGACCGGGACAATCCGAAATTGTTTCGCCGCGCAAGGAATCCGACACCGTGCAAATCCTGTCCGGCACGTTCGAGGGCAAAACCCTCGGCACGCCCATCTGCCTGTGGGTCAAAAACACCGACGCGCGCCCGGAAGCGTACTCGGAAATGAAAACCAAGTTCCGCCCGTCGCACGCGGACTTCACCTACTTTGCCAAATATGGCATCCGCAACTGGCAGGGCGGCGGCCGCGCCAGCGCCCGCGAAACCGTCGGCCGCGTCGCCGCCGGCGCCATTGCCAAAAAAATCCTGCGCGAACGGTTCGGCGTGGAAACCCTGGCCTACGTCAAACAGGTCCAGCGCCTCATCGCGGACATCAACCCGGACACGGTAAAATTCAAGGACGTCGAGTCCAACATCGTCCGCTGCCCCGACCGCCGGACCGCGGAGAAAATGATCCGGCTCATCGAAAAGATGCGGCGCGCGGGCGACACCGTCGGCGGCGTGGTCGAAGGCATTGCGCGCGGCGTGCCGGCGGGCTGGGGCGAACCGGTCTTCGACAAGCTCGAAGCCGATCTGGCCAAGGCGATGTTGAGTCTGCCCGCATCCAAGGCGTTTGAAATCGGCTCCGGTTTTGGCGGCATCCTGCTCACCGGCCGGCAGCATAACGATCCGTTCCGGGCCGGAAACGGAAAGGTGGTCACCACCACCAATTTTTCCGGCGGCATTCAGGGTGGTATTTCCAACGGAGAAACGATTTTCTTCCGGGTCGCCTTCAAGCCGGTGGCCACCGTGATGCATGTGCAGAACACGGTGGACGAGCAATTTCACAACACAACCCTCAAGGGCCGCGGGCGGCATGATCCGTGCGTTTTGCCGCGTGCCGTGCCGATGGTTGAGGCGATGACCGCACTGGTGCTCGTGGATCACGCCCTCCGGCACCGGGCGCAATGCGGCTGACCCGGCAACGCTTCGGGATTGATTTTTGAACCGGTGGAAGCAAAATCTTGATTTAACACGTCAAACAACATGGCAGAAAAAGACATCAACGAAATTTCGCGGGACGCGCGCATCCTGTTTAACAAGGCCAACGAAGCCGCGCAACGGGACAACGTCGATTACGCCATCGCACTTTACAACCAGGTGCTGGAAAAGGAACCGGGCTTTTTTGACTGCCGCAAGGCGCTGCGGGAATTGCAATTCCGGAAGGCCGGCGCCAGCGGCGGCTTTTTCAAAAAAATGCTCAGCGGTGCCGGCTCCTCGCCGCTCCTGGCCAAGGCGCAAATCGCCTTGCGCAGCAACCCGGCCGGCGCGCTTGCCATCGCCGAGCAGATTTTGAACAGCGACCCCCACAGCTCCGCCGGGCACCGGCTCATCGTCCAGGCCGCGCAGGCGCTGGAATTGCCGCGCACGGGCGTGTTGTCGCTGGAAACCCTGCTGAAGAATTCGCCCAAGGACAAAAACCTGGCCATCGAGTTTGCCAACGGCCTCGCCGCCAGCGGCGGTGACGCCAGCCGCGGGGAACGGATCCTCGTCGAACTCCTGCGCAATTCCCCCAACGACGGTGAATTGAACCAGGCGTTGAAAAATCTATCCGCGCGCAAAACGCTGGATGAAGGCGGGTATGCCGCGCTCGAAGGCGGCCAGGGCTCGTATCGCGACATCCTGAAGAACAAAAAGGAGGCCGTCTCGCTCGAACAGGAAAAACGCGTCGTGAAGACCGAGGACACCACCGAACGGCTCATCGGCGAGTACGAAACGCGCCTGCAAACCGAGCCGGACAATCTCAAGCTCATCCGTTCCCTCGCCGAGCTTTACACCCAAAAGAGCCAGTTTGACCGAGCGCTCGAACTTTACGACCGCGTGAGAAATTCCGAGATGGGCAACGACCCGTCGCTTGAACGCTCGGTCGCCAACCTGCACGTGCGCCGTTTCGACCATCAACTCGAGCAACTGGATCCCGCCGCGCCCGATTACGCGGAACAATCGGCCAAAATCGAGACCGAAAAATTGGGGTTCCAAATGATCGAAGGCCAGAAACGCGTGGAGAAATATCCGACCGATCTGGCCATCCGGTTTGAAATGGGGGAGTTGTATTTCAAGGCGGGCAAGGTTACCGAGGCCATTCAGGAATTTCAAAAGGCGCAGGCCAATCCCCACAAGCGCCTGGCCGCCATGGGCTATCTCGCGCAGTGCTACGCCAAACGCAAGATGTACGACCTCTCCGCGCGCACGCTCCAGAATGCCATCAAGGAAAAACCCGTCTTCGACGACGAAAAGAAGGAGTTCGTTTACCACCTCGGTTGCGTGCTCGAAAGCATGGGCAAAAAAGCGGAAGCCGTCGAGCAGTTCAAACTCATCTACGAAATGGACATCGGCTACAAGGACGTCGCCGCCAAGGTGGACGCCTTTTACGCCGGCCAATAGCGTGACGAGTGACCGGTGACGGGTGACGCCAGACCCCAGACCGCCGGACCCCGGACCGCCAGACCCTAAATGCTGTCCAGCGGACTTTTCACCCCGATTCCCGGTTTTTGCATCACGTGTAAATAAATCTGGGTCGTGCTGATGTCTTTGTGCCCAAGCAGCTCCTGCACGGTTCGGATATGAGCATTGTCTTTGCCGGATTGACCGATTTTAGATGGGGATTTTATTTTATGGCGTTTGGTGAGTTTCTGACGGTCATTGCTTTACTACTTGGCATTTGGCACGTCATCGCCACGGTGCGAGAGAAGCGGCCTAACAAATCGCTGCAGGCAACAGCCGCTGCCCCTGCCAGTTGCGATTGATTTATGAAATCGTCCGGCATACTTTCATTTCAATGTACCGCTCGGCGGCTGTGCCTGAGCTCTGGACGTTAGGCCACTTCGCACCATGAAAACATTCCTTATCATTGTCGTCACTGCCATCGTCACAGCCGCCGCCACATGGTTTGTAGCTGGCACGGTTCATGGCGTTCAGACAGGCATAGAACGGTTGTGGCTGATTAGTGCCGTCAAAGCTCCCGGTCGTATGGCGATTGAGGATAGGTGCCTATTTGACCCTTCTCTCTGCACCAGTCGTAAATCAGTTTTTCGAGGTATGCCAATGGACCTACGACGTGTGGTGCACACATCGCACCCTGTTTGACGACAATCCGCGAAAAGACAGCCTGAGAGCGTCAATGGCGGGAGAGGGCCTTTATCGGCTCAGCGTTATCTCGCAAGAGTACTTATTGCAGCAGATTGCCAAGCTCCACGATCCCGCCCGTCAGAACGGCCAGGACAATCTCGGAATTGATTACGTATTCCGGCACGGCGGCTGGGACAAAGATGTGAGTGTGAAGTTACAGGCACTCAAGGTGCGACTGGACGGATTCGCCAAAAGGGTTCGACCAGCAAGGGACAAGATGCTTTCACACATTGACCTCAAGGCGGCTTTGAGTGGTTCAACGATGGGCGATTTTCCGAAGGACGAGGACGTAGAGTATTTTAAGGATTTGCAGGAGTTTGTTGATGTCGTCCACGACGCAGTAGTTGGCGGGCCGTCTCCGTTCAGCGACGATGCCAGAAGGGACGCCACGGCGCTCCTGTCGTGTTTGAAGGAATGAACGAGGCACCTAACAATTCGCTGCAGGCAACGCGGGATAGCGCGGGCAGTTCCGCTTCGCGGTTCACGCTGGTTGGTCCCGCGTGTCTGAGCTCTGGACGTTAGGCATCAAGTGAACACCATGAAGCATTCAATACCGAATGCAGTGTATGCATTAGTTGCTTATCCATTTTTGCTTTTGCTGACGCTTTTCGTTGCTGCGCTGATCTGGGCACATTGGGTTTCGGGTTCGCTCTACCGCACTGATTCTGCTTTCAGTATCTTTGACATCATTCCTCCATTTGTGTATCCCGGCACTGATGATGTTTATCTCGTACCAGTGTGGCGAGTTTGGTTTATTTGGTGGAGCCTCATGGCGGCTGCGTTTGTGCTCCCGGCACTTGCGATTTGGTACATCTGGCGCAGAGAAAGAAACTATGATGCCTAACAAATTGCTGCAGACAACGCGGGATGGCTGGTTCAGTTCCGCTTCGCGGTTCACGCTGTTTGGTCCCGCGTGCCTGAGCTCTGGACGTTAGGCAGCATGGACGAGCATCTCACATATTGGGGCGATTTGGTTGAAGATATTATCAACCAGTCACGAGATTTCGCAGCCTCACGTCCATTTTGGGAGTTAGCTCTTTCTGTAGTCGGGATTTTTGCCGGATTGCTGATTGCATTATTTGGCTCATTTCTTATCTTCCGTTTCACCATTCGGCGTTTTCAACGCGCATCTCCAAAATTTCGGCGGCGTATCTGGATTGGCGTTGGTGTTCTGGTGATCTATGCAGGCTTCTATTTCGGCACGACGACGGTTCGACCACAAGGACACGGCGGGCTGACAGGCCCATTGAGAGTTCGAGTTTTTCGGAGCGAGAAGCATTTGATTATATTTTATCCACTATATTTAGTTGAGCGATGGATTCGCAACGGCTCCTTTGACACGGTTTATTATTTCAATATAGATTTTTCGGATGCTCATTACGTTCACTTTTGGCTATATGATTGATGGCATTTATGACTGGTTTTAGTATGATATTCGACCTGCTGCCTAACAAGATTAGATGAGAAGGCAGACCGTCCGGCGTAATGACGCGTCGGGTGATATAGTCTGCCTATGAAAACTAAAACTACTCCGTCCGTCGTTCCCACTTCACCCGCCACCGTTACTCCCGGCGGATTCACCCTCGGCCTTGATCTGGGCGACCGCTCGCATCATGTCTGCGTGATGGATGCCACCGGCCAGATTGTCCGCGAGGGATCCCTGCTCAACACCCGGCCCGCGCTGGCCAAGCTGATCGCCGAGTTCCCGCGCGCCACCATTGCCATCGAAGCGGGCACCCACAGCCCGTGGATCGGCCGTTACCTCACCGAACTCGGAGCCACCGTCCTGGTCGCCAACCCGCGCAAGCTCCACGCCATCTCCCGCTCCGAACGCAAGTGCGACCGGCGCGACGCCCAGATGCTCGCCCGGCTGGCCCGGGTTGATCCCGCGTTGCTCCATCCCATCCAGCATGGCTCCGCCCAGGCCCAGCATGATCTCCTGGGCCTCAAGCTGCGCGACGCTCTGGTCCGCACCCGCGTCAACCTCATCAATGCCATTCGCTTTACGCTCAAGAGCCTGGGCCATTCGGTCCGCAACCCCTCCAGCGAATCGTTTCACAAGACGGTGCTGGCCGACGTGCCCGCCGATTGTCTGCCGGTGATTCAACCTTTGCTGACTGTGCTCGCCCAGGTGACCGAACAGATCAAAGGGATGGAACGCGACCTGGTGCAGCGCAGCCGTAAAGATTATCCCGCCACCCAGCGGCTCCAGCAGATTGCCGGGGTCGGCCCACTCACCGCGTTGTGCTTTGTCCTGAAGATCGGCGACCCGCAACGGTTTAGCCGCGGGCGTGATGTGGGGGCGTATCTGGGTTTGTGTCCACGCCGCGACCAGAGCGGCGGCACGGACAAACAACTGCGCATCAGCAAATGTGGCGACGGCCTGCTACGCCGGTTGCTGGTCAGCGCCGCGCATTACATCCTGGGACCCTTTGGCCCGCCCTGCGCCCTGCGCGAACACGGGCTGCGCCTGGCCGGCACCGGCAGCGCCCGCGAAAAGAAACGCGCCGTGGTCGCCGTCGCCCGCAAACTCGCCGTGCTATTGTTAAGCCTTTGGAAACACGGCACGGATTACGAACCGCGCGTTACCGCCAGTCCTGTTTTGGTAATGACTCCGGCCTGAACCCAAAAACCAGAAAGCTTTTAATAAAAGAATTGGCATGGACGCTGATCTTGGAGTGATGACGGTCCGGCGACAGAGCCGCCGCCAGGCGAGCCCGATAACAAGATGGTCACGCTCCCCAAGCAAGGACATCGGATCCAACCGTGAACCGCTGGCGACAGTGAGTTCGGATGGAAGCGCGATCCTTTCCCGCCTTGCCACCGTCCAGGATTCCGACTAAAAAATCCATGTGCAACTCACTTCCCACTTGACTGCCTTCTCATGGAAGTCGCCGGAGCCAACCGCCGTTGGCGCTTGCCGTTCCGCTATCGCGGTTCACGTCGCGGGTCGGCGGTGGCTCAGCTTTTTTCGTTAGGCAGCAGCGAGCAACGAAGATTTACAACATTATGAAAACAAACACCACATTCACCGAGATACGCGCCGGAGTGATTAGTTCACTCGTGCTGGCGGTTGGTTATCTTTACTTCACGCCATTTTCCAGCCAGTTTCATGTTTGGGCATTCATCGTCTTGGTTGCCGTATGTTTTGTGCTGATGATGAAGTCGCTTGTTGATTTATCTGCTTGGGCTTTTGCGCAAGCAGCGGCATTTTCTGGCAGGGGTCTTGGCGGAGCAGTTAGATTGATTCGTAGTTTATGACGCCTATCAGAAGAGAGTGTTGCCATGACCGTGCCGTTTAGTTTCACATTTGAAGTGCGACAGATTTCGCCTAACAAATCGCTGCAGGCAATCCCGACAAACGGCATCGGGACTTTCAGCGGCTTGGATGGCATGCAGCCGACAGGTCCTGAACTCCGAAAGTTTTCGCGAGCAAGCGCTTTCGAGATTCCGCTTCGCGGTTCACGCTGGTTGGGCCAGCGCGCCTGAACTCTGAACGTTAGGCAGCATCAGGTCATGATATTATATTCGCCACAAATCATAGGTTCATTCTGGGGAGCATCTGAACTCTGCCTTCACTTGGTGAAGCGTTCCAAATCAGACAGCACCCCGAAGGATCGTCATTCTGTGGGAGTTATCTGGCTGGTGAACCTGGGCGCCATCGCCTTGGGGGTCGTTGCTTCTTACCGTCTTCCCTCCTGTCAGCTAGCGTGGTCCCCACTCCTTGTTGGTTTTAGCTGTTGCCTCTTTGTTTTGGGTCTGGCTCTGCGTTGGTATTCGATCATTCATCTGGGGCGCTTTTTCACGGTGAATGTCGCCATCGCCAATGACCACCGCTTGATTGATTCTGGCCCATATTATTTCGTTCGGCACCCGAGTTATGCTGGCAGCCTGCTTGCCGTAGTCGGTTTCAGCCTGAGTTTTCAGAACTGGGCATCCAGCCTCCTCATCTTTGTGCCCAGTTGCGCAGTCATTCTATGGCGTATCCATATTGAAGAAGAGGCACTGCTCGGAGCATTGGGCGAACAATATCGCAGCTACATGCGACGCACCAAGCGTCTCATCCCGCTGCTCTATTAAAATGACGCCTGACAAATCGCTGCAGGCAATCCCGACAAACGGCATCGGGACTTTCAGCGGCTTGGATGGCATGCAGCCGACAGGTCCCGAACTCCGAAAGTTTTCGCGAGCAAGCGCTTTCGGGATTCCGCTTCGCGGGTTGACGTCATCGGCCCGGCGTGGCTCAACTTGAGTCGTTAGGCGTTGCTATTGACAGCCATTCAATCGTCACGAACAAAAAACAATCTAGAAATAACGTTTATGTATGCAATCATGGGGATCACTGGCCAGATCGGAGGCATCATGGCACGCACCCTTCTCGCCGCAAAGCAACCGGTTCGCGCCGTAGTGCGGGATGCGACCAAAGGGCGGGCCTGGTCGGATCGCGGGTGCGAAGTCGTGCTGGCGACAATCGAGGACAGAGCATCTCTGGCGGCGGCGTTCCGGGATGCGGAAGGCGTCTTTGTGCTCGCGCCTTCGAATTTTGACCCGTTGCCGGGTTTTCCTGAGGCGCAGGCCATAGGCGAGACGTTACGAGCTGCATTGGTGGAAGCGAATCCGGCACGAGTGGTTTATCTTTCGACGATTGGAGCACAGGCAAAAGAGTCGAATCTGCTTACCCAACATACGATCATCGAGAAGGCCCTCAGTGGGTTGTCCATCCCGGTAACATTCCTGCGCCCGGCCTGGTTCATGGAAAACTCAAGTTGGGATGTAGCTCCAGCGATGCAGCAGGGCGTGATTCCGAGTTTCCTGCAACCGCTCGACCGGCCGGTGCCAATGGTGGCCACCGCGGACATCGGGAAGGTCGCGGCCGGACTGCTTCCGGTTGCGTGGAGCGGTCGTCGCGTGATTGAACTCGAAGGACCGCGCCGTGTGACGCCGAACGAAATTGCCGCCACTTTTGCCAGGCTCCTTGATCGTCCGGTGCGGATGGAAGCCGTTCCGCGCCAGTCTTGGGAGGCACTCTTCAAGTCGCAGGGAATGAAGAACCCCATTCCACGCATTCGGATGCTGGACGGCTTCAACGAAGGCTGGATTGATTTCGAGCGCGGGGCAGTCGGCTCGCAGAAAGGAAGCGTGGCCTTGGCGACCGTTTTGAAGGCCCTTATCACCCGTGGCCGTTAAGCATTTCAACTTTTGGACGCTCGTTGCTCAAAGCCGTTCACGAAGGACCGCACTGCCTGACAGGATTGGATGAGAAGGCAGACACCGGCGCAATGACGCATCGGGTGATATCGTCTGCCTATGAAAACCACTCCGTTCGTCGTTCCCACTTCACCCGCCAACGTTACTCCCGGCGGGTTCACCTCCCGGCCTTGATCTGCTTTGATTCGTTCACGGCACAAGTCTTGCTTATTTGCGGGGCGATACACCCCTTGTCATCCACGGATGGCGGCGGGTTTAGAAATAATTGAAGGAATTATATATGCCCACCAAGCTGGATGGTTCATCAAGATCGATCGCGTGCATCGTATTCTCATGTTTCTCCATATTCGTTTGGTATGCCGACTTTCTTATGTCAACCACCCTGGGCCGCTTTCTGAATCCAAGCGCCATACCTGACTGGGTTCGTGATTCGCTCGCTCATGATATTCATTTTCCGCTGAGCGTGCTGGCGGTCGCCTATCGCAGCCTGGCCATCACTTCAGTGATATGCTGCCTCTGGTGTTGGCGCAGGGAATCCGGCCTGGTGGTTTGGATTGCCATGCTATTGACCGGGTTGGTGGTAATTGTAAACGGGTTGATGTTTTTGTGAGAGCAACGTGGTCTGGCAAATCGCGGATGGTCACAGCCATTGGCGGCCGCGGCCCGGCTTAGGAACATCAGGCACAACACACCGCAAATTCCTTTCCTGCCTTGCCACGACCGCGCTTTCCGACTAATAAACCACGTGCAACCAACTGGCCGCTTGACCCATTGCTCATGGAAATCGCCGGAGGCCGCCGTTGGCGCCGCCTGCCGGTCTTGATCAAGCCACGAGGACCATGAACCCCAGCACCGTCGTTCCTCCCAGCTCCAACAATCCCCCAAGCTCCGCGCACTGGTTGCGGCTGGGCTGGCAGGCGGAATTCGCGCTCTTTCGACGGCCGATGCTGGTTTTGTCGGTCCTGGCAATCGTGCTGGTTCCGTCATTGTATGCCGTGTTCTATATCAGCAGCTTTTGGGATCCCTACGGTCATCTTGACCGCCTGCCGGCGGCCCTGGTCAACGCCGACCGCGGCGCCACCCGGGGCGGACGCAGCGTGAACCTGGGCAATACCGTGGTGAACACGTTCGAGCAACATCCCCCATTTCATTTTATCCGCCTGCCGACGGCACAGGCAGCGGACGAGGCGCTTCGCCATGGCGAAGTGTACTTTGCCCTGGTAATCCCGGCCGAGTTCAGCGAACGGGCCCTCGCCGCCCGGCAGGACGAACCCGCCAATCTCACCTTGCGGATCGCCGAGGGAGAAAGTTACACCAGCGCAATTATCAGCAAGCGATTCGGCGCCGAACTGGCGCATATCCTGAACGAACAGCTGAATCGCGAACGCTGGGCGGCCATCGCGGGCGACCCGGCCACGCCCGCGGGAGAATCGGTGCGCGCCGCCATCGGACAGCTGCGCGAGGGCAGCCAGAAAGTTCATGAGGGGGCGCAGCGGGTTCAGGCCGGAAGCGAGCAACTCGACAACGGAATCGGCCAGGCAGCCGACGGCGCGCGGAGACTGAACGACGGTATCGGACAAGTCACCACCGGGGTGCAGCAAATGCGCGACCGGTTGCCATCCAAGAGTCAGTTGCAGGAGCTCGCCGATGGCAGCAAGGCCGCGGTGGCCGGAGAGGAGAAGCTTGAGGCGGGAATCAATCAACTGTTGGCCGGAGGTCAACGTCTTGATCAAGGGGCCGGACAACTAAAACTGGGGGCCGCCAAGGTGCCCTTCGCCAGCCATCGTCTCTCCGATGGTGCCGCGGAACTCGAGGCTGGCATTGTCACGCTCAACACGAACCTTGTCCAGGCTGCGGACGGCGGTCGCGAATTGCAGGCCGGGCTGGAAAAGCTCAACGATGGAATCCAGCCGCTGACGAGCGGGCTGGTACAGCTGGAAACGGGTCTGGACCTGGTGATCCGTCAATTGCAGCCCGTGGATCAACGCGGTCGCGTGACGTCCGTCACCGGCCAGCTTCGCGATGGCGCCGATCAATTGACCAACGGGCTGGCGCGTCTGCGCGACGGAACACATCAGCTCGCGGCAGGCGCCAAGGAGCTTGAAGCCGGGACTGCGGGTCTGGCCGACGGCCTCGACCGGCTGCACACGGGTTTCACGGCGGAGTTTGGCGATGCCGACGCCGGGGGGCTGGCCGCCTCGATTCACTTGAATCTTGAGCCCACCGCCCCGGTACCGAACAACGGAACGGGGTTCAGCCCATATTTTGGCGCCCTGACCCTGTGGCTGGGCGGAATCATGATAACGTTCGTGCTCCATTGCCGCCGGCTGATTGACCCGCTGCACGAGGCGCCGCGTTGGGTATGCTGGCTCGCGAAGGCCGCCGTGCCCCTGGGACTCGGGTTGCTGCAGGCAACGGTCGTCGTATTGGTGCTTCGGCTGGCCTTTGGCATCGTGTTCGCGCACCCATGGTTCGTGTGGCTGGCGGCCATGCTCGGTTCGCTCTCGTTCGTCTCGGTCATCGTGCTGCTCATCGCGGTACTCGGGGATGCCGGACGGTTGCCGGCGGTGGTGCTGTTGATCCTGCAAATGGCGGCGGCGGGCGGCATTTATCCGGTGGAACTCTCGGGCCGGTTTTATCAGGCCATCCATCCGTTCCTGCCTTTCACCGCGCTGGTCACCGCCTTTCGCGCCACGATGTTCGGCGCTTACGATGGCGTGTGGCTGGCGGCCGCGGTTCAACTGGGCGTGACCGGCATCGCCGCCGCGGCCCTCGCCATCTGGCTGGCCCGCTGGAAATTCGTTCCACGCGAGGCCTACGGTCCGGCGGTGGAATTCTCCTGAGGTCTTGAACCGTCCGGTTCCGGCTTGACCCGTTCAATTCCGCTTTTCGTCCAGGTCAATCACGTCCACGAAGGTCTTGACGTCGTCACGGTGCGCGCCGCCGCATTGTTCCTTGCGCATTTTAAGCCGCGCAAGGGCCGCTTCGTCGCCCGGCAGCGGGCGGCTCAACATGTCCCTGGCGTGCGCGGCCTTGTCCGCCGGCGATTTTTTTGCGTGTTGGCGCACCCAATCACACACTTCACCGTCGGTGATGGATTTTTTCACGACCTCAATCATCTGCTCATGCGTAAACCCGGCGTATTTGAGCCACAGGGCATCGAAGCCCTTGCCGAAATTCTCCTGATAATCGGCGTGCAGTTTGGCCGCCAGGTGGAGGCGGATTTTGTCAAGGTAACGCGGCAGATACATCCAGCCGTCCATGGTTTCGCGCGGGCTGCGGGGATAAATGATGTCACTCATGCCTCCATCATTCAAAAGCACGCGCCCGATTTCAATCCCGAAAGGACAGCGGCGGTAAAATTTGAAATTTGCTTTTGCCCGGCGTGCTCGCATCTTCTCCCCATGAACCGATTCGATTACGACGTGGCGATTTTGGGCGGCGGCAGCGCCGGATACGCGGCGGCCAGAACCGCGGCGGGCGCGGGTTTGAAAACCATTGTCATTGAAGGTGGCGAAGAAGTCGGCGGACTGTGCATTCTGCGCGGTTGCATGCCCACCAAGGCGCTGCTTTACGCCGCCGAAGTGATGCATCTCGCCAGCCATTCCGGGCCCTGGGGCATCCATGCGGGAAAAGTCGGTTTTGATTTCAAAAAAGTGATGGCGCGGAAAAATTTGCTGATCAAGGATTTTGCCGATTACCGGGTAAAGCAGCTAAACACCGGTAAATTCAAGTTCATCCGGGCCAACGCACGGTTTGTGGATGCACATACGGTGAAAATTGGCAGGGCCGGCCTGCGGGCCGGCCCGGACGCGCGGCAGCACGTCCCTGCCGAAATTACTGCAAAGAACTTCATCATCGCCACCGGCTCCAGCGTTGCGCCGCCGCCCCTGCCCGCACTCGGCAAAGTTGGCTATCTTACCAGCGATGACGCCCTGTCACTAAAGCGATTGCCCAGGTCGCTCATTGTCCTGGGCGGTGGAGCGATAGCCTGTGAGTTCGTGCAGTTCTTCGCACGGTTCGGGGTCAAGGTTACGCTCATTCAACGCAGCCAGCATATTTTGAAAGAATTCGACCCTGACGCAGGAATGGAGCTGGAAAAGGTGTTCCCGCGCGAAGGCATCCGGGTGTTTACCGGCACAAAACTGCTTGGCGCGAAGCGAACAGGAAAATTGAAGGCTGTGTCATTTGAACACGAAGGGAAAACCATTTCTGTTTCCGCCGGGGAAATCCTGTTTGCGCTGGGTCGCGTGCCAAACACGGCGTCATTGGCCCTGGACCATGCCGGCGTGAAAACTGAAAACGGCCGCATCCTCGCGAATGAATCGATGCAAACCAGCGCGCCGCACATTTACGCGGCGGGTGATTGCACCGGGCCGCACGAAATTGTTCACATTGCCGTAGCGCAAGGCGAGCTGGCGGCGCACAACATTGCCAAACCGAACTCACCGCGACAAATGGATTACCGGCTGCTGATTTCGGTTGTGTTCACGGATCCGCAGGTGGCTTTTGTCGGATTGACGGAGAAAGCGGCTGAGGCGCGCGGAATTTCTTATCGGGTTGCGAGCCACCCGTTCAATGACCACGGCAAATCGCTTATCATGGAGGCAAAGGATGGTTTTGTGAAACTGCTGGCGGACCCGAAGTCCGGTGAAATCCTCGGCGGCAGTTGTGTCGGTCCGGTCGGCGGCGAACTCATTCACGAAATCGTCACGGCCATGGCCAAACGGATGACGGTTCACGAACTGGCCGCGATGCCGCATTACCATCCGACGCTGGCGGAAATCTGGACCTATCCGGCGGAAGAGCTGGCGGGTCAGATTTCCTGAGGTCAGATCCGCCTGACCGTTGCCGTCCGGATTCAACTCAAGCCGGTTGCCCGATCAAAACGGGAGCGTCCTTGGCCTGGATTTTTTCCGGCGGAGATTGACCCTTGGCCGACTCATCCAGGGTGTTGCGAATCAACTGCGCCACCTGCTGCGGTTGATAGGGTTTGGCCAGGAAGGTGATGGCATCCTCGCCAAAATCCCTGCCCACAAAGGCGGAAGTGTAGCCGCTGGCATAAATCGTTTTGAGCCCGGGTTTTCGCCGTTTGAGTTCCGCAGCCAGTTCATCGCCCGTCATCCCGCCGGGCATGATCATGTCAGTCAGGAGCAAGTCAATCTGGCCGTTGTGCTTGTCCCAGACCCGCAACGCTTCATCGCCACTGACGGCGGTCAAAACACGGTACTGATGTTGTTCGAGCACCTCCCGCATCAGTTCCAGCAGGTTGTTTTCATCCTCGACCAGCAGGATGGTTTCCGGGCCGCCCCGGACGACTCCGGATTTGACGGGGGAAATGACGGACAACTGGCTGACTTCACCGGCCGCCGGGAGAAACACTTTGAAAGTGGTGCCGATGCCGACCTCGCTACGGACCTCAACCCAGCCACGGTGTTGTTTGACAATGCCATAGACCGTGGCCAGGCCGAGTCCCGTTCCCTTCCCCACCTCCTTGGTGGTAAAAAATGGTTCAAAAATCCGTTGCAACACGCTCGCCTCCATGCCGCAGCCGTTGTCCGTGACGGCCAGACAGACGAACCGGCCCGCGTGCGCCACGGCCGGCAATTGCGCGTAGCCGGCGGCGATGTCAACGGCGGAAGTCTTGAGGAGAAGTTTGCCGCCCTTGGGCATGGCGTCGCGCGCGTTGACCGCCAGGTTCATCACAATCTGTTCGACCATGGCGACATCGGCGGCAATCCGCGGCAGATCCGATCCGCAGCTGGTTTCGAGGGTGATGTGCTCGCCGAGCATTCGCGGCAGCATGCTTTCCAAATTGTTGAGCACGGCGTTCAAATCCAGAATTCTGGTCCGGTAAACCTGCTTGCGGCTGAACATGAGCAGATGCCGGATGAAACCGGCCGCGCGCTCCGAGGCGGCGGAAATTTGCTTCGCCGACCGCGTTGCATCCGCGTCCAATGACGCGACGTTGAGCAACAGCCCGGCATGTCCCTGGATGATGGTTAAAATGTTGTTGATGTCATGCGCGACCCCGGCGGCCAGCTGGCCGATGGACTCCATTTTCTGGGATTGGCGCAGTTGCGCTTCCAGCGCCAGCCGCGCGGTAATGTCTTCCACCGTTACCACCATGCCGTCAATTTTGCCGCTGACATCAAAAAGCGGGGCGGCGTTCACCGAAAGCAGGGCGCGATTCGGGCTGGCCGGATCGACCGCGCCGCCGGTGCCGGGATCAATGGCGTGACAAACGTCGTGCATGGGCTGGCCGGCATCGAAGATGTGTTTCAGGGAGGCTGCCGGCCCGGAAAGGGCATTGCCTTCCAGATCGGTCAGGCGCCAGTCGAGGACACTACAGGCTTTTTGCGCGATGACGTCCTTGGTCAGACCGAGAATCTTTTCGGCCTGAAGGTTGGCAAAGGTAATCTTTCCGGTCTCATCCGCCACGACGATGCCCACGGGACTGGTTTCCATGATCCGGCCAATGAGGTCACGTTCCCGGCGCAGGCGTTGTTCGGCGTGCTGGCCTTCGATGGCGTACCGGACGGCGCGTTCCAGTTTGTCGGAGTCGAGCTGGCCCTTGATCAGATAGTCAGCGGCGCCGGCTTTCATGGCTTCGAGATCGATCTCGTGGTCGCCCTGCCCGGTCAGCAAAATCATCGGCAGCCGGCCATTGAACGATTTGGTTTCCCGCAACAGTTCCAGACCCGTCCGGGCGCCCAGCCGGTAGTCCAGCAGGCAGATATCGTGTTCGCGCCGTAGCACGGTGGCCAGGGCGTCATCAAAATTATCCAGCCACTCGAGTTCATACCGACGATCCTTGATTTTGGAAATCAGATTGCGAGTGATGATATAATCATCCTCATCGTCATCCACCAACAAGACTTTGACGGGGGCGGCGGGCGTGGCTGGCATGGTATTATCCTTAGTCGGTTGGCAGTTCGACGACTTCAAACCAGTATTGCCCCAGCAACTTGACCAGTTCGACCAATGATTTAAAGGTGACGGGCTTGGTCACGTAGGAATTCACGCCCAGATCGTAACTGCGCAGAATGTCCTCCTCCGCCTTGGAGGTGGTGAGCACGACGATGGGAATCCGGCGTAGAATGGGGTCCGCCTTTATTTCCTTGAGCGCCTCGCGTCCGTCCTTGCGCGGCATGTTCAGGTCGAGCAGGATCAAGCCCGGCAACTGCTTGCCGTTCAAATTTTCATACTTGCCCCGCCGATGCAGGTAATCCAGCAACTCCTCCCCGTCTTCGACACAATGAAGTTCATTGGCCAGGCGATTATGCACAAACGCGTCGCGCGTCAACTGGCGGTCATCCGGATCGTCGTCTGCTAATAGTATTGTAATCATTTTTCCTTCCTTGTTCATGGTTTCCTCATTCGTTTGGTTCACCGTTTTCCGCTTCCTTGGGCTGGATCACGGGCAACGTCACAATGAATGTGGCGCCCTCGCCCGGTTTGCTCCGTGCGGTGATATCACCGTGGTGAAACAGTGCGATCTTGCGCGCGATGGCGAGCCCCATCCCGGTGCCTTCGTATTCGTTGCGGGTGTGCAGCCGTTGAAATACTGTGAAAATCCGATCCAGATATTTTTCGTCAAAGCCGATGCCGTTGTCGCTGACCGTCAATTGGCAGAATTTCTTTGGCACCCCGTCGTCTCCTTCCGCCGAAAAACCGGTAATGATTTCCGCCGCGACCTTGACCACCGGCGGCGCCTCCGGGCGGCGGAATTTGAGGGCGTTGCCAATCAGATTTTGAAACAACTGGCGCATCTGCAGTGCTTCCGCGTCAATCATTGGAAGCGTTCCCAATTCGACGCGCCCCTTGACCTGTTCGATTCGCCCTTCCAGATCATTCACCACGTCACGGGCCACTTCCGCCAAATCCACCTGGACAAACGGACGGGCCTTGGTGGTCAGACGCGAAAATGTCAGCAAATCATTGATCAACGTTTGCATGCGCGCTGCCGCCTTTTGCATCCGTTCCAGATAATCACTCGACTGCTCGTCGAGTTTTTCAGCGCTCTGCTCCTTGAGCCGCTCGCCGAAGACCACAATTTTCCGCAACGGTTCCTGCAAATCATGCGAGGCCACATAGGCAAAATCCTGCAGTTCACGATTACTGCGTTCCAGCTGGGTGGTAAACTTGCGCAATTTCGACTCGCTGCTTACCAGCGCCTCCTCCGCCTCCTTGCGGCGGGTGATGTCCCGGCCAATCCCCACCAGCCCGATGGTCTTCCCGTCCGGATCGCGCAGCGGCAGCTTGCTGGTCAACAGCCAGCGCTTCTCGCCGTCGTCGTTGATGAAGTACTCCTCCCGGTCAATGACGGGTTGGCCTTGAATCACCGCCTGGTCGTCGGCCCAGAATTTTTCGGCGATGTCCTTGGGAAAGAGGTCGAAATCCGTTTTGCCGACGGCCTCGGCCTCGGTTTTGCAGCGGAGGTTTTTCAGGTCAGCCGGATTGGCCAGAACTTTCCGGCCGGCATCATCCTTGGCGTAGATGCAATCCGGCAGATTATCAATCAGCGTGCGCAGCAGGGAACGTTCCCGGGCCAACGCCTCTTCCGCCTCCTTGCGGCGCGTAATGTCCCGCCCGACGCCCACCAGCCCGATGGTCCTGCCGTCCTGATCGCGCAGCGGCAGCTTGCTGGTCAACAGCCAGCGTTTCTCGCCCGCGTCGTTGATGAAGTACTCTTCCCGGTCAATGACCGGCCGGCCTTGAATCACCGCCTGGTCGTCGGCCCAGAACTTTTCGGCGACGTCCTTCGGAAAGAGGTCGAAATCCGTTTTGCCCACAGCCTCGGCTTCGGTCTTGCAGCGGAGATTTTTCAGGTCGGCCGGATTGGCCATGGTCTTTCGGCCGGCGGCGTCTTTGGCGTAAATGCAATCCGGCAGGTTGTCAATCAGCGTCCGCAACAGGAGACGTTCCCGGTCCAGTTCAACGGTGCGGGCTGCCACCCGCTTTTCCATTTCGTTGTACGATTGGCGCAGGGCGGCCTCTGCCTGCTTTCGATCCGTAATATCCCGGCTGATGCCCATCAGCCCGACGACCTGCCCGTTCTGGTCCCGCAGCGGTATCTTGGTGGTTTGCAACCAGCAAGTTTCCTGGGTTCGAGGATTCACCGCCATTTCTTCCCGATTCAGCGGCTGGCCCGATTCCATCACGGCCCGTTCGTCATTAAAAAACTGATTGGCCATTTCTGCGGGAAAGAGGTCGAGGTCGGTTTTGCCAATCAACTCATCCGGGCAGGTCGCACCCAAGGCGTGTACGTGCGCCGAATTGTTTATCAAAAAACGGCTCTGCCGGTCTTTGATGAAAATGCGATCTGGCAGGCCGTCAACCAGCGTCCGCAGCAGGTCGTATTGACGCGCATGCCACGCGTTATCCTCATTCCGCGGCCCGCCTGCTTCCGCAGCCGGCGGTCGTTTCAAACCCGCCACCGCCCGTCCGTTTGCATTTTTTGGAGAACCGTTGCGGTGTGGCAACGGCATTTTTTTGCGTTGTGCTGCATTCATGCTCAAATCTGATTTAAAATTACGCCTGACCAGGATGAAGCAATTCAGGTGTGCCATTGCATAGCAGGTTAAATGCCTTTGTGCCCGGCTGCGGTTACATTATTTTTTTTAACCGCCGACCACCGCGGTTTGTCTCTAAACAGGACAAAGGAACCCCAAGACGAACGGTTGTTGGAATCAGCCGGCGTTGCCGGCAGCGGTTTAACCACGCGCCCGGTCGTTTGTGGAAAAATGACGGGGCAAATTACAAACGCTTTAGTGCTTCCTCCGGGGTGAAATCATGAAGTTTGACGATTTTATGCCGTGATTTGTGGCCGCGCACCAGTTCGACCCGTCCCCGCGGACACTTCAGCCGTTCGGCCAGCAACCGGATCAAGGCTTCGTTCGCGGCGGCATCAACCGGCGGCGCGGAAACCCGGATTCGCAATTCATCGCCGGCGCCAGCGGGCGGGACAATTTCGTTCGCGGACGCGCGGGGTTGCAGTTTCACCGCCAACAGTGTCCCGTCCGGTTGGGCGCGGAGAAATTTGGGAAAGGACACGGGGCGCGGGCGAACGGAAAATTATTTGTCCTCCGGATTGATAAATCGGAACGTCACCGCCGCCAGCGCGCCCCCCCCAAAATTGGCGAGGAGGTAAACCAACAGGTTCGCTGTCTTGGCGAGGTGCATGACGGTCATGCCCAGCGCCACCGCCGGGTTAAAGGCGCCGCCAGAAACGCCGCCGAAGGCAAACGCCATCACGGTCACGGTAAACCCGATGGCGAGACCGAAATAGGAATTGCCGGCGGTGCTCTTCGCCGTGGCCACATTGAGCACCACGTAGCAGAGGGCAAAGGCCCCCAGCAATTCGGCGATGAGCGCGGGAAAAATGTCAATCTCCTGCGGCATCACGGCCGGGTCCCCTTTGATGAACAACACCACCATGGCAGCCACGATGCCGCCGGTGATTTGCGAACCGATGTACGGAAGGACATCCGATTGCGGACAGCGGCCGCGCAGCCAGACGGCCAGAGTGACGGCTGGATTGTAATGGCCGCCCGACACGTGGCCACCCGCATAGACCATCACCATCAGCGTCGCCCCAATGGCCAATGGCGCCAGACTGCCCGCGCCCGGATCGATGACCGTCATGCCGACGACCAGCACGAGAAAGAACGTTCCGATGAACTCAGTAAGATATTTTGTCATGGCTTATATGGTCAGGCAAACCGCCTGTTCGTGGCCATTGTGTTTTCAACAATTTAATCTGGCAACAACGAATTGCCGCCTGAACAAAATCATTTCGGGGAACCCGTCTGATAGCTGACAAAGGCCACATTTCGGCTGTCCGGCGACCAGGACGGCACATTGATGGTCCCCTGCCCGCCGTATAATTTTGCCAGCACCTGGATTTTTCCATTCGCCGGTGACAGGAGCCGGAGCATCACATCCTGGCCCGGTGGATGACCCGTAACCTCCCGGGCGTAGGACAGAAAGACGATCCATCGGCCATCCGGCGACGGATGCGCGAACCAGTTGTTGTAATCGTCGGAGGTGATTTGCTCCTGGTCCGAACCATCGGCTTTCATGCGCCAGATTTGCATCCGGCCGGTGCGCTCGGAGTTGAAGTAAATGTATTTTCCATCCGGTGAATAATCCGGACCATCATCCAGGCCCGGCGCAGTCGTCAACCGCGTTTCCTTCCCGCCCCCGACCGGAATGGTGTAAATGTCATAGTTGCCGTTGCGCTCGGCACAGTATGCAAGGGTTTGGCCGTCGGGCGACCAGCCGTGCCAGTACGATGGCGCGAGCGGCGTGACCAGGCGCGGTCTGCCGCCGGAAACCGGCAGCACATAAATACGCGACTGGCCATCCTGGGTCTGGTCGCTGATGGCAAGGTGTTCTCCGTCCGGCGAAAGGCCGTGGTCATTGTTGCAACGGATCTGCCCGCCGGTGTCGAGCACTTCCGGTTTGCCACCCGTGACCGGTAACCTGCAAATCCGTCCATTGCGGTTGAAGAGAAAGTACTTTCCATCCCGCGACCAGTTCGGCGCCTCGATATGGTCGCGGGTTTGATAAATCACACGCCGATCCAGGGAGGCGACGGCAACGGTCTCCAATGCGCTTTCAACCACCGCCCCGGTCTTTTCAACGGGTGGAAGCGATTTGAGTTCGACGTTTGAAAAAATGGCCCGCTCGATGGCTTTGTTGTCATGCGCGCAAACACCCAGCCCGACATAAAACGGTTCCTGGAATTGAATCCGATACCCGGCTCCCGAAGGATGCAACGCTTCCCCGGCCGCAGCAACCGACAGGGTAATGTAATCGCCCCGCTTTTCCAGCCCCACGCGCGCCGGCGCGGATATGTTGGCCTGAATTTCATGCGTCGCGCCCCCGGCGGTTTCACGATATTGCAGCGACGTCAGGCCGACTCCGTGCCGGGCAACGTCCACGTAGGCCGAATCCGGGTCCAGTGACTGGCGGATGATGAGACAAGCCTTGCGATGCGGATTCCCGCCCGGCTCGGGGAAATTTATGTCCGCCGCCAGCGCCACATTGCCGGACATTTTGGTCCACACAAAGTGAAACGCGTCATTGGTGAACCACATGTTTTCACCACCGCCCGCTATGAGATAGCCACCCTTGGCCGGGTCAAAATCCCCGGAGCCGGGCCGGGCAACCTTGCCGATGTCCTGATGGTTGGAAAAGATCCCAAGATCACCGAAGGCCGTTTTTGCGTTCATAAGCAAGGCAACCATGACCAGAAGAGCAATTTTTTTCATGCGCTGGATCGACGTTTCAACTTTTGGCAGTGCCCTGATTTGGTCTTTCAGCGTCCACGCGGCTGATCAGGCGTTATAAGTGCTGGAAGCCGTCGTGCCGCCGCGACCGGTCCAGTTGGTGTGGAAAAATTCGCCGCGCGGTTTGTCCACGCGCTCGTAGGTGTGCGCGCCGAAATAATCGCGCTGGGCCTGCAACAAATTGGCCGGCAACACGGCGCTGCGATATTGATCGTAAAACGACAGCGCGGTGCTGAACGTCGGCGTGGGAATGCCCTTTTTGGCGGCCGCCGCCACCACATTGCGCCAGCTTTTCTGGCAGCGCTTGATTTCGCCGCGAAAATAATTGTCGAGCAGCAGGTTGGTGAGCTTGTGATTGTTGTCAAAGGCTTCCTTGATTTTGCCAAGAAAACGAGAACGAATGATGCAGCCGCCGCGCCACATGAGCGCGATGCCGCCATAATTGAGGTTCCACTTGTATTCGGTGGCGGCGGCGCGCATCAACATGTAGCCTTGCGCATAACTGATGACTTTTGAGGCGTAAAGCGCGTCGCGGATTTCAGCGACGAATTGCTTTTTCTTTTCGGCGCTTTTGGCCACGCTCATCAGTGGCTTGGGACCCTTCAATTTCTTCGCCGCCTTCACCCGGTCGTCTTTCAACGCGGAAATGCAACGGGAATAAACCGCCTCGGCAATCAGCGTGATGGGAATCCCCAAATCCGCGCTGCTCTGCACCGTCCATTTGCCGGTGCCTTTCTGGCCGGCGGTGTCGAGGATTTTGTCCACCAACGGCGTGCCGTCGGCGTCTTTGAACGCCAGAATATCGCGGGTGATTTCGATGAGATAGCTGTCGAGTTCGCCCGTGTTCCATTCCTTGAAAATCTCGTGCATCTCGGCGGCCGTCAGGCCGAGGCCGTTTTTCAAAATATTGTAGGCCTCGCCAATCAACTGCATGTCGCCGTATTCGATGCCGTTGTGAACCATCTTTACGTAATGACCCGCTCCGTTCTCGCCGACCCAGTCACAACATGGCGCGCCGTCCACCTTGGCCGCGATGCTCTGGAAAATATCTTTGACGTGCGGCCAGGCGGCCGGCGAACCGCCGGGCATGATGCTCGGACCATGCCGCGCACCCTCTTCACCGCCACTCACGCCGGTCCCCACGTAAAGCAGTCCCTTGCTCTCGACATATTTCGTGCGGCGATTCGTGTCTTCAAACAGTGAATTGCCGCCGTCAATGATGATGTCCCCCGGCTCCAGCACCGGCAGCAAATGCTCGATGAATTCATCCACCGCCGGGCCGGCCTTGATCATGAGCATCACCCGGCGCGGCTTTTTGAGCAGCCCGGCCATTTCCTGGAGCGAATGCGCGCCGATGACCCGGGTGCCCTTGGCCTCGTGACTGAGGAAATCGTCCACCTTGGAAACGGTGCGGTTGAAGGCCACGACGGTGAACCCGTGGTCGTTCATGTTCAGGATGAGGTTCTGGCCCATGACGGCCAGTCCGATCAATGCAATGTCAGCTTGTGGTTCCATTTGTCGTGCCGGTTGAAAAACCGAGAAAGGACGATACAAAAGCCCACCCCACGCGCCAGCAGTTTTTTATCCATAACCAAATGCGCCGCCGTCGTTGGGCCTTGGGCAAAGCTGCGGGAACTTTGCGGTTGATCCATCATCGGAAAAATTGGGCAGATAAGAAGGGAGAGTGTCCGCTCGGGCGCCGTGGGTCGCGCCTTGCAGCCCGAAGGCTTTCGGGGCGACGCTCCCAAAATCATGAATTGAACCGCTCCGGTTAAAACGTCCAGCCGACTTTAACGCCCACCTGATAGGTTTTGCTTTCGGGCTGGTAAGCCTCGAGCCCCCCTCCGAGATCCTTTGGCGGGGATACGGAAAACCAATAACTGTCAAAAAATGCCTCGGCCGAGAGATGCTTGCAGAATTGGTATCCCAAATCGGCGTAAAGACTCGGCATACTGCCAGGGTATAGATTGAACGTGGGGCCGCCTTGCCTCGAAAGATCCACCGTCTGATCCGTATAGATTGGCACTTTGACGCCCACCGTTCCAATCCACCCGGTTGGATCGGGAGTGAGTTCCAAACCGGCTTTGAAGTAAATGGGAAGCCAGTTTTCGGTGTAACCACCCGGGCCGTTGAGACTGCGGGTCCAGTCTTCAAAACCAAAGCCGCCCATGAGTTCCACCCGTTGATGCCGGGCCAGGCTCCAGCGATACCCAAATCGCATTTCTCCAGAGCCTCCGATATAACCGGTGGTGCTTTTTAAGCGGAGTGCCACCCATCGTCTGGCCGTTGTAGTCCACACTGCCGTAATAAATTTTGAAGTCAGCCGCCCACAGCCAGCTCTCGATCTGGATTTGTTTGCCGGACAGATCCAGTCCATATCTTAAGCCGCTTTCATCAAGCAATTTTGCGCCGCCGTCGTTTTCCTGCCAATAGAAGTATTCGGGGGCAAATCCGAGATTCCATTTCCATTGGGCCAAAACGGAATTGGCTGACAAAATGAGAGCCGTGCCGGTCAACATACCGACACGGTAAAGGTTGAATTTCCAACGCTGAGAACATGTCCCGGATTTTCTTAATTTGTTTATTTTTGAGACGTTGCATGGTTTATTCATAGCATCTCTTTCCTTCCGTTAAACGTTGAACTCATGGTTCACAGCTGTATTTAATATTCCTGTCGTGAACCTGACAGTTCGGCTGAGCTGGTTTGCGTGACTTCTTCCCAATGCACGGATTCGCAAGCTATTTGGATACCAGAATACGCCTTTTTAAGTTAAAAAGGCCGGCACGGTACCGTTTTTCACTTCCCGACCCACTGGACCGGAGGCAAAGACACTTCCGCACGCTGATGGATATTTTCAGGCACGACCCTTCACTTTTGACTCGTTCAACTGCGCAGCGTAGAAGCCGACCATCACGACGGACTAAGCTGGGCAATTGCCAAGCTGTGACAATTTGATGCGGGTCCTGGTCGGGGAACGGCGCAGAGCGCCGCCCCCGACCGGGTCGCTTGAAGACTTATTGTGTCCAGATGAAATCGAGTGAACTATGACTGACGATCTGACAACGGCGGCGATGACGACTTGGGCGGCGAAAGATTTGCCGGCACGCCTCCTGGCGGGGCAGGTGGCGAAGCTATTGAACTGCACGACGGAAGATGTCGCCCTACTGGTCACTGCGGGTACCCGGAACGATTTGCGCAGGAGGCTTTGGGCCACAACAGCAAGGCGGTGCATCGCGCCTATGCGAAACGGGCGCTGATGAAAATTCCGTCGCTGGAAGAATATGAACAAAAGACTTTGACGAAAGCTGGTATTGTCATGAAATCGGTTTTGTAATTGCTACTGGAGAAAGATATTGAGCGCGGGTGTGCTTAATTTCAGTTTCTAATCTACTTTTCAGCCCTAATTTATGAAATGGTGAATTGCCTCGTTAGCGTTATCTTGAAATGTAGTATTTTTCAAATCAGTAAAAAAAGTGCTCTGGTCCACCATGTCCCCTGATAACTTACCCTCTTTACTGGCATAAAAAACGCCGCTTTTATACCGCTCATCCGAAATGGCATCTACAAAGCGTTTTGCACCTACTTCCAGCTTATGGACCATTCCGCCCATCAATGGGAATACAATAGGCATCATCACATACTTCAACATAAACCTCATTGGCGGGGAAGACTATTTGGCGCCTGAGTTCCTTTTGTATTCCCTGGGCTCACAACAATAAACTTGAGCTTAGGATATTTTCTTGCCATTGATAACGTCCACATGGTTTCTGCATACTTGACATATGCGTATGCTTGCAATGCATTGAACTTTTTACCAAAATATGATCCATCAAGAACAGCAGCAAACTCATCTACAGAAGAAGTCCTCATTGAAACTCGTTTTACTCCGAGCATCTTTACTCCTGGAACAGCTTCCGCACTGACTGATAGAACTGTTTTCCTTAAATTGTCCCGTTTAATTAATTCCTCCACT
>CAVXLF010000003.1:0-40186 GCA_963762585.1 uncultured Verrucomicrobiae bacterium
CCAGGTGAAGGCGTTCACGATTCCTTGCCGATTCATTCGATCGCCGGGTGAAATTTAACTTCTTATTGTTGACAAAGTTGCCGATTTCTTCTAGTTGGACATGAGCGGTAAATTCCGCTGGAACAAGCCAATGAGCTCCAGATCTCCCGCTATGGCTGGCTGCCCGATTTGCCGGATGAGCGCGACCATTTTTACGCCGCGCTGGTCGCCGCCACGGCGGTCCTGCCCGCCAGCGCGGATTTGCGTCCGCAATGCCCACCGGTCTATGACCAGGGCCAGCTAGGCAGTTGCACCGCCAATGCCATCGCCGGGGCAATCCAGTTCGACCGGTTGAAGCAGCAGCTCGCGCAAGTGTTCGTTCCCTCACGCCTGTTCATCTATTACAACGAACGCGCCACGGAGCACACGGTTGACTCGGACAGCGGTGCGCAAATTCGTGACGGCATCAAGAGCGTCGCCAAACTGGGCGATTGTCCGGAAACCGAATGGCCTTACACCATCGCCAGGTTCAAGACCAAGCCGTCGCCGGAATGCTACGCCGACGCGCTCAGGTACCGGGTGGTTTCCTATCAGCGGCTGACGCCGGTGCTCAGCCAGTTGAAAGGCTGCCTGGCGTCGGGTTATCCGTTCGTGTTCGGCTTCACCGTTTATGAAAGTTTTGAAAGCCCGCAGGTGGCCCGGACCGGCCACGCTTCGCTGCCGGGTTCCAGCGAACGCGCCATCGGCGGCCACGCCGTGGTCGGTGTCGGTTACCAGGACGCCAAGCAATGGTTTATTGTCCGCAATTCCTGGGGCAGCGGATGGGGCCTAAAGGGTTATTTCACGCTGCCTTATGCTTATTTAACCGATGAAAATTTAGTCAGTGACTTCTGGACAATCCGTGTCGTTCAGTAATAATCAACGCAACCTGATAAAAACTATGACTCTGACCAAACGCGACCTCGTTATTCGCATCAGCAATGAAACCGGCCTCGTGCAACAGCAGGTGTTTGACGTGGTGCAAAAAACTTTGGATTACATCGCCGAGGCGCTCGCCAAGGGCGACAAGGTGGAGCTCCGCAACTTCGGCGTCTTTGAAGTCAAGGTCCGCAAGGCGCGCGTCGGCCGCAATCCGAACAAGCCGGAGACCGATGTGCCCATCCCCGCCCGCGCCACCGTGAAGTTCAAGGCCGGCAAGGAAATGCGCGCCGACGTTTTCAAACTGTCGCCGAAAGGGCAGACGCCGCCGCCCGCTTAGAGTGGGTGGATTGGGCTGAGGCGTGCGCGCCGTCAGGATCAGTGACCGGAGTTTTCAAAATCCGCAAAAGTTTTATTTAGTTTTTGCGGATTTTGTGTTTTCTTGCGGGTGAACTATGGAACGTTTGCCCGGTTTCCGCGATTTTTATCCCGAACCCTTGCCGTCCCGCGACGCGGGATGGAGTTTTGACGCCCGCCAATACATTTTCGACAAGTGGCGCGAGACCGCCCGGCGTTACGGCTTTCGCGAATACGACGGCCCGCCGCTCGAATCCCTCGAATTGTTCACCACCAAGAGCGGCGACGAAATCGTCGGCCAGCTTTACAACTTCACCGACAAGGGCAATCGCGCCGTGGCGCTCCGGCCGGAAATGACGCCGACGCTCGCGCGCATGGTTTCCGCGCACGAGCGCAATTACAAGAAACCCATCAAGTGGTTTGCCATCCCGCAATTGTTCCGCTACGAACGCCAGCAGAAGGGCCGGTTGCGCGAACATTTCCAGTTCAACGCCGATCTCATTGGCGAAACCGATCCCGCGGCGGACGCCGAACTCATCGCGCTGCTCATTGACACGTTGCGCGCGTTTGGGTTGACCCGGGAGGATTTCGTCCTTCGCCTCAGCAGCCGCAACGCCTGGCATGAGTTCTACGAAGCCGGGAGGGGCGGCGTGTCGCCGTCCCAAAAATCGGACGAATACGAATTCTTCCAGACCATCGACAAACTGGAGCGCACGCCGCCGCAAGAAAGTGAACAGAAACTGTCAGCGCTGGGTTTTTCGCTGGCGGACGTGACGCAATTCATCGAATCCGGCAAGCCGACCGCGGAGCTGCAGAGCATTCTGGATAATCTGGCCGCGCGCGGGCTGCGCGAGTTTGTGAAGGTCGATTACCACGTCATTCGCGGGCTCGCGTATTACACCGGCACGGTGTTCGAAGCGTTTGACGCAAAGGGCGAATTCCGCGCGATTGCCGGCGGCGGCCGTTACAACAACCTCGTCAAACTCGTCAGCGGCGGCAAGGTGGACCTGCCGGCGCTCGGCTTTGGCATGGGCGACGTGGTGCTGCTGGAGCTGCTTCGGGCGCGCGATCTGCTGCCAAAATTCGACGCCACCACCGACGTGTATGTTTTAATCGAGGACGAGCTTCTCCGTGCGCAATCCCTGAAACTCGCCCAGAATTTGCGGGCTGCTGGATACGCCGTGGACTATCCGCTCACGCCCGCCAAATCGGACAAGCAATTCAAGCGCGCGCAGGAATTGAAGGTGGGCTTCACCGCCCGGGTGGAGAGCGACGACTATGTGCGCATCCGCAACCTGAAGACCCGGGAAGAAGTTGTGGCCGGCTTTGCCGACGTGGCGAATCATCTTGGATAAACGCCTTGTCAAACGGCGGAAACGGCCATAGCGGTGCTTCCATTGAGCATCCGCTAACGCCGCCCAGCAACACCGTTAACTTTGCCGCCGGCTGAGGATTTTTGGCCAGAAGCATGGCCTTTTCTGCTTGAAACCAGCGAAAACACGGTGTTATATTCCAAAGCAAATGAAAAGATGGTGGCTCAATTTAACCGGAGCTGACCTTAGTGCTCCAAGTGCGGAGTCTGCAAAAGTGCTCCATGCCAAGTGCCAAAACCACCCTCCCGACTTAGGCCAAAGCTGGGACACGCCATTTTTATGCAACTCACTTGTTTATAGCCGGTTCGACCAAAACCGCCAAAACGGCCTTCCCGTCTTAGGCCCAACCCAACTTTGTCAGAATACCTGTTAGGCGTCATTCGCACGTTTATGAAATTCATACTTATATTGTCGGCTTTGGTTTTGTTACTGACGGCTTGCACCAAGACCACGAGCGACGCTTCTACTTACCGTCGTGTGGCTGGGGTGTGGTCGTCAGAAGCACAGCCGGGCAAGTTTATTGAGAATAGGTCTGATGGCACCATAGTGGTGAGAATAAATGGCGCTGAGACAGCCAGAGGGAAGTGGCAGGTCAAGGATGGATACATTATTCAGGGCATTGGAAGCGGCACAGTCGAGAGCAACAAGATTTTGAGTGTTTCTGGAGATAAGATGGTCGTTTTGAGTATTGATGGGCACACCCAGTTGACACTCCACAGACAATGACGCCTAACAAATCGCTCCAGGCAACGCGGGATGGCGGTTTCAGTTCCGCTTCGCGGTTCACGCTGGTTGGTCCCGCGTGCCTGAGCTCTGGACGTTAGGCCAATTATGTCAGAAGGACATCCGACAAACTCGCGAGTTTATACACCGTGGCAGGTTTGCGTATCCTGCCTTATCGGTGGTCCGGCGGCAGCAACTTGGCTAATTGCGGGGAATTTCCGCGTTCTCAATGACCGGAAAAAGCAGAAACTGACCTTTGTTTACGGAGCTGTCGCTCTGCTTGCGTTGATCGGACTCGGTTTTGTGTTGCCGAAGAATTCATCGGGAGGAGTGCTTGCAGCCGTGGTTGCTGCGGCTTCCAGAGGCATCACGAAGCATCAGCAAGGTTCGCAGATAGAGGATTTCCGAACCAAGGGAGGTAGAATCGCATCATGGTGGACTGCGGTAGGTATAGGTTGTCTCTGTTTAGTTGCGACGCTGATTCTGATTATTCCTCTGGTGCTGCTATTCTCATGAAGCGACCACGAGATATGATTGGCCTAACAAATCGCTGCAGGCAACAGCCACCGCCCCTTCAGTTTTGACCGTGATTGAAAGCATGATTATCGTTATTGCATCTGAGGCTCGGCTGCCGTGGCTGTACCTGAGCTTTTGACGTTAGGCATCGTGAAACGTCTCCTTACAATTGCGACGGTTGTGTCCGCAATTGGTTTCTGTTTTCTGGTGGTTATTTGGCCCGTGAGCTACCACCTGAATTTATCAAGAAGCATCGGCAGCAGTAGGCTTACGTCGAGCGATTCCATTCCCATCTCGCCACATTATCATTTAGGTTTCGAGGATGGAAGCATGTGGCTTTATACCTACGAGATGCCTTACCGAGGCAGCATTATTAGCTTCAGTGTCACGAACGACCCGCCGCCTATCATGTGGGCGTGGCATGTCGGGGATTATGGTTTTGGTCATGTCATTCGCCTTGGGAAAGACGACCATATTTCGGAGAGGAGCTGCGATTTACCCGGCGTTTATTTTCGCTGGATATGGAGATTTGATGACAAGCCTCCATACACGACTTTGTGCCTGAGCCTTTGGTATCCGATTTTGTTGTTGGCAGTTTTGCCCATGTTGTGGATTCTTCGTCGCGGACGTTTATGGTTTAGGAAGTCATGAAAACGATGCCTAACAAATCGCTGCAGGCAACAGCCGCTGCCCCTGCCAGTTTCGGACCATTTATGAGTACGTTCATCGTTATTCCATTTCATCGTCAGGCTCAGCGTCTGTGCCTGAGCTTTCTACGTTAGGTGTCATTCGCGCATCGCATGAGCAAATTCCTCCAGACGTTGTTTGGCACGCCCGTAAAAGCGAGCCTGACAGCATGGCTAGGAGCAGTTGTCGGCATCGTTGTGCTCCAATTTGCTGGCCCATCAGGGGACGTTACATTACCGGCGAAGACCGCCACAGAGCTATTGCTGCTCACGGGGGCGCTGATATTATCGGTTGGTGCTGTTGCGTATTCGTATTGGAAGAAGTGTCAGCCTATTGAGATGGTTGATAGAGCCATAAAGCAAGGCAGGCCGGTTTGCCATTGCACTGAGGCAGGCACAGTTATGATTGTCCCGGACACCAACCCAAAAGGCGGAGGCATTAAGTCATACAAGTGCCCCAAGTGTGGCGACATAGCATGGGCTCAGCGACCGATGAAGCAGGTATGACCCTGACACCTAACAAATCGCTGCAGGCAACGCGGGATGGCGGCTTCAGGTCCGCTATCGCGGAGGGCGTCATTGGTCCCGCGTGCCTGAGCTCTGGACGTTAGACGGCATCAAGCGCATGAAACCGTTTCTCAAAATAGCGAGCGTCGTAGCTGTTACGAATGTTTTATGCTTCTGGATTAGCTACGCCTTGCTAGAAGCTCAATGGTCGCATATCTCTGTTTTTCAGTTCTTTGGATTTGTGCCTACTCCGCCGCCATCACATTTCGCAGTCTTTGTTCAGTGGGCATTCATAGCTTTGGGTGCACCCTGTTCCATCTTGCTTGACGGCGTCAGCAGTGCTTACTTCATGCCTGCCCTGATTTTGTGTTCAGTTTTGAACAGTATCGTCTGGGGAGTCTGTCTCGCTTTTCTAATTTGTGGCGTCAGCAAGAAATTTCGACATGTTGCCGTCTAACAAATCACTGCAGGCAACAGCCATGCGCCATTCGGTTTTGACCATGATCGCTACATTGAATATCATCGTTCCATCTCAAGCCCGGCTGCCGTGGCTGTGCCTGAGCTTTTGGCGTTAGACCACGAGAGTCTATGGAGCGTCGAAATCGAGGAAACGGTTTGGAGACGTTTATGGAGCACTGGGGATTCTTCCTCATCGCTTTGGTTTCTATCGCCGTTTTACAGATTTTCATGTTCTTCCTCAATTTGAATGGCAAGCCGTGGATTTATTTCTTTGTGGCGAGCTTGGTTTTGCTGCTTTCTGGTGCTGCCATGATTGTTTATGCGAAGATTCCGGTTTATCGGAGTGGCCAGTTCTTCACATTTGGAGTCAAGTCCGTGCCAGAGCGTTTGGCCGGATGCTATCGGTGGGGCTGGCGAGTCTTTTTATTTGGTGTGGTTTTGTCACTTTGCTTGTTATTGTCCAGACAATGACGTGGTTTAGTTTCACATTTGTAGTGCGACAAAAGAGTTAACTACATTGCGTTTGCTCTGAATACCACACGCCAACTCCTCATCTTCTTTGGAATCGCCTACGCTTTTGCATGGGCGGTGGCTGCATGGATGATCCTTGCGCATATCCGTGTGGAATTTGTGATTATTGCCAGTTGGGGGCCCGCCTTGGCAGCTCTAGCTACGAACCGTGTCGCCTACGGAAATTATCGAGCATTCCGATTCAATGTGAACTGGCCGCGAACGGTTGGGGCCACCGCCCTCGGCGTGTTTCTCGTGCTCGCCTCGGTGATTGTTTTTCCCGCGGTGGGAGTCGCGGATGCCGGGAAACTCAATTGGAGCGCACTGTTTGCGTTGGGAACCTACAATTATTCCACACTCCTTGGCGGACCACTCACCGAAGAACCCGGCTGGCGCGGGTTTGCACTGCCTCGGCTCCAATCGCGTTTCCATCCCGTCGTGGCGAGCGTAGTTCTGGGCACATTGTGGGCTGCATGGCACCTGCCTTTCTTTTTGTATCCTGGCTGGAGCCAATGCCCAGTAGTGACTTATTTCCTGGTGCTGATTGCGCTTTCGATCCTGATGACGTTTGTCACGAATTTGGCTCGATTCGGTGTCATAGCGCCAATTGCCATGCACGCCGTTTTCAATACTTCGGGCCGATACTTTCAAGGTCTTTTTGCCCAGACAAACCCTGGCGATGGCGGGTTATTGAACAATCTCTTTCACCTGATTCCAATGGCCGAACGCTGGCGGCCTTATATCCACATATCTATCTTTACATTGCTTGCCATTGGGGCATGGAGCGCCGCCATATTGCTCATTGCATTCACAAAAGGCAGACTTGGATATTCCTCAGCATTGGGTTTATCGTTTTCTCGCGGCAACATTGTGGACAACAAAGAGCATGAAGCCTAACAAATCGCTACAGGCAACGCGGAATGGCGGTTCCAGTTCCGCTTCACGGTTCACGTCATTTGGTCCCGCGTGCCTGATCTCTGGACGTTAGACGGCATTACGCCATGAGATCGTTTATTCGCAATCTTACACCCCACGGTGAGGTTTTTCTTGTCTTCACGATTTGTTTTGGATTGGGCATCACCACGCAAAACATTGGGCGGCATCTTATGCCTGGAGCTCCGCTACACGGTCATTTTAGCAACCTTGGCCTGATGGGCGTAGCCATTTACGAATTATTGGTTTTAGCGCTGGTATTTCTCTACATCGGACGAATCCGTGGTTGGTCTTTTGCATCATTCGGTTTTCAGATTTCTTGGAAGTGGACCGGCCTAGGGGTGCTGTTATTTGTGCCAGCGGAGTTGATTTTTGTATTGAGAAGGATGCTCGTCAGCCCAAACACAGCAGTTTTGCTGGCGGGACAGATGGCACTTCCAATCATCATCATCAATTCCATCATAAATGGAATTTTTGAGGAGTTGATGGAGGTCGGTTATATTATAAAGGTGACCGAGAGATATGGCATGTGGACTGCAGTCTTTATAAGTGCGCTCATCCGAACAGTGCTACACGTCCACCTCGGAGTCGCTGGAATGGCGTGTGTTTTGGTCATAGGCGTAACATTCGGACTGGTTTATTGGAAGTTACGGCAGTTATGGCCGCTTATTGTAGCGCACATATTGATTGATATTATTGGATTTTTACGGTTAGCGCACCATGCAGCCTAATAATTCGCTGCAGGCAACCCCGAAAGCTTTCGGGGCTGCCCCTGCCAGTTGCGATTGATTTTATGAAATTTGTTTGTCATTTTGTATATCAACGTCCCGCCCGGCGGCTGTGACTGAATGTTGGGCGGCTATATTTTATGAGCTACCGTCAATTTATCTGGGGTCTCTCAAATGGCGTGGTAGCACTGGCAATATCGGGGGCATTTTGGTTTGGGATGGCCGCATGGCCTGCGGGACTTTCGGTATTCCTTGCTTTGATGGCTTTGATTGTCACGTGCTTTACAGCCATTATTGCCGCCGCTGTCCGACTTCGACGAAAATCGGAAAGTTTCAAGCTTTCCGAGCTAAAACACGCAGATGAAAACCTGCGCCGACAGACCCGAAAGATTATTCTTGGGTTTCGCTGGATAAACGGTGTTCAAATTGTGCTGATCTGGTTTTCCATGTCTCTTTGTTATTACTTTCGACACGCAGAACTAGTCTGGCCGTTTATTGCCCTGGTCGTCAGTCTGCACTTTGTTCCTCTTGCGTGGTTGTTCAGGGTGAGGACATATTATGTGACAGGAATTGCTGGCGTTGGGGTTTCGCTTTCGGTCATCTTGGGACTCGGAGGAGCCGGCAGGCTTGTAATGCTCGGATCGGGAATGGGGATGGTGGTTTGGATGTCGGCTTGTTACCTTGTTTGGAACGCGGATGATATTGCATATCAAACTGTGGCGAGAGAAAATACGTGATGATCGAGCCGCCGAACAAGCCAACCGCCGCTGGCGCTTTTGTTTCCCGACCAGTCGGAATTCACGCCGCGAGCTTTCCGCAGGACTCGCTCCAGCCCATGAATAACTTCGGATGACCTATATTATCGTTAGGCCACATGGACGCGACCGGCATCGATCAAACAACTACACAAAATACCGTGACTACACACATATCAGGTGGATGCGCGTGCGGCGCCATCCGTTACCAATGCACTGCGAAACCCATTATGATGCTGCACTGCCATTGCCGCGACTGCCAGCGGTCAAGTGGGGCCGCATCTGTTTCTGCGATGATTGTGCCAGGCGAGGCTTTCAAGCTGCTTCAAGGCTCACCACGCTTTTATGCTTCCACCAGCGAGATGGGCGGTCATGTCCAGCGCGGATTCTGTGAGAGTTGTGGTTCTCCGGTTCTGGCCAAATTCGACGCGGCACCACAGCTTGTCGGTATACGGCCCGGCAGCCTGGATGACCCAGGTTGCTTCCAGCCCCAGCTTGACATGTGGACATCAGACGCCCAGCCGTGGGATGTTATGAATCCAGCCTTGCCCAAGTTTGAAAAGTATCCGCCATTCGGTCAGCCGGAAGCGACCAAGTGATCGTAGCAGGGGTGGTTTGGCTTCACATTTGAAGTGCAACAAATGAGTCAGCAGCAGGCTTCGTTCGGTGTCTGGAAGCCCAGCCGCAGTCTGGGACGGTTGTTTAACTGTGATCGTATTGCCGTTGGGTTATCCGGCTGAGGTTCGTTCCCATGGGTAGATATTGCCGGATGAGTCCTGTTTTTGGTTGAAGCGATGTGGGTTAAGGGTCTAAATTGGAGGCGTGAGCCATCAGCCGGTTGCCGTGGCTCGCGGTTTCGGATCGTCAGGCGACCTTGCCATGAACAAACAAATCAAGATTGAGCGTTTCATCTGCTCGGTGGTCAAGCATCGCGTCGAATTTGTTGTGACCTCCGTGAATGTCCCTGGTCGCGGGGTCATTCCTGTGGAATACGGCCCCTGCTCACATCAGACTGAATGCGGAGTGGAAACCGGGAAAGTGGAGCCACAAAAAACTGACTGGACGATTTGCCCGTTCGTTTCACACGCACCGCCACCGAAAAAGATCGCCCTCCGGCCTGAGCCGTTTGCCCAGCGATCATGCATGAAGATTATGCCCCGGCACGGACTCGAACCGTGAACCAACCCCGAAAGCTTTCGGGGCTGCTCTTTCAAGCGAAGCTCATCGGCTCATCTTATCAAATCTTCAGCAACAAATGGTGCCCCGGCACGGACTCGAACCGTGAACCAATTGATTAAGAGTCAACTGCTCTACCAATTGAGCTACCGAGGCACTCAAAAAGAAGGTGCGCAGCATCTCATAACCGCGCGGTTTGTCAACTGCGGTTGAATCCGTCCGACGCCCGAACCGGCAGGTGTTGCCCTTCCGGCCAGGCTGCAGCCAGAGTTTAAAACGAAATTACCTGTCGTTCGCCGTCGTAGGCTACGGCTTTGTCGGGGTTGGCGGTGGTTTCCACTCCGGTTCCATGATTGTTTCCGACGAGAACGATGTTAAAAGTGCGTTGCTTCAACATACCGGGAAATGAACCTTTCCGGTCATCAATGGTGAGCCGGCGGCTGGCGTCGTCCCAGTGAAAAGCGATGGTGGCATACACGCCTTTTTCGTAATCGTAATTGTCGTTTTCATCTTCATACAACGTGAAGCTGCCGTCTGCGCCGGGATAGATGCGCAGTTCGATGGGATCCGCCGGTTTTTCGGCGGCGTATTGAATGAATGGTCCCAGGGGAATGATGGAGCCGGCCCGGACCAGCAGCGGGATTTTGTCAATGGGCGCATCGGCGGTGATGGTCTGGCCGCCCGCGAGGCTCTGGCCGGTCCAGAAATCAATCCATTGCGTTCCGGCCGGCAGATAAACCGGCCGTGATTGCGGCCGGGACTCGACAATTTTTTCGTCGGCAAAGATTTCCGGGGTTTTCCAGAAGAGCTGTGCCCGGAAAGCGCCCAGGGTGTAATTCGCCGTCTCGCAGGCAAAGTCGTATTGCTTGCCGGCCTGAAGTTCCACGGGAACGGTCCAGCCTTCGGTCGAGACGCAATTGTTGGTCAGTTCCTTGCCATCCAGAAACACCCGCTTTGGCCCGAAGGTCTTGAAATGGAAACGGTAGGTGCCGGTTTCCGCCGGAGTCAGCTTGCCGTCCCAACGCATGGAGAATTTGGGACTGGTGATGTATTTCGGCCAGCCGGTGTACCAAAAGAGGTTGATGTTGGTTTCGACCTGTTGATGCACCAGTTGGTGGTAATCCGAATCGGCATAGTAGGTGGCGGTCAGGCCGGGCTGGCCGTCCTTGGTCTTAAAGTTTTCCGGCGTGATGAGGATGCTGTTCTCCGGCGGCCGGTGAAGCATGTATTCCGTCACCGGACAGACCATGATGGCCGGGCCGAACATGTACTGGTCATCGATGCCATAAGTCTTTTTGTCGGCGGCAAAATCCATGGGCAGGCCACGCATAATGGTATAGCCGTTGTCCGTCACCTGCCAGGCGAGCGAATAGATGTAGGGCATCAGGCGGTAGCGCAGGTTGTCGAATTTGACGAGGACGTTGGTAAATTCGCCGAACTCCCAGATTTCACGCGGGGTCTCGGAACCGTGCGAACGGAAGATGGGGCTGAAGGCGCCGAACTGGAACATGCGGGTGTAAAATTCCTGGTAGGCGGGATCCTTGCCGCCGTTGGAAAACACGCCTTCATAGCTGCTGATGTTGAAGGCGCCGATATCGAACGTCCAATACGGGACCCCGGCCATGGAATGATTGAGGCCGGCGGCAATTTGGCGTTTATAGACATCCCAATTCGCGCCGATATCGCCCGACCAGGTGGTGGCGGCGGCGCGCTGCTGGCCGGCGAAGGTGGAGCGGGTGAGGATGTAAACGCGTTTTTGATCGGTCTCGGCGCGCTGATGCCGGTATATGGATTCGGTATCGAGCAGCGGATAGGTGTTGAGATAGCGGGCGAAGGAGCCGAGGTGATTGTTCTCGACGCGTTTCATCTCATATTCCTCGCCTTCCTTGGTCAGGGCGTTGACGATGTCGGGCTCGGTCGAATCCATCCACCATCCGTCAATGCCCTTGGAAAACAAGCCTTTGCTCGCGTATTGCCAGTACAGATCATCGGCGGCGGGATTATAAACATCAAAATACCGAAACCCGGCCCAGCCGACCGGCGAGTAAAGGTAACCGTGCTGGTCCATGTCGTGATAGATCGCCGTGGCCGGCCCCAGTCCTGCCCAGATGGAAATCATGAGATGAAAATTTTCCTGATGCAGGATGTCGATCATCTCTTTCGGGTTCGGATAGGTCTTCTCGTCAAAGAACATGCTGCCCCAGTTGGTGTTGCCGCCCCAGTAATCCCAGTCCTGAACGAGGCCATCAATGGGGATTTGCAGCGAACGATATTTCTGCGCGACCCCAAGGAGTTCATCGCGGGTCGCATAATGCTCCTTGCTCTGCCAGTAGCCGTAGGCCCATTTGCCATACATCGGCGCGTGGCCGGTCAAATCCCGGTAGCCGGCGATGGCGTCGTCCATGCTTTTGCCGCCGATGAAATAATAATCAATATTGTCAGCCACCTCGGACCAGACGGACAGGTGGTCCGGGTCGTCGGCAAAAATGGTTTTGGAATAATTATCCCAAAGCAGCCCGTAACCCAGGGTGGAGACCAGGAACGGTATGGCGGACTGGGTATTGGCCTGCACCAGCTTGACCGTGCGTCCGCGATAATTCATGTAGCCGGATTGATGCTGGCCAAGGCCGTAAATGCCTTCGTCGGGCGTCAGCTTAAAATTCTGTTGGACGCTGAACGCCTTGGATTCGTGCTTGATTCTGACCGGTGCAATGATGGCTCCGCCCTGTTCCTTTAAAATAATCTGGTTGCTGGCATTGAGGAATTGGATGACGCCGTCGCTCTTGGACAACTGCACGACGATGGCATCGGAAGCCAGCGTGACGGTGTCAGGGTTTTCCTCAAATCGGAGGTTCAAATCCGGCAGGTTCGTTTGAATCACCACCAGGCTCGCTTTTTGGGATGTGCCACCGGCCACCCATTTGAGGACGCGGACCCGGTTGTCGGCATAGAACTGCACGCGAACGTTCTGCCGGCCGGCGGTCAGTTGCACGCCATTTTGAAGGCGCTGGACCGCGGGCCGGGCCGGGGCGAACGCGGCACCGGGTCTGGCACGAGACGAGCCCGAGACTCAGGCACAGGAGGGCGAGCAGGGCGAACGGTTTTGCGTTGGTCATGGTGTGATTCCTTTCTGGCATGGCGGCGGTCAGCCTTCGAGCACAGCGACGACATTGATGGGTTTTGATTGGGGTGGACGCACGGGCAGGACGTTGCCTGCGATTTCCTTTCCGTCAACCAGCAGCTTTTTTACACCGCGCTGTTTGCCCTTCGGGTTTTGCACCTCGATGACATAGGTATTGCCGCGGAAACGGCGTGTGGCGGTAAAGCCCTTCCATTTTGCCGGAATCACCGGGTCAACCCGCAGGCCGTCGTAATCGGTGCGGATGCCGAAAATCCATTGGGTGACGGTGAAGTAGGTCCAGGCGGCGGTGCCGGTGAGCCATGAATTCTTGGCTTCGCCGTGCGTGGGCGCGTCCTTGCCGGCAATCATCTGGGCGAAGACATACGGTTCGCAGCGGTGCAGGTCGCCGATTTTCTCGCGCGCGGAGGGATTGATGCGGGTGTAATAATCAAAGGCGCGGTCGCCGTTGCCGACCATGGTCTCGGAAATGATGATCCACGGGTTGTTGTGGCAGAAGATGCCGGCGTTTTCCTTGTAGCCCGGCGGGTACGAGGAGATTTCACCCATGCTGATGTAATATTTCGAAAAGGCGGGCTGCTGGAGCACAATGCCGTGTTTGGTGGCGAGGTGCTTGTTCACCGAGTCCAGGGCGAGTTTGGCCTTGCCGTCCTTGAGGCCGATGCCGGCCATGACGCACATGCCCTGCGATTCGATGAAAATCCTGCCTTCCTTGCAGACCTTCGAGCCGATGGGTTTGCTGAAGTCATCATAGGCGCGGATGAACCATTCGCCGTCCCAGCCGTGCTGATAAATGACCTTCTCCATTTTGGCGGTTTCAGCCAGGCAACGTTCGGCTTCCGCATTTTGCCGGCGCTTTTTGGCGATGGCCGCGAGTTCCTTTCCGGCCATGACAAACAGGCCGGCAATGAAGACTGACTCAGCCGTGGTGCCGTCCTTGTTGGTGGTGGTCTGGAATGACTGGCCCGGCGTGTCGGAAAAGCAATTCAGGTTCAGGCAATCGTTCCAGTCGGCGCGGCCGATGAGCGGCAGGCCGTGGGGGCCGATGCGTTCCAGGGTGTAATTGAAGCTGCGACGCAGGTGTTCGTAGAGCGGTTGTTCGGAGCCGGGTTCGTTTTCGAACTGCACCGGCTCATCGAGGATGCTCCAGTCGCCGGTTTCCTTGAGATAAGCGGCGACGCCGAGGATAAGCCAGTGCGGGTCGTCGTTGAAGCCGCTGCCGATGTCGTTGTTGCCGCGTTTGGTGAGCGGCTGATATTGGTGGAACGCGCCGCCGCTCTTGAGTTGCGTGGCGGCGATGTCGAGGATGCGTTCGCGGGCGCGGGCGGGAACCATCTGGACAAAACCGAGCAGGTCCTGGTTGGAATCGCGGAAGCCGAGGCCGCGGCCGATGCCGGACTCGTAGAACGACGCCGAGCGCGACATGTTGAACGTGGCCATGCACTGATAGGCGTTCCAGATGTTGACCATGCGGTTGGCGTGGACATCGGGCGATTGCACCTGATAAACGCCGAGCAAGGCGTCCCAGTTCCGGCGCAAAGCCTCGAAGGCGGCCGCGACATTATTGCCGTCGAGATATTTTGCGATGACGGGTTTGACGGTCTTTTTGTTGATGGTCTGGGAATCCGGCGGGTCGAACTTTTTGTCCACGGGATTTTCATGGTAGCCGAGGACAAAGATGATTTCCTTCGTTTCGCCGGGCTTCAAGTTCACCTTGACGTGATGCGAGCCGTGCGGCGCCCAGCCGTGGGCGATCGAGTTGAAGGATTTCCCCTGCTCCACCGCCGCCGGATTATCCCAACTGCGGTAGGCGCCGAGGAACGTGTCGCGTTGCGTATCGAAGCCGGCGAGTCTGGCCGAGCAGGCAAAATACGCAAAGTGGTTGCGGCGCTCGCGATACTCGGTCTTGTGGTAGATGACGCCATCGACGACTTCGACCTGGCCGGTGCTGAAATTGCGCTGAAAATTGGTGGCGTCGTCCTGGGCATCCCAAAGGCAGAACTCGATGCTGGAGAAAAGCGAAAGTTTCGCAGGTTTTTTGCGGCGGTTGGTGACCGAGCATTTCCAGATTTCAAGCGTTTCGCCGAGGGGCACAAAATAGGTGATTTGCGCCTCAATCTGGCTGTAGCTCGAACGGATGGTGGTATAACCCATGCCGTGGCGGCATTCGTATTGGTCGAGTTTGGTGCGCGTGGGCTGCCAGGACGGCGACCAGAACTTGCCGGTGTCGTTGTCGCGGAGGTAGAGATAGCGTCCGCCAAAATCAAACGGCGCGTTGTTGTAACGGTAGCGTGTCAGGCGGCGGAGACGGGCGTCCCGGTAAAAGGAGTAACCGCCGGCGGTGTTGGAGATGAGGCCGAAATAGGATTCGCAGCCGAGATAATTGATCCAGGGCAGCGGAGTGTCGGGCTGGGTGATGACGTATTCCCGTTTGGTGTCGTCGAAATATCCGTAACGCATGGTTGATGATTAAGGTTAAAGTTAATGGGTGACGGGTCTGGCAGTGCCGAGCGCTGCCCGGCTCCGGTGGTTCCGGCACGGGATCAGGCGTGGGCGCCGGCAATTTGTCGTACCAGTTGAATTTCAAAATGATCGAGGTGATGACGAGCACGGCGAACGTGATGGCGAGGTTGCGAAAATGGCGCGTCACCAGGAACATGGCCAGCACGATAAAGGACGTCTGCCAGATGGTGCCGATCGCGATATTAAACATGTCGCGGTAGAAATCCTTGTTTCGCTGAAAACCGGGGTCTTCGCTGACCACCAGCGCATGGATGGGCCCCCAGAAACCCCAGGGCCGGACCCGCCGATAAAAATCCTTCAAGACCGCTGCCTCTTCCGGTTTGCTCAGAAAGGTGGCAACCAGGCAACCGGCCAATGAAATTCCCAGGATGATGGGGAAGGTATTGATGGCATGAAGCTGCGGGAACAGCAAAGGCGTAACCAACGAACTGCCGAGGCCGGTGAGCATGCCCCAGAAATAGCCCCAACTGTTGAACCGCCACCAATACCACTTGAGAACATTCGAGGCCGTGTAGCCGCCCCACAAGCCCGACACAATCCACTGCACGATGGAGTCGATGGAATGAGTGATCAAGCCGAACAGGAGACCGACGACGACCACCGAGAAGGAAACGATGTAACTCAGCCACACGTAGCGTTTTTGGGGTGCATTGGGATTGATGTACCGTTTGTAAATATCGTTGACCAGATAGGCGGGCGCGGCGTTGACGGTCGCCGCAAAATTTGACATGAACGCTGCCAGCAGGCCCGCCATGAGCAGGCCGAGGATGCCGACGGGAACAAATTTGGCCAGGGCCAGTGGCAGGATTTTTTCCAGGTCCAGTTTATCACCCATCGCCGCCAGATCCGGGGTGTAAAAGGTCAGGGCCAAAACCGTCAGGCCCATGATCATCATGTAGCGGGGGAAAAACAACACCACATTGACCGTCGAACTCATCAACGCCGCCTCCCGGGGACCCTTGGTCGAAAGGATGCGCTGCATGTCATAATTGGGCGCCGGGCCGGCCGCGCTGACCAGAATGCCCTTGAAGCACATCATCATGAAGAAAATCCCAAAAAGTGAATAGCCGTCCTGGGCAATCCGATGGTTGATTTCGGGAATGGAGGTCCAGTTCAAACCGAGGTTCCAGCCAAAAAACAGGTCATGCCATCCCGCGGGCACCATCCGGTCAAGCACATCCGGGGCGACCTTGACCATGGCAATGATGCCAATGGCGATGGACGCGACCGTCAGGATGCAGAATTGGACCACCTCGGTGAACACGACGCTGAACATGCCGCCCTTGACGACATAGAACGTCGTGATGCCCATCAATATCCATGCGTAGGTGTCATCCGAGAGATGCCCGGGCAGAAACTCGCCGGCGAACTTGCCGATGCCCTTGGAGGCGTACGCCAGAAATCCAATCACGCTCACCAGCGCAAACACCACCACGATGATGTGGGCGGCGGTCGCGCCGGCACCCTTGCCAAACCGGGTCTGAATCCATTCCGCGCCGGTCATGACATTCGAGCGCCGCAACCAGATGGACATGTAAACCATCAGGAAAATCTGGTTGAACACGGGCCAGACCCACGGCAGCCACACGCCTTTCATACCGTAGGCGACGGTGACATAAACCAGCCACATGGTGCCGGAGATATCGAACATGCCCGACGCATTGGAAACCCCCAGCATGTACCAGGGCAGTTGGTTTCCGCCCAGAAAATAGTGCCGCATGCTCTGGGAAGCGCGCTTGGACACCCAGAAACCCACGAAGACAGTGGCAATCAAATATAGGACGATGATGCCAATATCGATCCAGGAAAGTTGCATGTTCGTTAAATGCGGGTTTGGGCGGTTTGGATTGGCTGGGAGAAAATGGTCGGGTTGGGGTTAAATGGATTGTGGAGAAACGATTGTGAGCCGGTGCATGGCGGGAAATCATAAATTTATCCCGCCAACCGTCAAGGCGGAACGACATTAGCTGCACTGACGCCGACCAGAATAACGCCAAATCCACGAACACGGGCTTCAGTTCGAAGCCTCCCTTTCAGGAAACCATCAATGATGACAACCGCAGCCGTCGCCACAGGAATGGTCTTCCATGTCCTCCGCGGTGGGAACGCGGCCCAGTTCGAGGGTCTTGGACACGTATTTTTGGACGGAATGCTGGATGTTGTGAAGTTCCTCGCGGGCATCGATAAACCCACGGGCGACGGGATTGTTTAACAGCGCGTCGCGGTGTTTTTCAAAATCGGCAATCTCGGCACTTTCCGGTTCGTGGCCTTGCGAATGTTTTTCCTGAAGCGCCTGGCCCTTGCTCATCAAGGTTTCGTATTGCCCGCGCGCGCTGGCGTCGGCCAAGAAAGCGTCAACCCGCCGGCGAATGGATGACATGGCCGGCTGGTCCACAATGGCCTGACACAGCGCCTTCGTCTTTTCGATGATTACGTTCTCTCCAATTTCAGTCGTCATAAAGCAGCACTTTATCACATCTCCTCCGGCAAGTCAGGCCAAATTCGACAAAAAAAGCGGTGTGCGCTCCAGGCCTTTGCTGCTTGCCAGTGAATTTGAAAACCGTTTGACTGCGCGCATGACAATCCTGTGTTTTCCGGTCAAGGCCGGTGGCGTTTTCCGCTTGAAAAACGGTCTCTGCCTGGCGGCAGCTTTCCTGTCACTTTCCCTGATGAACCTGGCCGGGGCAACCAATGAAGCGCTGGCCGTCCGGCTCAACACCGTTGGTTACCTGCCCCTGGCGGAGAAACAGGCCTCCATCGCCGCGCCTGGCACCAATTTCACCGTCATTCGGGTCGCCGACGGTGCAACGGTTCTTGATGGCAAGGTCACCGGGCCGGTTTTGAACGAAGACACGCAGGAACAGCTTTACACCGCCGATTTCTCCACCATCACGCAACCCGGAGAATATCAGCTCGAAGTGCCGGGCGCCGGCCGGTCCGCGCCGTTCCGCATCGCACCGGAGGTTTATCGGGAGCCGTATCAAACCGCAATGCTCGGGTTTTATCTCTGGCGCTGCGGCACCGCGGTCAGCGCGACGTACCATGGCGAAACCTTTGCCCACGACGCCTGCCACACCAACGATGCATGGCTGGATTTGGTTGGCGGCGGACACGTGCGGAAGGACGGCACGAAAGGCTGGCACGACGCCGGTGATTACAACAAGTACACCGTCAACGCCGGTCTCGCGGTTGGCACCCTGTTCCGGGCCTGGGAGGATTTTGGCCCGCAAATCAGCAAGGTCGGCCTGCAAATCCCGGAATCCGGCGGCAAGCTGCCGGATTTTCTGGCGGAAGTGAAATGGGAGATGGACTGGGTGTTGACGATGCAGGCGGCTGACGGCTCGGTGTATCACAAGGTTTCCACCAAACGTTTCGGCCCGTTCATCATGCCGGAAAAGGAGACGGATCCGCGCTACTTCACTCCGTGGGGCAGCGAGGCCACGGCGCACTTTGTGGGCATGACGGCGCAGGCAGCCCGAATTTTCCGGCCCTACGACCGGGCGTTCGCCAATCGGTGCCTGAAGGCCGCCAAAAAAAGCTACAAATTTTTACAGGCGCACCCGGAATTTCATCGGGCGGACCCGGCCGGCGTCCACACGGGCACTTATGAAATCCGGGAGACCGGCGAGTCCAGCCATCGCCTGAACGGAATTCCAAACAATCGTTTGTGGGCGGCGGCGGAACTTTGGGAAACCACCGGCTCGCGTGACGCTTTGCGGGACCTTGAAACCCGCATCCGGGCGGTCAACGGCCAGGTCAACTTTCAGTTCGACTGGGATGAGGTGAAGGACCTCGGGCTGATGACGTATTTGTCATCCCAGCGCTCCGGTCGCGATCCGGCGCTGGTGGCGCTGGTGCGGAGCAATCTGCTGGCCGTGGCGGATGAAACGGTGCAAACCGCCCATGAGCATGGCTACGCCTGCCCGATTGGCTCGCGTCATGGCTGGGGCTATAATGGTTTTGTGGCGCGACAGACCATGGTTCTGATGGCTGCCGACCGTTTGACCTGCACGAACGGAGTTCCCGGCAAACCGGAGTACCGGGCCACATGCCAGGACGCGCTGAATTACCTCTTTGGCCGTAATTATTACTGCCGTTCATTTGTGACCGGCGTCGGTTTCCGGCCGCCGATGCATCCGCACGATCGCCGCTCCGCCGCCGACAACATTGTGGATCCGTGGCCTGGTTATCTGGTCGGTGGACCCAACGATAAGGCGACCGATTGGAAGGACGATCAGAAAGACGCCCGGTCAAACGAGATTGCCATCAACTGGAACGCCGCGCTGGTTTACGCCCTGGCCGCCTGCCTGCCAAACCCGGAGTGAACCGCACACTGCCCTTTGCACGGTGTGAATGAGAACCGGCTATTTCTCCACCGTGGTTTGTGCGAGATGGAACGTGTCCTGCAGAAGAATATCCTGTGACGAGCTGCCCACCAGAATCTTGAAGTCGCCGGCTTCGGAAACCCAGCCCGTTTTCGCCGGGTCATAAAACGCAAAGGAGCGCTGGTCGAGCGGGATGGAAACGGTCTTTTTTTCGCCCGGCTTCAGGAAAACCTTGGTAAACCCTTTAAGCTCCTTCGGGGGCCGCGGCAGGCCCGGCTGATCCTGATGAACGTACAGTTCCGCCACCTCGGCGCCGGCGCGGGCACCGGTGTTGGCAATGTCGAATTGGGCGGTCACCACCGGCCCGTTGGTGTCCTGGCCCGGCACGAGTTTCAGATTGGAATATTCAAACGTGGTATAGCTCAAACCAAATCCGAACGGGAACTCGGGCTTGATATCTTTCGCATCGAACCAGCGATAACCCACCAGCAGGCCTTCCTTGTAGAACAGTGTGCCGTTGGTGCCGGGATACGTGCCCAACGCGTGCGCGGGCGAATCCATCAACTGTTTGGGATACGTCACGGTCAGTTTGCCCGACGGATTCACCAGGCCGAACAGGGTACGCGCCAGTGCGCGGCCGCCTTCCATTCCGGGGTACCATGCCTGGAGCACTGCCGGCACCCGGGCCAGCCATGGGTCCATGTCGATGGCGGGTCCGCCGATCAAAACCACAATCGTCCGATGGTTGGCCTTGACGACCCGTTGAATCAGTTCGCCCTGGTTGTACGGCAAACTGAGATTGGTCCGGTCCCAGCCTTCGTCATCCTGATAGCGGGAATGGTTGAAGCCGGCGACGACAATGGCGACGTCCGCCTGACGCGCAGCCTTGACGGCGCGCTCGATCATATCCGGGTCGGTGCCGTTTTTGCTGTAGCCGACCGAATAGGTGACGTTCATGTTGGTGCCGACCAGGTCCACGATGCCCTCAAGAGGGGTGATCTCGTGCATGGTCTTGACGCCGGCGCCAAAAAAGCCGGAGGCGTTGCGACGCACGGCATTTTCACCTATCACCGCCACCGATTTGATTTTGGTCGCGTCCAAGGGCAGCGCATTGCGGTTGTTCTTGAGGAGGACCATGGATTCCTCGGCGATGCGCTGGGCGACGGCCTGGTGCTCCGGTGTGTTGATCGAGCCGGGTTTGCGCTCGTCGAAAACATGCGTGGCAAACATGACGCGCAGATTGCGCCGCACCTTGTCATCCAGCAGCGACACGGGATATTCCCAGTTGCGAATACCCTCCATGAACGGCCTGGCCAGATAATAATCGTCGCAGGGCCGCTCCCGTTCCGTGCCGGTAATCAGGGTGCCCATCTCCAGGTCCAGTCCGCCGAGGACGGCTTCGCGGGTGCTGTAGGTGGCGCCCCAATCCGACATGACCAGCCCCTGAAAACCCCATTCGCCCTTGAGAATTTTATTGATCAAATAATCGCTGTAGGCGCAATGTTCACCGCGGAATCGGGTGTAGGCGCCCATCACGGCCCAGACATGAGCCTCCTTGACGGCAGCCTCGAACGGCGGCAGGTAAATCTCGCGCAGGGTGCGTTCGTCCATGTCCATGTTGATGGTTCCCCGCCCGTTCTCCTGGTTGTTGCCGGCAAAATGTTTCACGCAGGCGGCCACGTCATTCGATTGCACGCCTTCGATGTAATTCACCCCCATGCGCGCGTTCAGAAAAGGGTCTTCGCCGAAATACTCGTAAATCCGTCCGCTGAGCGGGGTGCGCGCGATGTCCACAATCGGCGCGAGGATGATGTCCTTGTCGCGCTTTCGGGATTCCTGGCCGAGCACATTGCCAAAGGCCGCGGCCAGGTTGACGTTCCAGGTGCAGGCCAGGGCGCCCAAGGACGGCAGGTAGGTGGCGTAATCGTCCGTGTGCCCGGCGGGCCGCCAATTGGCGGGGCCGATGTCCTCGCGCACACCATGCGGACCGTCGTCAATCCAGCGGCGCGGGATGCCCAGCCGTGGAATTGCGGGCGTGGTAAATTTTGAATCGCCATGAACCAGCGAGATCTTCTCCTCCAGCGTCATTTGGCCGAGCAGGTCATCGATGCGTTGCTCGACGGGTTTGTTGGTATCGAGATCGGGAACCGGAACAGGCTTGACCTGGGCGCACAAGGACATGGTTCCCAGCCCCAGCAGCAACAAACCGAAAACAACCGGCAATCGCAGCCATTTGCCGCCAATGAATTTCCTGTTTATCATCCCAGAAAATCTGACTTTAATCAGATTGAATCATTGCTTGAACGTAACCTTTACCTCTTTGCCGTGATAGGCAACCGTTTGATCCGCCTTCGGAGTGAAGGAAAATCCGACCGGCTTGTCCCCGGCCACCAACACAAGGTTGAAGGTGCGCCCGGTCAACATGCCGGGAAACCTGCCGGTACGCTTTCCGATGGTCAATGTCTGTGAGTCATTGTCCCAACGGATCGGAATCGAGGCATAGGCGCCGCGCTGGTAATTGTAGGTCAGGCCATCGTCTTCGTAGAGCGTAAATTTGCCGTCGGCGCCGGCGTAAACATAAAGGGTGATGGGGTCGGCCGGCTTTTCTCCGGTGTATTGCAGCTCCGGGCCGAACGGAATAATGGACCCGGCGCGGATGAACAACGGCATCGAGTCGTAGGGTGCCGCGGCATCAAGGGTTTGTCCCCCTGCCGTGCTGGCGCCGGTCCAGAAGTCGAACCAGCCGCCGGTGGTTGGCGGCAGATAAACACTGCGGCTGCGCGCCTGGTAGGTGGTGACCGGCGCGGCGAGAAACGCCGGACCAAACATATATTCATCGGTGATGTCCCGGGCCGTCAAGTCATCGGGAAAATCCATGACCAGCGGCCGCATGATCGTGCTGCCCTCCAACGTCACCGCTCCGGCGAGCGAATAAATGTAAGGCAACATCCGGTAACGCAGGTTGTCAAATTTGACGATGGTTTGATAGGCCGGACCGGTGTCGCCGCCAAAAGTCCACGGCTCGCGCGGTTTCAGTTCGCCGTGCAGCCGCGTCAGCGGACAGAACGTGGCGAACTCGAACCAGCGCGCGTTCAACTCGCACCATTCCTCGGCGTCCTCCGGTTTCTGGTTCCCGGCCGAGAACCGTGATTCCATGGTGTACCCGCCGCTGTCGCTGGTCCAATACGGGATGCCCGAAAGGCAGAAACCCAGGCCGGCGGGGATCTGTTTGCGCAAGGCCGTCCAGGTGGAGGTGACGTCACCGGACCAGGTGGCGGCGGCATAACGCTGGGTCCCGGCAAAACCGGATCGCGTGAGGATGAACACGCGCTGGTCGGGCGCCGCCTGGCGCTGTCCTTCATAAATCGCCATGCTGTTCATGAGCGCATAACCATTCAGCACCCGCGACGCGGGCCCCATCGCCGTCGGGTTCATGTGGGTGAGCTGTCCTTCCAGCGTCGGCGGCGACGCCGTCAGGTCAGGTTCACTGGCGTCCAGCCACCAGGCATCGATGCCCTTGCTGAACAGCGCGGTGTTGATTTGCGACCAGAACAGCCGGCGCGCATCCGGATTGAACGCATCGTAAAATGTGTACGGAAAATCAATCCAGTCGTTGAGTCCTTCCTTGAGATTGGGCTGGTAGAGAAAACCGGCCTTTTGCATCGCATCAAAATTGGCCGTGCCGGTGTAGAATTTGCCCCACACGGAAATCATGACGTGTGTGTGAAGTGCATGCAGTTCCTTGAGCCAGCCGACCGGGTCAGGAAAGCGGTTGGTATCGAACTGATGGGAGCCCCAGGCGTTGCGCGGCCAGTATTGCCAGTCCTGCACAATGTTGTCGAATGGAATGGCGCGCTGACGAAATTCTTTAACGACGTCGAGGCTTTGCCGGTCGGTTTCATAACGCTGACGCGATTGCCACAAACCGAACGCCCATTCCGGCATCATCGGCGCCTGGCCCGTGAGACTGCGGAAGCCGGCCACGACCTGATCGAGCGCCGGGCCATAGACGAAATAATAATCCACGCCGCCAGCCACGTCGGACCATAGCGAGGTGTTCTCATCCGGGTCGGGGGTTTTCCAGGTCAGCTCCATGGTTGTTGCCTCGTCGCCACCGTATTCGAGTTTGATGGCATAATGGCGCCCGGCTTCCAGGCGGACTTTGATTTGATCATTTTCCGTCAACCAACCCTGCCGCCAATGGTCAACGACCACCTTGCCGTCCAGCCACATTTTGATGCGGCCGTTTGAGTAGGTCTTGAATTGATAATCGCCGGTGGTGGGCGGGACAAGTTCACCCTGAAATCGCGTCCAAAGGCTGGCCGCGCCGCGGCCGCGGGCCGAAATGGCGATTTGGCTGGTGGCGTGCCCGTCTTCCAACTGGTCGGGATTGTCCGTAGTAAACGTGCCGGCCGTCAGTCCGCCGGGTTGATGGGAGGCGTCGATCAGGCTGCCCGGGGGGATGGGTTCAAATTCACGGAGATCGCCAAAGCGTGTGTGGGAGAGGTTGTCCCAAAATATACCGTAACCGCGACTCGACACGAGGAACGGCACCACGACGTGCGTGTTGTGCTGCCACAAATCCAGGTCGTAGCCCTTGATGTCAATGATGCCGATTTGCCGCTGGCCGAGGCCGTACAGCGATTCATCGGCGTTCGGCTCCCACTGCTGGCGCACGTGGAACGTCTGTTCACCCTGCACCTCGGCGGCGGTGATCGTCCGGCCATCGGGTGTTTCAGCCAGAATGGGTTTCCCGGTGGCATCAAAAAACGAAACTGCGCCGGTATCGAGGTTTACGTGCACCTGAAGTCTGGCGGTGGCCAGGATGGCCTCGCCGTTTTCGGTCTTGAGCGACCAGGCGGTCTTGACGGCCCGCTTGGGCTCCGTGACCACGCTCTGGCGGTCGAAGAATGTCCGGTCCTTCGCACACGCAATGCGCACCATGTTATCCGCATAGACTTGCACCTTCAGAAACGTGTCCGGGAGCGGAACCACGATGCCATCCGCGACCTTTTCCGGAGCGCCCGGTGCCGCGTGGGTTGACAACAGGCCTGCGGCCAGGATGGCCGCGAACAGTACGGGAAGTCGTGTTTGCATAAAACGTTGCTGGTAAAAGACGGACATTAACAATTGAATACCGTTTGAATAAAATTGCTGTCAATGGATTTCATCGCATCCATGCTCCGGCGCCTGTTCCCTGCCGGACCGGGTTGGTTTTAAAAAACTGCGCGGATGGTTTGGATCAAACCACCCGCCAGATAACGGAATGAGGCAAACTTACGGCTTTTTGCCATGTTCGAGCCACAGCGATTCCATCTGTTCCAGGGTGCGTCCCTTGGTTTCCGGGACCAGCTTCCACATGAACAGGGCCGCCAGGATGCTCATGACGCCATAAATCCAGTAGGCAAATCCGTGATGGAAGGCATTCACCAAATAATCGTTTTCATTGAGGATGGGGAACGTCCAGCTGACCAGGTAATTGGCGGCCCACTGGGCGACCACCGCCACGGCCATGGCTTTGCCACGGATTTGGTTGGGGAAGATTTCGCTCAGCAACACCCAGACCACCGGTCCCCAGGACACGGCAAATCCGGCGATATAAAGCAGCATGCAGAGGAGGGCCGTCACCCCTTTGATTTGAAGCGCAAAAGCGGCACCCAAGGTGATCATGGCCACCGCCATGACCAGCGCGCCGATGATCTGGAGGGGTTTGCGGCCCAGCTTGTCCACGGTGACAATGGCGACCACGGTGAAGATGAGGTTGACTGCGCCAACAATAATGGTCTGGAACAAGGAGGCATTGGTGTCAAAGCCCACGTTCTTGAAAATTTCCGGGGCGTAATAGAGCACGACGTTGATGCCGACGAACTGCTGGAAAACCGACAGCATGATGCCGATAAAGATGAGCATTGCGCCGAAGGATAACATGCGGCCGGAATGATGTTCGGCCAGTGAAGCGCGGATCTCGGTGATCTCCTGTTCACCTTCCTCCGCAGTGGCCAATTTGGCCAGCACGGCGCGCGCGCCGGGTTCATTGCCCTTCAACATCAGGTAGCGCGGGGTTTCCGGCACGAAAAACAGCAGGAGCAGGAAGGCAACCGAGGGAATGGCGCCGGACAGGAACATGTAACGCCAGCCGATGCTATTAAGCCAGGCATCACTTCCGCCCACTTTGGAGATTCCAAAGTTGACAAAATATACCACCAGCATGCCGAAGATGATGGCAAACTGGTTCCACGCCACCAAATTGCCCCGGATTCTGGCCGGTGCGATTTCCGCGATATACATCGGTGAAAGCATGGAGGCCAGTCCCACCCCCACACCACCGAGGATCCGATAAAACACAAAATTTGCCATATAGCCCGGTCCACCGTGACCAATCGGCGCAAACAGAAATTCCGGCGCCGCCGCCCCCATCGCGGAAACCAAAAAGAGCAGCGCGGCGATGATAAGCCCCCGTTTGCGTCCGATGTTGGTGCTGACCCAGCCACCAATCAATCCCCCAAGGATACAACCAATCAAGGCGCTCGAAACCACAAAGCCCAACAGGGAATTGGCGCTGTCAGTGGGAAGATTCCTCGGGTCAATAAAATAGGTTTTGAGGCTGCCCACCGCACCCGAGATGACGGCGGTATCATAGCCGAAGAGCAGTCCGCCCAGGGTGGCAATCAGGGTCAACAGAATGACGTAGGGGTTTAGTTTTCGTGACATAAGATTAGCGTAGGTTTCCGTTCAGGAGCCGTGTGGATACATTCGGGAATGTTGGCGGAGCGCGCACTTGTGTCAAACACGTTTTTTGAACACCTGAACGCCGGCTCTTTATCGAACCCCGCAAAATCCGTCAATTGACCGTCAATAAAGACATTTGGCCAGGTAACCGCCCAAGGCCGTGTACCGCTGGGTCGAGCGGTATTCCGCAATCTTTCGCCGGTCCACCTTGAGCGCCTTCGCCCACAGCCGCTGCAGGTTCGCCGCGCTGGTGTGCAAAATATCGGCAATGTCCTCCTGCCGGTCGGTGCGCGGGGCCTTGACATCAAAAGCGAGAATCCCTTCCCATTTGGCGTCCTGCAACACCACGCACAAGGCGAGGTCCTTCAAGGGTTCCATGTAACCAAAGGGCATGTCCTGGTCGTACCGGCTGGTGTCCTGGGAATTCAAATGGATGTGAAAAAGTTTACCGGCCTCCAGGCAGAGCTCCACGTCCCAGACATAATCCAGCCCGGCCATCCGGCTGTGCGCCACTTCCGGATTCACGCCAAACAACGGCTGGAGGGAGGGATCCAGACGGCTGATCAGGTAAAGCACCTCGCCGACGTTGCCCAGATACATGTTGGCCCGCGGTTCGTTGGGTTTCGGTTCCAAGGCGAACACCGGGGATTGTTTCCCGTATTTCTTCCGGGCGTACTCGCCCACCGCATTGAAGCCGTCGATCATCCGGCGAAAGGAGTCCCGCCCGTTCTTGGCGAGAACGAAATCAAATCCTTCACGCCCGTTCCAAAAAACCATGACCTCGGCACCCAGTTCCACCGTGGCATCCACCGCCTGCAGCGCGTTCCGTAATGCCTGTCGGCGAACCCCGGCATCGTTGCTGGTCATGGCCCCGTCCTTGAAGATCGGGTCGGCAAAAAATGATGGCGTGTACATGCCCATCTTCAGGCCGTATTGCTTCAAGAGCTTTTTGGCCTTGGGCACCTCGCTCATGGCAATTTCCACGTCATGCGCCTCGACATAGGTGATGCCCGCTTCCGCCAGCAGCGGGATGCGGTCCAGAATGGGAATTTCCTGGCGGGTGGGACCGCCAAACGGGTCGCGACCCGGCCCCAGGTTCCAAACGCCCGCGCCAATGCCCTGTTTTCCTTTTTTGGGTGAGATGATAATTTTGCTCATGATGGTAAACTTGGGTTCTGGGTTTTGAGATTACAGCCTGGTGAAGAATTTGTAAATGGTGGTGTTGTGATAGGTCTGCCCCGGCGACAAAACCGCCGGGGGAAAGTTTGGTTTGTTGGGCGAGTCCGGAAAGTGTTCCGGCTCCAGGCAAAGCGCCCCGAAACGTTGGTGGACCGCCCCGCCCTTGCCGATGGTGGAGCCGTCCAGATGATTGGCGGTGTAGAACTGCAATCCGGGTTCGGTGCTCAACACCTCCATGACCCGGCCGGTCGTCGGTTCGTAAACGCGGGCGTGCAGACCGAGCCGGCCCGGCGGGTTGTCGATGACGAAGTTCTGATCGTAGCCGCCGGCAATCTTAAGCTGCGGATCGTCCGCCTGGATGCGCGCGCCAATGGCCATGGGTTTGCGGAAATCGAAAGGTGTCCCGTCCACCGCTCTGAGTTCACCGGTCGGAATGAGCGCCGCATCCGCCGGGGTGAACCGGCTGGCATTGATGTAAACCTCGTGATTCAGCACGTCGCCCTGACCGGCAAGATTGAAATAGGAATGGTGGGTGAGATTGCACAAGGTCGTCGCATCCGTCGTCGCATGGAAATCAAGCAGCAGTTCGTTTTCATTCGTAAGCGTATACACGGCCTTGACGGTGAGGTTGCCGGGGAACCCTTCCTCGCCATCCCGGCTCAGGTAGGTGAGTTCCAGCGCCGGCCCGTTTGCCGATTCCACCGCCCTGCCCTCCCAGACAACCTTGTCAAATCCCTGGATGCCGCCATGCAGGGAATGAGGTCCGCCGTTTTGAGCGAGCGAGTAAGTTTTGCCGTTCAACGAAAACTTCGCCCCGCCAATGCGGTTGGCATAACGTCCGACCAATGCCCCGAAATAGGGAGAAGCCTTCAGGTAGCCATCCAGCCGGTCGTACCCCAGGACCACGTCGGCAAACCGGCCGTCGCGGCCCGGCGCGGTGAGCGAGACAACGATGCCGCCATAATTGGCGATCCGCGCTTCCATGCCGTTGCCATTTCGTAGCGTGTAAATTTCAACCGGCCGGCCGTCGGCCGTTTTGCCAAAATTTGCATTGCTAATCGAACCCTTGGTTTCATATGAGCGAAACATCTGTGAAATCTTACAAGTTGCTGTGGTTGCAGTCCAGTTTTGGTTAAAAAAATCTGCAAGAATGAAAGGCAATTGAATTGACATCGCCGAAACTGTTCCGTAAATCATGCGCCAATCCTTATGCAACCAATTCATCTCGCCTGGGTTGACTACACCATTTTAATTGCCTATGTCGCCTTTGTCCTCGGCATCGGCTGGGTGCTCGCGCGCTACATGAAAACGTCATCGGACTTTTTGACGTCCGCGCGCTCCATTCCCACCTGGGTGACCGGCCTCGCCTTCATGGCCGCCAACCTCGGCGCGCTTGAACTGGTCGGCATGGCCGCCAGCGGCGCCAAATACGGCATCGCCCAGGCCCACTTTTATTGGGTGGGCGCGATCCCGGCCATGGTCTTCCTCGCGGTCTTCATGATGCCGTTCTATTACGGGTCCAAGGCGCGCTCCGTGCCGGAATACCTGAAAATGCGCTTCAATGAACCCGTTCGCGCCCTCAATGCGCTCTCGTTTGCCGTAATGACCGTGTTCGCCTCCGGCATTTCCATGGACGCGCTGGCCCGGCTGCTCACCAACCTGCTGCCGTGGAAATTGGACACGAATGTTTTCGGGATAAATTTTGGCAGCTATGACATTTATCTCTGGATTTGCTCCGGGGTGGTGTTGCTCTACGTCCTGAAAGGCGGTCTGACCTCGGCCATCTACACCGAGGTGCTGCAGTTTTTCATGATTGTCCTCGGCTTCGCACCGGTGGTTTATCTCGGGTTGCGGGATGCCGGCGGATGGCACTCGGTGAAAAATTCACTGCAAGGGGTTGCCACCAATCCGTCTGCCTACTATCTCCAGCCGGCCGGCATTCACTATGCGCCGGATGCCTGGACGAGCGTGTGGAAGCCGGTCTTGGGCGGACCCACCGCCAATCCCCTGGGGGTGGATTGGTTTGCCGTCGTCTTTGGTCTCGGATTCGTGCTTTCGTTCGGTTACTGGTGCACGAACTTCCTGGTCGTGCAGCGCGCCATGGCGGCCAAAAACATGACTGCCGCCCGCAATACCCCGCTCGTCGCCGCCATTCCCAAGATGCTTTTCCCCCTGCTGGTCATCCTGCCCGGCATGGTCGCCATCGCCCTGGCCTCGATGCCCAGCAAGGATTACCGCATCCCGCCGCCAATTGTTTCGCAGGAAAATTATGCCAAGGCGATCGACGTGGTAAAGAGTTCCAGCCCGACCGATGCGGCCGCCCTCAAGTCCGTCAGCGATGCGCTCGGGGTGAAGGTGGAGCGACACCAAAGTGACCCAGCTGATTGCCGCCAATGCGGCGAACAAACTTTCCGACAGCCAGATTCAGGAGGGGCTTTACAACAGCATTGCGGAGAACGATTACAACAGCGTCATTCTTTCGCTCCTGAAAAAATATTGTCCGCCCGGCCTGCTGGGCCTGGCGCTCACCGCCCTGCTCGCTTCCTTCATGTCCGGCATGGCGGGCAATGTCACCGCCTTCAATACCATCTGGACCTATGACCTCTATCAGGCTTATCTGGTGCGGAACAAGAGCGATGCGCACTATTTCTGGATGGGCAAATGCATCACCGTGGTCGGCATCGTGTTGAGCATCTTTTGCGCCTATGTTTCCAAGCAATACAACAACGCCATGGATATCATCCAGCTGGTGTTTGGTTTTGTGAATGCGCCCATCTTCGCGACGATGCTGCTCGGCATGTTTTGGAAACGGGCGACCGGCGTCGGCGCGTTTCTTGGACTTTTTGCCGGCATTGCCGGTTCAACGGTCTTTCATGCGTACACCACCACCGTCGGCAATGTGGACGCCGACGGCCACGTCATCAATCACATGAAAGGCGGCTATCTCGGCCTGGTCACCCAATTCCCCAGCGAAATGGCCCAGAACTTCTGGCTCGCCATCTTCGCCTTCACCATTTGCTTCCTCGCCACCGTGTTCATCTCGCTGGCGACACGGCGCACCAAGACCGACGAGCAATTGAAGGGACTCGTTTATTCGCTCACGCCCAAAACCGTGGACCACAATCTGCCGGTCTGGCAGCGGCCTCCGGTCATCGGCACGGTGCTCCTCATTGCCTGCGTGATTTTAAACATCATTTTCTGGTAAACTGAAAAACGAAAGGAACTCACTTTATGGGACTCGATATCCGCTGGCCAATCGGCCTGATGTTTTCGCTCATCGGCGTGCTGCTGCTCATTGAGGGGGCCATCGGCGGCGACAAGGTGCTGTCACTGGGCATCAACATCAATCTCATCTGGGGCGTCGTGCTGCTCGTCTTCGGCGTGCTCATGCTCCTCGGGGCGGCGCGCGGCCGGAAAACGCCACCGTCGGCCTGAAATAAATTGATTTTCAGCTCGCCGGGAGGTTATCCTCCCGGCGATTTTTATTTATTCATGACACTCCAGGAACTCACCACCGGCATTTCAAAACAATTTGCAAAAACCTACGGCCGCCCGCCGCGCTGGATCGTCGCCGCGCCCGGCCGCGTCAACCTCATCGGTGAACACACCGATTATAACGACGGCTTCGTGCTGCCCATGGCCATTGAACGTTATGCCGTCATGGCTGCCGACCTGACTTCCGATGGCCGGAAGGCGATTCAAATTTGCGATACCTCCGACGCCGAACCGGCCGTCATTGATCTGTCCACGCCCGTCAAACCCGGCCGGCCCAAGTGGTCAAATTACCCGCGCGGCGTCGTCGCCGGTTTCCAGGCGCGCGGCATCGAGTCGCCCGGACTGGATGTCTTGTTGCACTCGACCGTTCCGCTGGGCGGCGGTTTGTCGAGCAGCGCCGCGCTGGAAGTCTGCACCGCTACCTTGCTGGAGACCGCCACCGGAAAGACCATTGACCCGGTCGAAAAAGCGCTGCTTTGCCAGCAGGCGGAACATCAATTCGCCGGCGTACCCTGCGGCATCATGGACCAATTTATTTCCGTCATGGGCCGGAAAAATCATCTGCTCCTGCTCGACTGCCGCTCGCGCCAGACCGAATTCGTGCCCATGGATGATCCCGCCGTCGCCCTGCTCATCATCAATACCAACGTCAAACACGAGCTGGCCGGCGGCGAATACGCCAAACGCCGCGCCCAGTGTGAATCCGCCGCCAAAGCCCTCGGCGTGTCGTCCTTGCGCGATGCGAACGCCGACACGTTGGCAGGCGCAAAAAGCCGGATGGACGAAGTGATTTATCGCCGCGCGCGCCACGTCATCGGCGAAATTGAACGCACCCTGCATGCGGCCGAAGGAATTCGCGCCTCCAACTGGCCGACGGTGGGCAACCTGATGTATGCCAGCCATGCCTCATTGCGGGACGATTACGAGGTGAGTTGCCCGGAACTCGACGCGCTCGTTGAAATCGCGGAAGGCATCGGCGTCAAAGGCGGGGTTTTTGGCTGTCGCATGACCGGCGGCGGCTTTGGCGGCTGCACGGTGGCACTGGTGAAAGCCGATGCCATTGAATCCATTTCAAGAAACATCAGCTCGGCCTACAAGACAAAAACCGGCATTGACTGCATGATTTTTAATTCGCGTCCGGCCGCGGGCGCGACCGTCATCAAAGCCTAGTCCCCCAGACAGGTTCCCACGCGCCGGGCCGTTTCCACCCAGGAATGGTCCGGCGAAACAATTTTGCGTTTGCCGGCAACCTTGTCCAGCGGCACCGGCTCCGTCCGGTCGCCGCGCGCGGCCACCATCACGCCAAAACAGCCTTCATTGATCAAGTCGGCACACGCGCTGCCCAGCCGCGTGGCCAGGAGCCGGTCGGCCGGTGACGGTGTGCCGCCGCGTTGCACATAGCCCAGGATGGTCACCCGGGATTCAAGGTGCGTCAGGTCCTCCAGTTGCCGGGCCAGCCGCATGGTGTTTCCCGTATGGCGCGCTTCCAGGGCGGCGAGTTCGTTCTTCGCCTCTTTTTTATCATGCAATGTCCGGGCGCGTTCACGTTTGCTTTCGGCGGATTTGAAGGTGCGCGCGTCTTCCAGACTCATCGCGCCTTCGGCCACGGCCACAATGCTGAAATTCGTCCCGTGCCGGCTGCGGCGCTTGATGGCATCGGCGATCTTCTGCACGTCGTAGGGAATCTCCGGAATCAAAATCACGTCCGCGCCGCCCGCGATGCCCGCCCCCAACGTCAGCCAGCCCGCGCGATGCCCCATGATTTCGGCGACGACAATGCGATGATGACTGTGCGCCGTGCTGTGCAACCGGTCAATCGCCTCGGTCGCGATGTCCAGCGCCGTGGCGAAACCAAAGGTCGAATCGGTCAGCACCACGTCGTTATCAATCGTCTTCGGCAGCGTAATCACGTTGATCCCGGCCTTGGCGAGGTAAAGTGCGTTTTTCTGCGTGCCGCCGCCGCCCAGGCAGACGAGGGCGTTCAGATCGTTTTTCTTGTAGTTTTCAACGATCACATCCGTCATGTCGCGCGTGCGCCCGTCAATCAACATGCGGTGCGGCTTGTCGCGGCTGGTGCCCAAAATGGTGCCCCCGAGGGTGAGGATTCCGGAAAGCGCGGCCTTGTCGAGTTTCAACCGCCGGTCTTCCACCAAGCCACGGAAGCCGTCGCGAAAACCGATGATCTCCATGCCGTAAAAGCCGAGCGCGGTCTTGCCCACCCCGCGGATGGCAGCGTTCAAAGCGGGGCTGTCCCCGCCCGAGGTTAAAATCCCGATGCGTTTGGTTTTGGCCATGGCCGCTGCGAAATTAACAATGTGTTGTCTCCTGTCGAGAGGAAGTTCTGTTTTTTTCAAAATCGAGACAGTGAGATTGGCGGCAGATATTCGCCGATGAGCTGCCGTTTCCACCACGCGCCGGCCTGCGGGGACGAAGCTCCGACCGCTTTGCTGGAGCGAAGGCCCGTCGCGCGCCACTCTGTAAAATTGGTAAATTGATAGTCGTAAAGTTCGGCCCTAAGGTAATACGGTGGATGGTCTGGAAACGGATTTTTAGCCAGCAACGCCGATACGTCCGGCGATCCTTGCAGCAGGCGCTGGCAGAAATTGATGAACCACGGGTTTTGCCGGTAATCGCCCAGCGCGGCGAACCATAGCTGCCAGTCCAGACGCGGCTGGTGCGGCGCGACAAAGCCCGGACGCCGGTTCACGTCGCCGGGTTTGTATTTGAATTCATACGGCAGCCAGTTCACGCCATCATTGCTGCCTTCCACAATAATTTCGCGCCGTTCGGTGGTCATCACGGCAAACAAACCGTAGCCGTTGAACGTGCGAAGCGGTCCAAGCCAGGCGTCCACCACCGCCACCGGAAAAAACCAGCCAGGCCGGGCACCGAGCGTCAGGCTGGTCTGAAACACGCAAAGGATCGTTACCCCGGCCGCCAGCGGAACGGTGATGAAGTGCGGCCAGCCGCGGCAGGACGGAGCGCCGGCCTCCGGCCCGGCCCGAAGCCCTGTGTCAACGGCACATGCCGGGTCGGAGACCGGCGCTCCGGGCGTACGACGGTTCGGTTTAAAAAACCGGCCAGGCACAAATCGGGCCAATGCAAAATCATCCAGCAGCAAAATGCACAACGCCAGCGTGAGCCAGTTGAAAAACGTGTAATTGCCGGTCAACAGAATCAGGATTTGCAGAAATACAATGGCTGCCCCGCCGCAAAATCGCAACCGTCTAGGCGCAGAAATCAGCCACGGCGCACCCAGCTCGACGCCAAACATCGCCGCACAGGACGCCTTTTGAAACCATACCGGCAGTTGGTTCGCGTACCAGGCAATCCAGGTCGGCAACGGCTGGGTGTAATAATGAAACGTGAGTGCGGTGAGATGGCGCCACGTCAGATCCCCGCTAAACAGTTTCACGCAACCGGATGAGAACATCAATTTGAACAACAACAACCGCAGCAGCCAGAGCACGATTAGTGGCACAGGCGTCTCGCCTGTGAGTTTCTGCTGTTGTATGACACCCGCGCTCGGAACACACGGCCGGGACGCCCGTGCCACCAGTTGCAACGGCGCAAAGAAGATGGCCAGAAAACCGGCTTCGAGCAGCAGGTTGTCCCATTGAAAACCGAGAAAATCGCGCCCCACCGTCACCAGCGAGAGATACAGCAGCCAGAGCAAGGCAAGACACGGCGCCGGTGCGATGCCCAGAATCAAAACGACGGCCAACACTGCGCCCGCCGCACATTGGAAATGGAGAAAACCGTCGGAGGAATCGAACCAGCATAGCGTAGGCACTAATCGAAACCGGTCCAGGCCGATACCTTGCAGATCACATTGTTGCTGTGCCGCCGTCATGAACTGGTCCGTGGGTAAAATACCGTCATGTCCGATCAGCCCGCTGATTTGCGTCCACAACGAAACGAACGCGATGAGGTAAATCAAACCCAGCGCGCGAAGGAACCACCAGCGCGTGAGCCTGTGCGTCGGTTGCTCAACATGCCGCCCCCAGACCCAACGCGTCAGGAGGGAAAACAGTGTTCTGTTTTTGGCGACCCGGTCGTAAGCCCATTCTGAAACGTCGACAAACGCCGGCGAGTTTACGTAGGTGCGCAATGGCCATTGACGCCTCGGATTGTGCGCCAACGCGCGAAGGACGGCTTCTGCGCCCGAATAAACCGTACCGTCGGTTTCGATGAGTTGGACGGCGGTATCGAATAGTTCGCGGGAAATTTCGGGAAATTGCGCCGAAACGCGCGGGTCCTGGGCGGGCAGATAATCCACACTGCCGCCGGTCGTCTGCTGCCAGCGCCGGATCCAGAGCGTGCAGAAATTGCAGTCGCCATCATAAACCATCAATGGCTTCGACGGTGGTGTGGCGACACGGAGGCCACTGTTCATGGTTCGACGTTAAACCAGGGGCGATGTAGCGTCGAGCCTGCGGCTCGAATTTATTGATATACAATGCCTTCCTGGGAGCGCCGGCGTCCCGCCGGCGCTCCAGGTCTGCGCTGTCGTTCGTTCCGCTGACCGAGGTTGATGATAGTGCTGGTGAATTGCCTAGATTGACGCCCCATAGAACACTTGGTTTGGAGTTCCGCCTTCAGGCGGTTCCTCAACAAGCATCGGCAGCCGCCTGAAGGCGGAACTCCGAACGGTGACGGTTGACGCTGGTGGCGCAAGGTCTTACGCTGCATCAGATTTATGACCGAACTGCAAAATTCCCTGCTGGAATTGATCCGCCGCACCTGGCGGAAATTCCCGATGATGTCAATCAATCCATTCTCGCGTCGCTGGAACAGGAAAAGAAGGGCACGATCGCCGAATCCGCCCTGAAAATCATTGACCAGAACATCCAGCTCGCCAAACGCAAGTCGCAGCCGATTTGCCAGGACACCGGCAGCATCCTGTTTTACGTGGATTGTCCGGTCGGTTTCGACCAGATTGCATTCGAGGAAACGGCGAAGGAAGCCGTGACGCTGGCGACGAAGAAAGGTTTTCTCCGGCAGAATTCCGTGGATTCGCTCACCGGCAAGAACGACGGCACCAATTGCGGGCCGGGTGCCCCCACATTTCACTTCCATCAACATCGTTTGCCGGAAGTGAGCGTGCGGCTGGTGCTCAAAGGCGGCGGCTGCGAAAACGTCGGCGCGCAATATTCCCTGCCGAATGAAAAACTCAATGCAAACCGCGATCTTGACGGCTGTCGCAAGGCGATTCTCGACGCCGTGTTGCAGGCGCAAGGCAAGGGCTGCGGGCCGGGCATTCTCGGTGTATGCATCGGCGGCGACCGCGCCACCGGCTACGAACTGAGCAAAACCCAGTTCCTGCGGCTGATTCCCGATCGCAATCCGAATCCCGAGCTGGACAAGCTGGAGCAGGACATTTTGAAAACGGCGAACGAACTCGGCATCGGGCCGATGGGATTTGGCGGCAAAACGACGCTGCTGGGCGTGAAGATTTGTGCGGCGAACCGCCTGCCCGCCTCCTATTTCGTCAGCATCAGCTACATGTGCTGGGCCTACCGCCGTCAGGGTGTCATGCTGGATGCCGTGGGCAAAATTGCAAAATGGTTGTATTGAGGAGACCTCGCGATGATTAAACTTTCCTTCCCGTTCACCGAAGAAAAAATCCGGGCGCTGAAAGTAGGCGATGAGGTACTGATTTCCGGTGTCATATTTACCGGGCGCGACGCGGTCCACAAGTATCTGCACGAGGGCGGTAAGCTGCCGCCGGGCGTCAATCTGCGCGATGGCATCCTGTATCATTGCGGCCCGGTCGTGATGAAACAGGATGACGGCACCTGGAAGGCCACCGCCGCCGGCCCGACGACGTCCATCCGCGAAGAGCCGTATCAGGCGCAAGTCATCAAGGACTTTGGGATCCGCGGCATCATCGGCAAAGGCGGCATGGGCGACAAGACGCTGGCGGCCTGCAAGGAATTTGGCTGCGTGTATCTGCACGCGATCGGCGGTGCGGCCCAGGTGCTGGCCGAGTGCATCAAGAAGGTGCGTAATGTTTATATGATGGAAAAGTTCGGCGCGCCGGAGGCCATCTGGGAATTTGAAGTCGAAGACTTCCCCGCCGTTGTGACCATGGATGCGCACGGCAATTCGCTGCACAAGGAAATCTTTGCCAGAAGCCAGGCGGAACTGGCGAAAAGAATTTAAACCGCTAAATACACGAAATACGCGAAAAAAGTTTTAGGGAAATCCTGTTAGCGTATTTGGCGTATTTCGCGGTTAATTCTTTAGAGCGGTTTAGGAAAAACTGTAGCCATTTCAAAGGTAGGGCGTTGCTGCCGCAACGCCGGCGGCGCAGCAGCGCCGCCCTACCAGGGATCGGGTTTACACGGCCACAGTTTTACTTGAACCGCTATAGCCGTAAAAAAAGTTAACCTCGGCACAGGTTTTCGCCCAGGCCGAGGTTTTGATGGTATTCGTTGGCGGTTTTACTTCTTCTCCGGCTCCGCCATTTCCTGGTCGCGCTCTTCCATGGCGGCCTTGCGCGACAGGCGCACGCGGCCTTTTTCGTCCACGCCCAGGCATTTGACCGAGATTTCATCGCCCAGCTTGACGATGTCCTCGGTTTTCTTGACGCGGAAGTTGGCCAGCTCACTGATGTGAACCAGGCCGTCCTTGCCGGGCAGGAATTCCACAAACGCGCCGAATTCCTTGATGGTGACAACCTTGCCGCGATAAACCTTTCCAACCTCGGCCTCGGCGGTCATCCCGGTAATCGCGTCAAGGGCAATCTTCATGCCTTCGGGCGACACCGAGAAGATGTTCACCGTGCCGTCATCTTCAATGTCGATTTCGCAGCCGGATTCCTCGACGAGTTTCTTGATGTTCTTGCCGCCGGGCCCGATGAGGGCGCCGATTTTTTCCGGGTTGATCTTGACGGTCTGGATGCGTGGTGCGTATTTGCTGATGTCCTTGCGCGGCTCGGCCAGCGTTTTGGCCATTTCACCCAGAATGTGCAGCCGGGCGACCCGCGCAGCCTCGATGGTCTCGGCCATCAACGGGTGCGGAATGCCCTTCAGCTTCAAGTCGAGCTGGAAGCCGGTGATGCCCTTTTCCGTGCCAGCAATCTTGCAGTCCATGTCGCAATACGCGTCTTCCCAGCCGAGAATGTCGGTGAGCAGCTTGTATTGTGAGATTTTATGGTCGGCGCCGTAAGCGGTGCAGATGCCGATGCTGATGCCGGCGACCGGACGAATCATCGGGACGCCCGCGTCCATCAATGCCAGGGTGCCACCGCAAACGCTCGCCATGGAGGTTGAGCCGTTCGATTCCATGATCTCGCTCGTGACGCGGATGGAATACGGATAATTCTCGGCCGGCAGCATGGGTTCGATGGAACGTTCCGCGAGCGCGCCGTGGCCGATTTCGCGGCGGCCGGGGCCGGCAATGCGGCCGGTTTCGCCGACGGAAAAATTCGGGAAGTTGTAGTGCAGGATGAATTTCTTTTCATTCTCGCCGCCGGTGTAGGAATCGAATTCCTGCGCATCGTCACCGGTGCCGAGCGTGGCGAGCGTCACGGTCTGGGTTTCGCCACGGGAGAAAAGCGCCGAACCGTGCGCGCGCGGCAGGATGCCCACCTCGCTTGAAATCGGGCGCACCACGTCAAAGGCGCGGCCGTCAAGGCGTTTGCCGTTGTTTAAAACCAAAGCCCGGACGGCTTCCTTCTGAATGTAATAAAAGGCGTCCTTGATGACGAAATCGGTCACTTTTTCGGCGCCGAACTTTTCGACGAGCTTCGCGCCAACTTCGTCCTGAATCGCCTTGCACGCGGTCTCGCGCGCGAGTTTGCCGGGCGTCAGCAGCGCGGGCACAAAACGGTCGCCACCAAGTTTTTTCGCCTCCTGCAGAATTTCGTCGGGAACGATGCTCAGTTTGATTTCACGTTTCTTTTTGCCGGCCTTGGCGACCAGTTCCTTCTGGGCGGCAATCAGCGGCTGGCAGCATTCCTGGCCGAATTTCAGCGCGGCATTGAAATCGGCTTCGGTAATCTCCTTCGCCGAACCTTCGTACATCACGATGTCGCTTTCATTGCCGACATAAACGAGATCGAGATCGCTTTCCTTCATCTCGGAATGCGTCGGGTTGGCCACGAACTGGCCTTTGACGCGGCCGACGCGCACCGCGCCCAGCGGCCCGGCCCACGGAATGTCGCTGACCATGAGCGCCACGGACGCGCCGACAATGCTCAAAATATCCGGGTCGTTTTCGCCGTCCGCGCTCAGCACAATGCTCTGGACCTGGACCTCGTTATACATCCCCTTCGGGAAAAGCGGACGAATCGGGCGGTCGGTCAGGCGGGAGGTGAGAATTTCCTTTTCGGTCGGACGGCCTTCGCGTTTGAAGTAACCGCCGGGGAATTTTCCGGCCGCGGCCGCCTTCTCGCGGTAATCCACGGTCAGGGGGAAGAATTCCTGGCCTTCCTTGGCCTTGGTCGCCGCGACCGCAGCCACGACGACAATGGTTTCACCGAGTTGGACGGTAACGGCGCCATCCGCCTGTTTGGCCAGTTTCCCGGTTTCAATAACGATCTGTTTATCGCCCACCTGGGCGGTGATTTTATCTGACATGTTCTAACTTTCCCGTCACCGCCGGAGGAACTTCAGTGAATCCCGAAGCAATCGGGACTGAATGAAATTTCCCGGGGTGACGTTTCTTTTCATACGCGATTTGTTTGGTTGGGGAATCAGGCCGTTCGCGTTTCCCGGCTCGAATCCGAAAGCGGAAGGCGGCTGAAGGTGAACGACCCGGGCCGCGCCGCCGCAAATTAGTGGCGCAGTTTCAATTTCTTCGTGACCGTCTGGTATCGTTTCCGGTCGGTCGTCTGCAAATAATCAAGCAGCCGTCGACGCTGGCCGACCATCATCAGCAGTCCGCGGCGGGAGCTGTGATCCTTCTTGTTGGTCTGCAAATGCTCGGTAAAATGGTTAATCCGCTCCGTCAACAGCGCTATCTGCACGTCCGCCGAACCCGTGTCCTTCGTGTGCAATTTAAACTGGTCAATCGTCTTTGCCTTCGCTTCCATAAATTCAAATTCAATAAGAGCGCGGGAGTCTAGTCATCCCTCGTAACGGTGTAAAGGGCTTTTCTGAACACCTAAACGGTCGGGTGCATCCCAGTTTCTTGCAGGGTTAAATGCGCCGTCCAAGAATCCCAACGGG
>CAVXLF010000004.1:0-103880 GCA_963762585.1 uncultured Verrucomicrobiae bacterium
GCCGCCTAACTGTTATTCAACGACTGGTGGTTCGTTGATTCAATTTGTTCATTTTCTCAAATTCAAAAGTTCTAAGATGTTCATTATCAACAAAACCAAGCCTGGATCAACGACTGGCGGTTCGTTGATTCAATTCACCCTAACTCCCAACCCGAATTTGCGCAAGTGTTTCATAACCAACAGAACTCATTTGGATCAGCGACTGACGGTTCGTTGATTCAATTTCCTAGGTTGGACAGCCTTTGTCCCACCGGACTGCTAAACTCGCTACGATTATGAATCTAACCAACGCTATCGAACGGCTGCGGGGCGTACTGCGCCGACAACACTTGGCCCTCGCCACCGAATCCACTTACGTCTATTGGCTGCGCCATTATGTGACCGCCCTCAACACCATGCCAGCGGTTCTTTCCAGCGAGCAAAAGTTGGAACGATTCCTAACCGATCTCGCCCGCCATCGAGATTTGTCCGCCAGCAGCCAAAATCAGGCCCTCAACGCGGTTCTCTTCTTTTACAAGGAAGTCCTGCGGCAACCCCTTCAAGGCGTGGATGCCCTCCGCGCCAAGCGACCAGCTCGCCTGCGTCATGCACCCACCATTCCCGAAACTCAAGCCCTACTCCAATCCATTCGAGACCTGGCCGGCTATCCCACCAACTTGATTGCCCGCCTTATTTATGGCTGCGGGTTGCGCGTTTGCGAACCGTTAAATTTACGCATCAAAGACCTCAATCTGGATCAACTCACCCTGTTTCTCGTCGGGGCCAAGGGCGGCAAGGATCGCGTCGTTGCCCTGCCTAAGGTGTTGGTGCCCGAACTCGCCCAGCAAATGACGTTTGCCCAAGCCATCTGGCGGCGGGATCGGCAAAACAAAATCCCCGTCATGCTCCCACATCAACTCGCCATCAAATATCCCGATTACCAGTTCGCGTGGCCCTGGGCCTGGCTATTTCCCTCACTCACCACCTGTTTCCACCCTCGCACTCGAATTGAAGTCCGCTATCGGATGCACGAGGCCAATGTCCAGCGTGCCGTCAAAGAGGCCCGGCGCAAACTCGGCATCTCGGTTCTCCCGCACGAACTCCGGCACGGTTATGCCACTCACAGCATGGAAAATGGGGTCAGTCCGCGTGCCATCCAACTAGCGATGGGCCATAGTTCGCTCGAAACCACCATGGGCTACCTCCACACCGAAAGTTTGAGCGTGCGTAGTCCCTTGGAAACGGTGTTGGCCGGAAATCCATCGTCTGTTCGCGCAGCCTGAAAGTGGCAAGGCCCTCGGTGGACACAGGCTCCGCATGTGCACCCGGCAAGGCCAAAAGTGCAACTTCCCCTTCGGCTTGAATTTTCCCGACACTTTCAATGCCGAGTAGCACACCCGGGAAGAAATCTTTCAAGGCTATTTTCCGGCAAAGTTGGTTCCTGACGGTTGTATTTTCAGCGTAGACCGGTGGTGCATGGATTGAACCAACAATGGCAATCGTTGATGCGCCGGCAACCAGGCGGATGAATGGACCAGGAGGGGAGGTTGAGCCGGCGCTGGTAACGGGGAGCCATCCGTTCATGTTTATCATGTTTAATCTGCCATACGCCTTACCCCTAAATTTCATTAGGACTTGGGGTGCGCGCAGTAGCCGCGCTGGGGACGCGCAAGAGCCGCGTCATCGTCCGCAGTCGCGGACACGGACACGGTCAGTCCACGACCATGGACCCGCCACGCACAAGCCACGGCCACGGATTGGCTGTGTCCACGGTCAGTCCGCAGTCACGTCCAGTCCCAGGCCATCGTCTGGCAATGGACGAGCCACAAACAGTCCGTGGCCACGAACACGGTTTGTCCATGTCGCGGCCAAGCCGCGTCCGGGATAGGGTCGTGACTCCAGTCCGGCCGACGAATGTCCACGCGATCGCAACGCTTGTTCCTATCAACATTTGTCAACGCATCCGCTGGTTGCCGTGCGCGCGAATCGAGTGTTCATTGTGGGTCGCCGGTTAGCAAGTCAAGGTCGTCAGCCCCTGTTGCCCAAGCTGCTCCACCTTGACTCGCAACCCGGCTCCCTGATTTGCCCTTAGGAATCGCGCGCGGGAAAATGTATCGGGAGAATTGTTATGGTGGGCTGGCAACCATCCATTGCCGATGCTTTTCCAGTACCAATAATTTGGACGAATATTCGCGCGAATTTTGCGCAACATTTGCGCTATAGCGGTTCAAGTAAAACTGTGGCCGTGTAAACCCGATCCCTGGTAGGGCGGCGCTGCTGCGCCGCCGGCGTTGCGGCAGCAACGCCCTACCTTTGAAATGGCTACAGTTTTCCCTAAACCGCTCTAAAGCATGGCAAAGAGCAGTTTTCTGTGGAGCTTCCTCAAATCCGGGCCTGGCGTGGAGGCCAAGCTGAAATCGCCAGTCACGACAGTCGGGAAATAATTCGCCCGCCGATTTGTAGTTGACAATCGTATTCCATACGATACCATACAGACAATCATGCCGTTCATTCAGTTTCCTTTCATCGAGGTGCCGAAAGATCTGCACAAGATTATTGGCGAGCCAACGCCCGGTACCCGCGCCTATCGGCGGGAGGGGACGCACGACGCATGCGGCCAGTGGCTGGAAGCCCTCGGCGAACATTACAAGGGTGACGTGGGAATTTCACCCGCCGGTGTTTCCATGTTCGTGCCTGTCCAACGGGCGGCCGTCCACAAACGTATCAAGGAAGGCAAACTGACTGCGTTCTTTTTTTACATCACCCGAATCGAAAACACGTTCTTCGGCACCAAACGCAAAGTCAAACTTCGCCCCTACATCGTGCTGTCGATGAGTGAATGCAAGGCATGGGCAGCGGAAATAAAGCGCCGGATGGGTTATGTGGATGACCCGGATGAGCCACCCTTGAGAACAAGCAAACGGCTGATGCCAGCGGCGCCAGAGGATGAACCAAAAACCGGGAAGCATGCGAAGGAAGCCCTGGACTTCGCGCAGACCGACCCGAAAGACAAAGGCAACCGGAAGGTCCGGTATGAGGAAGCACTCGACACGGAGAACCGGCAACAGGATATGTTTTATCTACTGGCCGAAGCCATGGCGGCGATGGCATCCGGCAAGAAGGCTGAATTTTATCGGCAGCGGCTGCAAAAGGGAATGGAGTGGGACAAGCACGAGAAGCGATGGAAATGGAAGGAGTGACGTAAAATGCAAACGGAAGAAAAATTCAATGACCGCTTGATACGGCTGCCGGAGTTGGAACAGATTTTCGGCGTGTGCAAGCGGACGGTAAGACGGAAGGCGGAGAACGGCGAGTTGCCACCGTTGCGGCGGATTGGCCGGGCGGTGGGGATGTTGGAAAGCCAGGTCAAAGCGTATTTTCAACGGTTACGGGAACAACCAGCCAATTGAGAAAGGAAAAAGATGATTGCTTACATTTACCGGCCCAAACGCCGGCGCAACGGCAAATTGATTTTTGCCCGGCTGTATCGCGCGCGCGTGCGTTTTCCCGACGAACCCAGAACGAAGGACATTCCACTGCACGTGACCGAAAAACGGTCGGCGGAGCAGAAGCTCCAACAGATTCTCAATGAACACAGCCAGGAATCGGTCGGCTTGATCGCGCCGACGAAAATCCGTGAGGCGGCTAACAGGCCACTGGCAGATCACTTTAAATTTTTCACGCGCGAACTCGCCACCGCCGGCTGCGTAAAGCGTTACGTTCAAGGCGTGGAGAATTACATTGGTACGCTGATGAAAGATTGCCAATGGGAGTATTTCCAGGACATTAATGCCGAGGCGTTTCAAAACTGGCGGCAACACCAGAAAAAATCACCAAAGACCCTGAATGAGTACCTGGTGGCGACGCGAGCCTTTCTCAAGTGGGCGCAGCGCCTCGGATATATCGCGCAGAATCCGCTCGAAAAAACTGATTTGCTGCGTGTTCAAGGCCGCCAGAAGCGGGCACGCCGCGCCTACACGCCCGAGGAAATCCAACGGCTGTTGGCGGTCGCTGGCCGGCGAGTACCGGTGTATCTGGTGGCGGCGCTCACAGGCATTCGCAGAGGCGAAATCAAGCAATTGCGCTGGGCGGACGTTGACCTGGACGGCATGGCCCCCAAAATTACCGTGTCGGCAGCCATTTCCAAAAATCACTACGAGGATGCCCTGCCCTTGCATCCCGACCTCGTAGCCGCATTGAAGCAGATCAAACCAGTGTCCAGCAAACCGGAGCAGTTGATTTTCAAAGGAAAGTTCCCCGGCTACAAACAGTTTTATGCCGATCTCAAGGCGGCAGGCGTTGATTGGGAAGACCACGGCGACGGTCGTTTGGATTTTCACAGTTTCCGGGTCACCTATTGCACACAGCTTGCGCCAGGGACGCCCAGCGAGCGCGTGCGCATGGCGCTGATGCGGCACCGCGACCCGAAACAGACTGCCAAGACTTACACCGACGCGCGGATGTTGCCGTTGAAAGAAGCGATTGCGAAACTGAATTTCCACCGCTCGCCGGGTCCGTCCAAAGATGACACACAACTAGACACACAAAATTCGGTCGCAGCGGGTCAAAACGGGTCATGTGCTGTCACTCCCCCACTGACAAGCAAAAGTGAAAATTCTTCTTTAGATATGGGGCTGAAGTCGCTGTTTGTCCCTAAAAGTCACACCGGGTCAAAAAAGGGGAAATGGTCGGAGCGACAGGATTTGAACCTGCGACAGCCAGCTCCCAAAGCTGGTGCTCTACCAAGCTGAGCTACGCTCCGATGCGCGTATCCCGCATCATCGCACGAGACCGACCGGCGCCGCAAAGCTTTTCCGCCGGCTTTCGCGCTAGACGATGCCCGATTGCGTGTTACACTGCTCTCGTCATGTCAACTGAAGCGCCTGCCGCGCAAAAAAAAGTCAACCTCCGCCGGCCCGACATTCTTGAAGCCGTGCAGGCCCAGGTGCTGTCGCACTATCGCAGCGAACTCGTTGAACGCGTCCGCGCCGACGGGTGCGTGCTTTCCGCCGACAGCCTCACCGTGAAGCTCGCGAAGGAATTCGGCTTCTGTTACGGCGTCGAGCGCGCCATCGACCTCGCCTATGCCGCGCGGAAATATTTCCCGCCGGAAAAGCCCATCTATCTGCTCGGCGAAATCATCCACAACCCCGAGGTCAACGACCAGATCCGCAACATGGGCATCCAGATCATTTCGCCCAAGCCGACCGAGGAGGAAATGACGCGGCTGCACGCCGGCGACGTGGTGATGATTCCCGCGTTTGGCACCGAGGTCGGCACGCGCAAACGGCTTGAAGAAAAGGGCTGCGTGCTCGTGGACACCACCTGCGGCGACGTGATGAGCGTCTGGAAACGCGTCCGGCAATATTCCAAGGAAAGCGTCACGAGCATCATTCACGGCAAGGCGTGGCACGAGGAGACCAAGGCCACCAGCTCCCAGGCCCGCGCCTACGGCAGCGGACATTACCTGGTCGTCTTCAACCTCGCGGAGACCGATTATGTCTGCCAGTACATCCTCCGGGGCGGCGACAAGCAGGAATTTCTGGAAAAATTCAAAGGCTCGTATTCCCAGGGCTTCGACCCGGAATTGCATTTGCAGGCCGTCGGCGTGGCAAACCAGACCACCATGCTGCGCGGCGAAACCGAGGAGGTGCAACGCCGGTTCAAGACCGCCATGGAGAAAAAATACGGCGCGGAAAACATCGTGGAACATTTCCGGTTCTTCGACACGATTTGCGGCGCCACCCAGGACCGCCAGGACGCGCTGCAAAAACTCCTGCGCGAGCCGATGGATTTGCTGCTCGTCATCGGCGGCTACAATTCCTCCAACACGTCGCACCTCGCCGAAATGGGCGAGGCCAAACTGCCCACGTACTTCGTCAAGAACGCGGCCAAAATGGAGTCGGACCGGCTCATCCGCCATTACGACCAGCACGCCAAAAAGGAAACCGAAACCCGCGACTGGCTGCCGTCCGGCAAAATCACCGTCGGCATCACCGCCGGCGCGTCGTGCCCGAACAATCTGATTGAGGACGTGATTCACCGGCTGTTCGAGCTGCGCGGCATTTCCGTCCGGAAATTGCTGGCGACCTGATGCGCCGCGTGGCTGGCGACCCGTGGCCGGAAAAAACCTCTCGCCACCCAAATGCCTTTCAGGTCACCTGTCATCCGTCACTTGTCACTTAATCTGAACCATGCCCCGCACGCGCCAGGAACTGGAACAAATCGAGCGGCAACTCCTCGCGCCTTATGCCCAGTTCAGCGGTGACACCCGCGGACGCGATTACCCCGAGCCGCCCCCCCAATGGCGCACGCATTACCAGCGCGACCGCGACCGCGTGATCCATTCGCGCGCGTTCCGCCGGCTCGAATACAAAACCCAAGTTTTCCTCAACGGCACCGGCGACCACCTCCGCACCCGGCTCACCCACACCATCGAGGTCGCCGCTGTTTCGCGCAACATCGCCAGTGCGCTGAAATTAAACGAGGACCTGGCCGAAAGCATTGCGCTCGCGCATGACCTCGGCCATTCCCCCTTCGGGCACAAGGGCGAAACGGTCCTGAATCGTCTGATGAAAGGCCACGGCGGATTCGAGCACAACCGCCAGAGCCTGCGCATCGTCGAGGCATTGGAACAAAAATATCCGGATTTCCCCGGCTTGAATCTCACCTGGGAGGTGCGTGAAGGGCTGGTGAAGCACTACACCGCCTATGACCACCCGGGACGGCGAAAAGGGTTTGCCGCCAGACATTCCTCGCTCGAAGCCCAAATCGCCAATCTGGCCGACGAAATCACCTATTACAGCCATGACCTCGACGACGGGCTTGATTCCGGGTTGCTGTCCGAAAAAAATCTGCGCCGCGACGTCCGCCTCTGGGCCCAGGCGGCTCGATTGGTGAAAAAGGGGCACGGCGACCTGCCCGACGAATGCCGCCGCTACTTCATCATTCGCACCATCATTGACCTGCAAATTCACGACGTCGTCGACACCAGCGAACGGCTCATCGGCGCCGCCGGGGTGCAATCCGCGGATGAAGTCCGGTTGTTTCCCAAGGCGCTCGTGCAGCACAGCCCGGAACGCCGCGGATTAAACCTCGAATTGCGCGATTACCTTTACAAAAATTTATATTTCAACCGGGTTGTGTTCGAACCCAACCAGCGCGCGCTCAGAATGCTCGAACAACTCTTCAATTATTACCTGGCGCACCCGAAGGAAATCGGGAGTGGCGCACGCCGGCGCGCATCCAAAACCGGGCTGCATCGCGCTGTGTGCGATTATCTCGCCGGCATGACCGACCGTTACGTCGGGCTCGAATACCAGCGGATTTTCGGGAAAACGTAATTTGGATTTAACCAGGAAAACCTGAAATCAGGAAAAATTGGTTCCTGGTTTCCAGTCTTCCCTGTTGATGGACCAAAAACCGCACCGCTGCTGGCGGCACCGACTTAAATCCGTTCGAGGACTTCATCGGAGGAAAGCTCCGCGAGCAACTGCACAACGGTTTTATCCTGCCCCGGCAAAATCAAATCCGGCGCAATCTCGTTCAGCGGCTCAAGCACAAACCGCCGTTGATGCGCCCGGGGATGCGGCAAAACAAGCTCCACCGTGTCGCGCGTTTCCGAACCGAACGCGATCAAATCCAGGTCCAGCGAACGCGGTTCGTTGAGAACCGTTTTCGGCCGGCGGCCAGATTCCGCCTCCAGCTCGCGCAGCTTTTTCAGCAGCGATTCCGGCGTTTCGCCGGTTCGCAGCGCCAGGCCGGCAACCGCGTTGACAAACGGGGCGAACCCGGTGGGCAATTCACCGGTGAGGTTTGCCACAACGAAGATTTGAGCATCGGCCGGTCGGAAAAGTTTTGCAGCCGCGCCATCGCCTCCAGGATGGTCCGGCGCGAATCACCCAGATTGGAACCGAGGGCTACGATGGCGAGTTTTGAATTCACGGAGCGGGTTGGCCGGCCAACTCAAAATTCAAAATTAAGAATTAAAAACTATTTCAAACCGAGCACGTCCTGCATGTCATAAAGGCCGGGTTTTTGTCTGGCCACCCAAATGGCCGCGCGCAACGCGCCGTTGGCAAACGTGTCCCGGCTGGAGGCCTTGTGCGTCAGTTCGATGCGTTCGCCGTTGGCGGCAAAAACCACCGTATGATCGCCCACCACGTCGCCGCCGCGCAGGGAATGAATGCCAATCTCGCCCGGCGCGCGCTCGCCGATGCCCAACCGGCCATGCCGCGCCACCTTGTCGAGACGCTCCTTGCGCACCTCGGCCAGGATTTGCGCCAGCATTTTGGCCGTGCCGCTTGGCGCATCCATTTTCAGGCGATGGTGCATTTCGGTGATTTCCAGGTCGAATTCCGGACCCAAAATCTCCGCCGCCTTGCGCGTCAGCCAGAACAACGTGTTCACGCCGGTCGAAAAATTCGCGGTCCAGACCATCGGAATTCTGGTTTTATATTTCAAAACCTCATTCCGCTCGGCCGTCGTGTGTCCCGTGGTGCCGATGACCATGGCCTTTTTGTGCCGTGCGCACAGCCCGGCGATGTCTGCCGTCGCCGTGTGCAAACTGAAATCAACGACCACGTCGCCCTGCGCGACGGCCGCCGGAAGATCGTCTCCCATGTCAATTTGGGCGCCGATCTGCACTTCGCGAAAATTTTTCGCGCAGGCAACCAGCGTCTGGCCCATCCGGCCTTTGGCCCCGGTAATGATGATTCTGGTCATGTGTAATATGTGATATGCGACGCGTAAAACGTGATGGGCGATGCACGCCTCACGTCTTACGTTTCATCCCTTATTTCAAAACCCCGCCCGCCTTCAAGGTCGCGCGCAATTTCGCGCGGTTCGCCGCGCTCAACGGCACGAGTGGCAAACGATATTCCTCGGCAATCAGGCCCATCATCACCAGCGCAGCCTTGACGGGAACCGGATTGGTCTCGAGGAACAGATCCTTGAACAACGGATAAAGCTTCGCGTGCCACTGCGAGGCCTTTCGGATCTGGCCGCGTCGGAATGCCGCCACCATTTGCACCACCTGGCGCGGAACGACATTCGACGCCACGCTGATGACGCCGTCGGCGCCCACCGCCAGGAACGGCAGCGTGAGCGAATCGTCACCGGACAAAATGTCAAATTTTGGCCCCAACGCCGCGCGCAGCGCCGACACCCGGTCGGCACTGCCGCCGGCTTCCTTGATGCCGATGATGTTCCTGCATTCGCGTGCGAGGCGTCGGACGGTCTCGACGCCGATTTCGACGCCGCAACGTCCAGGAATGCTGTAAAGCACGATGGGCAGCCGGGTCGCGCGCGCAATTTCGCGGAAATGCTGGAACAACCCCTCCTGCGTCGGCTTGTTATAATACGGCGCGACCTGCAACGAACCGTCCGCCCCGATTTTCGCGGCTTCCTGCGTCAAATAGACCGCCTCGCTGGTCGAATTTCCGCCGGTGCCCGCGAGCACCTTGACCCTGCCCGCGGCAAATTTCACCGTCAGCGCGATGATTTCGAGATGTTCCTCGTAATCCACCGTCGGCGATTCACCGGTGGTGCCCACCGGCACAATACCGTCCACACCCGCCTTGATCTGCAGTCGGATGAGACGTTCCAGGGCGGGTATGTCGAGCTGGCCGTTTTTGAACGGCGTCACGATGGCGGTGTAGGTTCCGGTGAACATAGCTTTAATCCAGCACCAGCATCGGTAAAATGAGCGGGTTTGGCGAGCGGGAAATTATCCCACCCGCGGCTTTGAACTTTGGCTTTTCCGCAACATTCGCGTTCTTGCTCTTAAACATTCGATTGCTTAATTTCTCCGGCCTTGAAGAAGACCGGTTCAGTCATTCCGCGCAAGACGATCTATCGTCTCTCGATTTATCTCCGCTGCTTGGCGCGGTTGCGCGAGAACGGCATCGGCACGGTTTCCAGCGAAGCGCTCGCCAAGGCCGCCGGCGTCAAATCCACGCAACTGCGCAAGGACCTCGCCTATTTCGGCACCTTCGGCACGCGCGGGCTCGGTTATGACGTGGCGGACCTGTCAAAAAAAATCGCCGATGAACTCGGCACCTCGCGCCTGCAACCGGTGATCCTGGCCGGCGCCGGCCATCTGGGACTGGCGCTGCTTTCGTATCGGGGTTTTGGCAAGGAAGGATTCGAAATTGTCGCCGCCTTTGACGCCGACCCGCGCCGGCCGCGCGACAAAAAAATCCGCCAGCCGATTTTAGGCATGGAGAAGCTCGCGGAATTTGTCCTTCAGAATGGCATTAAAATGTCTATTCTGACCGTGCCCGCCGCCGCCGCCCAGGAAGTCGCCAACTTGCTCATCCGCGCCGGCATCACCGGCATTTTAAATTTCGCGCCGATTGCCCTCTCCGTGCCCGAGGAAGTCATGGTCAACAATGTCAACCTGGCCATTGAGCTGGAGAACCTGAGTTACTTTATTCAGGAATAGCAAAACACGGACGGTCGCGCCGGGTTCGCAGATCTGCGGGTGCCGGTTTAAACTGCCACCGAAGACTTCTTTGCCTTGCGGGTCTTCTTCACCGGCTTCGGCGGGGCGGTTGGCACCACCACGGGAGCCGCTTCCGTCTCGGGCGCCAGATAAAGGTAGCGGCCGCAACTCTCGCACAACTGGATGTCCTCGTCATGCTTCAGGGTCATAATCGTGCCGATGGGCTGACGCATATGACAACCGGTGCACACCTGATCACGAACCATCGTAATGCCCTTTTTACCCTTCACGACCAGCCGGTCATAATGGCCAATGATTTGTGAGGGAATTTTGGCCCGCAACCCGGCCCGGGCCACGTCGGTGTTTTTGTCTTTGATTTCGCCAAAATCGAGCGCTTGAAGTTTGATCAAATTTTGAAGTAATTCATTCATAAAACCGTCCGTCTATAATCATCGCAAAATTGCTGAAATTCAGCAAGCCGAATCCAGCCGGCCCAACCAGCGCAACAGTCCGTCCAAAATCGTGATGGGATGCGGCGGACAGCCCGGAATATAAAGATCCACCGGCACCACGCTGCCCGCGCCTTCGCGCTGTTCGGCGTGGCCGAAATAAGGCCCGCCCGAAATCGCGCACGCACCCACCGCGATCACCAGCTTCGGCGACGGCATGGCTTCGTAAGTCTGGCGCAGCGCCGATTCCATGTTTTGCGTGACCGGCCCGGTGATGAGCAATCCGTCGGCATGGCGGGGCGACGCGACGAATTGGATGCCGAACCGGCCCAGATCAAACACCACGGTCGTCAGCACGTTGACGTCGGCTTCGCAGCCGTTGCAACCGCCGGCACTGACCTGGCGCAGCTTCAGCGAACGGCCGAAAAGTTTGCGCGATTTTTCGTCGAGCGCCTTTGCCAGTTGATATTCCTTTTCACCCAGCACCAAGGCGTCGCGGTTTGAAGTGGCCAGGCGGTGCTCCGGCGTAAAACGAATGGCGCCTTCCGGACAGGCGCGCTCACATTCCGGGCAAAACAGGCAGCACCCCAGATCCAGCCGCACCCCCTTTGCCTCCACGGTGATGGCATCGGTCGGACAGACATCGGCGCAGACGCGGCAGCCATCCGGACAATTGGCGGCGTCAATCTGCGGCCGCCCACGCAGCCGGTCGGGCAGCACCGGCGGTTGATCGGGGTAGCCGATCGTGCGGTGTTTCTGATGAGCGCGTGCGAACAGAGCCTTCAACATAACGTCATTCCATTGAGGATGGGTGATTGGCAATTGACACGGCAGCCCCGGACCGTTCGTAAATCGTAAATCGCAAATCGTAAATTTTCACAGGTCATGTCCACAATACGACAGGTTGAAACTTTTGTTGCAAAGCGGGAAATCGGAAATCTGCTGGCCGCGCAACGCCATGGCCAGGCCCGGCCAGTTGTGGAATGACGGGTCCACCACCTTGTAAGCCGCGAACTTTCCCGCCGCACCGGTCAAGGCCACGTGGCAGATCTCGCCGCGCCAGCCTTCGACCAGCGACACCACGGCGCGGTTCGCCGCCAACGGGCCGGCTTCCCGGTACACCGGCCCGTCCGGCAACGTCTTGAGTTGATCCAAGATGAACGCCAGCGACCGCTGCATTTCCATCCACCGCACATAAGCCCGCGCAAAGACATTGCCGGTGTGATACGACGACACCGGAATCTGGGCGAACCGGTAAATGCCCGAGGGAAATTGCGCCCGCACGTCGCGCTCGATGCCGCTGGCGCGTGCCGCCACCCCGACCAGACCCAGTTCCAGGGCGGTTTCGCGCGACAACGGGCCGGCGTTTTCGAATCGGGCGCGGACCGACGGCGCGTCCCAAAGCAGGTTCACCGCGCTGGTCACGTCCCGGCGCGCCCGTTCCAAACCCTCCACCAATTGCGTTCGCCGGGCTTCATCCAGGTCGAACCGGACGCCGCCGGGCCGGACCAGGCCGCGGCCGAAACGGCTGCCGCAAATCAACGCCGTCAGATTCAGAAAATCGCCGCGGATGCGCCCGCAAAAACCCGCCGTGGGCAGATAGCCGATGTCACCCGCCAGCGCCCCAAGGTCGCCGGTGTGGTTGGCCAGCCGTTCGAGTTCCAGGGCAACGGCGCGCAAGGCCTGCGCCCGGGCCGGCACCCGGCACCCGGCGAGCGCTTCCACGGCTTCACCATACGCCAGCGCGTGGCCGATGGTCGTGTCCCCGGCCAGGGTTTCCAGGTAGGGAATCGTTCGCCGGTTCGGTCCGCCCACGAGCGCGCGTTCGACGCCGCGATGCTGGTAGCCGAGTGAAATTTCCAGGTGATAAACCTTTTCGCCGTGACATTGAAAACGAAAATGTCCCGGCTCGATGATGCCGGCGTGAACCGGGCCCACCGCGACTTCGTGCACCTCGTCCCCGGTCATCCTGAAGAAATCCGCGACCCCGGGTTGAATGGGAATTTCCCCGGAACGTTTCCAGGCGTCGTGTCCGGCGCGATAGGAACGATGAAAACGGATTGGTTTCAGCCACGGATGGCCTTCCGGACGGACGCCCCATTGCTCGGCGATCTCGCGTTCGAACCGGTGCGCCTGGGCGCAGACAGGAGTCAACGCGGGATAATGGTCGCCCACCTCGGTCGCGCCCAACGTCAATTGGCCTTCCGCGTCATTCGCCAGCACGGCCATCAAACGAACGGTGTCCGGGCCGGCCGGTTGACCAAACAACGCCGCAATGCGTCCGCCGTTCTCGCACGCCTGCAGGACCAGCTCGCGGAAATCATCGAGTCCGGGCCGGGAAATTTCCGCCAGTGCCGCCGTGTCGCCATTGCGGAGGACATTGACCGGGCTGGAATTCATTGGGTGCCTCCCAGGGTTGCCGCGATTTGATGCAACACGGTCATGAGCCGGTCCGGCACGGTCAGACCGAGGCACAACACCAGGCAGCCAAGCACCGCCGGCGGCGCGATCTGCCACCAGCGGTCCTCACGGCGGCTGATGGTTTTTTCCGGCTCGCCCTGCGCCATGGCCAGAAACGCGGTTGTCATGCCAATGAAAATGATCGCGAGGAGACCGAGCAGCCCGATCGCGACCCATGACCGGCCGCCGTCGAACGCGGCTTTCAAGATGGTGAACTTGCTCAGAAACAATCCGAACGGCGGCATGCCGGTGAGGGCCAGAAAGCCCGCCACCCAGAGCAGTCCGGTGACCGGTGCGGCCAGCAACAATCCGCGCACCCGCGCAATGCTTTTGCTTTGGTACCGGGTCAGGATGTTTCCCGAGAGCAGGAACAACATGGCCTTTGCCAGCGAATGATTCACCGCGTGCAACATCGCGCCGAACGCGCCCGCGCCGCCGAGGCCGACGCCCACCGCGATGATGCCCATGTTCTCAACGCTCGAATACGCCAGCAGCCGCTTGTAATCCGTCTGACCCAGAATAAAAACCGCGCTCACCACCAGCGAAACCAGCCCCAACGCCAGCCACACGTCCCGGCCAAAATCCCCCAGGCCGGCCGCCACGCAGACCTGCTGCACACGAATAAGCCCCAGCAACGCGCAGTTCAATACCGCGCCCGAAAGCAGCGCCGACACGGCCGAAGGCGCCTCGCTGTGCGCGTCCGGCAGCCAGGTGTGCAACGGCGCGAGACCCATTTTGGTCCCGTAACCAACGAAGAACAGCAGGCCGGCGGCCTCCAGCCACGGCGTTTGCAACCCGCGCGCGTGCGTGACGAGATCCGACAACACCATCGGGAATCCCGCACCGGCCGATTGCGTCACCGCCACGCCCAGAAAGAAATTGGCCAGCAACGCCAGCGCGATGCCGACCGAACAGATGAGCAGATATTTCCAGGTCGCTTCCAGCGAGCGATGGTGCCGGTGAAAATAAATGAGCGGTGCGCTGGCCAGCGTGGTTGCTTCAATGCCGACCCAGAGCAACCCGAAATGCTGGCTCACCGTCACCAGGGTCATGGCCGACAGGAACAGGAGCAGGCAGCCGATGAAGACCGCTTCCGGCGCGTTGTCGAACAGAAATCCTTCCTCCGGGTCGGTGGCCTGCCGGTTCGCTTCCTGGCCGAGATAACCCACGGCATAGAACGACACCATCAAAAATAATCCGCTGGTGATGCTCAGAAACAACAGCCCCGCCGCGTCCAATGCCAGCCAGCCGCCCAACGCCGGGTCCGGCGTCCATTCCCAGCAGGTGGCGGTCATCACCGCCTGCGCCAGCGCCGTCCCCACCAGCAAGCCGCGCCGGATGGCCGGACTCGGCAAAACGAACGCCGCCAGACCGGCCAGCAACGGAAGAATGACCAGGGCGAGAATCATATCAATCCTTCAACGTGCTCAACCGGGCGGTATTGATATGATCGAACTCGCGATTGATGTGAAAAATGGTGATGCCCATGACAAACACCGCCGCAAACACGTCCAGCAGCACGCCCACTTCGACCAGGAATGGCGTCCGGGCCGCCACCCCCACCCCGAACGTGTAAATTCCATTCTCCAGGACGAGAAAACCCAGCACCTGGCTCACCGCCCGTTTGCGGCTGACAATCAGAAACAATCCGGCAAAGCATGAAAAAAACGAAACCGGCGCCAGCCACGGCGAGGCGATATCCTGGGGCATTGGCAAACGGGTGCACACCCAAACCGACACACCCAAAGCCACCGCCCCCATCACCAGCGATGTCGCATAACCGACGTACGGCTCGATTTCGCGTCCGATTTCCGCTTCGCGGATCGCCCGGAAAAGAAACCAGGGAAACACAATGCCTTTGATGACAATGGTTCCGACCGCCAACAGCGCAAAATGCAGGGACAACTCATTCCAATGCGCCAGAATCGGCAGCAACCCGAGCACCATGCCTTGCGCCGCCACGACGCGGATCGAAGCGCCCAGCCGGCTGGAACCCAGCAGCTTTAAATTGGTCAGCACGACGATGACGAGGATGAGATTGGTGATGAACATAAGGTTCAGGGCAGTCCCAGGAGAAACGCCACTGCCGCCAGCGCACCGGCGCCCACGAGCAGTTGCGGCACAATCAGCAGACGCAACCGCGCCATGACCGATTCAATCACGCCAACCGTCACGGCCACGACCAGCATTCCCCCCACGGCGAGCAGCAGGTTCAGCCACGGGTTGCCGGTGGCCGGCAGCACCATCCCCACAATCAACGCCGCGAACAGCCACAGTTTGAGCACCGCGCCGTAAAGGATGAACGCGAAGTCCGGCCCGCCATGGTCCAGCACCATCACTTCATGAATCATCGTCAATTCGAGGTGGGTGTTCGGGTCGTCCACCGGAATCCGCGCGTTCTCCGCCAGCAACACAATCATCAGCGTGATGACCACCAGCGCCAGCCCCGGCCCAAAATGAAGCCAATGCACCGCGGTGGCCGGGCCCAGCATCGTTGAAAGTGACAGGCTGTCGGCCTGTCGCGCCAGCGTGGCCAGCGCCACGAGCAGGGCCGGTTCGGTCAGGGCGGAAAAAAACACCTCCCGGCTGGCGCCCATGCCTTCAAAACTCGACCCGGTGTCGAGCGCCGCAGCCACGGTAAAAAACCGCACCACTCCCAGCAGACCGGCAAACAGCAGAAAATCCGCGGGAAACGCGATGAGCGCCGGAAAATTGCCCAGCGGCATCAGCATCGCCGCCACCAGGACCGCCGCCAGTCCGACCAGCGGCCCGGTGCGAAACAGCCACGATGTCGTCCGGCTGTAAACCGCGCCTTTTTGGAGCAACTTCCACAAATCGAAATAGGTTTGCAGCAGCGGCGGACCGCGCCGGCCGGCAAAGAACGCCTTGGTGCGGTTGATGATGCCCGGCAACAACGGCGACAAGGCCAGCGCCAGCAGCAGCGGGAGAAAGAAAAAGCGCTCATTTTGAAATACCAAATTGAACCACGGATGCACACGAATGCACACGGGTGAAATGCAAAACTGCCGTTCGCGAGGTAGGGCGCGTCACTCCGTGCGCGCCGTCATTGGCAACCGGTCGTCCGGCGGGCAGAGGACTGCCCGCCCTACCAAAAAATCCGTGTCCATCGGTGTTTATCCATGGTAAATGCTCCTGACTTTTAGTCTTCGTGCTCATGGTCAGCGAAATTTCCAGACCAGCAACACCATCAAGGTCACGGCAATGTACAGGACATAAAGCTGGACGTTGCCGTGTTGCAGCCAGCGCAGCCGCGACAACCATTCGTTGGCGCGCTCGAACATCGGCCGGAACATTTCTTCATGCGAAAGGTCGGGCGTCTCGGTTTTTAACGCCGCTTCCGCCGGGAAAAGTCCGCGCGGCTCCGAAAGCCGTTTCTTCGTGCCGAGCAGCCTGCGGAACAATTCCGTCACCGGCTGCGCAAAAGATGAAGCGGTGTATTGGATCCGCGCCGACGGCTCCGCATACCCGCAGCCCCAGGTCGGGCCGGCTTCCACGCGCCGGCCGGCCAGCAGACCGCCACGCAAAATAATCAGCACGAGCGCCAGCGCCAGAAAGGCAACGGCCCCAATCACCACAAACATCAGCGGGCTGATGACCGCGCCGAGATTTTCCGCGACCACGTCCGGTGGCTGCGCCGTCACGGTCCGCAAAACCGCCTGCAAACTTCCGGCCGCGACTGGCGCCAGCAATCCCACCAGCACGCAGCCGGCCGCCAGGACCAGCATGGGCCACCGCATGGTCTGGTCCACTTCATGTGCGCGCGCGACGTGTTCGCTGCGCGGTTGGCCGAGAAAAATAATGCCGAATGCCCGGGTGAAACCTGCCACCGCCAGCCCGCCAATGAGCGCCAGCGCCACAATCAACACCAGCAATGGCACGGCGATTTCTCCCCCGGTTGACATGCCGCCCTTGAACGCGCCGAAAAAAATCAGGAACTCGCCCGCGAAACCGTTCAATGGCGGCAACCCGGAAATGGCGACCGCGCCCACCAGAAAAGCCGCGGCGGTCCACGGCATCCGTTTCAGCAGTCCGCCCAGCTGATCCATTTCGTGTGTTCCGGTGCGCTGCACCACCGCGCCCGCACCGAGGAAGAGCAACCCCTTGAACAGGGCATGGTTAAGGACATGCAGCAGCGCGCCACCAAAACCCAGCACCATCAAGAGCGGTGACGCCGTGCTCATGCCCAGCAAACCAACGCCCAGGCCCAACGCAATGATGCCGATGTTTTCGACGCTGGAATACGCCAGCATCCGTTTCAAATCGTGCTGGGCCAGCGCGAACAGCATCCCCAGCACACCCGAAGTCAGTCCAATCGCAATCAGCAGCCACCCCCACCACAACGGCGGTGTTCCCAGAAACGTGAACGCGCGCAGCAATCCATAAATACCCGTCTTGATCATCACGCCGGACATCAACGCCGACACATGGCTGGGCGCGGCCGGATGCGCCTCCGGCAGCCACACATGCAGCGGCATGAACCCGGCCTTGGTGCCAAACCCGACGACCGCCAGCAGAAACAGCACACTGGCCAATCCTTGCGTGTGAATCCCCTGTGCTGCCCAGACATCGAAATCCATGGAACCGGTTTCACGCCCCAGCAACAGGAAAAACGCGAGCAGAAACGCCGTGCCCAGATGCGTGGCGACCAGATAAATCCAGCCCGCCTCGCGCACGGAGGGTCGTTCATGCTCGAACGTCACGAGGAAAAACGACGCCACCGCCATCAGTTCCCACGCAAACAGGAACAGCACCGCATTGCGCGCCAGCAGAACCAGCATCATGCCGAGCACCAGCAGACAGTAGAAAAACCAGACCGGACCCAGCGACCGGCGGCCCAGCCATGGCCGCAGATAACCGACGCCGTAAATCGCCGAGAGCGCCGAGAGCAAAAACGTCGGCAACAGGAACCACGCCGAAAGCGGATCCAGTTCAATGAAAAATTCGCCGTACGGCACCGGCCAGGGAAATCGAAATTGCAGAACCGAACCGCCCAGCAAGACTTGAATCACCGGAACACAACCCAACCCTGCCGCGACGACCACTGTCCCCGCGCCCAACCACGAAAGATTTCGACCTGTCGCGCTGTAGCTTCCTGGCGAAGGCGGATCAACCCGGCTCAGCAGCAACACCGCCATCGCGCCCAGCAGCAGGATGGCCATCGCTGACAGCAAAAGCGTCACCGGGGCGCCTCCTTCTCGGGAGTCGCTTTTGAAACCCGCAGGCTGTCGCTCATTTTTTTAACGGCGGCCGTAATTTCGTCACGGCTGGCCTGCCGGACGATGAGCGCCTTGAATTCGGGTTTGCGCAGGGCGAATGCCAGCCGGGAAAGCAGGTGTAAATGCGCCTTGACCGTGGGGCTGATCAGCGTGAAAAGCGTATGTACCGGCTGATTGTCCAATGCCCCAAAAGCCACCGGCGCTTCCAGAAAGCACAACGTCACCACCGGCTGCGGCACGTGCAGCACAATCGGGTTGCGGACATGCGGGATGGCGATGCCATCGCCGATGGCAGTGGATTCCAAAGCCTCACGCGCCAGCAACACTTGCAGCAGAAATTCGCGGTCCACCTTGTCCGGCAACCGCAACACCTCGACCACACTGCGAAGCACGGCCGGCTTGTCCTTGCCGGCCAGCCGATAGAAAATTCCCCCCACCTCCAAGGCGTCGGACAATTCCGGAAGCGGCGCCGAGCCGTTTTCCGGTTCCTCAAAAATCCGTGGCGAAACATTGATGCGATTGGCCGTGGCCCATTCCAGCAGCTCAGCGCGATTGAACCGGTATTGTCCACTGAGCCGGTAACCGGGCAGTTTTCGCTCATCAATCCAGCGATAAACCGTCTTTTCCGAGATGTTGAGCAACCCGGCGACGTCTTTGACAGTCAGTTGCATCTGTTCGCAATGTCCAATCTGCGAAATGCACTTTGGACATCTTTGGACATTCTTAGACCCGTGCACACCAATGTCAAGCCTTTCAATCGTAGCAGCCGACGTGAGTCGGCTCAAACTGTTGTAGGAGTCGAGGTAACGAGACTCATTTCAATAAGGAACACAGGAAATCAGGAAAAAACAGTTCCTGCGTTTCTGCCTCCTTATTTAATAAACGAGTACCAGCCCGGCCATGCTCGCCGGCTCCCCTTTGATTCGATGCTTAGTCCGCGCATTGCGGGATTTCGATGTTCCCATTCAGCCCCTGCGTGATGGTGATCCTTATAAACGGGTCAGTCCTCAGTATTGAGACAAAAGCGTGAAGGGGTCAGTCCCGCATTTTGAACAATCTTCCGCGTAAAGCTGCGCCACGCGGCAGGCCGCGCAAAACAAGGCTAAATTCTCCCGCCTTCTCCCGCACTGCGGGATACGGCGCGGCAAGGAAGGCTAAAATCTGTGCAATCCGTGTAATCCGTGGTTAAAAGCTCGTCTCAGGCAAGGCTGAAGGCTAAAGCCGGCGCCAGCACTAAATTGCCACAAAAATGCACAGAAGGCACAGAAACAGGTTGGCGCTGCCGGACAGTTTCCCAGCAATTGATTTTGCGCCTTTTGCGCCTCTTGGTGGCTGTCCCTGTAAAGAAGGCTGAAATAAATCCTGAAATCCGGTTCGTGTATTTCGCGTTTTTTCGCGGTTTTGAATTTGTGCCCATCCGCGTAATCCGTGGTTAAAAGCTCGTCTTCGCGCTGCTTCGATGCGACGAGGGTCGGTTCGAAGTGCAAAAGGGAATCGTTCGTATGGGGCAGGTTTCCGTTGCAAAATCGCCTGACACCGCCTGGAGCCAACGGCCGCTGCGCCTTGAGTTTTGGGACGAGATATGAGATTGGTTGGTCACAGCCGTGTTGCTGGGCTTGCCGCCGGTGGCGGTGGCTTTGAAACGTCAGACATTAAGTGCTATTCCGAATGAAAAGGTTACCCGACATATTAATCCTTTTCGCGGTCACCATTGCATTCGCTTTCCCGCTCTTTTTGCTCCGGCGCGCTGTTGGCTTCACCTCACCATGGTTTGCCTTGACCACGATGTTTTGTTTTCTTGGATGGGTTGCTTTTGCGCGTCCCCTCTTCCTTTTAAGATTACCACGTTGGTTGCGGACGGTGCGCGCGTGGGAAATGCGGGGCAGGCTTTACCGGGTGTTGGGGGTTTCAGCCTTTGGTGAGCTGCTCCGACGGACTCCGCTCCGCTATTTGCAGCCGTTGGTGTATTTGAAGCGTTACCCCGGTGATCCGGCCAGGGTGCAAATCCAAATTGAAGGGGCGGAAGCAGCTCATTTTTGGGCGGCAGCATTGGTTATCCCTTACATGGTGTTTGCGTGCGTTCAGAATAGGTGGGGTGTCGTATTCTGGTTTATGGTTGTTCAGGTCGTCGGGAATGTGTATCCGATATTCCATCTGCGCCGGGTGAGAGGACGCCTGACTCGAGTTATCGACAAAAGGCGGCGGAATCATGCAGCACGAAATGCCTGACAAATTCCTGCAGGCATTTGAGTCTCGCAGGGCGTAAACGGGTCGGTTCCTGGTATTGTAGTATTGCGGTGAACCCTATAGGGGTCAAAACGATGGGCTACAAGTTGCCAGTCTTGACGGGCTTCATGAAAAGTGTTCGCGAGTTTTCACCTTTTGCCATTTAGCCGCCAAAATTGAAAAGCGTCTTTCCACCACCCGGCGGATTGTTCAGCAACATCATTGTGGTGCGCACCGGGAACAATTTGGAGATCCTTCGGGCCGTCGTATCCATCAAACAGTCGATGTCCAGACGTAACAGGAATGATTTCGTCGGAACCGGCAAGAACGATTTTAACCGGTCCATGATAGTCCTTCAGGTCTTTGGCCGGGGCGAAGCGGTCCAATAAAAGCAGATAAGCCGGAAAAAGGAACATTTTATGTTGCGCCACGGAAGCCAGATTATGATACGGCACAAACAGCAACAGCCCGGCAATTTCCGTTGAATGGGTTTTGGCCAAATGGCAGGCCACACCCGCACCGATGGATTCGCTGACCACATATCGAGGGAGGTTATTCGGCAACAACCCGAATGCTTCCTCACCGGCAGCAAAGAAACTTTGCTTCCCAGGCGAACCGGCCCGCGCGCCATAGCCGGGATACTCGAGGATGAATACATTCACGGGCGCGGCCGCATGAATTGGGTCGGCAAGGTAATCCCGGTCAAGGGCGCAACCGGCGTTGCCGTGAACGATCAGCACGCTGCCCGTCGCAGCTCCATCGGCGGGAATTTCCCAGCCGATAATCTGGCCGGCCGGATTTTTCCACGGAACAAATCCATGTTCGGCTGCCTCCTGAACCACCAGGTCGCCAGGAATTTTCGTTGGAAAATAAATCAGGCGGCGCTGAAAAATCAGCACCGCCAGGACAACCAATACATAAGCTACAAATAATGTTTCCAAAAAGTTCAAAACCCGCCTGCGAAATCCTGGTTTCGGCTTCCGCAATGGTTTATTGCCGAACACAGCCTATTCCTTCTTCGCCACCTTCACTTCAATGTGCAGGTCGCGCAGTTGGCGGGGCGAAACGGCGGCGGGCGAATCGGTCATCAAATCCGTGCCCTTGGCCGTCTTGGGAAAGGCAATCACGTCGCGGATGCTCGTTGTGCCACAGAGAATCGCGCAAAGGCGATCGAAGCCGAGCGCGATGCCGCCGTGCGGCGGCGCACCGTAGCGGAACGCTTCGAGCATGTAACCAAACCGCAGCCGGGTTTCTTCCGGCGGAATCTGCAGCACTTCCTCGAACACTGTTTTCTGCACGTCCGGCTGGTGAATGCGAATCGAGCCACCGCCAAGTTCCACGCCGTTCACGACCACGTCGTAATGCTGGCCGCGGACTTTCTTCGGGTCGGTTTTCAGCAACGGCACATCCTCCGCCACCGGCGCGGTGAACGGATGATGACTCGAATACCAGCGGTTCTGTTCCTTGTCGAAACTGAGCAGCGGAAAATCCACCACCCAGAGAAAATCAAACCGGTTCGGATCAACCATCAGCTTCCCCTGCCCTTTCAACACCTCGGCGCAATACAGCCGGATCTTGCCGAGGATTTCGCACGCGCTCAGCCATTGGTCGGCGGCGAACAAAATCAAATCGCCCTCCTCGATTTTCAATTTCGACGCGAGCGCGGCCTTTTCTGCGTCGCTGAAGAATTTCACGATCGGCGATTTCCATTCGACGGGTGGCAGCGACGCCCCCGTCGCCCCGGCTGTTTGCGGCGACGAGGCGTCGCCTCCACGTTCGACCTTGATGAACGCCAGGCCTTTGGCGCCGAAGCTTTTGGCGTACTCGGTCATGGTTTCAATCTGGCCCTGCGTGGCGCCGGCCAGGCCTTTGGCATTGAGCGCCTTCACCACACCGCCGGCAGCGACCGCGCCGCTGAACACCTTGAATTTGCTGGCGCGGAATTCCTCCGTAAAATCCACCAGTTCCATCCCAAACCGCGTGTCGGGCTTGTCAATGCCCCAGCGATTCAGCGCTTCCTCAAACGAAATCCGTTTGAACGGCGTCGGCAATTCCAGGTTCAGCGCGGTTTTCCAGACGCGCTTCAACAAACCTTCGATGAGCGCGTAAATGTCTTCGCGTTCGATGAACGACATTTCGATGTCCACCTGCGTGAACTCCGGCTGGCGGTCGGCGCGCAAATCCTCGTCGCGATAACAGCGGGCGAGCTGGAAATATTTTTCCACGCCGCCAACCATCAAAATCTGTTTGAACTGCTGCGGCGATTGCGGCAGGGCGTAAAATTCTCCGGGATTCACGCGGCTCGGCACGAGAAATTCGCGCGCGCCTTCGGGCGTGGACTTGAACAGCGTGGGTGTTTCGATTTCAAGAAAGCCCTGCTCATCCATGTATTGGCGCGTGGCGATGGCGACCTTGCTGCGCAGGCGGAGGTTGCGCGCCATCTCCGGCCGGCGCAAATCCAGGTAACGATATTTCAGGCGCAATTCCTCGTTCACTTTGCTGGCCACTTCGGGGTCGTCCACCGGAAACGGCAGCACGTCCGCCACGTTGAGCACTTCGAGTTCCGTTACCATTACCTCGATTTCGCCGGTGGGAATCTTGGGATTGTTCGTGCCTTCCGGCCGCTGGCGGACCTTGCCGGTCGCGCGGATGACGCATTCGCTGCGCAAGGCGGCGGCGCGGTCGAACAGTTCCTTGGGCAAATCGGACGGGTCGAAGACGGTTTGCGTGCGGCCTTCGCGGTCGCGGACATCAATAAAAATCAGGCCGCCGAGATCGCGGCGGGAATGGACCCAGCCGGCCAGGGTGACCACCTGCCCGATGTGCGCCGGGCGCAGTTCATTGCAATGATGCGTGCGTTTCATGTCAAAATCTTTGGGCGGGTCGGCGGGTCGCCGACCCAAATTTTCGCGGACGGCGGCACGCCGTCCCTCCCAGCAAAGCGAACGCGGATTCTGGCCAAGAAAGCGGCGGATTTCAAAGAGATTTTTGATTTAACCGGTAAACCGAAGTCAAAGGGCGGGCGCGCCCGCGTGAGCGACACCCAGCAACCTGGCGGCCCGGCGTTGAAATGCCGCCTACTCGAACCGGTACACGTTGTACGTGCGCGGTGCTTGCAACACTTCAAAGACCGTCGTCTCACCGTTCACGTAGCCGTGCAACTCGCGGCCGGACTGGAGATCGAACAGTCTGGCACCGGCCTTTTTGACGACGATGTTGTATCGCACCGGGAAGGGTTGATAAGACTTGGCGATAAAGGTGTTGTTGTCGTAGGTGAACAGGCAGATTTTGGCCGGGCTGTCCAGATACACCGGGATGTCGGCCATCAGGTCCCGGCGGATTTGCGACAGAACCTCCGGCGGCAGATGATAGAGGTCGTCGAAATTCTCCGGGATGGTCAGGATGAAGAATTTGCCCCTGGACAGGCCCCGCACCTGCAACAGCAACGGATAGCGGCTGGTTTCCTTGTAAAGGCCCTGGATGATTTCCTCCGAATCGACCAGGCCGTAGGCCAGTTCCGGAATCAGAATCCCGCTGTCCGAGCTATACACGTTCGCGGGTTCCTCGTCCATGACCCGCCGGAACGTGAACTGGTTCACCAGCGCCTTCCGGCCCGTGTCTTCGACCTCCACGATCTGCTCGATGCCCTTTCCCTGCAGCGCCTTCAAAAGGCCGGAGGTGATGACGACCGTCTTGTCCGCGTTCAGGTGTTTCCAAATTTTGCCGACGATGTCCGGGTCGAACTTGGCGGATTCCGTGAGGAAAACGGTCCCGCGGTCCTCGGGGAAATACGGATACAAATCCATGGGCACGCCGATCATCCCCACGTAATTGTGCAGGTACATCTCGCCTGAGGACGCAAAGGGTTTGTAAGCCGCGACGCCATAAGGCTGGCCGAGTTTGCCCAGGAACGAATCCAGTTTCGCGAAGGTGTCGCCCGCGTCCGCATACAGGATGCTCGTGAGGTTGGTGGTCCCATCCGCCGCCCGCAACGTCTCCAGTGCGTTGCCGTAACTCCAGAGGGTGATTTCCCTGGGCTTGGCAAACAGTGTGTCCTCAAGCTGTTCGGTGTAGCGGTTCAGGGTCTGGCGCGCGCCGGGGTCCACCCAGCCGCCGCCAAAGTGGCCCGGCTTGGTGTGCTCATAATACCGCACGATGTCGTAGCTCTGGTACTGCTGGAGGTGCATGGCGGTGTTGTCCGGGTCCCGCGTTTCTGTGCCGCAATAGATCATGTCGAATGCCTTGGACTGCGCCTCCAGGTTGTAGCCGGAGAATTGATATTGGTCGTACCAGTTCGGCGGCTTGATGATGAGATTGACCTTCGGATTGACGCTTTTGGCGTTTTTGACGACGAGGTCCTCGCCCACTTCCTTCATCACTTTCAGGCGATAATCAGTCCAGCTCAGGTCGCCTTTGGCCTGTTGGTCGAATTCGGACCGGGAATTGAAAATAAACAGATCGTCGAAGATGATTTCGTCAAACAGGCTGGCGGTGTAGGCCACCACCTGGCGGAACCGCTCGCGATCGGCCGGATCCGCGTAATCGAAGCCGGTCAGGCGGTCGCCGGGCCGGCCCGGACTGGTGCACATCAGGCCACCGGACGTCTTGATGCCTTTGCGGTCGAAAAATGCCTTCACCTTCCGCACGTCGGCTTCCGTGGTTAGCTGGCCGTCCCGGTAGGTTTCCAGCCACACCTTGTCCACCTTCAGGTCATGACTGATCAGGTTCCAGCTCTCCTCCATCCACTGAGGATCGGCGGCCATGTGGCGCATGTCCGCCAACTCAACAAAAATCGCGACATCGAAGTTCCGATAACTGTTGGTGTCCGCCGCCGTTTGGGCATCCGCCGCAGCGGCAGCGAATGGAACGCCCTGCATCAGGGCCAGCAGCATCCCGGTGAGAAAGACGATTCTCCAGCCGGTCCGGTGTGTTGACATGCATTCTTTCATTTTGAATTTTCCTTCCAGCAGAACCATTTGATTCGTTGGGCGGGTTGGCGTGTCGCCGACCCAAAAATCCAGGGACGGCAGCACGCCGTCTTTCCCAGCAAAGTGAATACGGATTCTTGCCAGGAAAGCCGGGGATTTCAAAGGAATTTATTCTTTGTCCCGCGGACGGGGCGCATCTCGGTGTTGAGCCGTGGTCTGGCGGTTCAATCCCAAAGGGATTGTGCCCTTCAGCCCAAGGTTGCCCCGACTTTTCGGGGCTACCTTGGGTCCATGTCCGGAAATGGAACCAACGCCAACGGCGTTGTGGCCGGGGTGGCCGGCCCGCGGGCACGAAATGGCCGCAACCGCGTTGCGGTTGGGAATGGTTGGGGACGATGACCCAGGGTGGCTCGTTCCTCGCAACCCTGGGCTTTGAGACGGAATCCCGTTGGGATTCTGGGACGGCGCATTTAACCCCGCAACCAACCCGGATGCGCCCCAGCGGGCTTTCATCTCTTGCTGACACTGCGGCGCAAGGGTCTCGCCCGGATCCCCGCTTCAGTCCGTCTGATGCAACCCCGCCGTTCCGACATTTTTTCTGCTTTACCTTTTCCGGGAACCTGTTTGGCTGGGCAAGGAAAATTCCACCCGATGGCAACCCGCTATTTTACCATGAAAAAAAACCGTCTGTTTCTTTGCGTGCCCGCGCTGCTGCTGGCCGGCTTCCTGGTCACCCTCATTTATGGCTGCAGCAAAAAACCGGCACCGGGCGCTGAACAAAACCCGGGCGGCGCACCCGGCGCGGCCGCCGTGGTCTCGGTGGAAAAAACGAGCTTTACCGAGGTCACGTCCCAGCTCGATCCGGGCGGAAATTTCTACCTCTATCTCGGCACGGCGCAATGGCTGGACGGCCTGTCCACCAGGGTCAGCGCCTTGCGTCAGACGTTTGTCGCCATGCCCAACCTTAAACCGGAGGACACCACCAACGTCAACAAGGCGTTCGACATTGCCGCCACCCTGATCAAGGACAGCGGCATTGAAGACGTCAGCGGCGTGGGCTTGAGTTCGGTGGAAATCGAGAAGGGCGTGTTCCGCAACAAGGCGTTGTTGCATCATTATCCCGGAAAAGATGCCGGCTTTCTGTGGCAACTCGCCGGCAAGGAACCGCATCCGCTCACCGGCCTTGACCTCCTGCCTGCCGACACTGCGCTGGCCGTTTTCTCGGACATGGACCTGCCGGTGCTCTGGACCGTTGCGCAAAAAGAGGCCGCCCAGGCCAACCTGCCGCAGGCGCAGCAATGGCTGGACAAACTCCCCGCCCAATTTGAGCAAAGAACCCAGATCAAATGGGACACCTTCCTCAACTCGCTCGGCGGCGAATTCGGCCTGGTCCTCACGCTCGACCCGTCCAACAACATTCCCGTGCCGCTTCACGGCGGCGCGGTGGAGATTCCCGCGCCGGGCCTGTTGCTCGCCGTGAAGGTCAATGACGACACCCTCTTCAATCGCATCGACACCGCGTTGAAAGCCAACCCGCAGATCATCAGCGTGGACAAGCCCGGCCTCAAGCTGCGGACGATGCCCGTGCCCCTGCCGTTCATCGGCGAACTCCGGCCCAGTGCCGCCAGCAGCGGCGGTTACCTGTTCATCGCCACGAGCGACACGCTGATTGACGACGCCCTCGCCGTGAAAAGCGGTCAACTCCCCGGCCTCAAAGCCACCGACGAATTCAAACAGCTCGCGCAGGGCCTGCCCGACCAGGGCAACCAGTTTTGTTACATGAGCCGGCGCTTCACGGAGACGTTGATGAAGGTGCAGCAACAGGCCATGGCCGCCAACACCAAGTCCGACCCGCGGATGGCGCAGTGGCTGCAATCCCTTTTCCGCAACCGGCCCGCCTTTGCCTACTCCGTCGGCATCAACACGCCGGAAGGCTGCCTGACCATCGGCAACAGCAGCCAGAGCTACGCGAACGCCGTGCTGCTGCCCGGCGTGGCCATGGCCGGCGTGCTTTCCGCGATTGCCATTCCCAATTTCATAAAGGCCCGGGAAGTCTCGCAGCGCAATGCCTGCATCAACAATCTCCGCCAGATTGACGCGGCCAAACAACAATGGGCCCTGGAAAAGGGCAAACAACCCACCGACGTTCCCACCTGGGACGACCTCAAACCGTACCTCTTCCAAATCCCGCATTGTCCGGCTGGCGGCACTTACACCCTCAACGCCGTCAGCGAACGCCCTCAATGCAGCATTGCGGGACACGCGCTGCCGTAAGACGGGCAGCGGACAAATCGGACACCTTCCGGAGCGACGAGTTAAACGCGTCTTCGCGTATTCTCAGGATACGTTTTACCGCGCCAGAAAAAAGGGCAGTGGGTCAGTTTGGATTCAATATGGGTAAAACACCGAATTACCCGACGGTCGAAATTGAACCACAGTCTGTCGATGGGTAAACCCACCATCTGGCAGCACACGAACACGGCGACGGCAATATGCGGCATTGTCGTGCCGTCGATTCTTCTTCTCTTTGCTTTCACACCATCCGCTCCGGCCCAGGCCACCGACGTCCTGACTTATCACAACGACAATGGCCGCACGGGACAGAACTTGAACGAACAAATCCTGACGCCCGCCAGCGTCAACACGAGTCACTTCGGAAAATTATGGGTTCTGCCCGCCGATGGCCTGGTGGATGCCCAACCGCTCTATGCCGCGGGCGTTAACATTCCACTCAAAGGCGAGCATAACGTCGTATTCGTTGCCACCGAGCACGACAGCGTCTATGCCTATGACGCGGACAGCACCAATCTGTTCTGGCACGTCTCGCTGCTCGGCACCAACGAAGTGACGTCCGACAACCGCGGCTGCGACCAGGTGACTCCCGAGATCGGCATCACCTCCACACCGGTCATTGACCGCCAGCTCGGTCCCAACGGCACCATCTTTGTCGTCGCCATGAGCAAGAACGGTTCGGGCAGCTATTTTCAGCGCCTGCACGCGCTGGATCTGGCCACGGGCACCAACCGGCTGTCCGCGGTGACTGTCGTCGCCCAATATCCGGGTACGGGCGACAATCACGTTGGCACCAACGTGGTATTCGATCCGGCCCAGTACAAGGAACGGTGCGGACTGCTGTTATTGGGCGGCGTGATTTACACCGCCTGGGCGTCCCATTGCGATTTCCGACCCTATACCGGCTGGATCATCGGCTACGATGAACATACCCTGGCGCAAACCAGCGTGCTGAACATCACGCCGAACGGAAACGAAGCCGCCATCTGGATGAGCGGCGCCGGCCTGGCGGCTGATGCCGGCAGCAATATTTATTTTCTGGCCGGCAACGGCACGTTTGACACCACGCTCACCACCAACGGGTTTCCCAATAAGGGCGATTATGGCAACGCATTCATAAAACTCTCGACCAGCAGCAACCAGCTCGCGGTGGCGGATTATTTCAACATGTTCAACACCGTAAGCGAAAGCGGCGCTGACACGGACCTCGGTTCCGGGGGCGCGCTTGTGTTGCCGGACATGATTGACGGGCTCGGGCAAACGAACCAACTCGCGGTGGGCGCCGGGAAGGACGGGAATCTTTATCTCGTGGACCGTACGAACATGGAAAAGTTCAATCCCACCAATGACAACGCCATTTACCAGGAACTTGACGGTGTCCTGCCCGGCGGCGTCTGGGCCATGCCCGCCTATTTCAACGACACGCTTTATTACGGCTCCGTCGGGAACAACCTCCAGGCGTTCCCGTTCCAGAATGCCCGGCTCACCAGCCGTTCTTCGCAAACCGCCATCAAGTTCGCCTACCCCGGCACGACCCCGTCCGTCTCCGCCAATGGCAATTCCAACGGCATTGTTTGGGCCACGGAAAACAGCGCCCCGGCGGTGTTGCATGCCTATGCGGCAACCAATCTCGCCACCGAATTCTACAACAGCACCCAGGCGGCCGGTGGCCGCGACAGCTTCGGTTCGGGCAACAAATTCATCACCCCGACCATTGCCAGCGCGCGGGTTTATGTCGGGACCGCGACCGGCATCGGCGTGCTCGGCCTGCTCGATTCATCCACCCTGACACCGTTGCAGACGTGGCGGAACAATGACTTCGGCAACCCCTCCAATGTGGGCGCGGGCGCCAACGACGCCAGCCCCGCCGGTGATGGCGTGCCGAACTTGATCAAATACGCCCTCGGCTTGAATCCCTCCACGCCCGCGACCGCTGCCCAGTTGCCATCCGGCAGCATCCAACCTGCCGGTGGCACCAACTATCTGACCCTCACCGTCAACCGCGCTGCTCAGCCGCCTGACGTCACTTACATTGTCGAAGTTTCCAGTAATCTGCCGGCCATCTGGGTTTCCGGCCCGCCGAATACGGTGACCCTCACAAATACGGCCTCGCAATTGGTTGTGCGCGATAATACGCCCGTGCCGGCCGCTGCGGCACGGTTCATTCGTTTGCGGGTCACCAATCCTTGACCCCAGAAACTTCCTGGAGGGTGGTTGCGATGGCATCGGTTTTGGCTGTTCGCCGTCCAATTCTCCGCTCGCCATTCATTTTCCCCGGGCATATCCTCCGCGCATGATGGAGCCGACCAAACCCGAAGTCATCATCACGCACGAAAGCGACCTCGACGGCCTCCTCGCGGGCGTGTTGCTGCAACGCCTCGCCAAAAAACTTTTCGACACCAACGTTCCGCTCGAAGCCTACCATTACAACCAGTGGAAACAGCGCGAGCTGCGGGAAAAGGCCGCGTGGGTCGCCGATTTCACCTTCGAACCGCGCCTCGACAAATCGGAGTGGATGGCCGTGGACCATCACGTCACGGAGTCCGCGCCCAAGAATGCGCTGCTGATTCATGACGTGAACAAATCCGCCGCGTTGTTGTGCTACGAAATGTGCCAGGACCACGGCCTCGGCTCGCCCGCGTTGGATCGGCTGGTGCATTTGAACAACGTCGCCGATTTGTTTCTGGAGGACGACCCCGACTTCGCCCTCGCCGGCGATTACGCCAACTTGGTGAAGGTTTACCAGTTCTGGAACCTGCACACGCTCATCGGCGGCCAGGTGGAAAAGCTGCTCGACCATCCGTTGCTGGAGGTGATGGCCGTCAAACGCCGGATCGAAAACCCGCTCGGCTTCGAGTGGAGCAAACACAATGTCTCCGAAATCAGCCCGACGGTCGGCTACGTGGACACCGTGGTCGGCAACAACAATCTGGTCGTTCACCAGTTGCTCGAGGAACAGGCCGTGAAATATCCGGTGCTGGTGACGTTGTTCCGGCGCGGGAACATGGTTTTCGTCAGCTTCCGCAGCCGCAACGGCGAGGCGCTCAAGGTGGCGGAAAAATTCCAGGGCGGCGGCCACGCGAACGCCGCCGGCGCGCTGCTTCCCAAATCCATCCGTTACCTGCCCGACGCCGTGGAATATCTGAAGCAAATTCTGAATCCGAAACGGGACACGCCGCTGAACAGCCTGGAAAGCATCTTTGCAGGGATTGAAGCCGGAAAAAAGGGCTGACGCCGGTGCATAACGGCACCAACACCACAGTTTGCTGGCAGGGACAGCGCGCTGCGCTTTCCGCGCCGCGTGCAACGGCGCCAGAGAGGTGAGCACACCAAACCCAGTCCGTCCACTCCGCGGACGGAGACGTCGCAGCGCGGCGTCCCGACCTCGGCGCGGTGTCAAGTTGCGCCTCTTTGTTTCAAGGTCAGGATTCTGCTGGACAGAAATTTGCGTCCAGAATAGTGTCAAACAAATGAACCGGATAAGCTTTCCAGCAAGTACAGAAAAACGGACATCGTCTGTTAAACGATTTATTGCGATGTTTGTTTTGCTCACTTCACTGATTGGTTGCGGCAGTTCAGCCACTGCCGGAGAGAAGCTTACCGCAATACAGACCAGTCTGGGCAACGGTACAATTAGCGGTTACGTCAATTCGACAGCCGGTGGGCAGGTTCAGTTATCGCAGCCTGAGCATGACAATTGGTGGCATGCATTTTTGCGGTGGTTTCGATTCCATTCGCGGCCTTGAGTCGCCTGATTGGAGAATAGACTGCGAGTTTTCCCCTTTGCCATTACGCCGTTGCTGTTTAAAATTACGTCGCTTATGGCTGAACCCACTCGTACCGACGGTCGCTCCGCAAATCAACTTCGCCCGCTGCGTTTTCAAAATCATGTCGCGCCGCATGCCGCCGGCTCCACGCTCATCGAGTGGGGCAACACCCGCGTCATCTGCGGGGTGACGGTCGAGGAATCCGTCCCGCGCTGGATGAAGGAACAGAACCTGAAGGGCGGCTGGATCACCGCCGAGTATTCGATGCTCCCCTACTCCACTTTGGAACGCCGGACGCGCGAGAGCAGCCGGGGTAAAATTGACGGGCGCTCACAGGAAATCCAGCGGCTCATCGGCCGCGCCATGCGCGCCACGCTCGACCTCGAAAAGCTAGGGGAACACACGGTCTGGGTGGATTGCGACGTGCTCCAGGCCGACGGCGGCACGCGCACGGCGGCCATCACCGGCGCCTATGTGGCCTTGTGCATCGCCATCCGGCGGTTGATTGCCGCGGGCAAACTGGAGGAAAATCCCATTCTTCACGCCGTCGCCGCCGTCAGCATGGGCATCGTCAACGGCCGGCCGCTCCTGGATTTGTGTTACACCGAGGACGTCGCGGCGGCCGTGGACATGAATCTGGTGATGAATTCCGCCGGTGAATTCATCGAACTCCAGGGCACGGGCGAGGAAGCCACGTTTACCGAGTCGCAACTGGCCGACCTGATTGCGCTGGGCAAGACCGGCATCCGCGGATTGCTGGCGGCGCAGGAAGCAGCACTGGCGGCAGCCTGATTCATCGTGGGCAAGCCCTCCTCCAAAAATTCCCGGCGAAAAATCAAACCGCCGGCGCCAACGCGCCTGCTGTTGATCCGTCACGGTGAAATCGAACGGCGTTACCAGAGCGCCTTCGGCGGGCGGCTGGACATCAACCTCTCCGCGCGCGGCCGCGCGCAGGCCCGGACGCTGGCCGATTTTCTGCGCAGCAAAACCATCACCGCCGTTTACGCCAGCCCGATGAAACGCGCGCAGCAAACCGTCGCTCCGTTCCTCAAAAACGGCGCGCCCGCCCAAACCATTCTGCCCGGCCTGCGGGAAGTGGATTTTGGCGACTGGACGGGCTACAACTGGACCGAGGTGCGGAAGAAGTTCGGGGTTCATCCCTATGACTGGCTCGATGAAATTGAACTGGGAGCCGTGCCCAACGGAGAAAATGGCGTCCAATTCCGCGCCCGCGTCGAGGCCTGCCTCTTTGAAATCATCCGCGCGCATCCCGGTGAAACCGCCGCGATTTTCAGTCATGGCGGCGTGATTCGCATGATCCTTGCGATCCTGCTGGACCTGCCGTTGCCGAAAACCAATTCGTTCGAGATTGAATACACCAGCGTCACCCAGGTCGCCCTGCATCCTCACCTGAACGAGGTCGAACTGCTCAACTTCACGCCCTGGCGTGATTGGGTGAGATGAAACGCAAATTTCTTCGGCGTATTTCCGTCACCACAACGCCTGAAGCGGAAGACGCCGTCGCCGAAATGCTGGGCGCAGCCTTCGGCCTGCCGGCCACGACTTATGGCGACAACGAAACCGGCCTCAGCACGGTCACAATTTATCTTCAGCAGAAATTGCTTTTACCGCGCAAAGTTCGCGGGGAAATTTCCGCCGGATTGCGGCGCATCAAAAGCTGTGGACTTAAAATCGGTCCCGGCAAAATAGTAATGGCCAAAGTGCCGCAGGAAGACTGGGCCGAATCCTGGAAACGGCATTTTCAGCCCATCGAAATTTTTGCCCGGGCGCGCCACTCCGCGCACGCCCCCTCGCCGGATTCACTTTTAATCAAACCCAGCTGGAGCCGGCGCAAGGCGCGGAAAGGCCAGGCGGTGGTGGTGCTGGATCCCGGCCTCAGCTTCGGCACCGGGCAGCACCCAACCACCGAATTTTGTTTGGGCGAAATTGTAGCGGCGGTCGGCGACCGTCGAATCGGGCGCTCACCGAACGCCGCTACCACCCTGTCCATGCTTGACCTCGGAACCGGGTCCGGAATTCTGGCGATTGCCGCGGCCAAACTCGGTTATTCGCCCGTGCGGGCCATGGATTTCGATCCGGAAGCCATCCGGGTCGCCCGCGCCAACGCCCGCGCCAATCGCGTCCAGCAAAAGCTGAAAATCCGCCAGGGTGATGTCGCCAGGCTGCCCATCCGCCCAAGACAGCCAGGACAGCGATATGACCTGGTCTGCGCCAATCTGATTTCCGACCTGCTCATCGCAGAACGACGCCGGATTACGGCGCAGCTGAATCGTGCCGGAACCCTCGTATTGGCGGGCATTCTAAAATCGGAATTTGCGAAAGTGCAAAGGGCGTTTGAAGCCCTGGGACTGAAACTGGCCTCCAGCCGGACCGAAAAGGAGTGGCGCTCGGGCTCGTTTCGCGTTGCGCGTTAAAAATTAATTGAACGGCGGATGCGCGGCATTCGTCTGATGGATGGAAGTGGCAGCATGGATTTTTAAGGCGACGCCAGTAGTTGGCATTATTTACGCTGTAAAGTTGCGCGAGAAAGGACAGAGTTATGATGAAGACATTGGAAATCATTGGTGAAGCAGTTCGCAACCCCAAATATCCATTCCGCAAAACCGAGCATCAGCCCCAAAAAGCTCGCAAACACCGCTACGAACGCAGAAAAATCAAGGAATACCTGCACCTCGGCGACTGGCTGTCCGAAGAAATGTCGGAAGAACCGGCCTAGGCCGGTTTTGAACAGTCTGTTCAGAAAACGTCAGTGAGATTCAACCGGATCTGACGCATCCGGAAAAATCACCGCTGGCAGGCCGGGCAGATTCCAAAAAATTCCAGCTTGTGGGTGACGGCTTTGAAGCCGTTGGCGCTGGCAATGCGCGATTCAATTTCGCGGAGAAAACACTCGTCAATCTCGATCACTTCCGCGCAGCGCGTGCAGACCAGATGATGGTGATGTCCGTCATCGCCTTCCTTCACCAGCTCAAACCGGGCTGAGCCGTCGCCGAAATCAAACCGCTTCACCATTCCCATTTCCTGGAGCAGGTGCATGGCGCGATAGATCGTGGCCAGATCGCAGCGGCCTTTCGGCATCGCGGCAAAAATCTCCCGGTTTGTCATCGGATGCGGATGCCGCCGCAGAATTTCCAGGATCGCCTGGCGCGGTCCGGTGATTTTTCGCAATTGCCCGCGCAGACGGCCGGTCAGGACCGACATCTCCTGCCGCCGATGCGGATGGGAATGGGCGCGGATTTTCATTTCCCTTTCAAAATCATATGAATGGCCTGGAAAAGCAAACGGGCGCCGCCGGGTATCGCGGAAAACATCAAACCTGAAAACGTCGCATCACTCCGACGTCATTCGCGGGCCACGTTTCACGCCTTACTTCATCAGCAGCATCTGGCGGGCGCGCTTGATGGCGCGGGTCAGGCGGCGCTGATAATGCGCCGGCATGCCGGTATATTTGCGCGGCAGAATGCGGCCCTGATCCGTCACAAATTGCCGGAGCAGATTCGTGTTCTTGAAATCGAGCGCGTCGGCGGTGAAGTCAATTTTCGGTTTCGGACGCGGCATCCGATTTTCCATCGTGCGATGCGAACGGCGGCGGTCCGACTTGTCGGTGTTGGTTTTGCGGGGCATGGCTATTTGATTTCGCGGTGAAGCGTGTGGCGGCGCAGGGACGGATTATACTTTTTGATTTCGAGCTTTTCCGTCTTCAACTTCTTGTTGCGGGTGGTGGTGTAGCGCGAAGGCGATTTGCCCAGCTTGCGCGCCTCGGTGCATTCAATGGTGATGATTTCGCGCGGCATAAATTATTCCTTTTCCTTGCCCTTCTCCTCCGGCTCATCCTCGTCGCTGTCCACTTCCGCGACGCCGACACTGTCAACCGAGCCGAGCTGGCCGAGCCGGCGCTGGCGCAACGCGCCGTCGCGCTCCAACTGCGCCTGCGCTTCGACGGTGAAACGCGTCCACGGAATCGCTTCGAGCCGCGCCCGGGGAATCGTTTTGCCGGTCAGCTCGCAGGTGCCGTAGGTCTTCTTTTCGATGCGCTTGAGCGCCTCCTCGATTTCGTAAACGGCGTCCTGGTCCGATGACAACAGGCTCAAGGCAAAGTCGCGGTCGAAATTGTCCGTGCCGGAATCCGCCATGTGCAGGCTGTAGCCCGCCATTTCCTGCGCCGATTCCTTGGCCAGCCCGTTCATCTGGTGGAGCAACTGCTCGCGCAGTTCCAGCAGCCGGTTGTAATACTTCTGCCATTCGGGCTTGACCCGCACTGGCGCGGCGGCCGTCTTGGATTTCGACACCGTCTGGCCGAGGATGGCCGCCGCCGTGGCGGAAATGGGCGGTTTGACGCGGGACGTCCCGGTATTGTTTTCTTTTTTCTTCGTTGTCACAGTTAGATTTGATTCCCGGCCCTCAAAGCAACTTCCGGTCCATCAAGGGCGCGGGAATGTATCAGACGAACATAAATACGCCATACAAATCTTTGGGCATTTTCGGCGCCGGGCTGAATCAGCCCTTCTCAATGCAGGCGTAAGCATTATGATTGTGGATGCTCTCGAAGTTTTCCGCCTCCACCTTGTACCAGCGCACCCGCGCATCCGCGTTCAGCCGCAACGCCACGTTGCGCACCAGATCCTCGACGAACACCGGGTTTTCGTAGGCGCGCTCCGTCACCGCCTTCTCGTCCTGCCGCTTCAGCAGCGGGTAAAGCTCGGAACTCGCCGACTTCTCAATCATCGCAATCAAATCCTCAATCCACACGGATTTCTTCATCCGGATGGCCACCGTCACCCGCCCGCGCTGATTGTGCGCCCCATATCGGGCAATCGCCTTGGAACACGGACACAGCGTCGTCACGTTCGCCTTGACCGTCAGAACGAAGTCAATGTCCGGCCCGCACGCCGTCGCATCAAATCGCGCGAGGTAATCCATCACGCCTTCGCCGCCGGAGACCGGCGCCTTTTTGACCATGAAATAGGGAAACTCGATTTCCAGGTGCGACGTGGCCGCTTGAAACTTGGTCTGCATCGCGCGGAGGATTTCGTTGATGTTCTCCACATGAATGACACTGCCGTGCGCGTTGAGCACCTCAATGAACCGGCTCATGTGCGTGCCTTTGAATTCCTTCGGCAAATCCACGTACATGCCGATGGTGGCCACCGTGTTCTGGACGCTGCGCGCCTTGTCGCGCACCTGGATCGGAAAACGCAGTTCGCGGACGCCGACCTTGTCAATCCGCAGTTCACGATGATCGCGCTCGCTTTGCTTGTCGTCGAGCTTGGGCTCCGCGCGCTTTTTTCCCGGCGCACGCAACGCGCCGCTGTTTGGGCTGGTTCGAAGCATGGGAGGAAACTAGCAGCTTTGCAGAAATTGGCAAAGAGTTCTGGCAATATCCGTATAGACGGACTTGCTGGGGGGTCTAAGTTTCCCGGCAGATTATGTTGAAACTCCGCTTGCCCAGTCACCCGCTTTTGGTCCTGGCGCTGTTTTGTACGCTGGCCTCGGGCGCCGACACCTTTCGCGTCGCCACTTACAATGTCGAAAATTATCTCGACCAGCCGACGGAATCGCGGCCGCAGCCCAAATCCGCCGCCGCCCGGGCGAAGGTCCGCGAAAGCATCCACGCGTTGAATCCCGACGTGCTCGCGCTGGAAGAAATGGGCGGCCTGAGCGCGCTCATGGAATTGCGCAGCTCACTCAAAACCGAGGGTCTGGATTTCCCTTATTGGGAATGGGTGAGCGGCGAGGACACCAACATCCACGTGGCCGTGCTCAGCAAACTGCCCATCGTCGCGCGCCGACCGCACACGAATGAGGTCTTCCTGCTCGACGGCCGCCGGTTTTACGTCAGCCGCGGCTTTGCGGAGCTGGACATTCGCGCCGCACCCGATTTCACCTTCACGCTCATCGCCGCGCATTTGAAATCGCGCCGGGCCGTGCCCGATGCCGACGAAGCCGAGGAACGCCTCCAGGAGGCGAAGATTTTGCGCGGCATTGTGGACCGGGATTTGGCCGCTCATCCGAATGCCCGGCTGATTGTGCTCGGCGATTTCAACGACGTGAAGGATTCCGCTCCCGTGAAGACAATCATCGGGCATGGCCGGTTCAAGCTCGTGGACACGCGCCCGGCCGAGCGCAACGGCGACAATACGCCTGCCGACAAGCCATGGTTCGAGCCGCGCAACATCACCTGGACACATTATTACGGCAAGGAAGACACCTACAGCCGGGTTGATTACATCCTGCTCGGTCCCGCACTGGCGCAGGATTGGGTGAAGCGGGAAACGTATGTGCTTTCCATGCCGGATTGGGGTGTCGCCTCGGACCACCGGCCCATCGTCGCGACATTCAAAACGGATAATAACTAAAAAAGCCGAAACATTCTTTAGACAGAATTTACAGAATCAGCAGAATATACCCGCAGGCAGTTCGAAAGATTCTGTTTATTCTGTCTGCTTCATGCCTTCGCCACCAACTGCCGCAACACAAAAGGCAAAATGCCGCCGTGCTGGTAGTAATCAATCTCGATGGGCGTATCAATCCGGCAACGCACCGGCACATTCTCCACCTTGCCGTCCTTGCGTGTGATGCGCAGCGTCAGGTCCTGTTGCGGCTTGAGGCCCGCACCCAGGCCGACAACGTCATAAGTCTCCGTGCCGTCCAGTTTCAGACTTTGACCATTCGTGCCTTCCTTGAATTGCAACGGCAGCACACCCATGCCAACCAGGTTGCTGCGGTGAATCCGTTCAAAGCTCTGCGCCACGACCGCTTTCACGCCCAGCAGGTTTGTGCCCTTCGCCGCCCAATCGCGCGAACTGCCGGTGCCATATTCCTGTCCGGCAACCACCACCAGCGGCGTGCCGCGTTTCTGGTATTCCATCGACGCGTCGTAAATCGATAGTTTGGTTCCATCCGGCTGTAAAATCGTGTCACCGCCTTCCTGCCCGGCCAGAATCAAATTTTTGATGCGCACATTGGCGAACGTGCCGCGCGTCATGATGCGGTCGTTGCCGCGACGCGAACCGTAGCTGTTGAAATCGGCCGGCGCGACGCCGCTTGCGATGAGAAATTTTCCGGCCGGTGACGTCTTCTTGATGGACCCGGCGGGCGAGATGTGATCGGTCGTCACGCTGTCGCCAAAAATCGCCAGCGCGCGCGCGCCCTTGATTTCATGGATTTCGCCCGGTTGCATCGAAAAACTCTCGAAGAACGGCGGTTCCTGGATGTACGTGGACTTCCGGTCCCATTCGTACACATTGCCCGTGGTGGACGGGATTTCGTTCCACTTGGGATTTTGCGCGGCGAAATCCTTGTACAACCTCCGAAAAACATCCGGCTGCAACGCGGTCTGCATGAGATCGCGGATTTCGCGCAGCGACGGCCAGAGGTCCTTCAACAGGACCGGCCGTCCATCCTTGCCGGTGCCGAGCGGTTCGGTGTTCAGATTGATATCCACGCGGCCCGCCAGGGCAAAGGCAACCACGAGCGGCGGCGACATGAGAAAATTCGCCTTGATGTTCTGGTGCACGCGCGCCTCGAAATTGCGGTTGCCCGACAGCACCGACGCCGCCACGAGGTTGTTTTTGACAATGGCATCCTCCACCGGCGCCGCGAGCGGGCCGGAATTGCCGATGCAGGTGGTGCAGCCATATCCGACGAGGTTGAACCCGAGCTGGTCGAGGTACGGCTGCAAGCCGGTCTTGTTCAAATAATCGCTCACCACGCGCGAGCCGGGGGCGAGCGAGGCCTTCACGACCGGATTCACCGTCAGGCCGCGTTCGACGGCCTTCTTCGCCAGCAACCCGGCGGCGAGCATCACGCTGGGATTGGAAGTATTGGTGCAGCTGGTGATGGCGGCAATCAGGACCGAGCCGTGGCCGATGACGGATTTGCCGTGGCCATTGAGCGCGACTTCGGCCTTCGTGGTCGAGAATTCCTCCGGCTTCATGCCAAAGCCGCTTTCGGTGACCGGTTTGCTGAAGGTGCTGATAAAACTTTCCTTCAGCTTCGGCAATTCAATCCGGTCCTGCGGCCGCTTCGGTCCGGCCACGCTCGGCGATACCGTGCCGAGATCCAGTTCCAATTCCTGGGAGTAGGCAATGTCACCTTTCTTCGGAATGCCCCAGAGTCCCTGGGCCTGGTAATAATTTTTGTAGGCGCGGCAAAGCTCGTCGCTGCGGCCGGTCGCGCGCAGGTAATTCAAACATTCCTCGTCGATCGGGAAGAAGCCCATCGTCGCGCCGTATTCGGGCGCCATGTTCGCAATCGTGGCGCGGTCCACCACCGGCAGGGCCGAAGCGCCCGGCCCGAAAAATTCCACAAATTTGCCGACCACCTTCGCCTTGCGCAGCATCTGCGTGACGGTCAGCGCCAGGTCCGTGGCGGTGACACCTTCGCGCAACGCGCCGGTCAGGTGCACCCCGACGACATCCGGGGTCAGGAAATAAACCGGCTGACCAAGCATGCCGGCCTCGGCTTCAATGCCGCCCACGCCCCAGCCGACAATGCCGATGCCGTTGATCATCGTCGTGTGCGAATCCGTGCCGACGAGGGTGTCGGGGTAATACAGTGGCTGCGACGCCCCCGTCGCAGGAGGTTTGGACGGCGACGAGGCGTCGCTGCCACTCAGCACGCCCTGGGCGAGGTATTCCAGATTGACCTGATGGACAATGCCGATGCCGGGCGGCACCACCTTGAACGTCTCAAAAGCCTGCATGCCCCACTTCAAAAACTGATAGCGCTCGCGGTTGCGCTGGAATTCGATTTCCAGATTGCGCTGGAAGGCGTCCGCCGAGCCGTTCACGTCCACCTGCACCGAGTGGTCCACCACCAGATCCACCGGCACCAGCGGTTCGATGATTTTGGGGTTCTTGCCCACGCGCGCGACGGCGGAGCGCATCGCCGCCAGATCCACCAGCAACGGTACGCCGGTGAAATCCTGCAACACAATCCGCGCGACGATGAAGGGAATTTCCTCCGTGCGTTCCGCCTTGGGCTGCCAGTTGGCCAGCGCGCGGACGTTGTGTTCGGTCACCTTCTTGCCGTCGCAATTGCGCAGGACGGATTCGAGCACGAGCCGGATGGAGACCGGCAACCGGGAAACCGGGCCGACGCCGGCTTTTTCGAGCGCCGGCAATGAGTAAAATTTCCCCGGCTGACCGTTGCCGGGATCAAACGTTTGCAGCGCGCCGGACAAATGATTCGGTGTGTTCATTTAATTCCTTCAATTAACGGTAAAAATGAAGGCTGCGCGGGAGCGTGTCAAGCGAAGCGCGAACCAGGGTGGTGGCCTGATTTCGGTAGGGCGCGTCACTCCGTGCGCGCCGTTTTCGGCATTCGCGGCGGGCAGAGGACTGCCCGCCCTGCCTGAATTTTGAAATTCGAATCCCGCCTAATCCCGCGAATTTTGAATTTGGGAAGCAGAATTTATTCCCGCGAAGTTTCAGCGCCGTTCATCAGGGAAGCTTCCGGGTGCAGCAGGCCGGCAATCCGGCGCTCCAGACGCGCCAGATCGAGCGGTTTGGTGAAAAAATCCTCGGCGTGCATGGCCACACTGCGTTTGGTCACGTCGCCGGACAGCGCGCTCATGAAAATGATGGGGATTTTTTTCGTGGCCGGCTGGCGGCGCAGGATTTCGCAGACCGACAGGCCGTCCAGGTCCGGCAGGAGAATGTCGAGCAGGATGAGGTTCGGTTTGCACAGCCGCGCCTGGCTGAGCGCCTGCACGCCGTCGCTGGCCACGATGAATTCGCAGCCCAGGCCGGCGAGCCGAAATTGCACCAACTCGACAAAATCCTGCTCGTCGTCCACGATCAAAATGCGAGGCACCACGTTCTTAAATTAAGCCGGTTTCACGCCAGGCACAATGGCGGCCGGGTTAAGGCTGGGTCACGAAATGGAAACGAAATCCGGCCAAAAGGCTTGTCCGTCAAAGACTGTTTTGATAGCCCTGCTTGAAGATGCCAACGAAACAAGGCTCCATCCATCTGTTCCGGCTCTTCGGAATTGACGTGTATCTGCACTGGGCCTGGTTTTTCGCGGCCTGGTATTTCATCAACGGCGCAAGGGGCTACACTTCCTCGGTTTGGAGTGTGCTGGAATGTCTGGCGCTGTTTCTGATCGTGTTGATGCATGAATTCGGCCATCAACTGGCCTGTCGGCAGGTGGGCGGGCAAACCCACGATATCATCCTCTGGCCGCTCGGCGGCGTGGCTTACGTAACCCCGCCGCAACGTCCCGGCGCGCAACTCTGGAGCATCGCCGCCGGACCGCTCGTCAACGTGGCGCTGGTTCCCATCTTTTCCATCATCTGGTGGGTGGGCTACTCGGCCGATTGGATGGACAGCTTTCCGAATGTTTACGTATTCGTCATGACCCTTTGGTACATCAACACCGTTTTGCTCGTATTCAACATGCTGCCGATTTTTCCGCTCGATGGTGGACAAATTTTACGTTCGCTGCTCTGGTTTATTTTCGGCCGGGCGCGCAGCCTGATGATTTCAACGGTCCTCGGTTTTGTGAGCATTGCCGCGTTCATTCCGGTGCTCATCATGTCCAACCATGTGTGGTATTATCTCCTGGCCGGATTCGCCCTGATGAACTGCTGGAGTGGGCTGATGCAGGCGCGCGCCTTGTTGCGGGTGGCCAAGCTGCCGCGACGCGAAGGTTTCGCCTGTCCCAACTGCAAAGCCGTGCCGCCGCAAGGCGCGTTGTGGGTGTGTGGCAAATGCCGGAAACCGTTCGACACGTTTGCCACCCAGGGCGCCTGCCCCCATTGCGGCACTCAATACACCGCCACGTCCTGTCCCGAATGCGGAACCATGCGACCGTTCAGCGAGTGGATGACTACGTCTCCGCCGAAATTGTAGAAGATTTGAAAGATCGCCGTGCGGCGCCTCGAAATTCAGGGACGGCGACACGCCGTCCCTCCCCAAAACTATTTCAACTTCGCCAGCGCGGCCTTGATGGCCTCGAAATTCGGCAAGTCCTTCGGCGTCGGGGTCTGCTCGCTGTATTGCACGATGCCATTTTTATCAATCACGAACGCCGCCCGCGCCGCCGTGTCGCCCACACCGGCCAGCATCGGAAACACCGCGTTGTAGGCCTTGATGGTCGTTTTGTTCAGGTCACTCGCGAGCGTGATGCCGATTTTTTCCTGTTTCGCCCACGCCTCCTGCGCAAACGGGCTGTCCACGCTCACGCCGATGACATCGGCGTTGAGGCCGGCATAGGCACCCAGACCGGCGGTGAGGTCGCACATTTCCTTCGTGCAGACGCTGGTGAAGGCGAGCGGAAAGAAGAGCAGCACAGTGTTCTTCCTGCCGAGGTTGTCGCTGAGTTTCACGTCCACGAGACCGGACGCCTGTTTGGATTTCAAGGTGAAATCAGGGGCCTTGGTGCCAACGGAAATTGCCATAATCTTTTTTGGTTTTGAGTTTAACTTTCTCTTGTGGCGGAGAAGTCTGGGAATTTGCCGGGCGCATGTCAAACGGGGATTTTGCCAAAACGATCCGGGCCGCAGCCGCCAAGGAGGTGGGACAGTGGATGTCCGCTGAAGAAACGACCGCGCGCCCGGATCAAAACTGTTCGTCGTCCACGAAAATCCCTTCCGGCTGCACGCCGAAATGAAAACCGGTCTCGTCTTCAAAAGCGATGGGGATTCGCCGGTCGATGGCCAGGCGGAGGTTGCCGGCAACCTGACGCAACCAGCGGTTCGGCTCCTGGCCGGCAAATCCGCGGTCCAGCCGCGCCGTGCCCGCGGTAGAAAACCGGTTTCGCATGATTCGACTGCCAGTCATCATGCACTGACATTCAACGAACCGTAGGTTTTAAACCAACCGGCTTTTGGCAGGCAATAAACAATAATTGGCAAAAATGGACCGGTAAGCCACTGAAGATCAATTGGAGCCTGATCCTTATAAGGCCGCAAGCACTTCGGCCACGTGCTCGTCCGGCTTCACCTGGGGCCAGATTTTCTTGATGCGGCCATCCGGGCCGATGAGAAACGTCACGCGATACGTTCCCAGATATTTCCGGCCCATGAAGGTTTTCTCGCCCCACACGCCGTACGCGGTAACAATCCGCCTGTCCTCGTCCGCCAGCAGCGTGAATGGCAGCTTGAATTTCTCCACAAACTTGTCGTGCGACTTCACCGGATCGGTGCTGACGCCGAGCACGACGGCGCCGCGCTTTTTGAATTCGGCGAATTGGTCGCGGAACGCGCATGCCTCCTTGGTGCAGCCCGGCGTGTCGTCCTTCGGATAAAAATAGAGGATGACATTTCGGCCCTTGAAATCGGCGGGTGAAACCCGGCCGCCGCCGCTGGTCGCCGCCGAAAAGTCCGGCGCCATATCGCCGGCCTTGAGCTTCAATTCCAGTTCCTTTGCCATAATTCGTCAGCCACAGATGAACACAGATTTACACCGATGAAAGCCAAAAAGGACGCCGCGGGTTTTATTTGTATCGGTGGTTCAACCGGATGGCGTCGGCAAACTGGCCGGATGTGAACCGAGTTGCTTGACGCCGTCCCGGAAATAAAGCAGGCCGGAGATGCCGGTGAAGGCGGCCGCGCCAATGATCCAGGCCTTGAACCAGCGCGGGTTCAAATCGCGGTCCCATTCCAGCAGAATCCAGATCACGACAATCATCTGGAAGACGGTGGCGATTTTGCCGGCAATGCGCGGGCGCACGGCGACCTTGCCGACGATGAGCCGGACGACGGCGATGCCGGTGAGCAACAGCAAATCGCGCCCAATAATGGTACCGGTGAGCCAGAGCGGAATCTGTCCCAGGCGCGGCGTGTGATTGAAGCTCAGCAGCACCACGCCGGACACGAGCAGCATCTTGTCCGCGAGCGGATCGAGGATGGCGCCGAGTTCGCTGCGTTGGTTGTAACGGCGCGCAATGTAACCGTCCACGCCATCCAATATGGCCGTGATGGCGAACGCCAGCAGGGCCACCAACCGGTGAACCTCGTTGCCGGTCTCCACGTAATAAAGCGTTTCGACGACAAAAATCGGGATCAACAGGATGCGCAGGATCGTGATTTTGTTGGCGGTCGTCATGGATGAGTTGCTGCCGAATTCTTAACGCAAAGACACGAAGCCGCCAAGACGCAAAGCAAAGATTCATTTCCATCGAACGCATCCAGGCACACGCACCGCCCTCCCGCTTCGCGACCTCGCGGCTTTGTATTAAAACTAATTCTGCGCCGTATTTTATTTTGCGCCTTGCCAAACGCCCGATTTCTTAGCTCAATTTTGCCACATGAAAGGCAAAACAACCAACCAACCGCTGGTCGGCATCCTGATGGGCAGCGATTCCGACTGGCCAACCATGAAGGCCGCCGCCGATGTGCTGGACGAATTTGGCATCGCCAGCGAAGCGAAGGTCATCTCCGCCCATCGTACGCCCAAGGATTTGGAGCAATACGCCGGCGGCGCGGCCGGACGCGGCGTGCGCGTCATCATCGCCGGCGCGGGCGGCGCGGCGCATCTGCCGGGCGTGACGGCCGCGTTCACCACCCTGCCCGTCATTGGCGTGCCGATTGAGAGCAAATCGTTGAAGGGCCTCGACTCGCTGCTGTCCATCGTGCAGATGCCGCCGGGCGTACCGGTGGCCACGGTCGGCATCGGCGCGGCGAAGAACGCCGGACTGCTGGCGGCGCAAATTCTGGCCGTGGCCGACGGGCGGTTGCAAAAGGCGCTGGTGGATTTCAAGGAGAAGCTCGCCGAGGAATCGCGCGCCAAGAATAAAACGCTCGCCCGATAATTTTTCATGCAGAGTCTCATCGAAGGCGTCCACAAGTTCCGCCACGAGGAATTCGGCAATTATCGGAAGCTGTTCCGCAAACTGTCGCGCGAGGGCCAGAACCCGCACAGCTTGTTCATCACCTGCTCGGATTCGCGCGTGCTCGCCGAGCTCATCACCCAAAGCCAGCCGGGTGATTTGTTCGTGGTCAAAAATGTCGGCAACATCGTCCCCCCCGCCCACGTGCGCGGCGACACCAATTCCACCGCCGCGGCGATTGAATTCGCCGTGGAAAATTTGAAGGTGAACGACATCGTGATTTGCGGCCATTCGCAATGCGGCGCCATCGCCGCGCTGCTGGCCGATTCGCCCGTCGGAGATGACATGCCGCATCTGCGCGACTGGCTGAAGCTGGCGGCTCCCGTGCTCGACACGCTGAACAAAGATTACGCGCACCTGCGGGACCACGCCGCGCGCTGCTCGGCGGCCATGGAGGAAAATGTTCTGTTCGGCCTCGACAATCTGCGCAGCTATCCGTGTGTGCAAAAGCGTCTGGCGCAGGGCACCCTGCGACTGCACGCGTGGTTCTTCGAGATCGCCAGGGCGGAATTGTTCGCTTACGACCCGGAAACGCGACAGTTTTCGCCGTTGGTGGAACAGAAACCTGACGATCACCCGCCGCGGCAGTAGGGGGTTGGAAATGCGCCGGCGGATGGCAACTGCCGGTTCGCGCGAATCCCGGCCAAAGACAAAGCTTCGCCTCCCGACCGGCCCGCGAATGATTTTAAAATCAACCAGCCTGCAATGAAAATGTCGTTGCGGCCGGCCCATTGACACCCGAACGGTCTTTTGCGCTGCCCCCCCCAATAGGCAATCACTTTTGCGGGCTTCTGGCATAAAGCCTGCTAATCGCGGGCTTCGAACCCACCGGCCATGATGGCCGGATAATAATAACACCCTTAACCTATGACCAAGTATTTTGTAAAACGCACGGGCAAACTATTGTTCCCGCATCTGCCGCGTGATCAACGTAACCGCCGGATGATTATCATCCTGGTGGTCGCAATGATCAGCCTGTCCAGTGCCGGGACATTGGCGGCCTGGATGGCAACGGCCGGCACCAGTGCCCACATTGGCCTGCTACCCAACTTGTCCCTCGAGCAGAAATAGCGGACCCGGCCGCAAAACGGTTTTGCCTTTCAACAAAAAGGCGGCTCGAAGCACACGTCCAGTCCTTTCCGCACGCGGCAAGGGCTGGACGCCTTGGCTTGGACAATCGCGCTTCCCTTTGCTAGCCTTCGCGCGATTTATGAGCCTGGAAAACAAAGACCCGCCGCGCCCGCGCCCTCCGACTTCATCCGCGATATCGTCGCCGGACACGTCGCTGAAAAAAAATACCCGCAGATTCACACCCGTTTTCCACCGGAACCAAACGGCTATCTGCCACATCGGCCACGCCAAAAGCATCTGCCTGAATTTTGGCATCGCCCGCGAGTTCGGCGGCATCTGCAATCTCCGCATGGACGACACCAACCCGACCAAGGAAGACATTGAATACGTGGATTCCATCCAGGAGGACGTCAACTGGCTCATCGCCGGCTGGGCCGACCATTGTCTGGGCCTGAAGCCCAAGGGCAAGACACCGGACAGCATCACCAGCAATGGCAAACCGGATTTTTTCCTTCCCGCCATCGTTTCTCCCCAGACGCCCGACGCCAAATCCCGGATCCGCGAACCCTTTTACGCTTCGGATTATTTCGGACAAATCTACGAATACGCCGTCGCGCTGGTAAAAAAGGGAAAGGCCTACGTCTGCGACCTGACCCCGGAAGAAACCGACGAATACCGCCGCAACGCCAAGGAAAGCCCGTACCGCAACCGCAGCGTTGAGGAAAGCCTCGACCTGTTCACGCGCATGAAGGCCGGCGAATTTCCCGACGGCAAACGTTCGCTCCGCGCGAAGATTCAGGTGGACGCACCGAATGTCTGGATGCGCGATCCCCTGCTCTACCGCATCCGCCACGCCGAACATCATCATACCGGCGGCAAATGGTGCATCTATCCGATGTACGACTTCGCCCATTGCCTGAGCGATTACCTCGAAGGCATCACGCACAGCATTTGCACGCTGGAATTCGAGGTGCACCGGCCGTTGTACGATTGGATTCTGGAAAGCCTCGACCTGCCGCGCCCGCTGCCGCACCAGTACGAATTCGCCCGGCTCAGCCTCGGCTACACCGTCATGAGCAAACGCAAGCTCATGCAGCTCGTGAACGAAAAGCTCGTGTCCGGCTGGGACGACCCGCGCATGCCCACGATTTCAGGCATCCGCCGGCGCGGGGTAACGCCCGAAGCTCTGCGCAACTTTGCCTACAACATCGGCATCACCAAATACAACGGCATCACTGACGTGGCCGTGCTCGAACACGCCATCCGTGAGGACTTGAACAAACGCGCCTTGCGCCGCCTGGCCGTGCTGCGCCCCATCAAGGTTGTCCTGACGAATTATCCCGAAGGCAAGACCGAGGAACTGGACGCCGTCAACAATCCCGAGGATGAGAACGCCGGCAAACGGAAAATTCCCTTTGGCCGCGAACTGTACATCGAGCAGGACGATTTCAAGGAAGTTGCCGTGCCGAAATTTTTCCGGCTCAAACCCGGCGGCGAAGTCCGGCTCAAATACGCGTACATCATCAAATGCGATGAAGTGGTGAAAGACGCGACCGGCGGGATTGTGGAGCTGCGCTGCACCGCCGATCTCGACAGCAAGACTGGCGGCCCGACAGCCAACCACAAGGTGAAAGGCACGATTCATTGGGTGAGTGCCGCGCACGCAATTGACGCCGAAGTGCGCCTCTACGACCGGCTGTTCACCGAAGCCGAACCGGAAAAGGACGGCTCCGCCTCCGCCGAAAGCTCCGGCGCGACGAAGCGCGATTTCAAATCCGTGCTCAACCCGCACTCGCTGGAAGTGGTGACGGCAAAATGCGAACCGGGCCTGAAAGACGCGAAGCCAGAGCTTCGTTACCAATTCGAGCGCCTCGCCTATTTTGCGTTGGACAAGGAAAGTGGGAATAAATTGATTTTCAACCGCACCATCACGCTCAGGGACACTTGGGCGAAGGAAGTGCAGAAGGGATAGACGATATGATAATAGGCAGCATTGGTAAATACGAGCACTGCCTTTTAACCACGACGCAATTGCTTGGTCTGCTCCTTGAAGCACGAGCACACCCGGAAAAGCGCGTTGAATTGATCAATAGCTTATTTTCCACAATGGGAGTTTATCAGCAATTTTCAGTCTGGAAGGCATTTCTGACCAATCCAGCGCCCGCCACTCCTAAAACAGATGCCTGACGACTCGTTCAATGAATTTATACTGACCAGTTGATGCGTTGCTGGAAATGAATCAATTAAAATGATTTTGCATGCACTTCTTGCTCGGCACAATCGCGAAAGAAGTTCCCGGCCCTGATTTGGAGATTGATTGTCTTTGGTGTGGTCGACATACGTCTGCCCGCAGTCGGAAACGCACCGAATGGCTGATGATGTTTCACATTCTGCCGCTGTTTCCGTTTCATACCGTGTTTGTTCAATGCGATTTCTGCCACAAGGACATGGTAGCAAAATGTTCGTTGGAGGAACTGGCCCAGAGCAATCCGTTGACCCTGAAACGGCTTCTGGTCAAGCGCGTGTCGTTCGTCGGGAGGGTTTGTATAGTGCTGGGCCTATTGTTTTGCTGGACGCCTTTTTGCGGGCTGATTCCGGCGATCATTGGTTTCTTCTACGGACGAAAGTACGGCGGCTGGATGAAGAAATGGGGACGCCGGGGATTAATTCTTAATCTGCTTTCACCACTAATTTTTCTCTTACTGATCATGATTGTGATGTCATTTCACCGCAAGTAAAGGACGGGGATCGGTCTGGATCCTGACCAGTTGAGCGCGTGGTGGAAGTGCTGGCCAGAATCCCAACGGGATTCCATCTCTCAGCCCGGGGTTGGGGTTGACGGCTCGTCCAAACAATTCTCGACATTCGGACGGAAGCGATTCAGGTTCAACCCAAGAACCCGAAGTCAAAACCATGAACCCAAACAAAATTTCTCTCAAGGTCTTGCTGATTTTGCCGGTGATGGCCATGCTCGCAGTCGTGCACACCTCACCAGCCCAGGATAAACCAACCACCCCTCCCGCCGCCAATTTCAATGACGTGGCGGACCAGGCGCTGCAGGCGATGAAGCAGCGCGCGGAAGAACTCCACATCAAGGGCGTGGCCGTGGTTGCGTTCAGCGAAGGCGATACCGTCCAGGCCTGGACCTCAAAAATGGTTGTCGTCGGCCACCTGTCGGGCCCGCCTTCCAAGAACGATCCCAACGGGACGAACCTGCTCGGCATTGCCTACACCAAGGCGTCGGAAATGGCGGACACGCTCAAGGACAGTGGCAGCCATGTTCGGCCGCCCAAGACCGGCGAATACGGCTGGCCGGGTGGTGTGGTGACCCGCGGAAAGACGGGAGTTTTGATCGCCGCATTCAGCGGCGGGCCTTCCGAGGACGACGTGAAAGTCTCCAAAGCCGGTCCGGCGATTCTGGCCGGCCAGTTGTAATCGTCGCCGGAAATGGCGGTGATTCATTTTAACGCCATCAACCGCAAACCACGCGAAATACGCGAACAAGTTTTTTAAACCCTTTCGCGTATTTCGCGTGGTTTGCGGTTCATTTTTTGCGCCTTGGCGCCGGCGCATCAAATCTTCAATGGGGGTAACACCCCATGGCGGTCAGACCCGGTCTGTGGGACGATTCAGCATATGAAATCCATTCTATATTTAATCTGTGTCGTCGGCCTGCTCTCCACCACCGGCTGTATTTTTTGGGGTGGCGGGGGAGATCGGGGATATCACGGGGGCGGCGGTCATTCCGTGGACAGTGCACATCCGGATCATGGCGAACAGGGTGGCGACCATAGTGACAATGGTGGAAGCCATGGCGAAAATCGTTAAACCAAAGCACCCGCCCGCGCGCCAAAATCCCAACGCTGCGTTGGTGGGTTCAACTCCGCCGGCGGGTTTGCTTTAAAGCGCCGAAGGGTGCGTTGCCACCAGACGTTGGGCTGCGCGCAGGCGTTCGGCTTCTGAGCCGTCCGGCAAGTTTAGCGCCGTCGCGCCCGTTCGCGTACGAAGATTTTGCCGGATGGCCAACAACAGTTGAGGCATCGGGATTGGTTTTTGGAAGCAAGCCACCGCGCCGGCAGCCAGACAACGGTCCCGGAAATCCTGCGGGTCAGCCCCGGAAATGACGATGACAGGAATGCGCCGGTCCCGGGCTTCCTCCAGGCGTTGCAGCCATTGAATAATCAGGAACGCGTCCCAAGTGTTGCCGCTCTGAAAAATATCGGGCGGAAAGAAAACATCGAGCAGGATGAGGTCCGGCTTTTCCCGGCGTACCAACGTGAACGCTTCGGGACCATCAAACGCAGTCAGCACCTCGTAACCATTGCGTTGGAGATCCCACGACAGCGCTTTCTGGATCACCGGGTCATCATCGACCACAAGAATTTTTTTGGCCGAATAGCTCGCCATAACAACAGGTTTATTATAGGGAATCCGCCGGAAAAATGGAAGGAAAATCATCGCAATCTGGCTCGCCTCAACTTCCGGCGGAACCCCATGTAACACAGGCAGATGCAGCAAGAACCGCGATTAAAATAGTCTAATGCATAATCTATTTTTTAAACATCACAATAATGATTCTGGAACGCTCAAACCAATCCAGATTCCGGATGGGCGGCCCGTCGGAGGAACTAACCGCGCTTTGGAACATCCGACGCCTGCGGGCGGTGAGCAATGAGAGCCGAGACCTGCGCCGCCGCAAAATCAAGGCCGACCACGATCAATTCTGGCTGGACTCCGGTGGGCGCCTGGAAACCGGGGGTAATATCGCATTTCCCGTCTTTTTTTCTCCCCGCGAATCGGCCACCATCAAGCCGAACAAACGGGCGACGTATCGCCACCGCTGCGAAATGCTGGCCGGGGTGGGCAGCCAAATCCGGCAAAATGCGGGGTGCTGGCCCGGCGATTTCTTATCCGTCAAACCATGCGCGACGACTCCTTCAGGGAATTTGTGCTCGACCAGTTGAGCGCGCTGCCGGACGTCCGGGCCCGGGCGATGTTCGGCGCGCACGGCCTGTATCAAGGTGAACATTTTTTCGGCATTCTGGACGAAGGCCGGCTGTTCTTTAAAACCGACGCGGCATCGCAGCCGGTTTATGTCGCCCGCGGCATGGAGCCGTTCACTTACAAATCGAAAGGCCGCGGGTTGACGATGAGTTATCACGAAGTGCCGCCGGACGTTTTGGAAAATCCAGCGGAACTCGTCATCTGGGCGCGGCGCGCGATCCAAACGGCCGCGAACCGGTCAAAGTCACCGGCCAGAAAAGCGAAGCGCCGATAAGACAGGGCGAAGCACCCGCCTCAATCCTTTTATGCTTTCTTTCCACCGGATGCCGAAGCAACATCGTGCCATGATTAAACGAACCCTGATATTGCTCGGTCTGGCTTTCAGCCTCATGGGCGCGCGAGCCGACCTGGTCATGCAGCAAAACATCGAAAGCGCGATGATTAATGGCGTCGTTACCACGCAAATCAAAGGCGACAAAATCCGCGTGGACATGCCGGCCACCCCGCAAGGGGCCATGAGCACCATCATGGATTTGAGTTCGGGCGATTCGGTCACGTTGATGCACCAGCAGAAGCTGGCGATGACGGTTCCTGGCACGCAGATGAAGCAAATGGTCGAGAATATGAAGGCCATGCGGGCCACCACCGGCACCAACGCCGCCCCACCCCAATTCCATGACACCGGCAAGGCCGAGAAACTGGGCGATTTCGACACGGAAATTTACACCTGGTCAACTCCGGATGGCGCCAACCAGACGGTTTGGGTCGCGCGGAATTATCCGAACTACGCGCACATCAAGGTTCAAATGGACGCGCTGAACAATTCGCCCATCTCCCAACTCTCCAAAGGCGCGGCGCCGGATATCAGCACGCTGCCGGGCATGGTGATCAGGACGCAAATGGAAAGGGACGGACAGAAAGTCATATCCACCCTGGTGTCAGCGAAGGAAAATTCCGTCGACGCAGCCATCTTTCAAACCCCCAAGGATTACAAGGAGATGGGCCAGCCCGGTCCCGGGGCGGCGCCAAACCAATAACTGCCGGCATCCGCGCCGGTTCAGCCGCCACCGTGAAAAATAATCTTTTAATCGCCCTTTTCGCTGCGGCATTGCTGCTGGCCAGTCCACGCCTCTTCGCCGCCGGAACCAATGATCCCACCGTTGAACTCAAGGCGCTGGTCGCCTCAATCAAGGCCGACATCCAGGCCGGCAAGACGACGGAATCGGCCCTGGGGGATGACCTCAAAAAGTTCGACGTGCTGCTCGCGGAACATAAAGGCGAAAAGACGGATGCGGTGGCGGAAATTCTGTTCATGAAGGCGACGCTTTACTCGGAGGCGTTTCAAGACACCGCCAAGGCTGATGAGTTGATGAAACAGCTTAAAAGCGAATTTCCAGGCACCACGCTCGTCGCGGCATTGGAACAACAGGAGGCAACGGCCGCCGCGGCAAAAAAGATGCAGGACAGCCTGGCGGTCGGGGCCAAATTTCCCGAATTCAATGAAAAGGGCGTGGATGGCAAACCGCTTTCGCTGGCCGATTACAAGGGCAAGGCGGTGCTGATTGATTTCTGGGCGACCTGGTGTCCGCCGTGCCGGGCTGAAATTCCCAATGTCGTGGCCGCCTACAAGAAATATCACAGCCGGGGTTTTGAGGTCATCGGTGTCAGCCTGGATCAGGACCAGGACAAGCTGTTGAGTTACACCAAGGGACACGACATGGTCTGGCCGCAATTTTTCGACGGCCAGGGCTGGCAAAACAAACTGGCTGTGAAATACGGGATTGAATCCATTCCGGCGACCTATCTCCTCGATACCAACGGCGTCATCCTGGCCAGCGATGTGCGCGGCGAAGCCTTGGACCAGGCCCTCATCAAGGCTTTGCCGAAGCCTTAGCGCGTGCGTCTTGGACCGCGGTGGCGGATTCCGGCGACGGCTTGAATTCAAAACTCCGGCTTGCCTTTCTTCCAGCGGCGGCGAAAAATGACCACATGCTCCACGAGCCTTTTTGTTGTTCGCCATCGTCCTCGCCCCAATGATCGCCCGCGCCGATTTTGTCATCCAACAAAAGTCCGAATCCAGGACGGCAGGCGTGACGTCGAGCGAGGATACAACCACCAGAATTAAAGGCCACAAGGCCCGGGTGGACCGTGTGATAACGGAGCTTTCGGCGACGGGCACAAACACTTCGGTTTTCAGCCGGATCATGGATTTGGATACGTTCGATACGTACGCGTGGATGTCCAAACAAAAAAAGATGATAAAATTCTCCGGAGCACTGGTGGCGCAAATGGCAGCCGCGACCACGGCGCAATTAGCCGGCAAAGTCAGGCCGCCACCGCCCCAAGACTCGGGTAAAACCGGTATGGTGGGTGGTTACCAGACCGAGATTTACAACTGGACCAATATCACTGGCGTGAGCATGAAATTGTGGGTCGCCCGGAACTTTCCAAATTATAAGGAAATTACCACACAACTTGACCGGCTGAGTGGACCTCCGGTGACCAGAGGTCTGACCAGTCTCGATTTTTCCAGGCTGCCGGGCATGGTCATGAAAGTTGACCGGTTCCGTGGCGGGACAAATCTAAGCTCCTACACGCTCATTTCGGCGAAGGAAGAGCCGGTGGACACCTCCGCCCTGGTAATTCCAACGAACTATCCGATACGGGATCTTCAAAAAGAAACAGATCAGGCGGCAAAGATCCAATCAACGCTAAAAGCCGGAACCCCATTCCCCGGTTTCAGTGAAAAGGGCGTGGATGGCAAACCGCTTTCGCTGGCCGATTACAAGGGCAAGGTGGTGCTGATTGATTTCTGGGCGACCTGGTGTCCGCCGTGCCGGGCTGAAATTCCCAATGTCGTGGCCGCCTACAAGAAATATCACAGCCAGGGTTTTGAGGTCATCGGTGTCAGCCTGGATCAGGACCAGGACCAGTTGTTGAGTTACACCAAGGGACACGACATGGCCTGGCGGCAATTTTTCGATGGCCAGGGCTGGCAAAACAAACTGGCCGTGAGATACGGGATTCAATCCATTCCGGCGACCTATCTCCTCGATACCAACGGCATCATCCTGGCCAGCGACGTGCGCGGCGAAGCGTTGAACCAGGCCCTCACCAGGGCCCTGCCAAAGAAGTAACGCCGGCGTCAGTCCGTTCCCGTGAAGCCATCAGTTGCTCGCGCTGGTGTAACGGCGCACGGACACCCGCCAGAACCACTCCGAAATCAGCGCGCAAACCACGCCCATCCCCAAAAGCACCAGCCAGAGCGCCGGCGACGTCAATTTGTCCGCCAGCACGCGCACCGGCACATTCGAGACCAGCAGCACCGGCAGCACAAACGTGAAAACGATTTTGAACACACCGCGGAACGCGTCGTCCGGCATCCGCGCAATGTTGAACAGGTTGTAATAGCCCCACACGATGCCCTGGGCGCGCACCGTCCAGAAACTGATCGCAGCGAGCATGAACATCAGCGAGTAGTGAATTAAAATGCCGACGGCGCACAACCCCAGGAAGCCGAGCAATTGTCCCGCCGTGGGGTGCAAATCCAATTTTCCCGCGGCATAGACCATGACGGCGACCGCAAACGCACCGTTCACAAACGCGCCGAGGTCCACCTGCCGCAGCGAGACGACAAAGCGCGTGTTCACCGGCAGCATCAGCAGGAAATCCATCTTGCCGGTACGGACGAGTTCCGACAGGTTCACGCAGTTTGTCAAAAAAAACGCCTGATAGGTTTGCTGGATGAAACTGCTCGCGCCGACCAGCAGCACCACCTGCCACTGCGTCCAGGTGCCGATGGAGTTCGTGTGCAGATAAAGCACGCTGATAAAACACAGTTGCAGCGCGAACCAGAGCAGTTCGACCACAATCCAGAGGATGAAATTGCCCTTGAACGACATCTCGCGCGTCACGGAGGTTTTCCATAACGCAGCGTAAATGGCGCCGTAACGGACGAGGGTCGAGGGTCGAGGGTCGAGGGTCCCGGCCACAGCTCCCCGCCCGGTTTGCTCTCGACTCTCGACTTTCGACTCTCGGCTCATTTTGTCATCCTCCAAACGCGCCATAATGCCGGACGCCGCGTTGCCACATGAACCGCGCAAAGCCATACCCCGCCAGCACCCAGCCCGCCTGCACCAGCATTCCCCGCAGCAAATCCGCGCCCGCGATTTTGCCCATGTAAATGCTGACCGGAAAATACATCTGATAGGGAAACGGCGTGAAATAGAGAAGGTGCTTGAGGGTCGGCGGCAATATGTCGAGCGGGAACATGTGCCCGCTGGCCAGATATTCAAACGCGAATAAAATGAAAATGAACGTCGAAACCTCCAGCACCCAGAACGCGAGCAGCGCCATCGCGTAGGAGATGAAAAACTGCAGCAACGCCGTCAACACGAGTGAAATCAAAAACACCCCAAAGGCCGCCCCGCTGGGCGGCAGGACAAAATAACGCCCGAAACAGGCGATGAAAATCACCAGCGGCACGACCGCCACCGCCATGAACGTGACGCGCCCGGAGATAAACAGGCACAGCCGGTACCACAAATAATCCATCGGCTTGAGGAGAAACTGGCTGATGTTGCCTTCGCGAATGTCCGCGGCTATCTGCCAGTCGTCCTCGTTCACCGCCGTCAGCACGTCCACCACCGCGACCAGCAGATAGTAGGAAATCATTTGCGCCAGCGTGTAACCGGAAATCACCCCGCCCTGCCCGCCGTAAATCGTGCGCCAGAGCGACAGCATGGCGAACAGCGGGATGAAACCAAACAGCGTCCGCGTCAGATAATTGACGCGGTACGTCAGGTTGTTCTGAATCCCGATGCCGATGACGTGCCAGTATTTTTTCATCCGCTTGCGAATGTGCCGGAAATCTAGCCGCGTTCGGCTGATTTGCGAACGGAAAATTTTTATTTGCCGAAAAGCGCGTGTAACTTTAATGTCACTCCAGCAACCGGCCAAGGAGCCGGTTTATTAAGGAATTCCAAAACCTATGATTAAAAAACCGCTGCAAGGCGTGGAGCTGGACGGGTTGGTCAACGGCCTGAAAAAATTGTCCCGCAATCTTTGGTGGGGCTGGGACCAGGAATCCCAGGATTTTTTTTACGAGCTCTCCCCGCGCGGCTGGCAGAATCTTTTCCACAATGCCGTCGCCGTCATGCGTGAGGTCTCGGAATACGAATTGCGCGTGCGGTTGCAGGACGCCGACCTTGAGTGCCAGGCGCGCGGGGTGCTGGCCAGTTTTGAGGCGTATCTCAACGACCAGAAGACCTGGGGACACAAAAATGCGCCGCACCTGCACAAACATCCGGTCGCATACTTTTCCGCCGAGTTCGGTTTTCACGAATCCCTGCCCATTTCCGCGGGCGGCCTGGGAATCCTGGCCGGTGACCACGCCAAATCCGCCAGCGACCTCGGCCTGGGTTTTGTCGGCGTCGGGCTGTTTTACCGCGAAGGTTATTTTCAGCAGGCCATCGACAGCAACAACTGGCAGACCGAATTCTACAATCTGATTCACCCGGAAAATGTGCCGCTGGAACCGGTGCTGGGCGCGGATGGCCGGCCCGTGGTGCTGGAGGTGGAGATTGACATGAGCCGCGTCCTCTTCCGGGCGTGGCGCGTTAACGTCGGACGGGTGCCGGTGTACCTGCTCGACACCAACCTGCCGGAAAATGCCGAGCATTTCCGCGATTTGACCACGCGCGTCTATGGCGGGGACCGCACCATGCGCATCATGCAGGAAATTTTGCTCGGCATCGGCGGCGTGCGGCTGCTGCGCAAGCTCGGCGTGCAACCGTCGGTCTTCCACATGAACGAAGGCCACGCGGCCTTTCTCACGCTGGAATTGATCCGCGAAAAAATGGCCGCCGGGACCAACTTTCCCGACGCGCTCGCCGCCACGAAAACCCAGTGCATCTTCACCACCCACACGCCGGTGGAAGCCGGGCACGACCGCTTTGCCCGGGACCTGATGGACTACGCCTTCCAGCTGTTTCACACGCAACTGCCCGTGCCCTTTGCCGACCTGATGGGGCTCGGCCGGGTGCAGCCGCAGGACGAGCAGGAACCGTTCTGCATGACCGTGCTCGCACTCAAACTGTCGCGCGCCGCCAACGGCGTGAGCGAGTTGCACGGCGATGTCAGCCGCCAGATGTGGCGCGGCCTGTATCCGAAAGTGCCCGTCGAAAAGGTTCCCATCGGTCACATCACCAACGGCATTCATCTCCTGGGCTGGATGAAAGGACCCGTGCGGCAGTTCTGGCGGAAGAAGCTGACCGAAGGCAAAAATCCCGCCGCCGCCACCTGCCGCGAAAAATTCGGCTCAGACTGGGCGGCGGCCGTCAATTCGTCGGAGTTCTGGGAGAAAATGACCGACCCGGAATTTGTCTCCGACGAGGAGCTGTGGGCGCTGCGCTACAAGTTGCGCCGCGAAATGATTGAATTCGTCCGCCGCCGCCTGCTGCTCCAGAACCAGCGGCTGGGCCCGGGTGATTACATCCGCTTCGACCACCTGTTGAATCCCGACGCGCTGACCATTGGTTTCGCGCGCCGGTTCGCCACCTACAAGCGCGCCCCGCTGATTTTCCAGCAGTTCAACAACATCTTGAAGCTGGTCCACGATCAAAAGCGGCCCGTCCAGTTCGTCTTCGCCGGCAAGGCGCATCCGCGCGACGACGAGGGCAAGCGGTTCATCCAGCAGATCATCCATCTCAGCAAGCACAGCGAACTGGTGGGCTATCTCGTGTTTGTCGAAAATTACGATATTCACGTCGCGCGACAGATGGTTTCCGGCTGCGACGTCTGGCTGAACAATCCGCGCCGGCCGCTCGAAGCCTCCGGCACCAGCGGCATGAAGGCCAGCTGCCACGGCTGCTTGAATTTCAGCATCCTCGACGGCTGGTGGCGCGAGGGCTACGACCAGACCAACGGTTTTGCCATCGGTGAGGATTCCCAGCCGGACAACGTTGAGGAACAGGACCGTCTGGACAGCGCGAACCTTTACCGGACGCTCACCGAGGAGGTGGTCCCGATGTTTTTTGACCGCGACCAGCAGGGCATTCCGCGCCAGTGGATTCACCGCATCCGCCGCTCGATGGCCACCCTGGTCTCCCAGTTCACCACCGACCGCATGGTCAAGGAATATGCGCAGAAATACTATTCGGAACCCTGAAACGAAGCCGGCCGGGAAATTCAAGCGGCGCAACTGGAACCCGTCAAAATCGTATTTGACATCCCGGCGACCTGCATTGTAACCATGTGGGAAGCTGTCTCAACCTGACCAACGCAACAATACTGAACCCCATAATCAGAGAAAAATTTATGAACCGAACCATGAATCATCAACTCACCCGGATCGCGTGTTGTTTAATGATAATGGTGGCCGGCACCCTGGCCGCCAGGGCAGATGACGCTTCAGCCATTTCCGCAACCACAAACGTGACCACGACCACAACCTCGACCACCAATGAGGCCACCAACGCGGTTGAAACCGCAGCCGCCGACACGAATGCTGCTCCTGCCATTTCCACCACCACAAACGTGACCACGACCACAACCTCGACCACCAATGAGGCCACCAACGCGGTTGAAACCGCAGCCGCCGACACGAATGCTGCTCCTGCCATTTCCACCACCACAAACGTGACCACGACCACAACCTCGACCACCAATGAGGCCACCAACGCGGTTGAAACCGCAGCCGCCGACACGAATGCTGCTCCTGCCATTTCCACCACTACAAACGTGACCACGACCACAACCTCGACCACCAATGAGGCCACCAACGTGGTTGAAACCGCAGCCGCCGACACGAATGCTGCTCCTGCCGTTTCCACCACCACAAACGTAACCACGACCACCACCGAGACCACCACTGTGTCCACCAACGCGGTTGAGACCGCGGCCGCCAGCCCAGCGCCATCGCCGGCGGTGGCGTACCAGCCGTTCAGCCTGGCTGCGGAAGCCGGCACCACCGGCCTCGGCGGCACGGCCGGCTGGCGCTTTGCCGACCACTTCGGCTTGGAGGGTGGCATGGACTACTTCAGCTTTACCTTGAACCGATCCATCAGCGACATTCCCTATTCCGGGCATTTGCGCCTGATGTCGGAACGCGCGGGCTTGAACTTGTATCCTTGGAAGGACCATTCATTCCATGTGAGCCTCGGTGCGTATTTTAACCAAAATCGTCTTTCCGGCACCGCCACCAGTGACGGCACCTTGACCGTGAATGGCGCCACAGTGCCAGCCGGAGACTCTGTAAAATTGGTATACAAGCAGCAGCCGGTTGATCCCTATGTGTCCATCGGCGGGAATGTTTACTTCGACAAGGCCCGCCACTTCTCAATCGGCACCGAATTGGGCGCATTTTACCTTGGCAACCCCCGAGTGAGCGTCAGCACCACTCCAGCCGGGGCAGTGCCCATGGCCAATTTAAACAGCTACCAGCAACAGGCCCAGCACGACCTGAAAAAACTCCCGGTCTGGCCCGTGTTGAAGATATCGTTTTGTTACTCATTTTAATTGTCGCCCGGCTTGCCCGCGGGCAATTGCCGGGGCGGTCACAGCGCTGGTTCGAACCCGGGCCGCCGCTAAATTAAGTTCAATTCATTCCTTGAACTTTGTCGCCCGGCGCGTAAATTTGCCGCGCTCAAATTTTTATGAATTACAAAATTTCTCATCGCGCCGCCTCCTTGTCGCCGTCGCTCACCCTGGCCATTGACGCCAAGGCCAAGGCCATGAAGGCTGCCGGCGAAGACGTCGTCGGGTTCGGCGCCGGTGAACCGGATTTCGACACGCCCCAATTCATCAAGGACGCCGCCGCCCAGGCGCTCGCCGCCGGGTTCACCAAATACACGCCGTCCAGCGGCACGCCCGAATTGCGCCAGGGCATCGCCGACAAGTTCAAGCGCGAGAACGGTCTCACTTATAAACCGTCGCAAATCATCGTTTCTTGCGGCGGCAAGCATTCGTGCTTCAACGTCATCTTCGCCACCTGCCAGGAAGGCGACGAAGTGCTCATTCCCGCGCCGTACTGGCTCAGCTACCCGGAAATGGTCAAGCTCGCGAGCGCCAAGCCGGTGATTTTGCAAACTTCGGACCAGACCGAATTCAAGATTACACCGGCACAACTCCGCGCTGCCATCACGCCGAACACCCGGCTGCTCATCCTCAATTCGCCGAGCAACCCGACCGGCAGCGTTTATACGCCCGACGAAGTCAAGGCCATCGGCGACGTCTGCGTCGAAAAAGGCGTGCTCATCATGAGCGACGAGATTTACGAGCACCTGCTTTATGATGGCGCGACCGTGAAAAGCGTCGCCAGTTTTTCGCCGGCGCACCAGGAACACACCATCATTGTTCACGGCTTTGCCAAGGCGTGGAGCATGACCGGCTGGCGGCTCGGTTTTCTGGCCGCGCCGGAACCGATTGCCAGGGCGATTGACGCCGTGCAAAGCCACAGCACCAGCAACCCGACTTCCTTCGCCCAAAAAGGCGGACTCGCCGCCATCAACGGCTCGATGGATCACCTGAAGCTTTGGGTGGCGGAATTCGACAAGCGCCGCCGGTTTGCGCATCAGAAATTAAACAGTATTCCCGGCATTTCCTGCGTGAATGCCAAGGGCGCGTTTTATCTGTTCCCGAACATTTCGAAGACCGGCCTCAAAAGCACCGAGTTTTGTGCCCGGCTGCTGGAAACGGAGAAGGTCGCCGCCGTCCCCGGCATTGCGTTCGGCGCGGACGATTACATCCGCCTCAGCTACGCCACCGGCATGGCCAGTATCGAGAAGGGATTGGACCGCATCGAGAAATTCTGCAAGACCCTGGTGAAGTAGGCAGGGACGCCGCGTCCACCCTCCGCAGCTGCTACGGAGGACGGGCGGCGGCGTTCGCGCCCCAAGCGGGCACAAGATTCCGGCGGCCCTGCCGCCGGGGACAGCTCAGCGCGCTGTCCCTACCTTCAAACGGATACGATACTAGTCGGCGAGACCATTTCCAATGGTAGGGACGACCTGCGCGGTCGTCCGGCCGCGCAGCAGCGCGGCCCTACCCCTCCGTCATCCAATTCGGTAGGGCGGTGCTGCCGCGCCGCCGGCTTTCTTTGATTCGATGTTGGATGTTCGGTGTTGGATGTTCGGTGTTCGGTGTTCCCCGTTTTCCAATTCCCGTCACTTGTCATGTGTCACCCGTCACCCACCCGGCTGGCATCGGCCTCCGGGTCCTGCGCCAAAAATCCTCCGCCGTGGAGAAACCGGATCCGGTGTCAGGTGATGACCGTTGAAAGTCTCTTATAACGCACGAAATTGGTGGCCGATTTGGCCGCGGTGCAATCACCGGCTGCATCCACGTAGATGCCCTCGATCCTGGAAGAGCCATCCCCCTCTTGAAACAGGGCCCAGCAGTTCAGAGGCATGGACAATTCGGCGTCGTCATCCATCTTAAACACGGCAAACCAATCATCGGCGGGAATAATTTGTACAATTTTTTCGTTCATATTTATGTGTGATCACAGGAATATATGGCTTCCCGGGTGCGGTTGTCGAACCGCATTCAATGGCTTGGCGCAAATCCCTGATGGTCCTCGTTCTCGTCCTTCGTCCGCCGCATCGCGACCTTGATTTTATTGCAGCCGGAACTGGACAAGAATTATCCGGCCGTGAAAGCGGCCACAATTACACCCTGATTCATTGCTTGCCACGCAGGTATGATTTCCCCAACCGGAACATTGCGAATCATGAATTTCGAGTTCGCGGTTTTCACCGATTCAAGGCTGTATTTCAACCACCTGCGCCAGAACTGCCGTCGGATTTTTCCCGGCAAAGTGATAGGCCGGCTCGAAGATCATTTTTCGATCCCCCGCCATGAACCAGAGCCTGAGATTGCCGCGATTGATGTCAGCCGGCGTGGCCATGGCCTCGATGGGCCGGCTGCTGTCGCCTTTGCCGCTGGTGGTGGCGGTGCCGGTGATCGCGACAACCTTTCCCTGATTGATTTTGGCCAGTGACTCGTCCGAAACGACGATGGCCAGCATGCCGTTTTCGTTTTTTAAGAAGTAGGGAAACACCGTGATCTTATAACCGCCCGTGTAAACGCCATTCGTACGCTGGAGTGCGCCGATGGTGAGGGTGGCCTTGCCCCCGTCCACCGGCATGGAACTGGGACCAATCATGAGGGTCAGATTGGTTGAAACGGAGTTGGTGGCAGGGGGTGCTGCGGGGTTGCTGATGGGATTCATGGCCGATGAGTTCGTGGCCGATGCCCTGGTTTTCGCCAGCAACAGCGCGAACACTTCGTGATAAAGATTGTCCATGTCCACACCGATGCCAACCAGCGCATGGGCGCGATCGGGATTCGGCTCGTATATGCCGGCGACCACCGCCAGATGCCAGCCGTAATTCAGCGCCTCGGTCTGGGTCAAAAGCAGGGTCAGTTCAAATTTGTCGCCGGTCTGGCTCAGCAATTCCTTCTCCTTGGTTGACGCAATCGCATCGCGCGTGGCCCCTTCACCCGGCGGCAGCCAGATGTCGTCCAGCTTGATCGTGGGGTCGTCCTTGGCAAATTGCTCCAGCAGGGTCGCTCCCGTGGCGGAAGTGGTGGCAATTTTCTTGATCAGTTTTTTGACCTCAGGATCTTCCGGCTTGATGAAATGCAACCGGCTGACGTCCTTTTGATCGTCCAGGAGTTGATGGAGCAGACTGTAGCAATTGTTCCGCGTGGATAGCGACACATCGTTCCCGGACGAAGGCATGGCCTTTGGCGATTGGCAGCCTGTCAGAACACCGGTTGCCAATAACATGGCGGCGCACCATGTCTTCATGAGTCTGGCCGGTGGCACAATATCACACGGCTTTGCGTTTGAAACTCGCGCGGTCGTCCGCTTCGAGCCAGTCGAACATGCTGGTCTTCTCCGGGTCCAGCCCGAGCTTCTTGCATTCCTCGGTAAAGAAAGCCCGCTTCTCGGGATTTTTCATCATGCTGCCGGCCTCCACTTCATCCGACCAGGCTTTGATTTCAGCCGGCGTTTTCCTGGTGCCGTTGGCCAGCAGCCAGGTGCCGACGTCCTCATAATTTTTCGCGGCTTGAACGGCGGTCTTGAATTGCGCGCCGGTGATGCCCTTGAAACTGAAAAGCATGTTGTCCAGCGGACAATCGTAATGATATTCGCCCAGTTTTCCGGTGATGCTCGCGCGGCATTTGTCGGTGGTGCGGTCGGCGATGGCGAATCCGCCGGTGCGTTCACGCGGGCTGTGCGGCGCTTGTTTGGTCAGGTCCCGGTCAATGATGGGTGTGTTCATATTTTTCATATTTTTTGGGGTGTGATTGTATCAAAACGTTATTTCTTCATGGCGGAGGCGCGTTGCTTAAGCAGGATTGCTTGGCCGCCTCTTTTATTGATTGGTGCTGGCTGGCGCGTTCGTTTTCACATCCGGCAAACTGTTGGTCGCCGGCGCATTGATGGAGGCATCCGCTGCATTGGTAGAGACGTCCGCTGCGCTGGGCACGCTGCTCATGCTTGAATTGGTGGATTGCGTGTCGGTTGAGCTGCTCGGCGAGTTTTGATTGCAGCCCACCAGCACGAATGCGGCCAGGACTGGAATCACCAATAATGGAATGATTGATTTCATAAGTCCGTTGAAACTATGGCACGGGCCCGCTCGTTGCCATGGGGTATAACCCTACCGGATTACGATGATTCCGACTCCGGCCAACCCCTGATCGTCCTTCGTCCATCGCATCGGCTCCCCTTTGATTGGATGTTGGATGTTGGATGTTGGATGTTGGATGTTGGATGTTGGATGTTGGATGTTGGATGTTCGATGTTGGATGTTCGATGCTGGATGTTCGATGCTGGATGTTCGATGCTGGATGTTCGATGCTGGATGTTGGATGTTCACTCTCTCCATCTTCGAGACGCCAGATGCCAGACCCGAATTTTAAACCGCGAACCACGCCCAACACGCGAACGCATCTTCCTCTCCTCGCAGTCCTTCGCCCAGGTAACGGGAGAAGGTGGTCGCAGACCGGATGAGGGTTGTCGGGTCAAAACAAATTTCAGCGAGAGAAGGGCTGGGATGCGGAGTCGGATTGAATCAGGTGTTCACCCCATAGCCAGGGAAAGGTTTGCGCGCGTACTATTTTGTCGAATATGAAAATCAAACAAAAAAGTGAGTTGATGTTTGGCCGTTTCATTACGGGACCATATCCGGCTTGGCGGCTAGGAAAGCCGTTGCGGATTGAGGCCACGGCCCGCCCGGTGACATCGCACACCTTTGATTTCTTCCATGCAAGACTCGCCCGCATGAGCGCCCTGAATGTTTTGACCAACCGGCTCAAGCTCGGACTGGTCATTGCGATGCTGACCGCCGTGACGGGATGCATCGGTGTCGTGGGCGATGGCGGTTATTATGGAGACGGAGCTTATGTCGGTGGCTGGTGGGGCGGCTGGTGGGGCGGTGGCGGCGGCTATTATGACCGGGGACGCGATGTGCATGGTTATAGTGCCCGCGGAGCCGCCAGTCGTGGAGCGGCACATGGCGGCGGCGGCCATGGTGGTGGTGGCGGTGGGCACGGCGGCGGCGGACATGGCGGCGGGGGTGGCGGACATGGCGGACACTGAACCACGAAACCGATCGCACCAAATATTTCAAATTAATCTCTATGAAAATTTCAAAACTGTTGACCTTCGCACTATTGACGGCAACCGCGGCTGTTTTGCCCGCAAAACTTCAGGCGACGGAGCCGGATGCAACACCGGCAAATCCAGCCATCACGGAACAATTGTTCGCCTCGCCGGATGACGCCGTCAAGGCCTTGCAAACCGCCGCCGAAGCCAAGGATCAAGCGGCCTTGCAGACAATTTTTGGCCCCCAGTTTTCCGAGCTATTGACCGGTGACAAGGTGCAGGATGCGAATAATGCGCAGCGGTTCGCCGCCGCGATGGCGCAGGGCTGCAATCAGGTGAAAGAAGGAGATGACAAAATCACATTGGAAGTGGGCACGAACAACTGGCCGTATCCGATGCCGTTGGTGAAAGCGAATGGCCAATGGCATTTCGACACGGCGGCAGGCAAGGAAGAGATCATCAATCGCCACATCGGCAAGGACGAACTCTGTGCCATTGGCGTCTGCCGGACCTATGTCATCGCGCAGCGGCAGTATGCCGGCGCGAACCCGGCGCAACGGCGGAGTCAAAAGTTATGCCCAGAAATTCAAGAGCACGCCCGGCAAAAAGGATGGCCTCTACTGGCCGGCGGCGGAAGGCGAAGCGGCCAGTCCCTTCGGACCTTTGGTGGCGGAAGCCCATGCCGAGGGTTATGTCACTCATAAAAGCGCGGGGCCGCATCCTTTCCACGGATATTATTTCAAAATTTTGACCCGGCAGGGCCCGGCTGCGCCCGGCGGGAAAACGGACTATCTGAGCCACGGCATCTTGACCGGCGGTTTTGCCCTGGTGGCTTACCCGGAACACTGGGATCAATCCGGCATCATGACTTTTATCGTTGGCCAGGACGGCAAGGTGTTTCAGCAGAACCTGGGCAAAAAGACTTTGCGGATTGCGGGAGCAATGAAGGAATACAATCCGGATGACGAATGGACCTTGGTGCCGGACGAGGGAGTCCTGGACGCGGCGTCCGAGAAATGACGCCATCTGCGATCTCCAATCTCCCATCTCCGATCTCCCATCACAGGCAATATTTTTCCAAATGCCGCTGGTAGTCTTCCAGCGCGCGCGGAATGTCCGGGTTCTTGAAAATATCGAACACCCCAAAAGACGGGAGAATGTCGTAACCGCAGAATTTGTAGTTGGAAGTGATGGGGAGGAACAGGTCGGCCACACCCTTGCCGCCGTATAAGAAGCTGCCGGGATTGTCGAATGTGTCGCGCGGCGCATTCCAGGTCGCGGAGATCATGAACTTCCGTCCCTGCATCTTGCCGCCCGTGCCATACTGCTTGCTGGGGTCTTTGCGCGTGCGACCATCGCCTTCGAGCAAAACCTTTGAGGTCAAAGCCGGCATTGAAGACCTCGTCCACGTATTTTTTATAAATCCACGGTGCACCGAACCAGTTCACCGGCGTCTGCAGGATGACGAGGTCGGCAACCGCGTGTTTTTGCACCTCTTCCTCCGGCTTATAGCCCCGCTCGACAAACGTCTCGACCACCGTTGGCACGCCGAGCTTCGGCTGTCTGCGCTCCGTGAAAAACGCCTTCGCGGCGTCCATGAAAGTGAGGTTCAGCCTGCCCTCCGACCATCCGGGATAGTTGAGGTGCGTGTTGATGATGAGAATTTTCATTGGGTTCCCTTAAATCCTTTGATACTGCAGCTTCGTATTAAGTCAAGGCAACGGCCTCGCAACGAATCTGGCCGGGTCCCGGCCCGGACTGTCCGGCGAGAAATTTATTGAATTCATGCACGCCCGCTTCCAACATGAATGAAAGGGGAATCCTTCGCCTTGATTTATGTCCCAGTCCCACAACCGCATTCTGATCATCGTCATCCTTGGCGCGCTGTCCACCATCAGCCCGTTCGCAATCGACATGTATCTCCCGGCGTTTCCCCAGGTTGCCGCCGCCCTGCACACGTCCACCGCCCGGATATCACTCTCACTCGCCAGCTACTTTGCGGGCATGGCGGCCGGACAGCTTTTTTACGGCCCGCTGCTCGACCGCTTTGGACGCAGGCTGCCGTTGTATGCCGGACTGATTCTCTTCATCGCCGCATCCATGCTCTGCCTCTGCTCGCGCACCGTGGAATGGCTCATCGCCATGCGCTTCGTGCAGGGACTCGGCGGCTGCGGTGCGCAGGTCGCGGCGATGGCGATGGTGCGGGATTTTTTCCATGTGAACGAAACCGCCAAAATCATCTCGATGCTTATCCTTATCATCAGCGCCTCGCCGTTGCTCGCGCCGAGCGTGGGTGTGTTTGTGGCCGTGCATCTCGGCTGGCAATGGGTGTTCATCGTCCTCTCCGCGTTTGTGGCTTTGATGCTGTTCGTATGCTGGTGGCGATTGCCGCAGGGACACCAGCCTGACCGCACCGTCTCGTTGCGGTTGCGTCCCATTTTCCACAACTACGCCCTTGTGCTCAAAGAGCCGCAGTTCCTCATCTATTCGCTTGCCGGCGCGTTCGCCTTCTCCGGCCTGCTCGTCTATGTGGCCAGCTCGCCCATCATCTTCATGGAAGTGTTTCACGTCAGCCCGCAGCAATTCGGTGCCATCTTTGCCGGACTGGCCACCGGTTTCATCGGCAGCAACCAGATCAACATTCTGCTGCTTCGCAAATTTTCCAGCGAACAGATCTTCCGCGCCACATTGCTCGTGGAATGTCCCGTGGCGACACTGCTCCTCGTGGGAACCGTCTGCGGCTGGTTCGGCCTGCCCGCCACGCTTGCACTGTTGTTCATCTCGCTCTCCAGCCTCGGCCTCGCCTATCCGAACGCCGCCGCGCTCGCGCTCGTGCCGTTCGACCGCAACATCGGCAGCGCCTCCGCCATGCTCGGCTTTTTGCAGATCGGCATCTCCGGCCTCGCCTCCGCGAGCATCGGCATTTTCGATTCCCACACCATGCTGCCGGTGACGCTCGTCCTGGCCGCGACCTCGTGGATTGGTTTTGCGATTCTGCTCGCCGGCAAACGCCGCATCCACGGCCTGCGCTACGTGGAGGAAAAGGACGCCAACCTCCTGCCGGATTGAATGCCAGGCACGAGCTTTGACACGGATTTCACAAATTCAAATGGACGAAGAATGTGATGCCCTGCTCGTCGAGAATCACCTGCCCCAACTTCCAACTCCTATCTCCCTACTCCTTTTGGCAAATTCCGAATTTGAAATGTGCTCATGCAGCCGTGACTGAATGCGCTGACTGGTCGCGCCGAAATTGGATGAAGGCGGACTTGTCGCGCCGAAGCCTGGCGAAGGCGGATGGCCGAGACTTCCAGATTCATGATGGCCTTGCAATTAATTCAGGTTGAGCCAACCGGACTGGATTTCCACCGACACTTTTTTTATAGGCGCGAAACATTATAGGAGTGGCTTCCGGATGGTCTGAGGCGTGAACCATAAAATACATCATTTTGCCGCCATCTTTTCTTCCGAAAATTGGGAACGGATAAGCGTATTTGTAACCAAACTCCTTTTTGAAACGCTCCGCAAGATAAAGCCCCCGTTCCATTCCGCGCCGTTCAACAAGTTTTTTCCATGTCGCGTCACCCCACCATGTTTTCATTTCTCCCTCTGGATCATTAAAACCCGAGATGCTACGATCCATCCAACTGTTCGCTAGAAAATAGAACAATTCAATCTTGTTCCCACCGCGCTTGTGAGTCGCGACGGCTTTAACGGACGACCATTTGCATTCAAATGTTCGCTGATCCAAAAGACAAAAAGCAGCCTCCTTGTCAGGAATGGGGAAATCAGAAAGCATTTGATGGATGTTGCTATTAAAATCACCAGGGTAAATCTTAAATGTCCGTTTCGGTTCGTTCCTTGCGCGTTTCGGTTGGGTCCTGGTCATCCGTTCCAACGTTTGTACTTTCGACTTATCTTGTTCAAAAAAGAAAAAGTGCCTAAGCCAGCGCGGTCGGCTTTCCACCACAAGCTTCGCAGCCCACATTTTATGCTTATTTGGATTTTGAGGCCCAGCGAAGCCATCAATGTAAGTTCCATGTTTAGTTACGAAAACAAAACCTTGAAGATAGTGCTGAATTAAATTTGCCTTACTTTCAGTCCATATATGATGCTCAAGCTGCCGAAATGTTCGCTTTGCCTCTTGCGGATTCGCCGGCGGCATATCATCAAACAAATACTCTTTCATGCAGGTGCCGGCAATCCGTCCCAAGTAATTCCGTCCAAGCGGCGACCAGCGACTTTTTTGCCTTTAGGTTCCATAAAAATTTCCATGCCCAAAACCTCATCCCAAAACCTGCGCGCGACGGACTTTTCGCTTTTGGGTGCCGGAACTGGTGCCCAATGTCCCCATTGCTTAAAGTGAAAGGGTATTTCCGCCTGCTGACATTGGTCGCGCAACGTCTTTGCCCATCCCGGCAACATCGCTCGCGAATTTGGACCGCTTTCCCCGCCGGCAATCACCCAATCAATGGTGTGCAATCGTTTTGGCCGGCGGTCGGTCCATGCACCGAGGTCAACGGGGCCAAGCAACGGTTCGCATGAAAGAAATCGTCGTTTGGCTGGAAACTTCAGCAGAATTGGCAACCGCTCATCGGCATATTTCTGGTTCTCAACGGTTGTGCCGAGCCACACGTTTTCCGGCCACACATTTTTCCACGGAACTTTTTTCTCGATGTTTTGAGGCCGCTTGGTGAGCAAAAGCCAGTCGAGCCACGGAGTTTCATCAATCAGGCTCCAGAGCCTGACACGCCACGGGTCAAGCTCGCTCCGCAGTTCAAAGACATCAGCCATTGACGCGCAAAAAACCCGTCGGCGAGTTTGTTCCGATTCTGCATCGGCATTCCACTTGAGCGGTTCATCCCAATGCTTGTCTGTGAAAAAACGCCGGTCTTGCTTTGCACCCCAAACTTTCGCGCCAACGCGCTTGGCCCAAGCTTCGGCATAACAGTTTTCACAACCGGGCGAAACTTTTGTGCATCCCCACCACGGATTAAACGTGTGGTCTGTCCATTCGATTGACGAGTTCTTGCCCATTTTGGAAAATTTTAACTGACAACGTAGGACAAATGCTGTCCAAGCTGTCATTGAGTTTCTGCTGTTTCAGAATCCGCCCATTTCCAAATCGTGTCGAGAAATTTCTGGAAATTTCAATCCGCCAAATTTTCCTTCATTTTGCGCGGAATACTTTTAATCCTTGGGCAGGGATGCAAAACTGATTTTCGCAGCGCCGCGCGGGACATCACTTTGACGACAGGAAACCGATTTGCCGTAAAAAATTGTCCACGGTTGGCTTCCACGTTGTGACATCGTCAAAGTATCTGTGTCCGTCATCGCCATAGGGTGGCGCGGCTACGAATGTCGCCTTTCCGCCTGCGGTGGTGAAAGCGTCAAACATACGATGGGCTAGTGCCGGGCCAAAGAAGTGATCGTTCTGACTATAAATCCATAGCTCCGGCAGATGCTGGCTGTCCGTTCCATAACGGTTCGCTGCGTAGATGAGATCAGCCTCATTGCAGACGGTATCAGGCCCGGTCGAGCCGCGTCCGCCGGCGAAATTGATGACTCCGCGCACATTACCTTTGGTGGCTGCCGCCAGCGACGCCCAACCACCCGCCGACACACCCATCAAAACGATTCGTGAAGCATCAATGTCCGGACGTTTCGATAGGGCGGCGACGGTGGCATCAATATCATCCGCGCTCGTCAGGCCGGCGTCATAGTAGTCCGGGTGTTCGCACGTGCCAAAGCCTTCAACCCATTTGCCGTTTCCGCCATAGCCGCGCCGGATCGGCACCGCCACCGCCACGCCGCTGGCGACGTAGGCCCTGGCCTGCGTCTGAAGAGTCTGCGCGCCAAAATGGACGCGATCTTCGGCGTTGCGCGGACTGCCATGCGATAAAATCAGCAGCGGAAATGGTCCGGCGCCGGCGGGTTTGTAAAAGTAAACTTTGATCTCCCGGCCCAGGACACTGACGTTGTTGGTGGAGATTTCAAATGCGCCAGCCTGTTCAAAACCGGACAAAGCGAGAAACAAAACCATCGGTGCAAAAACGCAGCGCAGGTTCAAACCAATGGAATGTAATTTTTGCATGGAGTGCGGTGCTGCGATTTCAATTTGTCAAACGGTCCGCCGCACCTGCGCGCAGTGTGCGCGGGAAATTTAGCGGCGTCAACCGGCGTTCGCGTGTTTGGCGTGGTTCGTGGTTCACCTCATCCGGCCTCCGGCCACCTTCTCCCCATCCGATGCGGAGAAGGAATTATTTTGTGGGACGTTTTCCCGGCGTAGGTCCGATGCCGGCAGGCCACGTCCCAACACCGGGCTGATTGATTTAATCCCGTTGGGATTTCCAGCGTATTTGAATTCGCGTCAATTCGTGTCAGCCAAATCTGTGTTTCATCTGCGTCCATCTGTGGCACACCTCATCCGTTTGATTTTTCTTCATTTCGCGCGGAAAACTTTTAATCCTTGGGCATGGATTCAAAACTGATTCTCGAAGCGGCGCGCGGGACGCTGGACGGCAGCAAAAAGAAGGCTGAGTTCTAAGAGCTAAATGCTGAAGGGCGTTACAGCCCATCGCGGAAATCAGCTTTGGAACAGCCTGGCGAGATTGGCCAGCGTGTGCAGATCCTTTTGGTATTGGGGAGCGCGGGCGTCCCGCCCGCCACGTTCGGCGTCCTCGCCGGACGTCTCTTCGCTCACCAATTCATCCGGCGGGACGCCGGCTGATGCGACCGGGACAGTCGCGCTACCCCCATTGCGACCGGGACGGTTGCGCTCCCCCAGCCGTCCAACGCTTCGAATTTAACAAGGGAAATCTGAAATCAGGAAAAATCGGTTCATGGTTTCCTGTCTTCCTCATTCAAGTAATCAAAACCAGCACCCCGGCGTCTTCCGTCTTTGCGCTGTTTCGACGCGACGCGTGCCGGTTCACATTCCAAAGGAGAATCCGCTAAACGATGGTCAATTGGACGCTGCTCTCGATGATGCCGGCGCTGATGGCGTAGCGGGTGAGTCCGGCGGTGTCGTGGATGTCGAGCTTCTGCATGACATGCTCGCGATGTTTCTCGACGGTCTTCATGCCGATGCCGAGTTCCGCCGCGGTTTCCTTGTTGGCCTTGCCTTCGGCAATCAGTTGCAGCACTTCCATCTCGCGCGTGGTCAGCGAGGCGGCTTTTTTTGCGAACCCGCCCGCGCGACCGGGCGCCCGCGGACGGATGCGCTCCTGACGCCGGGAGATGATGGGGCTGAAAAACTTTTTCCCCTTGTGGACTTCGCGGATCGCCAGGCACACGTCGTGGGCAGTGGCTTGTTTGAGCAGAAAACCCATGGCGCCGGATTCGATCGCGTTCGTCACATAAGCATCATCACTGTGCGCGGAGAGCATAAGCACTTTGGTGGCGGGGTTGGCTTTGAGCATCTGGCGGGTGGCCTCCAATCCATTGAGCAACGGCATGGCAATGTCCATCAACACCACGTCCGGATGAAGTTTTTTCACTTGAACGACGGCTTCGCGACCGGTGTGCGCTTCGCCGGCGACTTCAAAATCATCCTCGAGTTCGATCAGGTTGCGCAATCCCTCGCGCACAACTGTATGATCTTCCACCAGCAAAACAGAGATTCGTTTCATAAAATTTCGATGCTTGGTTTCAGCGGCCGCCGTCAGCGGCCCCCGCGCGTGAACCTGCCACGCGGAATGCTTGAGGCTTCGACAGCGAACCGCGAATCCGCAACATTATCAACTGACGGCTTCAGTCTGTATATGGGGTGAACACCCCATGCATTGACTGCGGGCGGCAGGATTTGCTTGAAGAAACTTTCGACGACCGTGCCCGGCCGTCGCGGAAGCTACGGCGAGGCGAGAAGTTGAGGGTTTAATCAGGAAACCGGTTTCCGTGATCATCCGTGGTTAAACGATTCGCCCGATTTGGCGCTTGCCGTTTTTCGCGCGGTGCCTCAGGTTTGGATTCTTGGGCCGCAATTTGTGTCATGAGCAAACCAACACCCGTTCCGCGTAGAGGCCAGATTTGGGAGGTCACTGACGGCTGTGACACGCAGATTCATTATCTTTTTACCGCGCCCATCACCTTCAACGGTTCTGGCAGGCTCGCCGCTGGCGAGCGGGTTTGTATCATGACCGAGACCGCCGATCCGCAGCCAATCGTGGTGAGTTTTCTGCCGGTTCGCTATGATGAGTTGCATGACAGTCTCGTTCCCCCCGACATTCGCGACACGCCGCGCTACCAGAAATACCTGCTCTCGGTGACGGCAGGATACTTCCACGAACATTTCAGACTTGTCCAGGATTTGGTCTGAAAGGGGTCAGTCCCGCATTTTGAAACATCTTCGCTCTTGCTGGGCGGTAGCAAAAGGAAGTCTCCCGGCCTTCACTGAAGCTATGGCGCGGCAAGGAAGACTAAAGGCTGAAGTTTACAGGGAACATCCAACATCCAACATCGAACGCTCAACATCCAATGCCGGCACAAAGGCTGAAGGCTGAAGGCTAAAGGCCAAGGGCTAATCCTGAATCATTCCGATCGTCCTCAGCCACGTCTCCACCAACTGTGGCCAGCCTGTAATTGGAAATTTCGTGGGCCGCAGCCCAAACCCATGCCCGCCCTGCGCATATAAATGCATCTCCACAGGAACGCCGGCGTTCTTCAGCCCAATGTAGTAAACCAGCGACTGTTCGACACCATCCACATGGTCATCCTCCGCCTGTAAGATAAATGTTGGCGGCGTTTTGCTCGTGACCGGGACATTCGGATTCAACTTAAAACCCTCATCGTCATTCCACAGATGTCCCGGATAACAAGCTATCGCAAAATCCGGGCGGCAGCTTTCCCGGTCTGCCGCATCCACCGCCGGATATGAACGCCTGTCAAAATGCGTGCTCGTTGCCGCCACCATGTGTCCGCCGGCCGAAAAGCCGATCACGCCAATCTTGTGCGGATCAATCTGCCACCCGGCGGCGTGTAAGCGCACCAGCCCAATGGTCCTCTGCGCATCTTCCAATGCCAGCGGTGATTCCCAATATGGCCCCACTTTCTTGAGTGGCACGCGGTATTTCAACAGCACCGCCGTGATGCCATTGGACGTCAGCCAGTCGCAAATCTCCGTGCCTTCAAGATCAATGGCCAGACAATTGTAACCTCCGCCGGGAAACACGACCATCGCAACGCCGGTGTTTTTCACTTTCGGCAAATAGACCGTCATCGTGGGCTGTGAGACGTTACATGACGCAACCCATGGCACGCCGTTAGGCGACACCACGTTCGTAACATACTCCGGTCCGGGGACAAGCTGGGCCCGCGCATCGGGAACCGCCCCCGGCCATATCGGCACTTGCGTATGACCCGGCGACGGCTGCCAGACATTCGCCTGCGCGCGCAGATCGCCACAGGCAAACATAACCCCAAGGACAAAAATCAACGGCTTCATCATGAAGCGTGAGGAAGGCAGACCGGGTGGGAGCTGTCAAGCCCAAGGCTTTTTTCGGCAGTGTTCCAATTTGGTGGTAGGGACATCGCGCTGCTATGTCCCCGCCCGGTACCAGCGGGCGAAATGAATCACGTCCCCACCCAAATTCCACACATCTCACACCCAGCGCCGCTGAACGCGGCGCGGACGGCGCAGCGCGCCATCCCTACCTGATTAGGACACCACCGCCTTTTTCGTGAAGGAACCAGTCCCGGATTCTGAACCATCTTCGCTCTTGCCGGGAGGCGGCGGAACGAAGGTTGAAGTTTACAGGGAACATCCAACATCCAACATCGAACGCTCAACATCGAATGCCGGCACAAAGGCTGAATTCTGAAGGCTAAACGCTAAAGTCAGCGCCAGACTGAAAATCACATTGGCATTCAGCGTTCAGCCTTTTTCCAAGTTATGGAGCAACGGGCGGGATTGGCCAGCGGGGACAGATGCTTTTACCCGCGCCAGGTGTTATTTTATTTCTTCAACCTTGCCTGAACCCAGCAGCCGGTAGGGGCCAGTATACTTTAATTTTAACTCTTGATCCTTTGTTATCACAATGGCTTTGTTGTATGCCCGGCCATAAGCGACCTTGTCACTTTCTCCCGGTTGTGACGATGCGGCATAAAACGTCAGCGAGTGATTGCCCGCATTCAGTTTGATGGTGACATCACTTTGCTTGGCTACAAGCAGCGGAGCATTGGTGTCTATTTTGATGGCATATCGGTCAAAGGAGATCTGGTAAGAGGGCTGCCGCGTTTGCACCGTCAAGGTGCCGGCATCCGCTCCGGGCGTTGACACATCAAAACTGGATTTTACGACCGTGGGCGGAACCGTTTGATTTGCCGCCTGCTCAACCAGCAGGCTCGTAACGCACCCGCATAAGGACACAAGCATTAATCCACTGACCAAGGTAAACAGGCTTCGTTTCATAGACATTTTCTCGTTTGTGGGTCGGTTAACGGATGCAAAATTATTCTAATATAACAAGCCAGTCCACAATATATTTTTAATGACACGTAAACGGGGCAATACTCAGGAACCAAGGCTGAAGGCTAAAGGCTAAAGGCTGAAGTTTACAGGGAACATCCAACATCCAACATCGAACGCTCAACATCCAATGCGGGCATAAAGGCTGAATTCTGAAGGCTAAACGCTAAAGTCAGCGCCAGACTGAAAATCACTTTGGCATTCAGCGTTTAGCCTTTGGCCTTTTTCCAAGTTATGGAGCAGCTGGCGAGATGGGCCGGCGGGTGCAAATGGTTTTGGAATTGGAGAGCGCGGGCGTCCCGCCCGCTGCGTTCGGCGTCCTCGCCGAACGTAGCTTCGCGCACCGATTCATCCGGCGGGACGCCGGATGATGCGACCGGGACGGTCGCGCTCCCCTGCTCCCGCACTGCGGGATCCGGCGCGGCCACCTTCAGGTTTTACTTCCGGTCGTCGTGATGTTCATCGGAAGACTTCCAATTTCTCGGGTATTTCCGAAGCATCTCCGCATGATGGTTTGCCGGGGAATCATGGAAATCCATCCGGACATGCGGCGAAGCCATCAGCACGCCAACCGAGACACCCCGGGGCTCCGCTTGCATGACCCAGGCGCCATTTTCCAAATTGGCGTATTGGTGCCGGTAGCTGTTGTAATAGATGCCGTAATTGGGGTAATAAACGTAGTCGTCCTGCACCACCACCGGCGGTGCCACCACGACCACAGGAGGCGCGACGACGATGCCGACGCGCAGCCCGTCAGCGTAACTCGAGCTTTCGGTCAGCGCCACCAGCAGCACCGCACCCATAAGGAATCCAAGACGTTTAGTTTTTAAGAAATGCTTTTTGTTTTTCATGGGATGACACTAACCGGAGACACCCGCCGGCGCCATGGGGTGTAACCCTAAGTACAATTCCCGCCGGTTATTGATTTAGCTTTGGGGCGTGGCAAGTTGTTCGAGATTCGCGCCTTCACGCTGCAGCACGACGGCTTCAACGCGGGGCACATACATTTGCGTTTCCGCAGGCAGATGCTGGGCGATGTCGTCGTAGCTGTGCGTTTTGTAGCGGTCGAGAAGCTTTTGCACCGTGCCTTCCCCGGCGTTGTAAGCAGCCAGCGCCAGCCGCCAGTCCTTGAACCGGTCGTGAAGATATTTCAGGTACTGGGCGGAGGCGGTCGCGCTCGGTTCCAGCTGATAACGCTGGTCGCGCGGCCACAGGGAAAGGCCAAACCGTCTGGCCGTGTCCGGCATCAATTGAAACAACCCCGCCGCGCCCGCCGGACTCAGCGCCCGCCGGTCAAAGGCCGATTCCACTTCCGCGACCCAGACCAGATCCGGCGGCACCTTTTGCGCGGTAAAAATCGGCTTCAGCTCGGGCACATATTCCCTGGCCGCAGCCGACCAGGGAGTGACGGAAACTTTTTTCACCCAAAGCTCGCGTTCCTTTTGCGGTGGGGGATTGGGAACCGGCCGGGACGGCTGGTTGGTCTCAAGATTTGGCGGCGGGATCGTGAGCCGGATTTCGTCGGCGACATCGAGATAATCCATCTGCGCCTTGAGCCACGCGGCGTAGGGCTGGGTCGCCTCGTTGTTTTCCAGCAACGGCAGGACGGTCTGGGCGGTTTGCCGCAGGGCCGCCAGGTCCACCACGTAGTCACCTTGATAGCGCTGCTGCAGGTCGCGGAGGAATTGCTGCACCTCGGGGTCGTCCACCCGCGGCAGCGCGTTGAGAACATTTGTATCGAGATTTTCCTGCGCCCATTGCTGCGCGCCTTGAACCAGTTCAGGCAGGCTGACCGTGTCGTCCTCCGCGCGGGCCACGAGCAAACCGGCCGACAACAATGCAACAATGCGTCGGATAATTTTCACAAGCAGATTTCAAGCTTTCATGTTCAGCCCTGTCGTTTTCCCTGGCAGGGACGCCGCGCTGCGGCGTCCGGACAGCGCAGCGCGCTGTCCCTACCCTCGCACAGCTGAAGCGGTGTGACGCGGACATCCCCACCGCTCAGGACAACTTCAACTTTTCCGGGCCGCCCGAATTTCCCTGCGCGGTCTCGACCAGCTCGCGAATGCGGCGGGCATCCGCCTTGCGATGGCCGCAGCTGATCAAGGGATCGCTGCCGCCGGACGATTCAATCAAGATGTCCGCCCAGAAGATTCCGGTCCGGATATGAACCGAAGCTACCTTGGCGATGTTGATGCTGATTTCGTCCTTGCTGACCCAGGAACGTTTATGCCGGATGACCGACCGGTCCGTCACCTCGATGATGGTGGGGAAAAGAAAATTCCCGCGCGTCAACCGGCTCGCTTTAAAGGTTTCTGAAGGCACAATGACACTGTGATTCAGAAAGCCGGTTTTATCAACTGCATTTAAAATTCAGGATAGAGCGAAGGGCGCATCTCAGTTTTGAGCCTTAGTCTGGCGGTTCAATCCCAAAGGGATTGTGCCCTACAGCCCAAGGTTGCCCCGTTTTTTTGGGGCAACCTTGGGTTCACATCCGAAAATGGAAACAACGCCAACGGCGTTGTGGCCGAGGTGACAGCTCCGCGGGCACGGAATGGCCGCAACCGCGTTGCGGTTGGGAATGGTTCGGAACGATGACCCAGGGTGGCTCGTTCCTCGCAACCCTGGGCTTTGAGACGGAATCCCGTTAGGATTCTTGGAGGGCGCATTTAACCCTGCAAATAATTGAGATGCGCCCCCGTGCGAACATCGAAAAGTGTTGGACCACCCCCAGGAAATACCGCAAACACTTCACAAAACGGCCCGCTTTATTCACATTCGATTGCGAATAAATTGTGAATAGAAGTTAACCTGCCCGTCACCGAACCGTAACACGCCTGAATTAGCGTGTCAGTGTCCGAGGACGTGCATGAAAAAAATCCTGATTTTGACGGCCGGATTCGGTGACGGGCACAATGCCGCCGCCCGCAGTTTGCGCGACGCGATTGAATTGCTCGACGAGGACGCGCGCACCGAGGTGCTCGACCTGTTTGCCGACAGCTACGGCGTGTTCAACACCTTCGCCCGGAAGACCTACCTCGGCGTCGTGCAATATGCGCCCCGGCTTTGGGGCGGCATTTACTCACTGCTCGACAATTCGCCATTCGTCGAAAAGCAGCTCGGGAATTTCACCCGGTTGCAGGGCACGCTCGAAAAAATCCTGGCCGAGGCGCAGCCGGATTGCGTCATCTCCACCTACCCCGTTTACGGCCACGTCATCCAGAAAATTTACCGCGACCACGAGCGGCCGTTCCGGTTCATCACCGTCGTCACCGATTCCATCACCATCAATTCCGCGTGGTTCCGGGCCGCGAGCGATTTTTTCTGCGTGGCCAACGAGGCCTCCGCCGATGTGCTGCGCAAGCACGGCGTGCCGGACAAGCAAATCAAGGTGCTCGGTTTTCCGGTGAACCCGGTGTTCGCCGAACCCGCGCCGGAACTGCCGGCGCCGGTCGGGGAGGAGCCGCGCCGCGTGCTGTACCTTATCAACACCGGCAAGAAAAAGGCAGGCAAGGCGATTGACCGGTTGCTCGAACTCGACAATGTGCATCTCACCATCACCGCCGGACGCGACGCTGCCTTGCGCGCGGAACTGATTGAACGGACGCGCAAACAAGCCGACCGCGTGCGCGTGCTGGGCTGGACGAATCAGATGCCCGAACTGATGCGGTCGCATCATCTGGTCATCAGCAAGGCGGGCGGCGCGACGGTGCAGGAAGCCATCGCCGCGCGCTGTCCGATGATCATCAACCAAGTCATTCCCGGCCAGGAGGAAGGCAATGCGGAACTGATCTGGCGGCAGAATATCGGCGCGATTGGGGAGAAAAACCGCGAGGTGGCCGAACTGGTGGAAAAGGCCTTTGCCAAACGCGCCGCGCTCTGGTCCGAGTGGCGTAAAAATCTCAAATCGGTCAGCCACCCCGATGCCGCGTTGCGCATCGCCGGACTCATCCTGGGCGAGGCGGGCGACGACACGTCCGGCCGCCGGGCGGTCAAGCTGTTCGAGACCGCGCCGGAGCGCGTGATGCGGGCGGCACCGCGCCAGAATGGAAACGGCCATCACGCGCAGATGCTGCTTTGCGATTTTCACATTCATTCAAATTATTCCGACGGCAAGCTGAGCGTGCCGGAGATTGTGGATTTTTACGGCGAACACGGTTTTGATTGCATCTGCATCACCGACCATCTGGCGGACCCGAGCCGCCTGCTGGGCAAGCTGGCCGAGCTGGCCAATTGCACGCTCGGGCAGGAACAGGTGGCGGAATATTTTGCGGTGATCGAGCGCGAGCGGCAGCGCGCGTGGCGCCGGTACAAAATGCTGGTGCTGACCGGCATCGAATTCAACAAGGACGGTTACACGCGCAAGACCTCGGCGCATCTGCTGGGCATTGATTTGAAGGCGCCGGTGGATCCGTCGCTCGACATCCCCGAGATCATCGGAAAAATCCACGAGCAAGGCGGCCTGGCCGTGGCCTCGCACCCGCACATCATGAAAAGCGAATGGGGCAAGAACACATTGTATCTCTGGGAAAACCAGGAAAAATTTGCACCACTGCTCGACGCCTGGGAAATCGCCAATCGCAACAACATCTTCAACGACATCGGCCTCAAACGGCTGCCGTTCATCGCCAACAGCGATTTCCACAAACCGAAACACATTTATTCGTGGAAAACGCTCATTTACTGCGAGAAGGACGCCGAGGCCATCAAGGATTGCGTCCGCCGCAACGAACACGTCGCCATCACGCTGTATCGCGATTTTGCGCGCGCGTCATCGGGCGCCGAACGCCACAGTTTTGAGTCGCCCGCCGCCGCCCAACATTTCCAGGACCGCCTCTCCTTGCGCGCCGTCAATTTGTAATCGGCCCGGGAGCGCCGGCCTCCGGCCCTCCGGAGCCAAATGGGGATACAACCGCCAACCGGGAGCGCCGGCATCCTGCCGGCGATTTTGTGACTCAACTCCCAACACGTTGGCAAGCTGCCAGTGTTCCCTGAAACCCGCCGGCAGGATGCCGGTGTTCCCGGGAATTGCGGCACAAAAATTGAATGGAAAACGGCGGCGTTATCGGCGAGTATTCACCCATGGCGCAGACAGAGAATGGCAGTCGCACAGTCAGTTCGCTGGAAGAAATCCAACAACAATGGCACGAGTTTACGTTGCGGGTGGAACAGTTGGAAGCCGAGCGCACCGTCCTGGAATCGGAAAACAAGTCGTTGCGAACGCTGCTGGAAAAGACCATCGAATACCGCCAAAAATCGCACGGCGAACTGGTGAACCTCATTGCCGGCCTGGTGAGCAAATTGCCCATCAATGATGTCGGGGTCGTGGTTTCCAAGCTGGTGGAGCACAATGCCCACGTCAACGAGGTCTGCGCCGCACTGGCCCATGGCAAAATTGATGGAAACGTGCTCCAGCCGGCCATCTTAAAAGTAATGGAGCAAACCAAGCGCGACCTGACGGCAGCCATCAAGCCAACCGTGGAAGAATTGATCCGGCTGGAAACACCCCTTGAAACCAAAATGCTCCAGGCGTTGATCACGGAACCGGAGCTGTTCTTTTCCCCGGAAACCGTCCGGGCCAATCGTTGCTTCGTCAAGGGCCAGGTGCCGCGCGACCGGATTGTCCGGGAATTTGGCGAACCGGCCCTGGCCGGTTTCAACGATCTGACCACCGATCCCAAGCTCAATCCGCGTCCCAAGCCCGAGGAAATTGTGCTGGGCTTCAAAAACGATTTCGAGGCATTGCTCCAGCAGGACACCGCCCTGTCTGCGGACAAACGGAAGGAACTGCTGGCGCTGTATCAGAAAGTTCAGCGCAGCAAAATGGCCAACGCCGCTGCCCAGGCGCAGAAAAACGCCTTCCTTAAACTCTCGTTCATCCTGGAATTGCTCCATTACTACACCCATCAGAACACCGAGTCGTCGGAAGGCATTTTTGCCCAACGCCTGCCCGCGGTCATTGAGCAATTGGTGGCGGCGCACAGCCAGAACAACCTGGATGAAAAACTGGTGCATTCGGCGGAAAGCCTGCTGGCCTTCGTCGCCGGCCTTGATCAACGCCAGATGGTGGTCAACAACACCGGCAAAAGCGGCGGGACGGGACGGACCCTGAAGTTTGTGCTCACGTTGCGGATGGAAAAAGTGTCCGAGCTGGAAGGGGTGATTGCCACCTTTGTCAAACATCTCATCCCCAACCAAAAAGCGCCACCGCCCCAACCGCTCGCCGCCATTCTGCGGTTGATCAAACCCGAACTGCAACGGCAGGTGGTGAAGGCCATCTTCAACTCGACCCGGATTCGCAAGCACGAGGCGGAAACCCTCGGCCTGGCGGTGGGCCATGAACTCGGTTTAAAGGGGCTCGATTCGGAACTGAAAACGACCGAGGTCAAGTCCACCCCGGAACAAAAGCAGCAGCTGGGCTGGGACAACATCAAGGGCCGTATCGCACAGCGGGGTGCGCCCAATGACATTGCCGTCGCCATCCGCGACCGGCTGCACGCCAAATATGATGCCGACGAAGTCAAACAGAGCTGGCTGGTGCTGATTGAAGCCGAGCCGATGTTGCTGGTCCGCATCTTTTGCCAGCTGCCCTACCTGCCTGACGGACAAACCGATCCCATCGCCCAGGCGGTGATGGAATCCTATATCTCCCGGCTCATGCACGAAAAATATGCCGACACCTACGCCAAGGTCGTGCATGCCTTGAAAAACCTGTTCAAGGTCAAATCCGACAGCCCGGCGCTGGTGAACTTTATCGCGCTGGTGAAATGGGTGAACGCCGAAGCCGCCGCCAAACTGAGCCAGGACGTTGGCATGGCCGCCAACTAATGGTAGAATGCGGAATCAACCGCCGGGACGCAGAGTCAGAGAGCAGAAATTTAGAACCGGAGGTAGGGCTGACCTGCCGGTCAGCCAGGACGCCCGGCAGCGCGTCCCTACCACAAAATTAAAATCCTCTGCGCCTCTGCGGTTAAACTTGAATCGTCATCCATTCACCGCCACAGGTGCTTCGGATATTTCCGCTGCAACTCGGATTTGAGGCGGGGATAATGTTCGCGCCAGAAGCCGGCCAGGTCCTGCGTGATTTGAACCGGCTTCATGCCCGGCGTCAAAATGTGAACCAGCACCGGCACGCGGCCCATGGCAATCTTCGGCGTCTGGTTCACGTCGTACAGCTCCTGAATCCGCAGCGCAATGTGCGGCGGCTTGCCGTCTTCGTAAACCACCCTGGGCGTGCGTCCGTTCGGCAGAGTCAACCGTTCCGGCGCGTGTTTGTCCAGCAACTCGCGCTGCGTGCCTGACAACCACGACATCACCAGCGGTCTGACCTCGCGCTCCTTGATGTCCTTGTAACCCACGGCGCCCTGGCATAGTTGCTCGATGATGTGTTTGCGGTCGTCATCGGTGATGGGCGGAAGCTGGAGTTCGGGGCAATGCCGGCAAAGCAGCCGCAGCCGCGCCAGCCATTGCTCGACGCCGTGGTCCCAATTTGGCAACGGCAATCGCCCGGCGATAATTTCATCGGCCAGCAATCGCGCCGCGGCTTCCGCCGGCGGCGGTTCTACGCGTTTGGCGGACAGCGCCAGGTCGCGAAAGCGCAACAGCTCGGCGGCTTGCACGCGCTTCGCGGTGGCATCGAACTGGACGTGCAACTGGGATTCCATGTCCCCGGGAAAAAGCTCGCGCAGCCAGTCCGGCTCGATTGCCGTGGCCAGGGAAAGAATGGTGTTGACCTCCTTGTCGCGGGTTTCAACTTCACGGATTTCAGCGACGACAAAAAGCGGGCTGTGCTGAACCACGCTTTCGCGCGCCAGCACGCCGCGCCGGTTGTGAACGAGTTCACAACGCAGCGTGCCCTGGTCCAACCGCCGCGCCACCCGGTCGCTGAACCCGATGAGAATGCACTTTTGCAGCGCCTCATCCTTGATTTCGCGCGGCCGGGTATCGAGACCTTCATTTTTCGCGATACGCAGAAACTGCTCCAGCAACGGCCCGACCTGACGGGCGGTGACGGCGTGAATGCCGAGCTTGCGGCAGGCGTCGAGGTGAAACTGATTTTTGGCCGCGTACGTCCACGCCCGCATCAGGATCCAGAAATCGGACGAGGCTTTGTCGCCCAATAAATCTTCGCGGGCGGACACCACTTCACGTCCGACGTTGCGCAGGAGCAGGTCGCGGCCCTGGGTAAGCGCGGCGACGAGACAGGCCTGGTGGACGCAGCCGTAGGCCTGCGCGGCCAGCAACATGCGCGCGTAACGCGGGTGCAACGGAAAGGCCAGCATCCGGCGGCCGGTTTCCGTGATTTGTAATCGTTCGGAGAGGGACGGCGTGCCGCCGTCCCGGATATCAGGGTCGGCAACCTGCCGACCCTCCCCGTCAGATTTCAGCGCGCCCAAATCCACCAACAACTCCTCCGCGTGCGCGAGTGCCTGGTCCTCCGGTTTTTCCAGCCAGCGAAAATTTCGCAGGTCCCCGACACCGGAGGCCTTGAGCGTGAGCACGACTTCGGCCAGATCGAGCCGTTTGACCTCGGGTATTTCCTGCGCGGGGCGGTGCCCGTGTTCTTCCCGCGACCAAAGCCGCACGCAGACGCCCGGCGCAGTGCGCCCGGCACGGCCCGCGCGCTGGTCGGCGGCGGACCGGCTGATCGGCTCGATGAGCAGCGTGTTCAGGCCGCGATGCGAATCGTAACGCGCCATCCGCGCCAGCCCGCTGTCAATCACCAGCCGGATGCCGTCAATGGTGAGCGAGGTTTCCGCCACATTGGTGGCGACGACGACCTTGCGCCGGTCGTAGCGCGCCACGGCGGCGTCCTGATCGCGCGGCGGCAATTCGCCGTGCAGCGGCAGCAGGATGAAATCCTTCGCCCCGGGCGCGTGCCGGATGGCCTCGATGGTTTGGGCAATCTCGAAACCGCCCGGCATGAACACCAGCACGTCCCCTTCGCCGCCGGACCGGACATAATGACTGAATGCTTCGGCGGCCTGTTCCCAGACCGGACGCTGGTCCAGGTAACCGGGCTGCGCGGCATATTCGATTTCCACCGGATGGACGCGGCCTTCGGCAGCAAGGACGGAACAGCTACGAGCGCCGAGCACCGGCTCGGCATGTTTCAAACTATTTGCCTGTTCGAGCCGAGGCGGTGCTCGGCGCTCCGACAAATATTTTTCCAGCTCATCGGCATTCAGCGTCGCGGACATGACCAGGAGGCCCAGGTCGGGGCGATGTTGTTCCTGCAAATCCAGCGCCCGGGCCAGGGTGATGTCGCCGTAGAGATGGCGCTCGTGAAATTCGTCGAAGATCAAAACGGAAACACCGTTCAACTCCGGGTCTTCAATCATCTGCCGCAACAAAACCCCTTCCGTCACAAACCGGATTTTCGTCCGCGGCGACGTCACATTTTCAAAACGAATCTGGTAACCGACCTCCTGGCCGAGCTTCACGTCCAGTTCCTGCGCGACGCGGGCCGCGAGCAGGCGCGTGGCCAGCCGGCGCGGCTGGAGCACCACCACCTGGCCGTCCCGCAAAAAATCGTGCCGGAGCAGCATCTGGGGAACCTGGGTGGATTTGCCGGAGCCGGTGGGCGCGGACAAAATCAATCGCCGGTCGGTTTTCAACCGGGTGACGATGTCGTGCTCGAGGGCGTAAATGGGCAGACGGTCAGCCATGCGTTTGCCCATCGTAACGTCTTGGACGCGCCCAACGCCAAGAAAAATCAACTTCACCGGCGAAACGCGCCATTTTCGCACCGGCATTCGATCCGGTCTGTGGCCGCGGGACCGGTGGGTTTACGTCGCCGGTTTCAGTTTGGCGCGCAGGACGTGGATGAGCGCCTTGACGGTGAGTTCGATAAAGAGAAACGGTTTGGCGATGAAATCGTTGCCGCCGGCCATCATGGAACTGGTGCGGCTGTCGAAATCGCTGAGCGCGGTGACAAAAACGACGGGGATTTTTTTGTATTGCGGCATGGCGCGCAGTTTGGTGCAAAGTTCGAAACCAGTCATGCCGGGCATGTCCACGTCGAGGAACACGAGGTCGAAATTCTTTTCCGTCAGCAGTTTCAGCGCGGCGTTCGGATCCGCGGTGCTGGTGGAATGCAACTGCGCCTTTTCGAGGGAGTAAACCACCGCGCGCTGCGAAATCGGCTCGTCATCCACCACCAGGATGTTTACCGGAGCCGACTCCGGACTGTCCGGCTGCTTGCCGCGGTCGAAGAGGAAGCCAAGGAAATCCACGGCCGAGGCGACAGTGCGCAGGGTGGAGGTATTGATGCTCTTCGGTTTTTCGTAAAGTTCCTTGAGCAACGCCTCCAGGGCGGCGGACATGTGCGCGACGTGAACGAAGCCCGCGAGGCCGGCGTTGCCGGCGAGGGCATGGATGCGGCGGTAAAGTTCGTGGATGTTCCTGAGCTGGTTGGTTTCATTGTCCGCCTTGATGAGGGTTTGCAAACCGGCGCGCAACGCGTTGAGCGTGGCGGGTTCGTTGTCAATGAACGCCTGCCGCAGTTCCGTCAGAAATTTTGTGTCGCCCTCGATATTGCTGAAATCCGGCGGTTCGGCCGCGGCGGCGGGAGTGGCCGGGGTTGCGGCGGCCGGCGGCGACGCGGCCCCGCTGCCGCCGATGGTCTGGCGGACGATGTCCAAAAGATCCTTGGGCGTGCAATTGGTCTTGGACAGGCATTTGTTGGCGCCGGCCTTCCAGGCTTCCTGGATCATGTTGGTCAGGTAGGTGTTGGAAAAAACGATGATGGGCACCTTGGCAAAACCGGCCTCCCCGCGGGCGTCCTTGATGAAATCCACACCTGACATTTTGGGAAGAACGAGATCCAGGATGATGACATCCGGCAGAAACGTCCGCATGGTTTTCAGGCCGCTCTCGCCGTCAAACGCCACCTCCGCCTGATAACCATCGACCGTAAATTTATTCCGATAAATGTTTGCAATGACCCGATCGTCTTCGATGATGAGAATTTTTTTCATGAATGAACCGTGGTCGCCGCCATCGCCGTCAACGCCGGCTGGTTCGCCAGAAAGTCCTGAATGCGTTTGAATTCGCGCGCGAGGTCGGCACACAGGGCTTCCGCGTTGGTCAACTGGCCGGCCTTGCCCTGTCGTTCCAATTCCCGCAGCAACGGCACCAGTCGCGCCATGCCGAGGGTGGCACTGGCGCCGGCACAACTATGCGCCACGTGGCGGACCTGTTCGGGCTGGTTCGCGCGAACCGCCGTTCCCAATTGCACAATCTGTTCGGTGGTTTGCTTGACGTAAAGTTCCACCAGTTCCTTCAAACTTTCCATGTCCCCGCCGCCCAAATCCATCAGCCGATCCATTTCCACCGGTGGTTCCTGTGAGTCTGACGGAGAGGCGATGGCGGGCGCGGCCGCAGCCGGGACCGGTGCCGGTGAATCCATTTTTGAACTCCACCGTTCGATGACGGCGCGCACGTCGTTCGGGCGGATGGGCTTGGCCAGATAGTCGTCCATGCCTGCGGCGATGCATTTCTCGCGGTCGCCCTGCATCGCCTGGGCGGTCATGGCGATGATGACGATGCGGCCGCTGAAATTGGCGTTCCCACCGCTCTCCTGGAGCTTGCGAATCGCGCGGGTCGCTTCCAGGCCGTCCATTTCCGGCATCATCACGTCCATAAAAATCAAATCATAGGGCTTACGCCCCAGCGCGTCGAGCGCTTCGCGGCCATTGGCGGCCTGGTCCGGCTCATAGCCCAGCTGCTGCAGGATGCGCACCGCCACCTTCTGGTTGATGGTATTGTCGTCGCACAACAACACCCGCAGCGGCCGCTGACTGCCAAGCGTTGGTTTGGTTTGAGCCGGCGGCATGGTTGATTCAGGCGCCGGTTTGGTGTTGGAGAAGGCGCGGGTCAGGGTTTCAAAAAATTGCACGGGTTTGACGGGCTTGGTGGTGAAGGTGACAAATGGAATGCGCACGGCCGGGGGAATTTCCTGGCGCACGCCCAGCGGCGTGAGGACCACCAGCGGCATGGTGGCCGCCTGGGGCAGTTGATGAATTTCCGCGGCCAGAGTAAAACCGTCCATGCCCGGCATTTGCGCATCGAGAATGGCCAGGTCAAATGAGTTGCCGTCCCGGAACAGATTCATCGCCTGCTGCCCGTCCCCGGCGCCCTGGGGAATCATGCCCCACTTCGTCAGTTGTTCGGTCAGCACGCGGCGGCTGGTCGCGTTGTCATCCACAATCAAAACGCGCCGGTCCGCCAGTTTATCCTGCCGGCCGGCCAGGGCGAAGGGGGCGGTTTGCGGCGGGACCATGACGTTGGTGGTGAAATGGAAGGTCGAGCCCTCACCCGCCACGCTCTCGGCCCACATCTTGCCCCCCATCAATTCGACGAGTTGTTTGCTGATGGCCAGGCCCAGCCCGGTGCCGCCGTAGCGATGCGCCGTGGAGGCTTCCGCCTGCATGAAAGGTTTGAAAAGGCGCGCCAGGCGGTCCGGAGCGATGCCAATCCCCGTGTCGCGCACGGAAAGATGAAGGTGCAACAGGGAGCGATCCGGATTTTCCTCCGCCTTGGACGAGACCAGTTTGATTTGCATCAAAATCTCGCCACTCTTGGTGAACTTTATGGCGTTGCTCAAAAGATTCACCAAAATCTGGCGCAGGCGCAGGGCGTCGCCTTCCACCCGCGCGGGAATTCCATCGTCCATCTGGTAAAGCAGGTCGAGGTTCTTCTCAAACGCCCGCGCGGCCATCAAGTCCAGCGTTTCCTCCACACACACGCGCAGATCGAACGGCCGCGAATCCAGCTCGAGCTTGCCCGCCTCGATTTTTGAAAAATCGAGGATGTCATTGATGATGGTGAGCAACGCCTCGCTGCTGGCGTGAATCGTTTCCAGATAACTGCGCTGCTCGGCAGTCAGCGGGGTTTCGAGCAGCAGCCCGACCATCGCCACAACGCCGTTCATGGGCGTGCGAATCTCATGGCTCATGGCCGCCAGGAAATCGGATTTGGCGCGGGCGGAAGATTCGGCGGCGATCCGGGCCGCCATCAACTCGCGCTGGTGGCGGAGCAATTCACCAAACTGCCGTTTGAGTTTCAGAGCCGCCAGCAGGCGCGCGCGCAGTTCCCCGGCGTCAAACGGCCGGCTGATATAATCATGCACCCCCAGTTCAAACGCGCGAAATTTCTCCACCGGAGCATCCGCGGCGGTGAGCACGATGACGGGAATGGTTTGAGTGGCCGGGACCTCCTTGAGTTCCTGCAGCAATTCCGGCTGGCTGCCATCCAGCAGGACCAGATCCGCCGGCTGTTCGTTGAACATTTCAAAAATCGCGTCCCCGGGCGGCGCCAGCCGGATGGCCATGTCGTCCGCCCGCAGCAGCTCGGACAACGTCGCCAGCAATTCCGGGTCGTTACCGACCAGGAAAATTTGGGCTGCGGCTTGTCTCATGACGGCGATTTCGGTTTGATTAGTGGTGTCTATTTTAAGGACGCTTGTGCCAAGGACCCCTATTCAATATCAGTTTGGCCATTTTGGCCAACCCGTTTTTTTTTAATTACCGCATTTCCAATGCCGAAAGAAACGTTGCTGGCAGGAAGTTTTGACGATAAATTCCGCCCATGCTGCAAACGGTGCTCGAGGCCGGCACGGCGGAAAACACGGCTTTATTTCGCGAAACGTATCTGGCCGCCTGCCGCTTCATGCTGCGGGCGAGGTTGCTGGATGACAAGTTCGCCGCGCTTTGGCGTTCCGGCCGGATTCACGGTGGTGTGTTTTTGGGACGCGGCCAGGAAGCCTTGAGCGCGGCAACGGCGGTCTGGTTGAAGCCAGGCGATGTTTTTGCCCCGCTGATCCGCGATGCGGCGGGCCGGCTGGCCTTTGGCGAGACCATCCTGGACGCCGCCCGCACCTATCTCGGTTCGGCGCTGGGACCGATGCATGGACGCGATGGCAATGTTCATCGCGGCAGGCCACGGGAAGGTTATTTGCCCATGATCAGCCATCTCGGCGCGATGATTTCCGTTGTGAACGGCATTTTGCTTGCGCGCCGGCTCAAAAACATTTCCGGCACGGTCGGCGTGGCCAGCATCGGCGACGGCGCGACCTCCACCGGCGCGTTTCATGAAGCCCTCAATCAGGCGGCGGTGGAAAAATTGCCGCTCATCCTGGTGGTCGCGAACAATCATTACGCCTATTCCACCCCCACTTCACGCCAGTTTGCCTGCCCGGACTTGGCCGACAAGGCGGCCGGCTATGGCGTGGAGGTGAGTTCGGTGGACGGCACCGATTTGAACGCGTGCCTGAAGACCCTCGGCCAGGCGGTCGCCCGCGCCCGCGCCGGGCGCGGACCGCAATTAATCGTGGCCACGCTGCTCCGGCTGTGCGGTCACGGCGAACACGACGACGCCGGCTACATTGATCCTAAAATAAAATCGTCGCCCGCCGGCCGCGATTGTTTAAAAGTGGCCGAGGAACATCTGTTCCGGCAAAAATGGGCGGACCCGGCGACGCTCGCCGTCTGGCGCAGCGAGGTCATCCGTGAAATCGAGGAAGCCGTCGCCCAGGCGCAGCGCGAACCGGCGCCGGACCCGTTTGCCGAGGAGTGGCGGGCGATTGCAACCGAACGTCTCAGTGAAACCCATGAGGAAACTTGAAACGGCCGAAAACGGAATGAGGCCGCAAACGGCCCGCCGAAACCCGGGGTTGGTCTCCGGCAGCTGCCATTCCCCCGTTCACCCGTGAGCATCACCTATCTCGAAGCCATCCGCGAAGCGCAAGCCCACGCGCTGCGGGACGATCCGCGCGTGTTCATCTACGGACAGGATGTCGGCGCATTCGGCGGCGCATTCAAGGCCACCAAAAACCTGGCGGTGGAATTTCCCGGTCGCGTCCTGGATTCGCCCATCAGCGAGGACGCCATGGTCGGGCTGGCGGTCGGCGCGGCGATTGAAGGCATGCGGCCGATTGTAGAAATGCAGTTTGCGGATTTTTCCACCGTCGGCTTCAACCAGATCATCAATCAGGCGGCCACCCTGTTCTGGCGGACGAATGTGCCGTGTCCGGTCACGGTGCGCCTGCCGTTCGGCGGCACGTCCGGCAGCGGACCGTTTCACAGCCAGTGCCTGGAAACCGTTTACGCGCATTATCCCGGACTGATCGTATTGACGCCCGCCACGGTCGAGGATGCCTACAGCATGTTGCTCGAAGCGGTGGCGATTGATGACCCGGTGATTTTTTGCGAGCACAAATTGCTCTATTACCATCTCAAGGCCGAAAGCCTGCCCAGCGAGGCCCTCCCGGTCGGCAAGGCCCGCATCGCGCGTGAAGGCCGCGACATGACGATTGTGACCTACAGCGCCATGGTGCATGAGGCGCTGGAAGCGGCCAAGGAACTCGCCCCGGAAGGCTGGGAGGTGGAGGTGGTGGATCTGCGCTCCGTAAAGCCGATTGACACCGACACGGTGATGGCCAGCGTCGCGCGCACCGGCCGGTTGCTTTGCGTCGGCGAAGCGTGGCCCTGGGGCGGCGTCACGGCGGAAATCATCGCCCGCGTGACCAGCGAAGGCTACGGCCTGCTGGACGCACCGCCGCAACGGCTCAATGCCAAGGATACGCCCGTGCCGTATCATCCGAATTTGTGGGCAGCCCATCGTCCGACCGCCCGCGCCATCGCCGCCACCGCCCGGAAACTTTTAAGGCTCTAAACTTATGCCGCAGATTCCCATCATCATGCCGCAACTCGGCGAATCCATCGCCGAGGCCAACATCACCGGTTTTCTGGTCAAACCGGGCGACACGGTCGAAGCGGGCCAGGACTTGATCGAAGTTGAAACCAACAAGGCCAGCATGACGGTGACGTCGCCCTGCGGCGGGCGCATTGAGAAATTCACGGCGCAATTGAACGAAAGTTACGCCGTCGGCGCCACGCTCGGCCGCATTGAAACCACGAAGGAAGAAGCCGCGCGGCTGGGCCTGGATGTTCCCGCGCCAATCCGACCGGGCGACACCGACCGCATTTCCAAGGGAAGCGGAAACGGGAGCCGGGTGCAGCCGACGGTGCGGGGTCTGCCCGTGCCGGCGAATGCCGCCGGCGCCAGCTATCTTTCGCCGCGGCTCAAGGCGCGCATGACGGAACTCGGTTTGAGTGCCGCCGACCTGGCGGGCATCCCGGGCAGCGGCGCGGCCGGGCGCGTAACCATCGAGGATTTTGAAAGATTCATCGCGCATCTGGAAAAACAAAAAATCAGCCAGGCCTCGTCCATGCGCGTATCCGTGGCCGACGCGATGCGACGCAGTTGGACGCGGCCGCTCGCGCACGTGGGCATGCCCGTCTGCCTCGACCCGCTGTTCGCCTTTCGCAAGGTGGCCCGGCCCAAACCCGGCCCGGCGCTCTGCGCGTTACGCGCCCTGGCGGTGGCCCTGGCACAAAACAGCGCCCCGGCCGGCCGGCTGGTGGGAAATAAAATTGTGCACCCCTCCTCCATTGACATCGGGTTTGCGGTCGAGGCGGAGGATGGCGTCCTGGTTCCCGTGATTCGCAACGCGGACAAGCGGCGGTTGAAGGATTTGATTGCGCCTTACAACGAATTGGTGGAACTGGCCCGCGGCCGCAAACTGCCGCCGGACGCCACCGGCGGCTCCATCGCCACCGTCACCAATTTCGGCACCTTCGGCCTGGAATGGGCAACGCCCATTCCGCTCCCGGAACAGACGCTGGTGCTGGGACTGGGCGCGGCCCGCCACGCGCCGAGCTGGGATTCCGTCAAAGGCCAGTTTGTGCCGATCATGGAAGCAAACCTGACGCTGAGCTTCGATCATCGCGTCATCGATGGCGGCGCCGCGGGACGGTTGCTCCAGCACGTCGCGGATTTGATGTCAAAGCCCGAGACCCTGTGATGGCCAGCCAGCCACTTTTCCTGGTTCATTGCCTTGTGTGAGGCAACAGTTTTCTGGAGCGAAACCAATCGATTGAGAGGCGGTTCTGATTTGTTTCAGTGCGGGTGCACTGAACATTTACCGGACAGACCGAAGGAGATGGTAAAAAACAAGGCGGGGAAACCGCCCCGCCTTGGTAAAATTGGATCGGAAATTATTTGGCCGCCGTTTCGGCCGCGGCCTTTTCTTCCTTTTCGCGCACCAGGGTGGCGCCCTTGCCCAGACGTTTGCGCAGATAGGTCAGCTTGGCGCGGCGGACCTGGCCCTGGCGCTCCACTTCAATCTTGTCCACGCGCGGCGAATGCAGCGGGAACACCCGCTCGACGCCTTCGCCGTAGCTGATGCGGCGGACCGTAAAGGTTTCGTTCAGGCCGTGACCGCGCTTGCCGATGACGACCCCGGAGAAGATTTGAATGCGTTCCTTGTCGCCTTCAACCACCTTGGTGTGCACGCGCACACTGTCGCCAACGGCGAACTTCGCGTCGTCCTTGCGGTACTGTTCCGATTCAATTTTTTCCTGTAATGCCTGGTTCATAAATTGGTTCGTGATGAATGAAACGTGAAGCGTGAATTCCATTCACCGCGTTTCACGTTTCACGTTTTACGTTTCATTTCAACAAATCCGGTCGGCGCTCTTTTGTCCGCTGCTTCGCCTGTTCACGCCGCCACTTTTCAATCTCCGCGTGATGGCCCGACACCAGAATGTCCGGGACTTTCATCCCGCGAAACTCCGCCGGCCGCGTGTACTGCGGATATTCCAGCTGGCCCTGACTGAACGACTCATCGCGCGAACTGTCGTCATCGCCCAAAACCCCGGGCAACAATCGCACCACGGCGTCAATCACAACCATCGCCGGCAGCGCGCCATTCGTCAGCACATAGTCGCCGATGGACAGCTCGTCGTCAGCCAGTCCTTCCCGCACGCGCTCGTCAAAACCCTCATAATGACCGGTGACCAGCAGCAAATGCTCCTGCCCGGCCAGTTCGCGCGCGATGGCCTGGCTGAATTTCCGCCCGGCCGGCGACAACAAAATCACGCGCGTGCCTTTGCGCTGCAAATTTTCAATCGCTTCAAAGATCGGCTCCGGCTTCAGCAACATGCCGGGCCCGCCGCCAAACGGCCGGTCATCCACGGTCTTGTGCCGGTCGTGCGTCCAATCGCGCAGATTGTGGACTTTCAAGTCCAGCAAACCGGTTGTGCGCGCGCGCTGGATGATGCTTTCATCCAGCGGTCCGGCGAACATGGCCGGAAACAAAGTGAGCACGTCAATTTTCATCCTGCAGCGGCACCCGTGGGCGCCGAATCGTGCCCGGCGGTCGCCACCGCCGCCAGACCATCAACCGGCCGGCGGGTTGTCTTCAACAATCTCCACCGAACAGCGCGTTCCCTTCTTCGCGCTGCCGGCGAGCAGCAAGGACCGTATGGCATTGATCGTCACGCCATGCCGGCCGATGATTTTGCCCACGTCCTCTTGATGCAGGCGCAATTCATAAACCGTCAGACCGTCGCGATCCACCGGCGTAACGGACACCGCCCCGGGATTCTGCACCAGTCCCTTGATGACATATTCCAAAAAGGCCTGCATGGCGCAAAAAAAAATCAAATCAGGCCGCGGCGACGGCCTTGTCTGCCTTCTTGATGAAGCTGGCGACGGTCTCGCTCGGCTGCGCGCCCTTGCCGAGCCAGTATTTGGCGCGGTCAAGCTTGAGCGAAAAATTATTGCCCGGCTTCAAGGGCTGATAGGTCCCGATTTCCTCGATGAACTTGCCATCGCGCGGGCTGCGGCCATCGGCCACGACAATGCGAAACACCGGGGCATTCTTGGTCCCGACCCGCTTCATGCGAATTTTTACTGCCATAAATTTATCAAAAGAGCGTGGAGAATATCGTTGCGCCGGGCGCTTGGCAAGCCCTGATTTGAGCAAAAAGGCTGCTTGCCGACCCGGCCAATCACTGGTTTGCTTTGGCAAAATGAGCCGGCCGTATGAAGAAATTTTAAGCGGCGAATCCCTCCCCCGCTCCGCCCCGGGCGCGCGGCACGAACTGATTTGCCAGCACCTGCACACGCTGATGACCGCCGGCGTGGCGAAACTGCCCGCCACACAATTGCTGGCGCCGCGCACGAAGGTCCAGGTTTCCCGTTCGACGGCCATCTGCCCCGACCTCGCGCTGGTCACCGTGGCCACCGGCAAACTCTGGCTCGCGGCGGAAATCATCAGCACCGACGATCACCAGGCCGACACGGTCGTCAAAAAGCAGCTTTACGAGGACATCCGGGTGCCGCGCCTGTGGATGATTGATCCCCGCTATGACAATGTGGAGATTTATCACTGCACGGAATGGGGTCTGGTATTGAAGCGCATTTTGGCCGGAAAAGAAGTGCTGGCGGAAACGCTCATTCCTGAATTCCAGATTGTCATCGCCGAATTGTTCGCCGCCCGGTCTTCGGCGCCTTAATCTCCGTTTTTTTGCTTGAATGAATTCCGAAGTAACGCTGTCTTATTCCCGACAACCAAAACCATAAAAAACCTATGAAAAAATCGCTAATGACATTAACTCTGGCGGCCGGACTCCTGCTGGCTTTCGGGGCGGCGCGCTCGTTCGCCAGCGACGCGAGCAAGGAAGTCACCATCACCGGCTCAATGGTCTGCGGCAAATGCACGCTGCACGAAACCAAATCATGCCAGAACGTCGTGCAGGTTGAAACGGACGGGAAGACCGTCAATTACTACTTGAAACAAAATGACGTGAGCAAGGCCGCGCACGATCCGATTTGCGGGGGCGGCTCCGAAAAAGTGACCGTCACCGGCACCGTCAAGGAAAAGGACGGCAAGGAAATCCTGACGCCGACCAAGATTGACGTCATCAAATCCTGATTTTCCGACACTCAACCGCCGCCGGATTTGGTCATCTGGCGGCGGTTGAATTCCACGCAGTCCTCATACTTCACACCGCGGCCGCCGTAAATATCCAGCGCCGAACCGATGGTGAGGTCAATCTTCCCCCGCCCCAGCCGCGTGACTTCCTCCAAGTCACCCAAGGAATTCGCGCCCCCGGCATAGGTCGTGGGAATCGGCGTCCAGGAACCGAGTTTTTCAACCAATTCGCGGTCAATGCCGCGGCATAAACCTTCCACGTCCACGGCGTGAATCAAAAACTCATCGCAGCTGCCCGCGAGTTTCCGCAACATTTCCGGCGCAATGGCCAGTTCCGTGAACTTTTGCCAGCGATCGGTCACCACAAAATAATTTCCATCGCGCCGGCGGCAGCTTAAATCCAGCACGAGCCGGGATTTGCCAACGACCTTGACCAATTCACCCAGCCGCGCCTCATCCAGGCGGCCGTCGCGAAAAACCCAGCTGGTGGCAATGACGTGTGACGCGCCGGCATCGAGCCATTCGCGCGCGTTTTGCGCGTTGATGCCGCCGCCGATCTGGAATCCGTCCGGAAACGCCGCCAGCGCCGTGCGGGCCGGTTTTTCATTGCCGGGGCCGAGCATGATGACGTGGCCGCCGGCCAAATTGTCGCGCCGGTACAGTTCGGCAAACCACGAGGCAGGTTTCTCGGAGACAAAATTCGTCCGCAAGCCGGAATCGCCGAGCGTACCGCCGACGATCTGCTTCACCTTGCCGTCGTGCAGGTCAATACAGGGACGAAACATCGCCCAAAAGCTAAAGTCGCCCGGGCAAAAAGCACACTAAAAAATTGACGTGGTGTCCGGGACAGAGAATGTTGTGCAGGTTTTATTCGTGAAAAGGCTGTTTCCCAGTCCCCGCGCGAGTGGCAAATGTTTTTTTGCCCTTGTCTGGTTTCTTTGCCTGGCCGCTTCCACCCGGGCCAATCCTTATGGATTAAATTCGCGCCCTCCCATCGGCGCCTTCCTGAACGGTACGATGCCGGAAACCGCGCCCGGCATTTCCGGCGATTGGTCGGCGGTGCCCGCGTTTCCGAATCTGCTGTTCACCAATGCCGTCGGCCTCACCTTCGTGCCCGGCACGGACAAATTGTGCGTCTGGGAACGCGAGGGCCGGGTGTGGCTTTTTGAAAATTCGTCCGGCACGACGAACAAGACCCTGGCGATTGATATCAGCAACCAATGCCAGGGCTGGGACGATTCCGGTCTGCTCGGCGTGGCGTTTCATCCGGGCTTTGCGACGAACCACTATGTGTTTGTCTATTACACCTGGTGTCCGCCGGGCACGGTGGCCGGCAGCCCGACAACCCGCCCGCCGGCAACCGGTGATTATCATGACCGGCTTTCACGCTTCACCCTGGATTCAAATGGTGCGGCCGTCCCGGGGTCGGAACTCGTGTTCGTGGACCTTAAATGCGACACCATCTGGCATCACGGCGGCGGCATGTTTTTCCATCCGAAAAATGGCTTCCTCTACTATACCGACGGCGACAGCGCCAACGGCGACAACACTCAAATCATCAACAAGACCCTGTTCTCCGGCGTGTTCCGGATTGACGTGGATTGCCGCGGCGGTTCCCTCAGTCATCCGATTCCGCGCCAGCCGGTCAATGGCCGGACGGCGCATTATTTCATTCCCAACGACAACCCCTTTGTCGGCCGGTCGAACGCGCTCGAGGAATTTTTCTGCCTCGGCCTGCGCAGTCCGCATCGGATGACCTACGACCCGGCCACGGGACGGATCTTCATCGGCGACGTGGGCGAAAGCGCGCGCGAGGAGGTGGATATCATTGAACCGGGCGAATCCGGCTTGAATTTCCAATGGGATGTTTGCGAAGGCACGCTGGGCGAAATGAAGCCGCCCTACATCGGCATCAGCCGCGGGCCGGTGCTGGATTATCCGCATACCGACGGACGCGCAGTCATCGGAGGCTATGTTTATCGCGGCAAAAAATTCACCGCCGATCTCGGCGGCAAATATATCTTCGGCGACAACGTCATGCGCATTGTCTGGGCCATGGACGAAACGACGACGCCGGTCAAAAAAAATGTGCTTTGCGTGATGCCCAAAGGCACCGGGCCGAATTCCGGTTCCGATTACACCGGGCTTTCGTCGTTTGGATTGGACGCCGACGGCGAAGTCTATTTCTGCCAGATGAGCAGCATTGGCGGGCGCATTTACACCCTCGCCCGCGGCGGCCCGCCGCCGCCCAGCCACCCATTGCCCACACTGCTTTCACAAACCGGCGCATTCCGTGATCTGGCGAAACTCACGCCCGTCCCCGGCTTGATCCCCTACCAGGTCAACTCCCCGCTGTGGTCGGACGGCGCGGTCAAACTGCGCTGGCTGGCGCTGCCCACCAACACCGTCATACATTTTGCGCCGAACGGTGAATGGACCTTCCCGGCCGGCACGGTCTTTGTCAAAAACTTTGAACTGCCGGTGGATGACACCCACCCACAAATCCTGCGCCGGCTCGAAACCCGCCTCCTCGTCCGTGACACGAACGGCGCGGTTTATGGCGCCAGTTACAAATGGCGCGCCGACCACAGCGACGCCGATCTGGTAACGGCGGGATTTACCGAGAATCTCACCATCAAAACCGCCGGCGGCGCGCGCACGCAGCGCTGGTTTTATCCCGGGCGGCAGGATTGCCTGACCTGCCACACGCCCGCATCGGGCGGTGTGCTCGGCGTTAAAACCCGCCAGCTCAACGGTGATTTCAAATATCCGGACGGCGTGACCGACAACCAGCTCCGCGCCTGGAACCACACCGGCCTGTTTGACACCCAATTCAACGAAGATGACATTCCGCGGTTCGCCAAACTTGTCGCCATCACCAATGAAACCGCACCGCTCGCGCTCCGGGTGCGTTCCTATTTTGACGCCAACTGCGCGCACTGCCACCGGCCCGGCGGCGTCGAGGCGTTTTTCGACGCGCGTTTTGACACGCCGCTGGAAAAACAGGGCATACTTAACGGCCCGATCGGCAATCCGCTCGGCATTCCCGGTGCAAAAATCATCGTGCCTGGAGACATTTCCAAATCCGTTTTGTTTCATCGCGTCAGCCTCGTCGGCAACCTGCAAATGCCGCCGCTGGCCAAAAACATGGTGGATCAGCAGGCGGTGGCCACGATTGCCGAATGGATCAATTCCTTGTCCCCGGTCGCACCATCATTGCCACCAGGCTGGACGCACGCAGACATCGGCAGCGTTGGCGTGGCCGGTGACGCCAGCTTTTTGTTTGACCGCTTCAATCTCATCGCCTCCGGAACGGATATTTGGGACACCGCTGACGGCTGTCAATTTGCCGGCACACCATTGGCGGGGGACGGGGAAATCATCGCGCGCGTTGTTTCCCTGCAATATACCGATCCGTGGGCCAAGGCCGGTGTGATGCTGCGGGAGAATCTCTCGCCCGGTTCAAAGCACGCGATGGTGGTGGTCACCGCCGGCGGCGGTTCAGCGTATCAATGGCGGCCGGTGGCGGATAAATCCAGCCGCAACACCGACGGTCCTTCGGCCAACGTTCCATACTGGGTGCGCCTGGTCCGCACCGGTGACACGTTCACCGGCTACGTTTCAACGGATGGTCACGATTGGAAACCGGTGGACCGCATCATCATTCCGATGGGCCGCACCATTTACTTCGGCCTCGCCCTCACCGCCCACAACAACTCGGCGTTGAACTCCGCGCTGTTCGATCACGTCGCCGTCTTGCCTGCCGGCTGACTGTCGCCTCGACACCGGACGCCAAATGGTTATCGTTTCCTGATGCAATCGAACCGGTCATTGACCATTGCCGGGCGCGAGTTTCGTTCGCGCCTGATTCTGGGCACGGGAAAATTTTCGTCGCCTGAAGCCATGCGCGACGCGCTCAACGTCAGCGGTGCGGAAATGGTCACCGTCGCCCTGCGCCGGGCCGATTTGAGCGGCCAGCGCGACCCGTTCGCGAACATTCTTGAATTCATTGATCCAAAAAAATTCCTGCTGCTGCCCAACACCAGTGGGGCCATGAACGCCGAGGAAGCCGTGCGGCTTGCGCGCCTCGCCGCCGCTGCCGGTCTGCCGAAATGGGTCAAGCTCGAAATCCATCCCGACCCGCGCTATCTGCTCCCCGATCCGGTGGAAACCTTTAAAGCCGCGGAAATCCTGGTGCAGGAAGGCTTCACCGTTCTGCCTTACATCAACGCCGACCCGGTGCTGGCAAAACGGTTGCAGGACGCCGGCTGCGCAACGGTGATGCCCCTCGGCTCGCCCATCGGCTCGAATCGCGGCATCCAGACCCGCGACCAGATCCGCATCATCATCGAGCAGGCGACGGTGCCGGTGGTCGTGGATGCCGGCCTCGGCGCGCCGAGTCATGCGGCGGAAGCGATGGAACTGGGCGCGGATGCCGTGCTCATCAACACCGCCATCGCCGTTTCGAGCGATCCAAACCGCATGGCCGTCGCCTTCAAGACCGCCGTCGAGGCCGGGCGCGCCGCCTACGAAACTGGACTGGCCGCGCAACAGGAAACCGCCAGCGCCACGAGCCCATTGACCGCGTTTCTCGATTAATCGAGGAACCGTTGGCTTTGGATTGAGAGAGTTTTCCAGGACAGTCAAACCGGGATTTTAGGCACAAGGCGGGTTTTCCCAAAGCGAACCAGATCGTATTCTCCACGGGCCGTTGGAAATAAGAGAGTCGTTTCCGCCCGGCTTGCCATCCTGATTCTCAAATCAATTTTCCACCCGTTGCTGCCCGGGGATGACCGCAACCAAAAGAATGTCATGGCATTAGAGTTGCTATTGTTGCGCGATGCATATGAACGTTCGTTCAATCACCTTTGCCGGTGCCGTTCTCGTCATGTCCACTCTCGCTGGATTTGGACAGGATTGGACGAAAGAACCGCAAGCTTGGACAAATAATCCCCAAGTCCAGACCCAACGTCCAGAAGTCCAGCCGCCGGTTCCGCAGAAAACTCAGCCGCAGGTCCCTCAGACCGCGACGCAGGTTCCGCAGAACATTCAGCCGCAGGTTCCCCAGAACCCGACGCAACCGCCGCCATCAGACTATCAGACGGAGAGTCTGCAAGATCAGTCGGAAGGCCCGGAAGATTGGACGCAAAATCTCTACACTCATCTTGATTTCGGTGGTTCGTACCAACAGAGCACGACTTTGAATCAATCACTGGTCAATACGACCACCAACGTGACTTCGAGTGGCAGTGCAAAGTTTAATCTCGGAGTTCGGGCGGATGTGGTGGTGGGTTACAATATCAACCCGTCCTGGGCGGCGGAATTTGATACGGGTGTGATTTGGAATTCCCTGGATTCAATCGCTGGCGTTTCCTTGAATCAGCCTTATCCGCTCAACCAGAGTTTTGACACCTACACGGTTCCCCTGCTCGTGAATATTGTCTACAAGGTTCCGCTCAAGGGCGATTTGATTCCTTACGTGGCTGCCGGCGCTGGCGGCGCGGCCTCCATCCTTTCGTACCACCGGGCTCACTCGGGCTTCATGGACAGCGCCTTTGTATTCACCTATCAGGCCGAGGTCGGTTTGAAATACCAGTTGTTCCCAGATGCGTCCTTGGGCATTGCCTACGAATTCCTTGGCACGACGGACCCCAGCTGGCACTCCGTGCTCACCGCCGGGGCGGCGCTTCCAACTACTTATCACTTCAAAGAAAGCGGCTTTTACAGCCATTCCCTGACCATCAGTCTGACCTGGAGTTTCTAAACCGGATCGAAACGGCTGGCCCCTTCGCAGGATGGTTTTGAATGCCGGCGCGGAAATCGTCCCGCCCCGGCGGCTTTCAATTCTTTGTTTCCTTCACCGGCCAATACGGGTTAAAACATGGCTGTGAATCACACCATGCCATCGGTTGAGCGCGTCCGGAAATTGCTGGCCGCTGCCACCAGAACCCGCGTCCTGGTGGTCGGCGACGTGATGCTGGATCAGTTCATTTGGGGCGGGGTCTCGCGCATCTCCCCCGAGGCGCCGGTGCCCGTCGTGGAATTTGAACGCGAAAGCTTCATGCCCGGCGGCGCGGCGAACGTCGCGCGCAATCTGACCGCGCTCAACGTGCCCGCGGAACTTTTTGGCTTGATCGGCCGGGACGAAAACGGCCGGCGTTTGAAAAAACTTCTCGCCGGGCAGGACATCCAATGCGACGGGCTGATGGCCAATGCCGCGCGCCACACCAGCGTCAAAACCCGCATTGTCGCACAGCAGCAACAGGTCGTCCGGATCGACCGCGAAACGCGCGACGGCCTGGACGCGCGTCTGACCGGCCGTTTGCTGGCGGGAATCAAATCCAAACTGCCCCGGGCAAACGCCGTGATCATTGGCGATTATGGCAAAGGTGTCATCACCCAGCCGTTGCTCAATGAAATCAAGCTGCTCTGCCGCGCCCGTGGCGTCTGGTTGAGCCTCGACCCCAAACCGGTCCATCATTTGAATCTGGCCGGCCTTTCGCTCATCACGCCCAATCGCAAGGAAACCTTCGAACTCGCAAATTTACAGGACGAAACGCGTCATGCGAATCCGTTGGCGGACAAAAACCTCATGCTCGCCGCCGAACGTTTGCTCAACGAACTCCGTCCGGCGGTGCTGCTCATCACGCTCGGCGAACTCGGCATGCTGCTCTGCCAGCGCGGCCAAAAACCGTTTCACATTCCGACGGTGGCCCAGGAGGTGTTCGATGTTTCCGGCGCCGGCGACACGGTCATCGCCACCTTCACGCTCGCGGTTGCCGCCGGGGCATCACCGCCGGAAGCCGCCGTCCTCTCGAATCATGCCGCAGGCGTCGTCGTCGGCAAACTTGGCACCGCCACGGCATCCCCGGAGGAATTACTCGGAAGTTTCAGCCGCCGATGAGTTCCAAAAAAGTCACTGCGGAAACGATTCGCGCGATGAAACGCCGCGGCGAAAAAATTGCCGCGCTGACCGCTTCCGATTTTCCCATGACGAAACTGCTCGATGAAGCGGGCATCCCCTTCATCCACGTCGGCGATTCGCTGGGCATGGTCGTGCTGGGTTATCCCGACACCACCCACGTGACGATGGCGGACATGGAACATCACGTGCGGGCCGCCGCCCGCGCCCGACCGCGCGCGCTGCTGGCCGCGGATCTGCCCTACCGAAGCTATGAAACCGCGGCGGACGCGGTGACCAATGCCCGCCGGCTCGTCGCGGCCGGCGCGGACGCCGTGAAAGCCGAAGGCGGCCGTTCGATCATTGAACAGGTCCGGGTCATGGTCGCCGCGGGCATTCCCTATTGCGGCCATTTGGGCATGCAGCCCCAACACGTCCGCGAGGAAGGCGGCTACAAAATCAAGGGCCGGACTGAATCCGAACGCGAGGCACTCTTTGCGGATGCGGAAGCGCTGGCCGCTGCGGGCGCCTTCGCCGTGGTGCTGGAAATTGTGACGCCGCCGGTCGCGCGGGAACTGACTCAACGAATTTCCATTCCCACCCTCGGCATCGGCAGCGGCGACGATTGTGACGGCCAGATTCTGGTGACGTCCGATTTGATTGGCATGTTCCCCTGGTTCACACCGCGGTTTGTGAAGCCCCGGGCGGATTGCGCGGGGGAAATCAAGCGCGCCGTGGCGGCCTGGAAAAATTCCGTCACCCAATCCTAGAACTTTTTGATGGCACCAGTGTTGCTTAAGCAGGTGAAATCGCATGGAAATAGAATCGTTGATTGAATCGGCGGCGGGCAGCGGCGCCAGTGATTTGCACCTGGAAGCCGGCATGCCGGCGGCGGTGCGCGTGCGCGGCGCGTTGCGGGTGCAGGGCGAACCCATTGCCCCCAAACTGCTGCTGGAAGCGGCGCGAAACCTCATCGGCGAAAACCAGTGGCCGGTTTTTCTGGAGCGGCGCTCCTTTGACCTGTCCAAAACCATCCGCGGCGTCCGCTGCCGCATCAACGTGCTCCAAACCTCGCGCGGCGTCGGCCTGGCCATCCGCCTGCTCAGTTCCTTTCAAGCCACGGTGGAAAAGCTCAACCTGCATCCCGACCTGAAAAAGCTCGTCAAAAACACCCACGGCCTGATTCTCATCTGCGGCCCCACCGGCAGCGGCAAATCCTCGACGCTGGCGGCCTTGATCCAGGAAATCAATCTCACCGAGACCCGGCACATCGTGACGGTCGAAAGCCCCATCGAATACACGTTTCGCCCGCGCCGCGCCTACATCCGCCAGCGTGAGGTCGGCCGCGACACACCCAGTTTCGAGCAGGCCCTGCTGGACGCCCTGCGGGAGGACCCGG
>CAVXLF010000005.1:0-28310 GCA_963762585.1 uncultured Verrucomicrobiae bacterium
GGCCGCCAGCGCGAATTTCTGGCTGATGCCTCGTCCGTGCAATTCACACGCAATCCGGCGGGGCTTTCCGGCGCGCTTCAGAAAATCGGACAGTACAGCTTTGGCTCGCGCCTGGAATCCGAACACGCGCCCGATCTCTGCCACATGTTTTTCGGCAATGGCGTCCGCGAACCGCTGTTTAATCCCCTGGCCACCCATCCGCCGATTCCCAACCGCATCCGCGCCATCGACCCAACGTGGGATGGCAAGTTTCCACCACTCGACAAGGACCAGGTGGAAGTGGTTGAGCGCGCCGCCATTGCCGATCTCAAACGCCCGCCTTCACCCTTGCCGCTGCCCAACCTTTTCGGCACCGCCTTTGGCACGGCCATCCTCGCCTCCGGCGATACCGACGAAAAACCGCCGGTCATCCGGTCGCATTCCGTTCTGCCAATTCTGGGCAATCCCACACCGCTGCACCTGCGTTACGCCGAGCAGTTGCGCGATTCACTGCCCGACAGCGTGAAGGCCGCCGCCCGCGAACCGCTGGATGCCGTAGCGCTGATTTATGCCCTGCTGTTGAGCAACGACGAGACGACGCGCGCAGCGCAGCTGGCTGAACTGGCCAAACGGGTTGACCCGGCCATCCAGCAAAAAACCGCCGCGCTGTTTCCCGACGTGGTCCAGGCCGCCGCCCACGCGCATCTGCCGATGATCAATCTCGCCCTGGGCACCTTGCGGCACCTGACCGCCGATCAGTACGCGCAATTTTCGAAGACCCTCCTATGGCTCATCACCAGCGACGGCAAGGTTGAATTGTTCGAGTTCGTCCTCCAAAAAATTGTTCTGCATCACCTGGACCCGCAATTCGGTCAGGGCCTGCGGGCCGTGGTGCAATACTACTCCATGAAACCGCTCGTGCCGGATTGCGCCGTTCTGCTTTCGGCGCTGGCGAACGTGGGCAGCACCGATGCCGCGGAAATTCAAAAGGCGTTTGCGACCGGCATGCCGTATCTGCGCGCGCCGGACGAAACCGACCTGGTGTTGCTCCCGCCCGATCAATGCGGGGTGAACCAGATAAATCCCGCGCTCAACCGCCTCGTCCAGGCCGTGCCCACGATAAAAAAGAATTTGATTGAAGCCTGCATTCACACCGTCGGCGCCGACGGACTCATTCTGGAAGCCGAGGCCGAACTGCTCCGCGCCATTGCCGATACGCTCGATTGCCCCATCCCGCCGTTCGTCGTGGAAAGCAATCCGTAGCCACTTTGGTCAAAACGCGGACATAGCTATTCGGAAGAATTATGCCGGCACCGGCGCGGCTGCAAGTTACTCGCGCACCGTCGCCCCGAGACTCTGTTTGAATTGCGCCACCAGCTTTTCATGCGCCGCATTCACTTCGGCGTCCGTCAGCGTGCGTTCAGCGCTCCGGTAGGTGAACGCGTAGGCCACGCTCTTTTGGCCCGTCGGGACGTTCTTCCCGCGAAACACGTCAAACAGTTCGACCGCCTCCAGATTGGCCGGTTTGACCTGCTTCACGATTTGCGAGACGGCATCATGGGTGGTCGCCTCCGGCACCAGCATCGCCACATCGCGCCGGATGGCCGGGAATTGGGGCAACGGTCTGAACGATTTGGCCGGATTCCGTCGCGCCAGCAACAAATCCAGATTCAGTTCCGCCAGCAACACGGCGTCGCGCAAATCATATTTCCTGGCCAGCGACGGCATCAACTGGCCGAACTCGCCCAGCGTTTGCTTGCCAAGCTGAATCGTGGCCGATTCAAGGAACCATCCGGAGGATTCAGACCGGCGTTGGAAGGTCATGCCGCGCAAACCGAATTGTTCAAAAAACTCCTCCAGCACGCCCTTCAAATCGTAGGCGTCAAACTTTGCGTCGCGGTCTGCCCCGCTCCAGAACGGCAGGTTGCGCTGCCCGGTCAGCGCAATGGCGATGCGACGCCCTTCCTGACCGGGACCGCGCGCAGCCTCCCTGCCCTGGGCAAACACGCGTCCAATCTCAAACAATGCCACGTCGTAATTCTTGTGGCTGAGATTGTGCCGCAGTGAATGAATCAATCCGGGCAGCAAGCTGGGCCGCAACACGTCCATGTCCGAACTCAACGGATTGGCCAAAGCCGCCAATTCTGCGCTCAGCGCTTTGCCTTCTGCATTCGCAATCAGCGTCTGCCCCTGCGCCTCGTTCAATCCCAGTCCGCTCAAAATCCGGCGCGCCTCGGCAATCTGATCATGGACCGCATCAAACGCGTTGGCGCCAATCGCGCCGCGCGGCGGCGTGGCCGGGATTTTTTCGATGCCGTGCAGGCGCGCGATTTCCTCAATCAAATCCACCTCGCGTTTCAAATCCACGCGATAGGTGGGAATTTGAAACATTGCCGGCTCCGGCGCGGCGCCGGCACCGATTGGCCGCACCGGGTGACCCACCGTTTTCAGGCCCAGCCGGCCAAGATAAAATTCGCATTCCTCCGGCTTCAAATGGATGCCAAGCAATTCGTTGACCTTGTGATATCGCAACGTGACCTGCTTCGGTTCGACCGGTTTCGGATAAACGTCCACCACCCCGTCAGCCAATTGACCGCCGGCGGTTTCCAGAATCAATTCGGCGGCGCGCCGGCTGGCCCAATCGCAAATGCCAATGTCCACGCCACGCTCGAAGCGGTAGGATGATTCGCTGCGCAAACCGAGCGCCTTGCTGGTGCGACGAATGTTGGCTGGCGGGAAATACGCGCTTTCGATGAGCACATCCACGGTCTGCGCGTTGATTTCCGTGTTCTGACCGCCCATGACCCCGGCCAGCGCGATGCCTCTTTGCTCATCGGCAATCAACAGCATTTCGCCCGTCAGCGCGCGCTCACTGTTGTCGAGCGTCTTGAACTTTTCGCCGCCTTTCGCGCGACGGACAATGATCGTTGGCTTGCCGTCCCCGCCTTTGGCGATGAGATGATAATCGAACGCGTGCAACGGCTGGCCGGTTTCCAGCATGACGTAGTTCGTCACGTCCACGACGTTGTTGATGCTCCGAATTCCCACTTTCTCCAGCGTGGTTCGGAGCCAATCCGGGCTGGGACCAATTTTTATGCCTTTGACCACGCGTGCCGTGTAACGCGGACAAAGTTCGGCATCTTCGATTTTTACCGCGACCAGGCTTTCCGTTCTGACGTCTGACTTCTGGCTTCTGACTTCCGGCAGCTTCAGTTTGTTTCCCGTCACCGCCGCGATTTCGCGGGCGATGCCGATGACGCTGTTCCAATCCGGCCGGTTCGGCGTGATTTCCAAATCGTAAACCACGTCACCGCCGCTGCGACCGAGAAATTCCGCGAAGGGTTTGCCGATGGGCGCGTCAGTGGGAAGAATCAGCAGGCCGTCCACCTGGTCCGGCAGGCCCAGTTCCTGCGGTGAACACATCATGCCCTGGCTCGTGATGCCGAAGACCTTTCGTTCCTTGATGACGAACGGTTCCTTCTCGCCCGGCTTCAACGGCAAGGCAAAATTCGGCAGGATAAGCGGCACCTTGTCGCCGGGCTTGTGGTTTTGCGCGCCGCAAATGATGGTGCGCTCGCCCTTGCCATCGTTGACCTTGCAGACGGAGAGCTTGTCCGAACCGGGCACCGGATCGCGGGTGAGGATTTGGGCAATGACGATGCCCTCAAATTCGCCGCCGATTTTATGGACGTTTTCGGCCTCGAGACCGAGCAGGGTCAGCCGCCCGGTCAATTCCTCGGGTGCCCAGTCGAAATCTACGTATTGTTTGAGCCAGTTAAGGGTGATTTTCATGAAACTTGAGAGCTAAAACTGTTTCAAGAACCGCACGTCGTTTTCGTAAAAGAGGCGGATGTCGTTGATGCCGTAACGAATCATGGCGATGCGTTCGATGCCGAAGCCGAACGCCCAGCCGGTCCAGATTTCGGGGTCGTAGCCGACGTTCTCGAACACCTGCGGATGCACCATGCCGCACCCGGCAATCTCCAGCCAGTCCTTGCCCAGCTTTTTCACGAGCGCGTTGCTGAAATCAATCTCGAAGCTCGGCTCGGTGTAGCTGAAATAATGCGGCCGGAACCGGATTTTGGTCTCCCCGCCGAGCAGCTCCTTGAAGACAAATTCGACCGTGCCCTTGAGGTCGCCGACGGTGACATTTTTGTCCACGTAAAGCCCTTCAATCTGCTGGAAGGTCGGGTTGTGCGTGGCGTCGGTGTTGTCGCGGCGATAGACGCGGCCCGGCACGATGATGCGGACCGGCGGGGGTTGACTTTTCATTACTCGAATCTGCACTGAACTTGTGTGCGTTCGGAGTAGCAGGGAGTCGCGTGATGCGTGAGACGTGATGCGTGATTCCGTATTCGGGGTGGCATTGGCAAGGTAGAAAGTGTCCTGGGTGTCGCGGGCGGGATGGTCGGCGGGCGTGTTGAGCGCGTCGAAACAATGATATTCGTCCTCGATTTCCGGTCCGTCGGCAACCGCGAAGCCGAGCTTGCGAAAGGCGCGGACGATGTCCTCGGTCACCTGCGTGAGCGGATGGAGTTTGCCAAGCGCGCGGCGGCGACCGGGCGCGCTGAAATCGGTTGGTTCCTTGGGCAGCGCGGCTTTGAGTTCGAGTTCGCCGCGGCGTTCGGCCAGCGCGGCTTCAAGTTCCACCTTGGCGGCGTTGATGAGTTTGCCGGCGGCGGGCTTTTCCTCCTTCGCCAGCGTGCCGAGCTGTTTCATCAGCGCGGTGAACCGGCCGTGCGGCCCAATCCACGCGCCCTTGGTTTGTTCGAGCGCGGCGAGGTCGGACGCGGCTTTCAGTTCATTCAAAGCGGCCTGCTTCAGGGGCTCGATTTCGTTCAGCAGTGACATGGGGAATGAGTGTCGAGTTTCAAGTTTCAAGTTTCAAGTATTCAGTGAACAAAGAAAAAGGGCGGCTGTCGCCAGCCGCCCGCTTGAAACCGGAAATGGGAGGTGGTTACGCCTTGGCCAGGGTGGCGGCGGGCTTGTTCTTCAGCGCGGCCTTGGCAACGTTCACCAGCTCGGCAAACGCGGCGGCATCCTGCGCGGCAAGATCAGCCAGGACCTTGCGGTCGAGCGCGCATTGGGCGGCCTTGAGCCCTTCCATGAACCGGCTGTAGGTCAGGCCGGCGGCGCGGGCGGCGGCATTGATGCGAATCTGCCAGAGATAGCGGAACGTGCGTTTCTTGACGCGGCGATCGCGATAGGCGTATTGACGGCCATGATCCACGGCGTCGGAGGCGTACCGGTAAAGTTTCGAGCGGCGCATCCGGAAGCCTTTGGCGGCGCGGATCATCCGGGTGCGGCGTTTGCGGGAGGCGGGGGCGTTGGTTACTCGCATAAAAATTTAGGAGCTGGGTTCTGGCGTCGGGGGCTCGGATTTTTGAAATCAGTGGCTGAAGGGCAGGCTTTGGGTGATGCGATACACATCGGTGGCATCCACGTTGGTCAAGCCCCGAAGCCGGCGGCGGCGTTTGGCGTTTTTGCTCTGGGCCAGATGGCGCCGGCCCGCGCTGGAGCGCAACACTTTACCCGTGGCGGTGATCTTGAACCGCTTGGCCACGGACTTCTTGGTTTTGATGCCTTTGGGTCGTCGCATAAAATCGTTATTACAAAAGAGCCGAGACTATACCGGATGGGGCGGGTTGGGGGCAAGCCTGAATTTTCCGAATTTAACCTGTCCGGCCACTTGCCATCGCCGGAAACGCAACCTATTTTCGGGGCAATGAAATATCGTCGTTTTGGGCGGACGGAACTGGCCATGCCGGTGCTTTCCTGCGGCGGGATGCGCTATCAGTTCAAGTGGGAGGACGTGGCGCCGGCGGAAATCCCGCGTGAAAATCAGGCGAACATTGAGGCGATCATTCATCGCGCGCTGGCACTCGGCATCAATCATATCGAAACCGCGCGCGGCTACGGCACCTCGGAGATGCAACTCGGCCAGGTGCTGCCCAAACTGCCGCGGGACAAAATCATCGTCCAAACCAAGGTCAAGCCCTGCGCCACGCAAAAGGAATTTCTGGAAATCTTCGAGACTTCGATGAACTACCTGCAACTCGACCACGTGGATTTGCTGTCGCTGCACGGCATCAACAACCGCGAACTGCTTGACTGGTCGTTGAAGCAAGACGGCAGTCTCGCCGCCGCGCGCCGGTTGCAAAAGGAAGGCCGCGTCCGGTTCATCGGTTTTTCAACGCACGCCACCCCGGACATCATTCTTGAAGCCGTCAACAGCGGCGAATTCGATTACGTGAACCTCCACTGGTATTTCGTAAACGATTTGAACTGGCCGGCGGTCGCCGCCGCGCAAAGGCAGGACATGGGCGTGTTCATCATCAGCCCGAACGACAAGGGCGGGAAACTGTATGAGCCGCCGAAGAAACTGGCGGAGCTTTGCGCGCCATTGTCGCCAATGCAATTCAATGATCTTTACTGCCTGGCGCGAAAGGAGGTGCACACGCTCAGTTGCGGCGCGGCCCGACCCGCGGATTTCGACGAGCACATCCGGGCGTTGGAATTTTATGATCAAATCGCGGAAACGATTGGCCCGGTCGAACAGCGGTTGCGCGCGGAAATGGAGCGCGTGCTCGGTGCGGATTGGTGCGCGCGGTGGTTCGAGGGATTGCCCAATTTCGAGGACGTACCCGGCGAGATCAATGTTTCGGAGATTTTGCGGCTCTGGACCTATGCCAAAGCGCTCGACCTGGTGGCGTGGGGCAAAATGCGTTACAACCTGCTCGGCCAGGCGGAACACTGGTTTCCCGGCCAGAACGCGGCAAAGGCGCGCGCGCTGGACCTACAGGCCGCGCTCCAACGCAGCCCGTTTGCCGAACGAATTCCGAAAATTCTGGCCGACGCGCACGGGCTGTTGTTCGAGAAACCGGTGAAACGGCTCAGCGCGGGTTGAAACCCTCTGCTTACGGGCTGTTGGTGCTGATCGTCAAGGGAGGCACCACCGGAGAAGCCGGTTGGGTCAGATCGATGGGGGCGCCCGCATTGATCTGGGCAAGCACCGCGGCGGTCAAATCATTTTTATCGTCGGAATAGAGCAGGACCGGCGTTTGGTTGATCGATTCCGCTGCGACGTCAATAACCATGGTATAGCCGGCAGCTTTGGCTTTGGCCGTCACGGCGTCAGTGATTTCCTTGAGCACATCGCTGCGCATCCGCTGGGTTTGCGAGGCCAGGGTGGCTTGCGCCTGGCGTTCGAATTGCACAATGGCTGTTTGCGAATCCTTGACCTCGGTGAATTTGTCGGCGGCGGCCTGTTTGCGCCGGTCGCGCTCATCGGAGGAAATGGCCTGGTCACTGGCGGCATCCAGCAATTTTTGATAGTCGTCCTTGGCTTTCTGCAAATTATCAAGAAAGCCGCGGTCCTCCTTGTCGAGTTCGTTCTTGCGATCATTGAGCGCGGTCTCGGCCTGTTTGGTTTTCCAATAACCATCAAAGAGTTTGCGCATGTCCACCGTGGCGACTTTTTGCTGCGCCAGGGCGGGGCTGCTCAAAAACATCGTCAACAAAACGACCGGGAAAATGATCTGCCAAACGTTCTTCATAGGCACAGGTAAACAAAATTCGCGTTGAATGCCAACTGAAAACTGGCCGGCCCAAACCCTGGCCGGCCCATCATTGCGATGGCGATTGCAGGAGATAAAACTGTTGAGGGGTGTTGGTGGGCGGGGTATTGGTAAAAACAAACTGGCCCTGGCTGCCGAATTGAAAGGCATTAATCGAAGTCCACTGAGCCAGTGGCGTTGCCAGATTGGTCGAGGTCAGGACGATAAAGGTGGCGTTGTTGGTGCCGCCGACCCCGCTCAAGACGAAACCACCGGTGGTACCCGCGGGCATGATGGTCGTGAAAGCCGGCGCGGTTAAAACCGTCAAGACGGCAGGCGGAGAACTGGTTACCGAGCCGAAACTGTTTGTAACGACGACCGAATAGCCCCCGTTATTGCTCGTTTGCGCGTTGTTGAGGGACAGTGTGGGTGTGGTTGCACCACCGATGATTGAACCGTCGGGAGCCAGGCCGTTCGTCAAATTCGCTCCGCCAAACTGCCACTGGTAACTCAACGGCGCCGCTCCGGCGGCAGTCACAACAAAGGTGACCGCCGATCCCAATCCGACGGTCTGGTTCGTCGGTTGCGTTGTGATCAACGGGGTCTCCGTTACGGTCAGAACGGCCACGGAACTGGTCACGGACCCGGCAGGGTTTGTGACGATGAACCAATAGTTCCCGTCGTCGTTGGTCTGTGCGTTAAAAATCAAGAGCGGATTATTCGTCGCGCCGATGATGATTGAACCACTGATCGTTGTTCCGTTGGTTAAATTTATTCCATTCTTCTGCCACTGGAAGTAAAGCGGGGGGGTGCCGCCTGTTCCGGTGACTGTAAATGTCACGTTCGAACCCACGGCCACCGTCTGACCTGATAGCGGATTAAGCGAAGTGGGTATATTTGTCACGGTCAGGGCGACTACAGAACTGGTCACTGAGCCGGCATAATTTGTGACAATGAGTTGGTAATTTCCATTGTTGGTTGTCTGCGCGTTAGAGATAATCAGCGTGGCATTGGTTGCGCCACTGATGTTCCCGCCACTCACCAAATTCGTCCAGGTCAGATTTGTCCCCTGCACCTGCCATTGGTAAACCAGCGGCGGCGACCCCGTTGCGGCGGCGACAAGAGTCACACCTGTCCCCACTGCCACGGTTTGATTGGTTGGCTGGGTGGTGATCTGCGGCGGCAGCACCACCCAACCGATTTTGGCCAGAAAGGCGTCGCTCGGGCCATTGAGTGAGGACTGAAACGGGTAAAAGGTGGGAAAGTTTGCCGAAGCGGTCTGCCCCACAATGTACGCATTGGTCTGGGAGTCCACCGCGATGCCGTAACCAAAGTCATTGCCCGACCCGCCGAAATATCCCGAATAGAGGATGGCGGAACAGTTGGTGTTGAAGGCGATGACAAAGACGTCACTGCCGCCGGCGTTCGTGGTGCCGAGCAGGCCAGGCGTGTTGACAGCCGGGAAATTGGTTGTGGAAGAGGCTCCGACCACGAAAACGTCGCCGGATGGATCCAGCGCCACGCCATAGCCGATGTCAACCCCCGCATTGGTGCCGCCAAAGACGGCGGCATAAATGATGTTCGAGCCAGTCGGATCGAGTTTCACCAGAAAAGCGTTGGTTGTGACCGGAAGACCATTGGTGTTGTAGTACAGTCCATTGAATAATCCGGGAACGTTGGTCGCGGTATCGGGGAAATTGGGCGACGCGGTCCCGCCAATCACATAGGCATTGCCGTTGGTGTCCGCCGCAACGCCATAACCGTAGTCGCCGTTGGTCCCACCCAGAAAAGTGGAATAGACCAGCGATAGATTGGTGGTAAACGGCGCGAACTTTGCAACAAAGGCGTTGTAGACGGTAACGGGGTTGGTCGTGCCGCCCAAATTCGGCTGCACGGGGTTGTTGGTCGGAAAATTCGGTGAATCGGTGTAGCCCGCCAGATATGCCGCGCCCGCGCTGTCCACGGCTACGCCTTCGGCCATATCAATGTTGGTGCCCCCAAAATAGGTTGAATACACCAGCGGGGAGCCACCCGGTCCGATTTTGGTCAGGAAAGCGTTGTCGCTTCCGGCGAGATGATTAAAGGTGTTGGTTTGCCAGACCAACGGATTGATGACCGGGAAATTGGTGGAGGAAGTATATCCGGTGACATAAGCATTGCCGGTCGAATCCACTGCAATACTCAGACCTTCGTCTCCCGTACCCGGCGTGACGGCATTGCCGACAAAGCCACTGCCGCCAAGGTAGGTTGAATAAATCAAGTTCGAACCGGTTGGACCCAATTCTGCAACAAAGGCATCACTGTTGTAGTAAGTGACATGGTTCCGAGGGTTATAATAGGCATGCCCAAGAATCTTTGGATAAAGTGCGTTGGTCGTCGGAAAGTCCGGCGAGATAGTGGCACCCGTCAGAAAAACGTCACCCGCATTGTCCACGGCAAGACTGTAGGCAAAATCATCCTGGCTGCCTCCAAGATAGGTGCAATAAACCAGATTGGTGCCGTTGGGACTGAATTTGGCGACGAAGGCGTCGCCGGTGAAGGAACCTCCGGCATAATTTGGCTGAAAGGCGTTGGTCGTGGGTAACTGCGCCGACAGGGTCTCACCCGCAAAATAAACGAAACCATTGGTGTCTACTGCCACCTTCCAAGCCTCGTCGCTGGAATTGCCACCAAAATAGGTTGAGTAACTCAATACCGGGTCAATCACCAAAGGCAACCCATGGTCAAACCTGCCAAGGGCGAATTTGACCGTGTGCGCATCCACGAGCCGGTAGCCGCCGCTGACCGTTTGACGCGCGCCATCGACCGTCTGGTAGATGACCGGGCGCGGCTGAATTATTTCACCGTGACCCAATGTCAAAATCAATTCACCTTGGGCGCCGATGGAAATTTTGTCCGCGCCCGCAAAGCGAATTTTAACCGCATCGGGATTTGCACCCGGCGCAACCGTGAAATCGTATTCCAACTGCCGCTGGTTGCCGTAATAGACAAGATTGACACCGTGATAAAGCTGTTCAATCCGTACGCGGGCGAACGTCGCCACGCCGGTATGCCATTGCGCGGGATTGTCGCCGACGAGATAATTGATTTTACCGGACAACTCATCGATGCCCTGAACTTGCGCCTGCGAACCGGCCCCAACAAATTGCATCTGCACTGTCCGTCCGGAGGTCTTTTTGGTTCCGGCATCGGTTTTTTGCAGATCAAATTGCGCGCCGGCGGGTGAAATCGAAAATTGACAGCCGTTCCCGCGCGCGACAAAGAGCGCCGCATGGCCTGCCTGACCCTGGTTCGCCTCAAAATAAAGCGGAAGATTGCCAAACGCCGCCGGAACGTGCGCCGGGACCGTAAGCCCCCACGCATTTAATGCGCCCACGCAACCCAGCCCGGCGAGGACTGATTTCAGTGACAACATCTTTTTCATATCACACGTCGGTCTTAAAATTCGCGATGGTAGCCGAATCCGAATTGGAATTTACCGGCGCTGCCGTTGTATTGGTCGTGGTTGATGGGAAAGCCATAATACAACTGCAGCGGGCCGAGATGGGGAATGTTCAGGAGCAGGCCAATGCCGGCGTCGTCGTCAAAGGAGCCGGCGAGGGAATAAGGCTGCACGCTGACCGACCCGGCATCATAGAAGAAGTCGAGCCGCAGGCCAATGCCGCCTTCCTGTTCAATGATGGGAATATAGTAATCAGCGGAACCGAACCAGTAACTGTCACCGCCAACGGGCTCATCCACCCCCGTGAAACCCGGTTCGCGCGGGGCAATGTTGCGATATTTGAAACCGCGCAACGAATAAAGGCCGCCGAGATAATACTGGTCGTAGAACGGCACGACATCGTTGCCCAGACCGTCCGCCACACCCGCGCGCCCGGCCAGTTCGATGACATGGCCTTTCAGCAAACCACGAAAATACCATTCGGTTTTCAGTTCCAATTTGTAATAGGTGCTGTCGCCGGTCACAAACTCGGGGTCAAATTCCGTCCGCTGTCCGCCATTGGGCAGTTCGACGCTGTTGCGCGTATCATAGGCCAGCGAGGCATTGAAATGATGAAACAGATGGTCGCCGACCTGATTCAAGATGGGATCGGGCACATTCGCCGGAAATTTATTGTGAGAGTTGCGGGGGGGATCGAATCCTGTTTCAAGGTCATGCCACCCGCTGTTCAGGGTAATCCCCACGTCCTCAATGGTATAGCCGAGCGTGCCCATCAGAAAGTCGCTCCAGAGCGCACGGGTGAGGCTCACACTCGCGCCGGTGCGGGTTTCATCATAAATGTTATTGGGGCTTTCGAAATTCCATTGATGGCGATACAGATCCACGTCCAGCCGGAGCTTGCGATTCATAAACCACGGTTCACTGAACAGGAGTTCATAATCCTGGCGCTGGGTGCCCAGTTGAACAAACAGCCGCGCCCTCTGGCCGGCGCCGGTGAACGTGGGCGGATGAAACAAATCAAAGTTGTCCTGCTCGATCTCGGCAAAACCGACGAGCGAGTCCACCGAACTGAACCCGGCGCCCAAGCGTCATTTTGCCGGTGTTTTGCTCCTCCACGTTCACATTCAGATTCTGGCGCCCGGCAATCGGCGGATCGGTCGGCTCCGGCTCCATCCGGACGCTGCTGAAATACTGCAGGCCCTCCAGCCGCTTCTGGCTGATGTTGACGCGCACCATGTCGAAGACCTCGCCCGGATCAATGGCCAGTTCGCGCCGGATGACCTTGTCCTTGGTTTTGATGTTGCCGCGAATGTTGATCTGTTCGACGTAATATTTCTGGCCTTCGTCAATTTGAAATTCCAAATCCATCGTGCCGGTGTCCACGTTCGGAATCCGCACCGGCCTGGAGGGCGGGGCCTTGCTTCACATTGATGTAGCCTTTGCCGCCATAAAAATCCTCGATGGCCTGCAAATCCTTGTCGAGGCCGTCCGGCGTGAAAATATTGTCCGCGTCCATCGGCAACCCATGCGGACCCACCTTGCCCTTGAGGCGCTCAAAGTCATGAACCTGCTGGAGACCCCGGTAAATTTCAGCGTCGCTGAACAGCTTGTTGCCGGAAAACTTGACCGAGCCGACCTTGTATTGCCTGCCTTCATAGACAAACAAACGGATGTCCATGGTGCCGGGCTGCGGATGCACCAGCTTCACATCCCTGATTTCAAAATCGAGATAACCGTGGCTGCGGTAAAATTCCGTGAGCGCGTCCTGGTCATCCTCAAATTGATCCTCCTTGTACACGTCGGTGCCCGTCAGCCACGAAAACATCCAGCGCTGCTTGGTCTTGAGTTGTTTGCGCAATTCCCGCGGGGAAAACGCCGCCGCCCCGATGAATTCGATTTTGACAATTTTGACCTTGGGGGCTTCGGTGATTTGAAACGTTGCCGTGCCGCGCCCGGCGCCTTCATCCACGTCCACCACGTATTTCACCTGGGTGCCGGCGTAGCCGTATTTCTCATAAAGCTTCTGAATCTCCTGGGAGTCGGTGAACAGTTTCTCCTCATCCAGCGGCTGGCCGACTTTGGCGGTGATCTTTTTCCGGATTTTGGACGCACTCAGCTTCTGGTTGCCCTCCATTTTGATTTCCGCCAGGCGCGGCCGGGCTTGAACGATGTACGTGATCACCAGGCCGCCATCGGCCGCCTGGTCCAGGCTCACGCGAATATTGTAAAATTGCCCGGTCGTGTAGAGGTTGCGGATGTCCGACTCGGTGGCGGCGGCGCGGTAAGGGTCACCGGCCCGGAGGCGGATGTTGGAACGGATGAATTGCTCGCTGATCGACGCCGGGCCGACGTATTTGATGTCCACCCGGTCAATTTTGAGCCCGGCGGTTTGTGACCACACGACCGGCGCACAGCCCAACAGGAGGCATATTCCGAAAAGGCGAAAAAATAATCTCATCGTCTATCGGTCCACCGGCACATCTTCATCACTGACTTTGGCTGCGCTTTCAAATCGCGTATAAGGCCTCAAGAATGTCAGATTGATATCGCCCGTCGGGCCGTTTCTTTGTTTGGCGATCAGCAAATTCACCGGCACGCCATCGGCTTCCTCGCCAAAGCCGGCTTCCTCATCCTCGCCGGCGCTCGGCTTGTACAGCAGACCAACCACATCGGCGTCCTGTTCAATCGCGCCCGATTCCCTCAAATCACTCAGCCGCGGTTTGCGGCTTTTGTCCCGTTCCAATTCGCGATTCAACTGGCTGAGCACGAGCACCGGCACCTTCAATTCCTTCGCCAGCGCCTTGAGCCCGCTGGAAATGTCCGAAATTTCCTGCTGCCGGTTTTCCTGTGCTCGGCGCCCAGTAGAATGGAGCAATTGCAGATAGTCAACCACGAAAAGCTTGATGCCATGCTGCTGCCACATGCGCCGCGCCCGCGCCCGCAACTGTAAAATCGAAAGTCCGGCCGAATCGTCAATGAGCAGTTTCGCGTTCGCCAGTTTGCCGGCCGCACTGGTCAGTTTCGGAAAATCCGACTCGCTCATGAACCCCTCGCGAATGCTCCGCAAGTTCACCCGCGCAATCGAACACATCATGCGCAACACCAGCGCCTCCGCGCTCATTTCCAGGCTGAACACGCCCACCGGCAGTTTCTGCTCCAACACCACGTGCTCCACCACGTTCATCGCCAGCGACGTCTTGCCCATGCTCGGCCGCGCCGCGATCACTATCATTTCGCTGCCGTGCAAACCGTCCGTCATCCGGTCCAAGTCCGTGAAGCCCGTCGCCAGTCCGGTGAGGATTCCCTTGCGGCTGAAAAAGTTTTCAATCGTCCCGATGGCTTTGCTGACCAGATCCTTGGTCGTGAGCATTTCGCCCTGCGCCCGCGATTCGGAAATCCTCAAAACATCACGCTCGACTTCATCCAGCAGGGCGTCCACCTCCCCTTCATAGTCGTAGACCCGCCCGACGACGTCCGTGCAGGTCTGGATCATCTTCCGCAGCAGGAATTTTTCCCGCACGATGTCGAGGTAATAACTCAGATTCGCCGCGCTCGGCACGGCGTCCTGGAGCTGCGAGAGATACGCGATGCCGCCCACCTGCTCCAGCAGCTGCTTGTCCTTGAGCCGTTGCTGCAGGGTGATGACGTCAATCGCCACGCGCGTGTCATACATGGCCACCAGCATCTCGAAAATGGTCTGGTGCCGCAGGTCGTAGAACACCTCCCGGCCGTCCTTGAGTTTCTCCATGCATTCGCCCATGCACTCGTTCGGCGAAAGCAGCACGCAACCCAGAACGCCCTGCTCGGCCTCGGGCGAGTGCGGCGGCAACCGGTCCACCAAGGCGGATTGCGGACTGCGGATGGCGGATTTGCGGCGCGGAGCCTTTTTCAAATCCGCCGTTGCCCCGGCGGTCTCGGAAACGGAATCAATCATGCGAACAGGAGACCGCTAATTTGAACCGGCCACAAGCGGGAATTCCAAATACTCGTTCGCAATCAATTCACAAAGTTATTCGCCGGAAAATAGTTGGCCGGAAAAATTGACTCGCTTCTGACGGCAATTAGACTTCCCACTCGTGGCAGACATGAATCGCAAGCCATCGTTGCTCGTCGTCTTTCTGACGGTCTTCATTGACCTCATCGGCTTCGGCATCGTCGTGCCGCTGGTGCCGATTTACAGCCGGCATTATGGCGCGGGCGGCTTTGTCATCGGCGGCATCATTGCCTCGTTTTCCGCGATGCAGTTTCTCTTCGCGCCGGTTTTGGGCCGCTGGTCCGATCACATTGGCCGGCGTCCCGTCATGCTGGTCAGCACCGCCGGCGCGGCATTGTCGTATGTGCTGTTTGCCATCGGGTCGGGCTTTGAAAATCACGCCGCCGCGTTGTGGGCGCTGCTCATCTCGCGGGTGTTCGCCGGCATTTGCGGCGCCAACATCACCGTGGCCCAGGCTTATATCGCCGACATCACGCCGCCCGAAAACCGGTCCAAGCGGATGGCGCTGATCGGCGTGGCGTTCGGACTCGGATTCATCCTGGGCCCGGCCCTGAGCGGTCTGGCGCTGAAGTTTTTCGGGGCCACCGGCCCGGGTTGGACCGCGGCGGCGCTTTGCGGGGCCAATTTCCTGCTGGCCTTCTCCATTCTGACCGAGAGCCTTCAGCCGTCGTCCGGCCACGCGAGCAACCGGCCGCGGTTGAAACAATGGGGGCATACGCTGGCCCATCCGAAAATTGGCATGCTGATCCTGATTTTTTTCCTGGCCACCTTTGCTTTCAGTTGTTTTGAAACCACCCTGCCGTTGCTCGTGAACGACAACTTCAACCTGGGCATCACCGTGGACGAAACCAAACCCGCCATGACCGTGGTTTCGGTCTTTGTCTTTTGCGGGATCATCGCGGTGTTCATCCAGGGCGGCGTGATTGGCCGGCTCGTGAAGCGGCTCGGTGAACCGAAGCTGATTGCCTTGAGCCTCGTGCTGACGGGCATCAGTCTCGCGCTGCTGCCGTTCATCAAGGGCGACGGCCAGTTGAAATGGCTGGCAGTGTTGCGCCTGGCGGACTGGCCGTGGATTAAAATGCTGCTGGTGCTCGCGTTGCTGGCCGTCGGTTCCAGCCTGACCCGCGCGCCGGTATTCGGTTTGCTTTCCAACCTCACGCCTGCGAATGAACAGGGCGCCACCATCGGCGTGGCCCAAAGCGCCGGCAGCCTGGCGCGCATCCTCGGCCCGATCTTCGCCGCGATGCTTTATTTGCGCATCCCCGTGCTGCCCTACCTCACCTGCGGGGCCATTTCCGTAATTGCCGGGGTTCTCGCGATTCAAACATTGGGCAAAGGAAATGAAACGGTCGGCGGGGAAGGTTCAAAAGCCGCCGATTGACCCCGAAGCCGGCGGCCTGAAAAAATTGCTCCCCCCGGCTCAGCGCAAAAACAGTTCGGCCGCGGAATCCGCAAAGCGCAGCCCCTGCCGGGTGAGATGAAAGCCGTCCGGGGAAATTTCCCCCCAGCCGCGTCCGGCCAGTTGATTCATGTCCGCCGACCACTCGTTGCGCAAATCGAAGCTGGTCGCGCGCTGGAATTCCTCAAACGGCCAGCCGGTGTTCATCCGCAAACCGAACGCGGCGGTTTCGCCGGCACGTTTCAACGGCGGCAATTCTTCGCGTGATTCAATGGCCCGCATTCCCTTCTCCAGTTGCTCGCAGTAAAGCTGCGTGTTCGACCAGTTTTTCGTCCGCACTCCGCGCACATAACCGGTCGCGCTCGGCCCCAGGCCGTAAAACGAACCGCCGCGCCAGTAGTTGACATTGTGCCGGCAGGCAAAAAATGGGAGTTCGGAGTTCGGAGTTCGGAGTTCGGAGTGTTTGCGTGCGAAATTGGCTATTTCGTATTGCTGCAAACCGGCGGTCGTCGCGCACGCGATCATTTCCTCGTACATCGCGCACGCCAGATCCTCGTCCACATCAAATTCACCGGCCTGCAGTTGCGCAAACAGCGGCGTGTCATCCTCGTAAATGACTTCGTAGCTGGACAAATGCTCGCTGCCGAGCGCGAGGGCTTCCCGGAGCGTCGCCCGCCAGATGTCCAGCGTCTGGCCCGGGATGGCGAACATCAAATCCAGATTCAAATTGTCGAACCCGGCATGCCGCAAAACGTCAAAGGACTTGAAAACCATGTCGCGGGTGTGGATGCGGCCCAGGCGGTCGAGCAAGGATTCGTCGAGCGACTGGACCCCCATGGAAATGCGGTTTACGCCGAAGTCACGGAGCAGTTTCGCCTTGTCGGCCGAGACGGTGGCGGGATTGCATTCGACGGTAAATTCCTCCGCGCCGAGCAAATTCAAGCGTTCCATGGCTTGGAGGATTTGTTCCCATTGGTGAAGATTGAGCAGGGAGGGCGTGCCGCCGCCAAAGAAAATGGTTTTGGGGTTGAGATCGTCCGCAACGATTTCCAGCTCGCGCAGGAGGGCGGCAACGTAGCGATTTACCAGGTCACCCTTGGACGGCTCGGAGTAAAAGGCGCAATACGCGCATTTTTGCGCGCAAAACGGCACATGCAGATAAAGGCCGGAAATCCGTGTCACATTCGAATCCACCATGGACACACCGCTTCATTAACCACCGCTGGCGAAACCACTTTCCCCGGGGTCGCTCAACTCTATTCCGACAACGGCTTGGTTACTGCTGGTGTACGCGCTGAACGTTCTGGGCTTTTAACCCTTTGTCACTGACGACCACGTCAAATAAAACGTCGTCTCCCTCGTTCAGTGTCTTGAATCCCGTACCAACAATGGACGAATGATGCACAAATACGTCCTGCCCTGAATTTTGGGCGATAAACCCAAACCCTTTTTTATTATCGAACCACTTGACTTTGCCACTGGCCATAATCTCTCCTGACTTCCGAGTCGCGTTTCCCAAGTGAAAAAGACACGACTGAATTTCAGCCGTGCCTGTAGTCACTTTTCAGTGTCACTCATGCCTGTTAGAATGTGACATTAAATACTTATTGTGCCCGCGTCAAGCACAAGTTTTTAACCCGCTTTTAACGTTTGGCAATCCGGCAGCCTCACTCCACCTGCAATGCCTGATTGAGCAACTGCGGCAGGTAGTTGACAATGGCGGCCTCGCTCACCGCCAGCGTCGCGCCGGCCTTTTGCGCCGCCGCCTGCCATTCCGCCGCCGGTTCGCCCGCAAAAGCAATGACCGGAATGTGGCTCGTGGCGGCGTCCGCCTTCAAGGCCGCAATCACGCGGCAAACCTCGGCCCGACCGGCCAGATCCGCAATCACCAGCAACGGACCCTCGTCGCGCGCGCTTTGCTGCAGCGACGCCAGGTCATTGACCGTCTGGACGCGATAATTCAAATCCTGCAGCCGGTTCACCAACTGGCTGCCGGGCATCAGCTTCTCGTAAAAAACGAGCGCGAGCGGTTGCGTCATGCGGCCAACGTGCGCCATGGCGGGCTAAATAGCAAAGTTGTTTTCACACGACACCCGTTACTCATGGCAAATCAGTGTGTCCCATCAAATAACGGTCGCACTCGCGCGCCGCACCGCGGCCTTCATTGAACGCCCACACCACCAGGCTTTGGCCGCGACGGCAGTCGCCGGCGGCAAAAACGCCCTTCCGGTTGGTGGTATACTTCTCGAACTCGGCCCTGGCATTGCTGCGGGCATCGCGTTCGATGCCCAGCGCTTCCAACAACGGCTGTTCCGGCCCGAGAAAGCCCATGGCCAGCAGCACCAGTTGCGCGGGCAAAACCTTTTCCGTCCCGGGCACGGGCTTCGGAAGGAACTGGCCTTTCTCGTTCCGCTCCCATTGCACCTGCACGGTATGCACGGCCTTGACGTTACCGCCCGCATCGCCTTCAAATTTCGTCGCGGTGGTGAGATAAACGCGCGGGTCAGCGCCGAATTTCGCAGCCGCCTCCTCCTGGCCATAATCCAGCCGGTAAACCTTCGGCCATTCCGGCCACGGATTGTCCGCGGCGCGATCCAGCGGCGGTTTGGGCAAAATCTCCACCTGCACGAGGCGGTTGCAGCTGTGGCGCATCGCCGTGCCTACGCAGTCCGTGCCCGTATCGCCGCCGCCAATGACCACGACATCCTTGCCGGTCGCGGAAATGAAGCTGCCATTTTTCTTACCATCCAGGATGCTGCGGGTGTTCGCGGTGAGGAAATCCATGGCGAAATGAACGCCCTTGAGATTGCGGCCCGGCACCGGCAAATCCCGCGGTTGGGTCGCCCCGGTCGCCAGAATCACCGCATCGAATTCCTTCAACATTTTTTCCGCCGGGTAATTCACCCCGACTTCGGTGTTGCAGAGAAACTGTATGCCTTCGGCTTCCAGCTGTTTGATGCGGCGCAGCACCACCTGATCCTTGTCGAGCTTCATGTTCGGAATGCCGTACATGAGCAATCCGCCGGGACGGTCGGCGCGTTCAAAAATGGTGACGCGATGGCCGGCCTGGTTCAATTGCGCGGCGGCACAAAGCCCGGCCGGGCCGGAGCCGACGACGGCCACCTTTTTGCCGGTGCGGACCTTGGGCGGTTCCGGCGTCACCCAGCCGTGCTCCCAGCCGTGATCAATAATTTCGCACTCGATGTTTTTGATCGTCACCGGCGGATTGTTGATGCCGAGCACGCACGAGCCTTCGCACGGCGCCGGGCAGACCCGGCCGGTGAATTCGGGGAAGTTGTTCGTCTTGTGCAACCGCTCCAACGCCTCCTTCCAGAGGCCGCGATAGACGAGATCGTTCCATTCCGGGATCAGATTGTGAATCGGGCAGCCGCTGGCCATGCCGCTGAGCAGCGAGCCGTTGTGACAGAAGGGAATCCCGCAATCCATGCAGCGCGCGCCCTGCTCGCGCAGATTTTTCTCCTCCATGTGGAAGTGGAATTCCTTCCAGTCCGCGATGCGCTCCGCCGCCGAACGATCTTTCGGCAGTTCACGGAGATATTCGATGAATCCTGTCGGTTTGCCCATTTTGATTTTTTTAAAAACGTGTTAACGCCAAGGCGCCAGGGCGCCAGGAACAAAACAAAGTCTCCCGCAAAAATACTTTGCGCCTTCCCGTCTTTGCGTCTTGGCGTTGAAATTCATTTTGATTCGGATCAACCGCCGCCGACGCGCGCGACGTCGCGGATGTTTTCCTCGAAGGCAGCCATGACCGCCTGATCGCCGCTCAATCCCTGTTCGGCAACCTTCTTCATGGCCTGCAGCACGCGTTTGTAATCCTTGGGCATCACCTTCACGAACTTCGGCACCAGCTTTTTCCAATCGGCCAGCACTTTCGCCGCCCGGGCGCTGTTCGTATAGGCCTGATGCCGCTGGATCAATTTCCAGACTGCTTCGATTTCGTCGGCGTCCTCGAGCTTTTCCAGGCCCACCAGGGCCTGGTTGCAGCGCGTCGGAAAATCGCCGGCTTCATCGAGCACATAGGCGACCCCGCCCGACATGCCCGCCGCGAAATTGCGTCCGGTCCGGCCGATGACCACCACGCGGCCGCCGGTCATGTATTCGCAACCGTGGTCGCCGATGGATTCCACGACGGCGTCCACGCCGCTGTTGCGCACGCCGAATCGTTCGCCCGCCATGCCGCGCACAAACACTTCGCCGCTGGTCGCGCCGTAAAGCGCCACGTTGCCGATGATGATGTTTTCCTCGGCCACAAAGGTCGAGTCCTTGGACGGGTAAACAATGATTTTGCCCCCGCTCATGCCCTTGCCGAAATAGTCGTTGGCATCGCCCTCGAGTTCAATCGTCATGCCGCGCGGGATGAATGCCCCCAGGCTCTGGCCCGCGCTGCCGTTGAACTTGAGATGGATGGTGTCTTCGGGCAATCCGTTCGGCCCGTACTTCTTCGTCACTTCGCTGCCCACGATGGTGCCCACCACGCGATTGACGTTCCGGATCGGTATCTCGGCATGGACGCGTTCGCCGCGTTCGATGGCCGGTTGGCAAATTTCGAGCAGCCGGGTCACATCCAGCGACTTCTCCAGACCATGATCCTGGTCAACCTGACGGTAGCGGCCAACCTCCGGTCCGACTTCCGGCTGATGCAGGATTGGCGTCAGGTCGAGCCCCTTCGCCTTCCAATGCTCAATGGCCTTCCAAGGGATCAATTTGTCCGTGCGCCCGATCATTTCATTGATCGTGCGGAAACCGAGCCGGGCCATGATTTCGCGCAGTTCCTGCGCCACGAACCGCATGAAATTCACGACGTAATCCGGGTCGCCGGTGAACCGCGCGCGCAAGGTCGGATTCTGCGTGGCCACGCCGACCGGGCACGTGTTCAAATGACAGACGCGCATCATGATGCAACCCAGCACCACCAGCGGGGCGGTGGCAAAACCAAATTCCTCCGCGCCGAGCAATGCCGCCACCGCCACGTCGCGGCCGGTCTTCAACTGGCCGTCCGTCTCCACGTAAATGCGGCTGCGCAGATTGTTCAACACGAGCGTCTGATGTGTCTCGGCGAGGCCGAGCTCCCACGGCGCGCCCGCGTGCTTGATCGACGACAACGGCGACGCGCCGGTGCCGCCGTCGTGGCCGGAAATCAAAACCACATCCGCGTGCGCCTTGGCGACGCCGGCGGCAATGGTGCCGACCCCGACTTCGGCCACCAGCTTGACGCTCACCCGGGCGTCGCGGTTTGAGTTTTTCAAATCATGAATCAATTCCGCCAGATCTTCGATGGAGTAGATGTCATGATGCGGCGGCGGCGAAATAAGGCCGACGCCCGGCGTGGTGAAGCGGGTCTTGGCAATCCACGGATAAACCTTCTTGCCCGGCAACTCGCCGCCTTCCCCCGGCTTGGCGCCCTGGGCCATTTTGATTTGCAGTTCGCGCGCGTTGACGAGGTAATGGCTCGTCACGCCAAAGCGGCCGGAGGCGACCTGTTTGATGGCGCTGTTCTTCGAGTCGCCGTTCGGCATCGGCAGGTAGCGTTCCGAGTCCTCGCCGCCCTCGCCGGTGTTGCTTTTGCCGCCGAGCCGGTTCATGGCAATGGCGAGCGCCTCATGCGCCTCCTTGCTGATTGAACCGTAACTCATCGCGCCGGTTTTGAACCGCTTCACAATTTCCTCAACCGATTCGACTTCCCCGATCGGAACCGGGGTTTCCGCGACCTTGAAATCGAGCAGGCCGCGCAGCGTGCAGAGGTTGGCCGCCTGCTGGTTGATCAACCCGGCATACTCGCGGTAAATTTTTTCGCTGTTGAGGCGGCAGGCGATTTGCAATTTGTGAATCGTCTGCGGATTGAACAAATGAAACTCGCCGCCGTCGCGCCATTGGTACTGGCCGCCGGGATCCAGCGTACCATTGACGGCGCGGTCCGGAAACGCATGGCTATGCCGCTTAAGCACCTCCTCCGCCAGCACGTCCATGCCCACACCCTGGATGCGGGACGGCGTCCAGGTGAAATAGTTGTCCACCACACTGCTGTTCAGGCCGACGGCTTCAAAAATTTGCGCGCCGCGATAGCTTTGGATGGTCGAGATGCCCATCTTGGCCATGGTCTTGACCACGCCTTTCACGGCGGCCTTGATGTATTTCTTGACGGCGGTCGGGTGGTCCAGCTTGAGGAGCAGGCCATCGCGAATCAGGGCGTCGAGCGTCTCGAACGCCAGATACGGGTTGATGGCGCTGCAACCGTACCCGATAAGCAGCGCAAAATGATGCACCTCGCGCGGTTCGCCGGATTCGAGCACAAGGCCGATCTTGCCGCGCACCCCCGCCCGGATCAAATGATGGTGCAGGCCGGACACCGCCAGCAACGCCGGGATCGGCGCGTGTTGCGCGTCCACGCCGCGATCCGAAAGAATCACAATGTTGGCGCCGCCGGCAATGGCCTGGTCCGCTGCGGCAAACAGTTTGGCGAGCGCGGTTTCCAGTCCCTTTGCGCCCTCCGCGGCCGGGAACAAAATCGGCAACGTGGCACATTTGAAAGCGTCTCCCCCGACATGGCGCAGCTTTTCCAGCTCCTCGTTCGTGAGAATCGGATATTCCAATTTGATCAGCCGGCAGCTTTCGGGCGTGGGATTGAGCAGGCTGCCCCGCGCGCCCACCATCGTTTCCGTGGAGGTGATGATTTCCTCACGAATCGGATCGATCGGCGGATTGGTGACCTGCGCGAACAGCTGCTTGAAATAATTGTAAAGCAACTGCGGCTTGTTCGACAGCACCGCCAGGGGCGTGTCCGTGCCCATGGAACCGAGCGGTTGCACGCCGTCGTTCGCCATCGGGCCGATGATGAAACGCTCATCTTCAAACGTGTAACCAAACGCCTGCTGACGCTGCAAAATCGTCGCGTAGTCCGGCGCGTGAACCCGTGGCGGCTCCGGCAGATTCTCGAGCAACACGTGATGCTCATCCAGCCACTTTTGGTAGGGATGCGCCCGGGCAAATTTGTTCTTTAATTCCTCGTCGGCGACGATGCGGCCCTGTTCGAGGTCCACCAGAAACATCCGGCCCGGCTGCAGGCGGCCCTTGATGGCAATCCGATCCGGGGCCACCGGCAGCACGCCCGCCTCCGATGCCATGATGACCAGATCATCCTTCGTGACGTAATAACGCGACGGGCGCAGGCCGTTCCGGTCGAGGCACGCCCCGATCACCTTGCCGTCGGTAAAGGCAATGGACGCCGGGCCGTCCCACGGTTCCATCAGGCACGAATGATATTCGTAAAACGCGCGCCGTTCCGGATCCATGCTCTCGTGGTTCTCCCATGGCTCGGGAATCATCATCATCATCGCGTGCGGCAGTTCGCGGCCCGCCATGACGAGCAGTTCGAGGCAGTTGTCGAACATCGCCGAGTCGCTGCCATCGGTGTTGACGACCGGGATGATTTTCTTGATGTCATCGCCAAACAGGTCGGAGGCAAAATTCGATTGCGCCGCGTGCATCCAGTTGATGTTGCCGCGCAGCGTGTTGATTTCGCCGTTGTGCGCGAGGTAGTGATACGGATGCGCGCGGTTCCAGCTCGGAAAGGTATTGGTCGAAAAGCGCGAATGCACCAGCGCCAGCGCCGATTCCAGCGCCGGGTGCGACAAATCCGGGTAATACTCCGGCAATTGCGTCGTGAGCAACATGCCCTTGTAAACCACGGTCTTGTACGACAGGCTCGCCAGATAGAAAAATTCGCCGCCCTTGACCTTGCCGGAATAGCGGATGGCATTCTCCGCGCGCTTGCGGATGACGTAGAGCTTGCGTTCAAACGCCAGGTCGTCGGTGAGCTTTGCGTCGCGTCCGATGAAGACCTGCCGCATGAACGGCTCGGACGCCTTCGCCGTCGCGCCCAGCGACGCATTGGCCGTCGGAACTGTGCGCCAGCCGAGCACGCGCTGGCCTTCCTCGGCGATGATGTCGCCAAAAACCTTTTCGCACCCGGCACGTTGCGCGGCGTCCTGGGGCAGAAAAACCATGCCCACGCCGTATTCCCCGAACGCCGGCAGGGCGAACCCGGCTTCCTTGGCCGCGAGCTGCAAAAAGCCATGCGGCGTCTGCATCAAAATGCCCGCGCCGTCGCCGGTGTTCACTTCGCAACCGCAGGCGCCGCGATGATCGAGATTCAGCAGCACCTGGAGCGCCTGCTGGACAATGCTGTGGGATTTCTTCCCCTTCAGGTTGACCACAAAGCCCACCCCGCAGGCATCGTGTTCAAACTGTGGGTCGTAAAGTCCTTGTTTCGGCGGTGCAGTGAGTTGCGCCGGCCGGCCGACATTAGCGCTAGCTGTTAAACTTCGGGTCATCGCTTGGCGAATTAGCCTTCGTTCACTCATTTTCTACCCATATTTGGTCGTTACGCAATAAATGTTTTCAAATTCTGCACATTCGCAGCCGTCAATCTACGCTGCCCGGGATTTTGTACACCGCCTCCTTTGCCAAATGATAACCGCGCACAGCCATGAACTCGACTATGGCCGGGAGGATTTCTCCGGTCCCCAGGTCCAGTATAACCCGAAATACCAGAGCAGGTGATGGTCACCCGCCACGCTGTGCCCGGCGCTGAACAACAGGCTGAAATGCTCGCTGAAATTGTAGGAACCGCCGAAGTTGAGCGCGGCAAAACCGCGGTCGGCATCCGTGTCCTGTCCCTGCGCAAAAAGTTCACCGCCCAGCGTGAGCTGCGGCCCGAAATCCCGCTGCACGAGCCAGCCGCCAAACGGATAATCGCGCTGGCTAGGCGCGGAATTCAAAACCGCGCCGCCGCCGCCGTAAGTTGTCCAAGGCCCCCGGCTCTTTTGCAACCAGACCGGCAGGCGAAACCAGGTCCGCCCGTTGCCCAAACCGCGGTCGGCATCGCCGGTCGGCAGTTCGGCCATCGGAAAAATCCCGATTTGCGGCCACGAGTCCGTTTCATGCACGAACCGGTATTTGACGCCCAATTCCATGTCACCCAGACCGGTCGCGGTCGGCGCGTCCCCGGCGCCCACCGTGGTCACCGGCAGCACCAGATGAAGCTGCGTGTCGGGCAGCACGCCGTAATTCAATTCCACAGCCGGACCGTTGATGGCGTAATCGTTGACGCTGGCATGGTCGCCGTTGCCGAAGACATAAAATTCCCAATGCCGATAATCCACCGGCTCCGGATCATCCGTCAGAAACGGCGGACCGGCGAACGTGGGCGCGGCCAGAATCAAGTTCAAGCCGATGACCGGCAAAATAATTTTAACCACCTTGTACATTAACCCGCTCCTTATCATGAATCATCAACCTTGAATCGGTTTCATGGAATTCCGGAAGGTCGCGAGACACGACGGCCCGTGCGGCACGCACATCAGACCCTGAGTGAGCCGCGAAACCCCCGGCCGGCGTAGTAAGAATCCGCGCCGTTGTGACCCACAAAGACGCGACCGTAACGGCGATCGCAATAGAGCGCGCCGCCGAGTTTTCTGATGTCAGCCGGTGTTGCAATCCAGCTTGACCGTTTCGTATCGAACTCGCCCAGCTTCTGTAGCCCGGCATATTGCTCCTCGGTTAAAACCTCAATGCCCATGGCTGTAGCCATGTCCATGACGCTGTTTTTGGGTTTGTGTTCCTTCCGCGAATCCAGCGCTTCACGGTCGTAGCAAAGACTGACACGGCCTTCGGGAGTTTGCGCTGAACAATCAAAGAAAATGTATTCGCCCGTCTTTTTATCCTGACCCACCACATCCGGTTCGCCCCCGGTGCGTTCCATTTCGTGGAGCGACCACAGTTTTTCCGCATTGGCTTCCAGCCTGGCCTGCACCTTGGCCCAATCCAGACCTTTATGGCGGTTCAGATTTTTCTCAAACCGGGATTTCAACGCCGTGAGTAGTTCTTCGCCTTGTTTTGGAGACAACGCCTTTTTCATTTCGACACCCTTCATATGGTTTCCTTTTTATCCAAGAGATCGCAGTTACAGATGAAACAGGGGAAAGATTATAACCCGGGTGGATTTTCCGCGACATCGGATTGGAAAACAGTTGAAGCATTTTGCAATGCGCATACAAATGAATCCACAACCTTAGCCTCATCAAAAGCAAAGGCAGCGGTTAATCTCGGCTGATGATCCGATTCGATATATCGTAGATTCATTTTCGCCGAGAGCCAGCCTTTAGCGTCGCGAAATAGTTCAGGATCATCTGGAGGATCAAGATCAGCCGGAAGGCCACAGACTCCCCGAAGTGACCGGGCTGCGGCGAGAAACCAAGTCTCATACTCTCGATATGCCAATATCACAATAACAGTTACATCCGGACGGCAAGCTTTTGCTTTATCCAATAGTTCTGGGCCTAATTCGCCGGGACAATCATCTTCACAATCTAAGAGAATCATTACACATGAGTTGGGCCACGGTTTTGCTTTTCGCGCTGCAAGCTCAAGGTATTTCTTAAAATAATCATCATCATTCACAAAAGATCCAGCCTTCACTCGTAGGGCTGGATTTAACTGCAAATGTGCTGCCGGCACCGTATCCGCTGCTAAACGCCTGAGAAGGATGGGAACAGCCTGCACTTCACCGTGCCCTTCAACAATAGGAGCGATGAAGAAAGACTCATTCCGCAAGTTCGAAAAGCTTGAGTTGCTGCTCGTCTTGCGCTTCCTCAAATGACTCCGCATTGGGGGTCAGCTGATTTTGTCGCAGAAGTTCGCCAGGCGTGAAAAGCTTGTCCCGAAGCACCGAACGACCTGCTTCGTCAATAGGTCCTATCACGGTAACACCATCTTTGCTTTCCACGGCGAGGATTGATTCATCTGGGATATCTGGATCGTCCAGTAAATCCGGACTATGGCTCGTCACAACGACCTGCGAAATCGTGCTGGCTTCCCTTAACGCACCAAGTAACACTCCGGCCGCCGCAGGATGGAGGGCTGCTTCCGGCTCTTCCAAACCAACCAAAGGCGGGGCGTCGCCGTTTCGTCCGCGCCCCTGAAAAAGAGCGAGCAGAATTCCGAAGGCCCGAAGTGTTCCATCAGACATACTGGAGGCAAGAAATCTCCACGGATGTTTTTGTCCCTTAACGCCCTGCCGAAATTCCAAAGTTTCTTGAGACCCAAAAACCTTTGCGTCAACCCCTGAAACTCCAGAGACAATCCGGCCTAAATAATTTGCAATCTCTTCCTTTGTCGGTTCAGATAATTTTGCGAAAACACTGGCACTATTCCAACCTTCCCTCGCCAGCAGTTCGCCCGCATCCGGTTTCTGCATCTCGGAAATCACTCGTGGTTTGAGGTTGTAAAAGCTAATCCGTGAAAGCGCGTCATAAACTGGCCGAAATTCGGGCAAACCCGCCGCTGCGACTAGAAGCAATCGGTCGGATACCGCAGGCGGTAACACTTCCGCAGATGATTTGGTGATTTTGCCGTCTCGGACGTGGTAGTGTGCTTCATTCAAGCTGCCGCTGCCGAACAAAATTTGGCACTCTTCGTTTTGAACCTCGAAACCCCCGGATGATTTTGCCCCAACTTGAAATGAATAATGACCAAGACTGCCTGTCGGCAGAGTAAAATCAATCCGTATGGCAAAATGATTCGGATGGCCACCACTTCTGCGGCGGACTTCTTTGATTGTTCCCCTGTCACGAAGCGCATGGTCGAGTGAAGTTCTTAAAGCATCGGAAGTGAAACGAGCCCATCCAAAAAATTGCTCTTCCCGGATCCGTTTGGGCCGACTAAAAAAGTCAATGCTCGCAAGTCAATGCAACAGCTTGCGATGCTCTTGTAGTTACGAAGCGTGACTTTAGAAATCAGCGGCATACGAAAATCATAAGTCTTCTGCGGTCGGCAATCAATTGATTTAGAGACCAGTGACAAAAGGCAAAATCAAATCATGCCTTCGCGTAAACCTCCGCGCCTTTTTCCACGAACTCTTTC
>CAVXLF010000006.1:0-82245 GCA_963762585.1 uncultured Verrucomicrobiae bacterium
TAGCGGGCTCAATAAGCAAATATGGCAGCATTGGAGAAAGTTCGAGCAGCAAGGCAATACTCTGTAATTCGGTTGCGACGGGCGTGGGGGGGGGCTGGTAAGCGTCGGCGCGATTTTCCTTTTTTCACTCCAAATTTCGCAAAGTGTTTATCAACTCGACAATTAGCTCCATGCTGCGCCGATCTGGCATCCTATCAGACCCCGATGGAGTTTGCTGGCCGCGCCATCAGCAGTTCGGTACTCCGGTCGGGCTACGCCCTCCCTCCGTCCCGAACTGCTGAACAAAACATCAAACCAATGGCAGAACTCTACTTATGATCTATCCAGCTATTGTGGTCAGGTCACTATGAGATTTGGCATAAAGATTTTTATTTAACAACAAAACAACCAGCAAAGCCAATTTCTTCAACAATTTTCCTGACCATTTTTTCCGCCTCCGATTTGGAGCGATGATTGGGCAGATTTGAGCAGGCGAGAAAAGGTATCACCCGCCCATTGAAATTTAAGTCAATTTTTTCAAGCAAATGACCTTCGATCAAACATCGTCGGCGCATTTCATCAGGCTGGCAGCCCAGAAGCGAAGCGTAGTAACGAAGAAATATGTCGGCGGCTGACTTGTAAACAGCAATGATGATTTTAGGCCGGTGTTCCAAAAGGAGTTCGTAGGCCAATGCCAACTGGCGTTGCACGAAATTAGGATTTGGCGCCCATTTGTAATTAATCGGGTCGTGATATTCTGGCGGAAGACATTTGAAACTGGCGTGGAGACAAAGGAATAAATCAACGTGTCCGTAGCTATTAATTCGTGCCTGATCCTTAATCTCATTCAGCCACTTGAACCACTTACGGCCGTAATAATCACGGGCCCCATGATGGATATTGCGTAGACGCGATTTGTTCACAATAATGCTCCTTCAATTTCGACTGTTCCCACTTGAAACATAACGGATACCAATTCTGCTGCTGGCGCATTTTGAGAAGATCAAGCAATGGCGTGTTATCTCGATTAAAAATCCATTCGCGAGCCTTTTTAGGGAGTCGCTTCGGCAGTGATGGATTTAATCCCAGAAACACAACGCTCTCTTGTTTCGGCGGCATGACAAATTTTGGAACATCCGAACCAGCTTCTCGTGGATGATTTGTCCATAGCTTCCAAATCTTTTTGTTTATATCTTCAGTTTCGCTCATGTGTTTCCATTTCTTCATTAAATTAGACTGCTGACACGCATTTTTCGAGGCCGCCGTTTCACACACTGACAGCAAATCCAATTGGCCGTTCGAAAAAGTCATCAAAAACACTTTCGCCGTTATAAATCTCCGCCAGCGAATAATTTTCCTGTTCGGGAATGACCAAGCCCTTTGCTTGAGCCACCCGTTGCGCGTGTTCGGGTGATAACCGTTGAATTGCCGATAGGCCAGCATCCGGCCAGGGCGGGAACGGCTTTGTCCAGCACGTTAAGCGGGCAGTTGATGGTGCAAATCAGGTGAAGCTGGAGATAATCGCCCATCAGTCCATCCCCGATATTCAACAAATCTGAAACATGATTGCCGTCACGGGCATTCGTGCGTTCCATCAAAAACTCTTCGGCATCCTCGATGATGATGACGAGCTTGCGATCTGGATCAAGTAGCCTTTGTTTGTGCCAGAATTCCACCGATTGAAACCCGGCAAGCATCCAGCCGTTATTGAGCGGCAAATACAAGAAACGGTGGGTTTCATTCAAACTCACAATCAAATGTCGCAAAAAAGTCGTCTTGCCGGTGCCGGGGTCGCCGCGCAGGAGGGTCACGCCGCTTTTGCGCGTGGTGAGGCGACGGGCCAACTCCTGATGCCATTGTGGAAATTCCGAGCCATAGTGAATTTCCATTTCCGATTCGTCCTGCCGCCACGCTTCGTCAAGGCTGACTGATCGCAACGCAAAGTCGTCGCATTTCATAGTGACGAGATAAAAATGAGGTTCGCCACCAGTTTTTTTTGCATAACGGCAAGCCACAAAATCAATTGTTTTTAGTGCCAGTTTTTGCGTGCTGGCAAACACTTGTATTGAATTATTTTTCACATAGACAAACACGCCGCCCTTGAGTTGCAGCAACAATTCCGTCTCAATGTTTTGGTCTGACCGTTGCGAGCCACTCTTCGATCAACGGTTGACGCAATGATGTTTCTGGCAAAATCCGTCTTGAACAGCTCTACATTCCAATCGCACAAATATATTTGCTGATGGAAACGGCGACCCAAGAAATGTTCATAGACTGGAAAAAGGAAGAACTCCGCGTTCTGTGGCGACAAAATATGCGAAAACTGGCGTTTGATTAGCTTAATTCCGCTGTTTTTCATGGTTTTTGTTTGAAATGGATAAAATTTTCCAAATCAAAGCTATAATACTTGGCAGAGTCCCAACTGTAATTTGATTTATTTAACATTATTTTCGCAAATCACTTTACAGTTTAAGAATGCCCAAAAAATGATTTTGGCGTGAATTTCACGCATACTGACCTTTGGAGCTCCCTGTCACGAAAGGTTAATGTTGCCTGAAATTTTATGGTTGACAATTGTATCTAATAAGATACCGTGTAAGAAATATGGGATTCATTCAGTTTCCATTCATCGAAGTGCCGAAAGATTTGCGCAAGATTGTCGGCGAGCCAACGCCCGGCACGCGCGCCTACCGCCGGGAGGGGACGCACGCCGAATGTGGCCAATGGATTGAAGACCTCGGCTTGCATTACAAAGGGGATGTCGGAATTTCGCCCGCCGGCGTCACCATGTTCGTGCCCGTCCAACGAGCCGCCGTTCACAAACGCATCAAGGAAGGCAAGCTGACCGCATTCTTCTTTTACATCACCCACGTTGAAAGCACGTTCTTCGGCACAAAACGCAAAGTCAAACTGCGCCCCTACATCCTGTTGTCCATGAGCGAATGCAAGGCATGGGTGGTGGAAATGAAACGCCGGATGGGCTATGTGGATGAGCCGGACGAAAGCCATTGATGAAACAGCGAAAAAAGCTCAAACCGCGGCGGCGACGGCAGATGACCCAAAAACCGTGAAGGAAGCCGTGGAAGCCCTAGACTTTCAGACACCGACCCGAAGGACAAGGGGAACCGGAGAGTAAGGTATGAGGAACCATTGAGCACGGAAAACCGGCAACAGGACATGTTTTTGCTGCTGGCGGAAGCAATGGCTGCGATGGCATCCGGCAAGAAGGCTGAATTTTATCGGAAGCGGCTGGAAAAGGGAATGGAGTGGGACGAACAAGAAAAGCGATGGAAGTGGAAGGATTGACATGAACACAGAGAACAAATTCGATGACCGGCTGATACGCCTGCCCGAGCTGGAACAGATTTTTGGCGTGTGCAAGCGTACGGTTCGGCGTAAAGCGGAAGTTGGCGAACTGCCGCCGTTACGGCGGATTCGCCGGGCGGTGGGGATGTTGGAAAGCCAGGTCAGAGTTTATTTTCAACGATTGAGTCAACCCAGGGCAAATTAAAAGGACACGATATGATTGATTTTATTTACAAGCCAAAGGATTCGCGGATTTGGCGTTGGAAGTTCCGCCAGCAATCCGAGGACAAAAAAATTGCGGATGTTTCACTCGAAACGTCTGACAAGCGATGTGCGGAGAAACGCCGGGACAAATTGCGGGAGGAAAAACTTCACGAGCGGGATGGATTAATTTTGCCAAAGGCGGCAAGAGAAGCGGCGCGACGCGATTTGTCGGATCATCTGAATGATTTCCTCGGCGATATGCGTCGTCGTGGGAAATCCGACAAATATCTGGCGAACATCGAATTTCGTGTGAGCCGATTGATTGCGGAGTGCGGTTGGAAATTGGCGAAAGACGCAACGGCAGATTCATTTCAAGCATGGCTGCGGGACCATCGGGAATTAAAAGATAAAACCGCGAACGATTATTTGGAGGCAGCCAGGTGTTTTTTCAACTGGCTGATAAAACTCGGCCGCACCGGCTCTAATCCTCTGCGGTCGGTGGAAAAGGCAAAAACAAAAGAAGGCAAAGCCGAGGAACGGCGGGCGTTAAGCGATGATGAAATGCTGCGCCTGCTGGCCGTGGCAGGCGAACGCAAGCCGGTCTATTTGATGGCTGTTCATACTGGGCTTCGGAGTTCGGAACTGGCGGCGCTCAAATGGGGTGATTTGCGTTTGGATGCGGTCACTCCGTTCGTAAAAATTCGGGCTTCAACCACCAAGAATGGCAAATCAGCCGATATGCGTTTACACCCTGAATTGGCGGCAGCATTGCGGGATTTCAACGGCAACGGGGTGTTGGATGATGAGTTGGTCTTCAAGCGTATTCCGCGAATTGAGCGATTTCGCAGGGATTTAATCAAAGCCGGCATTCCGCTCCAGGACACGCTTGGACGCAAAGCGGTTTTTCATTCGCTGCGTCATACGTTCGGAACCAATTTGGCGCGCGGGGGAGTGGCAAGCCGGGTGGCGATGACGCTTATGCGACATAGTGACCGGCGGCTGACAGATAAAATTTATACCGATGAAAACCTGCTTGGCACTTGGGCGGCGTTTGATGCGTTACCAAACTATGCGGAACAAGCCTCACAAGGAGCCTCGCCGAATTGGTCGCAGTCAGTCAAAACGGGTCATCGGGCGTCACAGCGGGAAACGGGGGGAAATGGAGAAAGCCATTGCCGACATTGAGGCAAGTCACGTTATGGCATTGAACGTCACAACTGGACACAATGTTGATAATGGCGGGAGCGGCGGGGCTCGAACCCGTAACCTCTGCCGTGACAGGGCAGCGCTCTAACCAATTGAGCTACGCCCCCGCAATGGGGCTGGTCAGGCTAGGAAATGCTTTCGGGAGCGTCAAGTGACTTCACAAAAATTCGGGCGGCAGACGCCAAGGAGGTGGGGGTGGGGAACCCCGCTGAAGAAACGTACTGCCACCCGAATGCATCAATGTTACTTTTTTGCAAACCTTTGTCAACAAGTTATCGTTTATGAACGCGTTTTTCAATTTGCAGCCGTTCCGGGCTTTACGTGGCTAAACTTTTGCATAGATTCACGTTATGGCTGAACTGGAATCCGTTGGTCTTTTTCAGGGGTTGCCCCCCGGCGAATGGCAAAACCTGCGCCGCATCGCGCAGGAACGGCAGTTCGCCGCCGGAAAGGAGATTTTTCGTGAAGGCGACCCCGGCGACGGCGTTTATGTCATCCGGGACGGTCTGGTGGAAATCGCGCATGTCGTTAATTCGCAGTCGCACCGGGTGTTTTCGCGGCCCGGTCCCGGCGAAATTTTCGGCGAAATGGCCGTGATCGAAGACCGGCCGCGCTCGGCCACCGCCACCGCCGCGAAGGACACACGGATTTATTTCATTCCCCGCGACGAGATGCTCGCCCTGCTCAAACGTTCGCCGGGGCTGGCGTTCAACGTTTTGCAGGAAACCAGCCGGCGCCTGCGCGATTTCAACCAGTTGCACCTGCGCGAAATCATCCAGGCCGAACGCCTGGCCGTGGTCGGCAACTTCGCCCGTTCAATCCTGCACGATTTGAAAAATCCACTGACGGTCATCAGTCTGGCCGCCGAAGCCTTGGAACGTCCCGGCATCAGCCCGGAGAGACACGCGCAATCACTCGGTTACATTCACATGCAGGTCCAGCACATCAAGGAGATGATCGGCGACATCCTTGAGTTTACGCAGGGCGCCTACGCCAAGGCCGCGTTTACCGCCGCCGACTATCGCCAGTTCGTCAGCCAACTGTTGCCCGAGCTGGTTGCGGACGCCGGGATCAAATCCGTGCGCCTCGAACCGCAAAACGAGCCGCCAGCCATCCCGCTCCGGCTGGAACCGCGCCGCCTGCGCCGGGTCTTTTTTAATCTGCTCCACAATGCCGTGGACGTGATGCCCGGCGGCGGCCGGCTGCTGCTGCGCTTCCGGCGGGACGAAAACGAGGTCATCACCGAAATGGAGGACACCGGTCCCGGCCTCGCGCCCGAAATCGTTGACCGGCTGTTTCAGCCATTTGCGACGCATGGCAAATCCCATGGCAGCGGCCTGGGCCTCTCCATTTGCAAAAAAATCGTCGAAGATCATGGCGGCCGGATTGGGGTGCGCCCCGAGCCGGGACGTGGCGCGATTTTCTTCTTCACGCTGCCGATTCCCACAGCCTGATGGCTGAAGCCCAAGGCGTGATTTCGGTTGCGCTCATACTTTACAAATCTCGTTTTACGTCTCACGCTTCACCGAGCATGAATCGCATCCGTCTGCTTCCCGAACACGTTGCCAACCAGATCGCCGCCGGCGAAGTGGTCGAACGCCCTGCCAGCGTCGTGAAGGAACTGGTCGAAAACGCGCTCGACGCACAGGCGGCGCGCGTCACTGTCGAGGTCCAGGCCGGCGGCCGCAGCCTGGTGCGGGTGACCGATGACGGCGCCGGCATGAGCCGGGATGACGCGCTGCTCTGCCTCGAACGCCATGCCACAAGCAAAATTCAGCGCGCGGAGGATCTGGCGGCCATCGCCACGATGGGTTTTCGCGGCGAAGCCCTGCCCAGCATCGCCAGCGTCAGCCGTTTTACCCTGACGACGCGCGAACGGGATGGTGATTCACCGGAGGGCACGCAAATCATCGTCAACGGCGGGAAAATCGTCGAGGTCAAGGCCGCCGGCAGCGCGCCCGGCACGAACGTCGAGGTCCGCCAGCTCTTTTTCAATCTGCCGGCGCGCCGGAAATTTTTGCGCACGGAGGAAACCGAGGCGGCGCACATCCAGCATTACCTCACGCTGGCCGCGCTGGCGTATCCCGAGGTCGCCTTCACGTTCGTGAAGGATGGCCGCACCGTCTGGCAGGTGCCCGCCGTCAAATCCGGCCCGGCCGTTTCCAGCCGCGTCGAAGGCCTGCGCGAACGGTTCCGCGCCCTGCTCGGCGACGAAAAACTTTTGGCCGTGAACTTTTCCGCGTCCTTAAGCGAGGATTTCACGCCCGAAGCCGTCGAAATGTTCGAGGAGTCATCACCGGAAAAAGCCGAAATCCAGACTCCGAAATCCGAACTCCGGGTTTGGGGCCTGGCCGGCTCGCCGGGTGTTTCCCGCACGACGCGCGACGGCCAGTTTGTTTTCGTCAACCGCCGCCCGGTGGAAAACCGCGGACTCAACTACGCGCTCATCGAAGGTTATCACACGTCGTTGATGAAGGGCCGTTATCCGGTCTGCTGCCTGTTCCTGGAAATTGATCCGGCGGCGGTGGACGTAAACATTCATCCGGCCAAGCGCGAGGTGAAATTTCATCGCGAATCGGAAATCCGGAGGCTGGTCGCCCAGGCGGTCCGGGAAACGTTGCTCGCATTCCATGCCGAACCCGAAAAACCGGGTTTAACCGCCAGGACGCCAGGTGCGCCAAGTCGTGAACCCAACCTGCCGAAACCGATTCAACAAACGGCGCTGCCGCATTTCCCGGAGAAATTGGAATCGCTTCCGGTCGTTGAACCGCCGAAGCCGTCGGTTTCGCAATCGCCATTGCGGATGGGTTTCGCACCGTCCTTGCCAGCGGCAAACGACCCAAAAGTTCCAGCCTCGCCGGTATCCGCAGCCTTCGACTCCCGACTCCCCGGCGCGGCGCAGCGAAGCCGAGACGGCTCGACCCTCGACCAGTGTCACCCCGCTGCTCAACGTTCCGCTCCGGCTTGTCGGCGTCGTTGGCCGGCTCTATGTCGTGCTGGAATCCGACCGTGGACTCGTGCTGCTCGACCAGCACGCGGCGCACGAGCGGATTTTGTTCGAGCAAATGCTCAACCGCATTGAGCAGGGCGGTTTGGCGCCGTCGCAAAAACTGCTGCTGCCGGAGACCGTCGAGCTGCCGCCGCGTGACGCGCAATTCCTGCGCGAGCAACTGGCCGTGCTGACCAAACTCGGCGTCGGCCTGAGTGAATTCGGCGAGCGGACGTTCCTGCTCGACGCGTTGCCGCCGTTCGTGAAGTCCTCCGACCCGCGCCGGTTTGTGTTTGATCTCGTGGACGAACTGCGCGCCGCCGGGCGCGAGGTGAACCTGGCGCGGCTGGGCGAACACACCGTGGCCAAGACCGTCTGCCGCCATGCGGTGAAGGCCAACGACCCGCTCGGCGGGCCGGAACTGGAAAATCTGGTCGAGGATTTGCGCCGTTGCGCCATGCCCTACACCTGTCCGCACGGCCGCCCGACGCTGATTGAAATGAACTACCGCGAACTGGAGAAAAAATTTGGCCGGGCACAGTAACGCACGTCCAGTCATGCCAGAGGCAAATAAAAAAACCACAAAAACCCAGGCAGAGATTAAGGCCGGCGCTGCATCACCTAAAGATTCTTCCGGCGAGCACTGGCGGTTTTGTCCGCAGTGCGGGCAGGAGTTGATCAATGAGAAGTGCAAGCTGCGTTGTCCGCGCTGCCATTATTTCATGAGCTGTTCGGATTTTGATTTCGCAAATTAAGTGTCGCGCGAAGAACGCGAAGGAAATAAAGGTTTTTTTCTTCGCAAACTTCGCGGCCTTCGCGCGAAACAAATTTTGTGCGTGTCCATCCGTGTCACTCGTGCTTAAATGGCCGCGTTCATGAACGATTGGAACATTCAATCCCGCGCGGCGGCGTGCGAGGCCTGTGGCAAACTGTTTGCCGATCGCGAGTCATTTCATACGCTGCTCTTCGACGACCGGGCGGAATTTTTGCGCCGGTCCGACGTGTGCGAGGCCTGCTGGCAAAACCAGTTCAGCGACGGCGCGCGTGAACGCAAAGGATTCATTTCCCACTGGCAGGGCATTTACGAGGCGCCCGTGCCGGCGGTGGACGCGATTCACAAGGACACCGCCGAGACGTTGCTGCGGAAGCTCATCGAACAAAACGATCCGCGCTACGGGCCCGCCGCTTACATTCTCGCGGTCATGCTCGAACGCAAGCGCGTGCTCAAGGTGAAGGAAGAGGTCGTCCGCGACGGCAAACGCGTGTTCATCTACGAACAGTCCGGGACCGGCGACGTGTTCACCATCACCGATCCGGTCTTGCGGCTGGATCAACTGGAGGAAGTCCAGCGCGACGTGGCCGCGTTGCTCGAACAGGGATTGAATCCGCCGGCGCCCCAGCCGGCTGGCGAAACTTCCGCGCCCGCGCCGGAAAATCAGCCGGTGGTTCAAAATTGAAAACCTCGAACGTCCAACATCGAACATCGAACATCGAACGGCGTGGCCTCAGGAAACTTCAGCGTTCAGGGTTCGCTGTTCAATGTTCGATGTTCCCCAAATAATTCATGCCCGACTTCGCCGAACTTCAAACCCGTCTTGCCTACGCGTTTCGCGACGAGGGTCTGCTGCGGCTGGCGCTGACGCACCCGTCGGTGGCGCATGAAAGCGGCGAGCCCACGGCGCACAATCAGCGGTTGGAATTTCTCGGTGACGCGGTGCTGCAACTCGTGCTGACGCACGAATTATACGACAAATATTCCACTTTCAACGAAGGTCCCTTGACCAAGGCGCGGGCGAAGCTCGTCAACCGCCGAACGCTGGCCGAACACGCCCGCGAACTCGGGGTCGGCGCGCACCTGATTCTCAGCCACGGCGAGGAGTCGAGCGGCGGGCGGGAACGCGCGTCCACGCTGGCGGATGCGTTTGAGGCCCTGCTGGGCGCCATTTTTCTGGACGGCGGGTTTGGCGCGGCCCGGGAATTCATCCTGCGCGAGTTCAGCGCGGCGTTTGGCAAATTGAGCGTGTTGCCGACGATTGAAAATCCCAAGGGCGAACTGCAGGAGTTGTTGCAGGCGCGTTCGCCGGAATCGCCGCAATATCACGTCGTCTCCGCCACCGGCCCGGACCACGACCGGGTGTTTGAATGCATCGTCCAGCACAACGGCGTGGAACTCGCGCGCGGTTCCGGCAAAAGCAAAAAAGCCGCCGAGACCGATGCGGCCCTGGCGGCATTGAAAACGTTGCGGGAGGAAAAACCTTGATGGGAGGGACGGCGTGCCGCCGTCCCTGAAATTGGGTTGCCGACACGGCGACCCTCCCAACTTACGGCCGGCTTTTGAGCAGGTCGCGGATTTCGGCAAGGAGTTGTTCCGTGGGCGTGGGCGGGGCCACGGCGTCCTCGTGGCGGCTCAGTTTATTCACGCCTTTCACCATCAGAAAAATACAGAAGGCCACGATGATGAAATTCAGCGTGACGGTGATGAAATCGCCCCAGGCCAGGACGGGCCCGGCTTTTTGCGCGTCGAGCAACGATAAATGGGTGCCGTTGTTCGCCGCCGCATAGGCAACCTGGGCCTGCGTGACCTTGTCCGACAACGACAGGTACAGGTTGCTGAAATCGAGGTTGCCGATGAGCCGTCCGATGGGCGGCATGATGACATCCGCGACCAGCGCGCCGACGATTTTTCCAAACGCCGCCCCAATGATGACGCCGATGGCCAGGTCCACGACATTGCCGCGCATGGCGAAAGCCTTGAATTCTTGAATGATCTTCATAAGCACCTTTCGATGGCGGAAACTTTAATGAAAGCTTCGCGCATGGGAAGCGGAAAATGTGCTGGCAGGATCGGCGCGCTGCGCCGGCCGGAAGCCGCGGCGCGGCGTCCCTACCTTTTATCCTCGTCCAGGAACGTCAGTTTCACGCCTTCCTTCGGCTTGGAAAAACTGTCGAGCAACGTTGGCGCGCCGGAGGGTGGGGCAGGTTTGGTTTCCGCGTTTTGCGGTTCGAGCGCGGAACGCAACGCGCCTTCGACGAGCTGGGCGCAATGAATTTTCATCGGCGGCAGCGGACCGAGTTCGCCGGCCAGTTCCTCGGTTTTGAGCGCGAGCGCCTCTTCGGCGGTTTTGCCCCGGATCAATTCCGTGGCGAGGCTGGCGACGGCGATGGCGGTCTCGCAGCCAAACGATTGGAACGTGGCGCGGTCAATGACCTTTTTGCCGTTCTGTTCCTTGAACTTGACCCAGAGCCGCAACATCTCGCCGCAATCGGCGTTGCCGACCGTGCCGACGGCATCGGCACTGGCCAGCTCGCCCATGTTTTGCGGATTGGCGAGCGCGGCCTGGATGCGTTTTTGCAAATCTTCGTTCATGATTTCAATACCGCGGCACGTTGGAATCAATTTCCTCCGACCAAGCGGTGATGCCGCCCTTGACGCTCTTGACGTATTTGAAACCCTGCTGGCGCAGAAAGCCCAGCGCCTCATCGAACGCACGCCGACCTTGCAATGGATATAATATTGCGGGTTCGGATCCAACTCGGTGAAGCGGCTGTAATTGGCTCAAGGGCAGCAGCGGCACGCCCTCTATTTGGCGATCTCGTATTCGTCCGGTTCGCGCACATCAATGATCTTGATGCCGAGCTTCGGATCGTCCAGCGCCTTTTTCATGTCCTGCACCGTAACTTCATCGGGGTTGGCCGACACCGGCTCGGGCACAATGCCGCAGAAGATTTCATAATCAATCAATTCCTTGATGGTCGGATGCTCGCCGCAAACGGGGCATTGCCGGGTCGCGGCGCAATTTCAGTTCACGAAACTTCATGTCGAGCGCGTTGAACAGCAGCAACCGGCCGACGAGCGAACTGCCTTTGCCGATGGCGAGCTTCAAAATTTCCGTGGCCTGGATGCAGCCGATGATGCCGGGCAGGACGCCGAGCACGCCGCCTTCCGCGCAACTCGGCACCATGCCGGGCGGCGGCGGTTCGGGATAAAGACAGCGGTAACACGGTCCGCCGAGATGCGGCGCAAACACGCTGGCCTGTCCCTCAAACCGGAAGATGGAGCCATAAACATTCGGCCTTTTCAGCAGCACGCAGGCGTCGTTGGTCAGGTAGCGGGTCGGGAAATTGTCCGTGCCGTCCACCACGATGTCGTAGGGCCGGATGAGGTCGAGCGCGTTTTCCGAGGTGATGCGTGTGTTGTGCAGTACGACCTCGCAATTGGGGTTGATGCCGTGCAGGGTTTCCTTGGCCGACTGCGCCTTGGGCCGGCCCACGTCGGCGTCCGTGTGCAAAAGCTGGCGTTGCAGATTGGAATAATCCACGGTGTCGAAATCCACGATGCCAATTTTGCCGATGCCGGCGGCGGCGAGGTACATGGCGATGGGCGAGCCGAGGCCGCCCGCGCCGATGCACAGGACGCTGGTGCCCTTGATTTTCTTTTGGCCGGCCAGACCGACTTCCGGCAGTATCAGGTGCCGCGAATAGCGGCGGATTTCGTCATTGTTCAGTTCCATAAATCGAGCAAGCCATAATATGGCAAAAAGCGGAGAAATCAAGTCATGCCGTCAGCATTGCATATTTTGATATTTTGGGCGCTGGCCTTCATGACGCTGGGACTGGCGCTTCTGTTGTTGAACATCTTTTTCGCTTTGATTGAAAATGACCTCACCTTGCACAGCCTTGGCCAGGAGGCGGGGATCGCTGCCGTTGCTGCACTGATTGAAGGTGCCAGCGTCTGGGTGGTCGTCACTTTCATTCCGCTTGGTGGACGCGCGCTGTTCATCCCGGCCCTCGTCGTCGGAATCATTTACAAGCTCACGCACCCTGAAGACTGGAGTCGCTACGAGATTTTTGCGTTGCTGCTGTTTCAACTGATCATTTCAGCTTTTGGCGCGTGTCTGTTTTCCGGTCATTTTTCGGCGGCCTTTGGCCTTTTAACTGTCTTCGCCATTGGTTTGGCTGTGACCGTTGTATTTATGAGAGGTTTGTGAATGGAATTCGACCTTTCGCCACAAAATCGCCAGCGAGGATTGAAAGAAGATTTGCTGCGCCCGCATCCATCGTTTCCCGGTTTTAAAGGTGAGAGCGGGCCGTGGCCATGGGTATCCATTGCATGGGGGAGGCATTGGCAGCCGGAGAATGGATGAAAGTGTTGGCAGTGGAATTGCTGAAAAATTTCATGAAATCTTATGGTAAAACTGACCCGGTGCAATGGCTGTGGTCGCAACGAACCGAGCCGCGATTGCGCATCGGGGTCGGAGCGGGCGGAAACTTTTGCGCCAGTATTCGTGAACGCGCCTTGAATTTTTTGGCGGGAGACGTAGTCTGAAGTTTTCGCAGTGGAATGAAGCCGGAAATCATATTTGGTCTGGAGAGCGCGCCGTGGCCGGCGTTGCTGGTGGATGGCAACGGCGTGGTGATGCGCGCCAATACGGCCGCGGCGGCCGCGTTTGGCGGGGCGCTGTCGGGCGATGCGCCGTTGCTCTCGGCGATCTGGCCGGCGGAAAACGGCACGACGGCGTTGGACTTCCTCACGCGCTGGCAGCAATCCCCGATGCCGGTGGTGAATTTGAAATTCCGGGCGCCGAACGGTCCGATGATGGCCTGTACCGTTTCCATCTGCACCTTTGCCAAAGATGGCCGGAAATGGTTTGTTTTCCAATTGCTGCCCATTACCGCCCCGCCGCCACCCACGAACAATCCGAACCTGCCAGCGGCCACGCCGGGGGCCGCACCCGCGGCTGCTCCGACGGATAGCAAAGCCGAACAGGATGCCGGGCTGGCGCTCAAGCAAAAGCTGGATTGCGCCCTGCAACTGGCGCGGACGATGTCGCTGGATTTCAACAACGCCCTCACGAGCATTCTCGGTCACACGTCATTTTTGTTGAGCAAGGCCGAGGCGGGTCATCCGTGGCGGCATTCGTTGATGGAAGTGGAGAAGTCGGCGTCCCGGGCGGCGGAGATCGCGAATGAACTCGCCGTGTTCAGCCAGCAGGAACGGCAGCAGGCGCGCCGCGCGCCGCCGGGCAACCTGAATGACGTCACGCAGCGCTGCGTTGAATTTTTCCGCAACGCCAACGCCGGCCAGATCATCTGGCACACCCAGTTCGAGCGGGAATTGTTTGCCGCGCGTTTTGACGAGGCCAAGGTGCAGCAGGCGTTGACCAAGATTCTGGAGAATGCGGTGGAAGCCCTGGAGGGCACGGGGCAGATTGCCGTCCAGACCCGGAACATGGAGCTGACCGAAGCGACGCAGGATCGCAACGTGCGGCTGAATGCCGGCACGTACGTGTGCGTGGAGATTGTGGACAACGGCAAGGGCATTGATGCCGACGTGTTGCCGCGGATTTTTGAGCCGTTTTTCACCACCAAGGGCGCCCATCACCGTGGGTTGGGGCTGGCACTGGTTTACGGCATCATCACCAATCACGGAGGCGGAGTGGCGGTGTCGAGCCAGCCGGGCTCGGGCACGTCCGCCCGCGTTTATCTGCCGGCGGAAAAACAATTTGTCCGGGAAACCGCGGACGCGGAGGAAAACCTGAACGGCACGGAGACCGTTCTGGTGGTGGACGACGAGGATATTTTGCTGACGATGGCGGAGACCATCTTGTCTGAATACGGTTATCACGTGCTGATGGCCAACAGCGCCCAGAAGGCCCTGGCGCTGTTGTCGCGCGACGACGCGCACGTGGACCTGGTGGTGACGGATCTGGTGATGCCGACGATGGGCGGGCGCGAACTGGTGGAACGGATCCGCCAGTTGTCGCCGAAAATACGCATTTTGTGCGCCAGCGGCTGCGTCCTGCCGCCGGACCAGCAAATCGGCCTGCTGTTCCTGCAAAAGCCCTATACCAGCCGGGAATTACTGGGCAAAGTGCGCCAGGCGCTGGCCCCCGAAACTGCCGAACATAATGTTGACTGATGTTTAGCTTTTCTGCTAAACAAATAACCCATGCAAATCGAAAGCCTGAAAGTATTCTGTGACCTGGCCGAAACCGAAAGCTTTACCAAGGCCGCGCAAATCAACGGCGTGACCCAGTCAGCCGTGAGCCAGCAAATCAGTTCGCTCGAACGCACGTTCAAATCCCTGCTCATCGAGCGCAGCAAAAAGAAGTTCCGCCTCACGCGCGAGGGCCAGGTGCTTTACGATTACAGCAAGCAGATCATCCAGACCTATGAGTCGTTGCACAGCAAACTGCAGGAATTGAAGGACATCATTTCCGGCACGATCCGCCTGGCGACCATTTACAGCATCGGGCTGCATGATTTGCCGCCCTACATCAAAAAGTTCATGAAGGTTTATCCGACGGTGAACGTCCACGTCGAATACCGCCGGGCCAACCAGGTTTACGAGGATGTGTTGGGCAACGTCGTGGATTTGGGGCTCGTGGCGTATCCGGTGAAGGACGCCAAGCTGGAAATCACCCCCCTGCGCAAGGAACCGCTGGTGCTCATCTGCCATCCGCAGCATGCGTTTGCCAAACTGAAAAACATCAAACTCAAGGCGCTCGCCGGCCAGAAATTCATCGGGTTCGAACCGGACATTCCGACGCGCAAGGCGCTGGACAAAATTTTGAAGGAGTATGACGTGAACGTGAACAACGTCATGGAATTCGACAACATTGAAACCGTGAAACGCGCGGTGGAGATTGATGCGGGCGTTTCGATTGTGCCGGAAGGCACGGTCGCGCAGGAAGTTGCCAAGCAAACCCTCGCTGCGGTGGTGCTGGAAGACGGCGCGTTCTTCCGCCCGCTGGCCACCATTTACAAGAAAAACAAGGTCCTTTCGCCCGCGATGAAGCAGTTCCTGACCATTCTCAAGGACGCGATTTAAAAATCATTTCAGGTTCGACGGATTCAGCCGTTGCAAATCTTTCGGCACAAACAAGCCGTCCCGGCGGATGAGTTCGCCGTCGAACCATACCTCGCCGCCGCCCCATTCCTTCCGTTGAATCAGCACCATGTCCCAGTGCACCGCCGAGCGGTTGCCGTTGTCGCATTCCTCGTAGGCCTGGCCGGGTGTGAAGTGCAGTGAACCGGCGATTTTTTCGTCGAATAAAATGTCGCACATCGGGTTCAAAATGTACGGATTGAAGCCGAGCGAAAATTCCCCGACGTAACGCGCCCCGGCGTCCGTGTTCAAAATTTCGTTCAAGCGTTTTGGGTTGTTCGCCGTCGCGTTGATGATTTTGCCCTCCTTGAATTCAAGCCGGACGTTTTCGAATTTTGTCCCCGAATAAAGCGTCGGCGTGTTGAACTGAATCACGCCGTTCACGGAATTTTTTACCGGGCACGAAAACACCTCGCCGTCGGGAATGTTGCGGTCGCCCTGGCACATCTTCGCTCCGATGCCCTTGATGCTGAAGGCGAGGTCGGTGCCGGGCGCCTTGAGGTGAACGCGGTTGGCGCGTTTCATCCGGCGTTCGAGGGGAACCATGGCGCGCGCCATGTTCGCGTAATCCATCGTGCAAACGTCGAAATAGAGATTTTCAAAGGCCTCGGTGCTCATGCCCGCGGCCTGGGCCATGCTCGGCGTGGGCCAGCGCAACACGCACCAGCGCGTCTGGTTGACGCGATAATCCAGCACCGGCCGCGTGATGCGCGAATAAAGCGCCATGCGGCTGCCCGGCACATCGGAATTTTCACTCGCGTTCTCGCTGCCGCGGATGGCGATGTACGCCTGCATCTTTTTCATGCGGAACAACTCGATGTCCCGCACGTGCGCGGCATGCTTTTCATTGGTGCCGAGCAACAGTTCGCGGGAAACCCGCGTGTGCCGGACCTCGGCAAAGGGGATTGCCCCGGCCGCGCGCACGGTGCGGATGAGTTCAATGGTGAACTCATCGGGCACGTCAATCATGTCGAGCAGGATGCGGTCGCCCTTTTTCAATTCGGTCGAATAGCCCACCAACAGTCTGGCCAGTTTTTGGTAACGCGGATCGGTCATAAGTTTTGGACAGGGTAAAGCGAATCGCCGGAATTTGCCACAGCAGAAAATGTCGCGCGAAGAACGCGAAGGAAACGAAGGTGGGAAATTCCTTCGCAAACTTTACGGCCTTCGCGTTGGAGTTCACGCTTTAGCGTGCGATTCGGACAAGCTGAAGCTTGAACGCCAACGTGCTATTGTTAATCGGAATATATTTATCGTTATACGATAAATAACACTTGAATAGACAGTATGGCTGGCGATGAAAGTGAAAGCGGTGTCTGCTCTCCGGAGTAAACGTGGGTTGCACCGGGTGAACGGTGCCGAGCCACAGGTTGTGGGACTCACGCCCCAAACAACAGACATTAGGAAAACAGACACCATGAAGACATACATATTGCGCCAAGTGAGAACTGTCGAGTCAGAAAAATCCGCCGGCCCGGCCCGCCCTAAACCCGTTGCTGCGGCGACCGCTGCCGCCATCCTGGAGCGACCGGTGGCACCGCTCAAAGGCCCCGTCCTGTTCATCGGGCTGGACGTGCATAACGATTCCATCGCGGTGAGCCTTGCGCCGTCGGATGCCGTCGAAGTTCGCCGTTACGGGATCATCGGTGGCGAACATGAGGACGTGGTCAAGCTGGCCAAAAAACTGGCGGAGGCCCACCCCGGAAGGCTCCTGAAATTCTGTTACGAAGCCGGGCCGCGCGGCTTTGCCCTGTGCCGCTGTCTGCAAGCGCACGGACGGGACTGCATTCTCGTGTGTCCCTCGAAAGTGCCGCGCAAGCCGGGGGAACGGGTCAAGACCGACGGGCGGGATGCCGACCAACTGGCGCGATTGTACCGGGCCGGGGAGTTGACGGGCATTTATGTGCCCGAACCGGAGGATGAGGCGATGCGGGATTTGATTCGCGCCCGTTTCCAGGTGGGCAAGCAACAGCATCGGGCCCGGCAACAGCTCAAGATGTATCTGTTGCGCCACAATATTCGTTACGGCGGGAAATGCAGTTGGACGCCCGCCCATTTGCGATATCTGGCCAAAATCAAAATGCCCTTCCCAGTCCAGCAGATTGTCTTTCAGGAAATGCTCGAAGTGATCAGCCAGGCCGCCGCGCAGTTGGAACGCTATGACCAGGAGATCGAACGTGCCGTGCCCGGCTGGCGTTGGGCACCGGCGGTGCGGGCGTTGATGAGTCTGCGCGGGATGGCGCTGCTGCACGCGGCCACGCTGGTGGCCGAACTGGGCGACTTCAATCGGTTTGAACATCCCGGCCAATTGATGGGTTACCTCGGGCTGGTGCCCAGCGAACACACCACGGGTAATGATCGCCAGCAAGGCGGCATCACCAAGATGGGCAACGCCCCGGCCCGCCGCGCCCTGGTGGAAGCGGCGTGGCAATATCGCGCCCCGGCCCGCCTGAGTCCGCACTTGCAAAAGCGCCAGGAAGGTTTGCCCAAAACCATCACCGACATCGCCTGGGAAGCCCAGCGGCGTTTGCATCACCGCTACACCCATCTGACGCGCGTCGGCAAAAAGAAGTCCCAAGTGGCCGTCACCGCCGTGGCCCGTGAACTCGCCGGTTTTGTCTGGGCCATTGCGCGCCAAGTCAAACCCGTGGCGGCAACTCCTTGAACCCACGAACACCGAAAAACCAAAACCGCTTATAGAAAGAAAAAAATGACAGCGCCCACGAACCTATTCTGAACCAGCGGCAGGGACCCGGTCAGGCGTTACGCTCGTTTTTCGTTAGCAGGCAGCCTTTGGGCTGATCCTCGAGCCTAGACGGAGATTTGCGCCGCCTCGGACCGTGACCTGTCGATAACTCCCCGACGCAGAGTGGGCGGGTGGACTCACGCATCTCAGCATTGAAACCGCAGTCATGGCGTCCTTGTTGCTTGGGATTTTTCTCCTTCGATTTCGGGACTGGCATTGATTTTGGACTTCTTTTTGCTGGCATCGTAATTGTTTTGATTGCTTGGATCATGGACGAAGGCCGGAAGATTCAAGAGGAACAGGCATTAACCGTTTAAGTTTATGCCTATCATTGTCAATCTCGACGTGGTTCTCGCCCAGCGCAAAATGCGGCTGAACGATCTGGCTGACGCCGTCGGCATCACGCCACAAAACCTGTCCATCCTCAAAACCGGCAAGGCCAAAGCCATCCGTTTCTCCACGCTCGAAGCGATTTGCGAAGCGCTCGATTGTCAGCCGGGCGAAATTCTGGAATTCCGCCCTGAAACCGCCAGAAAGAAAAAGGCATTAACGAGGGATGGGCACGGATAACCACGGATGGTAAAACTTTGTCCGCAGATTTCGCGGATTGACGCGGATTATTTCAAAGAGTTATTTCCGCGAAAGTCTGCGGAATCTGCGGATGTTTTTGTTTTTTATCCGTGTCCAAACGTGGGTCGGTCATAAATCGGCCAACAAACTGAATCTGGATTTCCCCGTTGTCGAGCCGGTTTGAGTTTGGGGAGTGGCCTGATTTTGCCTCCGGAGCGCGGGCTTCAGCCCGCTTCGACAACATAATGGCAGCGACAGTGAAGCGGCATAAATGCCGCGCATCTTAAATCAGGACGTTGCCTGACTTTGATGCTGCAACACAAAAACGCCGGGCAGCAAAGGCAAATCCTGGCCGGCTTGGACAAGCCGGGCGGTGAATCCGCTTTACTCAACGGCAGGCGCGATACATTTTGCACCGAACCGGCAATGAATCGCGAAGCATTGGATCGTTGGTGCGAAGGGGGCATTCTGTTGTTTGTGCTCGCCATTCTGGTTTTCGGCCCGCTGGCGATGGGCGCGGTCGATGCGTGGGCCTTTCTGGTCATCCAGGGACTGGCGACGGCGGTGCTGCTGCTGTGGGCATTGCGATTGTGGATCAGTCCGCAGGCGCGGTGGCTCTGGCCGCCAATCAGCTGGGTGGTGCTGGCGTTCACCCTTTATGCCATCGGACGCTATCTTACGGCGGACATCGAATATGTGGCGCGGGAGCAGTTCATCCAGGTGCTGATTTACGCGTTTTTGTTTTTCGCCATCGTCAATAATTTGCACCGCCAGGAATCGGCACAAATCGTCAGCTTCACCCTGATTTTTCTGGCGGCAGGAATTTCCGGCTACGCGGTTTATCAATTTCTGGCCCACTCGGATCACGTGTGGACTTTCACGTCCCCGTATCCGGGACGAGCCTCCGGCACCTACATTTCACCGAACGATTTTGCCGGGTTTCTGGAATTGCTTTTGCCGCTGGCCGTCGCCTATGTCCTGCTGGGGCGGGTCAAACCGCTGGTGCGGGCGTTGCTCATTTATGCCGCGGTGGGCATGCTGGCGGGCCTGGCAGTGACGTTGTCGCGCGGCGGGTGGGTGGCGGCGGCGGCGGGGCTGCTGGTCCTTTTGGTGATTTTATTCCGCCACCGCAATCATCGTTTGCCAGCCCTGGGTTTGTTGTTCGTCCTGTTGGTGGGGGGGGCGATTTTCGTCACAAAATATCTGGGAACGACACCCAGCTATGCCGAGCGGATAAAGAAACCGGGGGCAATCACGCAGCTCGATTGGCAGATGCGGCGCGATATGTGGGGTGCCGCCGAGCAGATGTGGCAGGATCATTTCTGGTGGGGGGTCGGGCCGGGGCATTACGACTACCGCTTCCGGGAATATCGGCCCGAGAGCATGCAAATGCGCCCCCTTTGGGCGCACAATGATTATCTCAATTTGCTGGCGGATTGGGGCACGATCGGCGGCGTGGTCGTTCTGGCCGGCATGGTGGTTTTTGGCGCGGGTTTGATCAAAACCTGGAAATATGTCCGGCCGCGCGAAAATGATTTTGGCCACGGCCAGGGCAATCGCTCCGCCTTTTTTCTGGGCGCGTCCGCGGGTTTGCTCGCCTTGGCGGTTCATTCCGCGGTGGATTTCAACCTGCATATTCCGGCCAATGCGCTGATCGGCGTGACCTGGCTGGCGTTGTTGAGCAGCAACCTGCGGTTTGCGACGGAACGTCATTGGTTGGCGGCAGGAATTCCCCTCAAAACGGTGATCAGCATGGCGCTGTTGGCCGGGGTCGGGTATTTGGGTTATCAGGAATCGCGACTGGGTCGGGAACAACTCTGGCTGTTACGCGCCCACTCACTGCCGGAGTTTTCATCCGCCCGTACCGCGGCCCTGATCCGGGCGTTTGCCGCCGAGCCAATGAATTTCGAAACGGCTTACAACATCGGGGAGGGATATCGTACGCAAAGTTTCAAGGGGGGATCGGATTATGAGGAACTGGCCAGGACAGCGATGGCCTGGTATGCCCGCGGCAAAAAGCTCGACCGGTATGATGGCTACGATGACATGCGCTACGGCATGTGTCTCGACTGGCTGGGACACCACGATGAGGCCGGACCCTGTTTCAGCCGGGCCGAGGCGCTGGATCCGAACGGCAATTATACCGTAGCCAACATAGGCTGGCATTACGTGCAGGTGGAGGATTATGCCGCTGCCCGCTCATGGCTGGCACGATCCCTGCGGCTCCATTGGCAGGACAATGTGATTGGCAATTCCTATTTGGGAATAGCCGAGCGCAAGCTGGTTGAAAACGCGTCCGACACAAATTCTTTTCCAGCAGGGTTTTAAGAATTGCCGGCACGGAAATTATCGGTTGACATTTGAAGGTCTGGCTTTATAGTTTGACATAGGCAAAAAGTTCTGAAAGGGTGACTTTATGAAATATATACAGAAACTGATTACCGTGGCGGTCGGCGGCGCTCTACTGGCGCTGGTCAGCAGCGCGATCGCGCAATCCGTCAAACCTTGTTTGGTGACGGTCGTGCGCATCCAGGGCGAGGCGCGCTATTCCTTGGGCGACAATGCCTGGCACCCGTTGGTGGTTGGTAAGATCCTTCGGGCTGGCGCCATCATCCAGACCGCGGCCAATTCATCCGTGGACATTGTGTTGAGTGGAGAACCGGTGGCCATGCCGCAAGCCGCTCCATCTCCGGACCAGATTGCATTCGCGCCAGACCCCAACATTCGTGGATTGGTTTCCTACAAACCGATGGTTAAACAAAACGCCATTCGCCTGTGGAGCAATACAGTGCTGGCGGTTGACAAGCTGACCGAGTCTGACACGGGTGTGGACGCTGTGAGCGATACGGAACTGGATTTACGGGCCGGGCGCGTTTTCTACAACGTCAAGAAAATATCCGAGTCGTCCCAGTTCATCATTAAAATTCCCGATGGCGTTGCCGGCATCCGTGGTTGCGTCGGCGGCGGCAGTGCGGACGGCAGTTGGTTCACACTGGTAGGTTCGGCGGTGGTGGCCCGGGGTGGAAAGGTCATTGTTGTCAATGCCGGAAGTGAGTGTGGTGGTGACGGTGTGATTATAACCATACCGCAAAACATTCTCGATAATATGTGGAGCACGGTTCCGTCAGTGGTTACTTTGTTCCAATCCCCCAACGGTCCGTCATCCCTCAACCAGAACTCGGACAGCACGCAGAGTTGCGGGTCCAAGGTTTTTTCAATAGGCTTTTAAGCTTTTCCGCCCGGACGGCGGACAACAAAACCAGAGCAGCCTTGAGTTGCTCTGGTTTTTCGTTTAATCCGACGGGGTGCAGTTCAAACCCATCCAACGCGTGCCGGCCGTTTTGGCGGTCGCGGTGATTCTCCTGGTTTGCTTCGTTCGCCTGCTGCGACTCGATTTTTTTGAGCGGATGGAATGGATGACCTATGATTTGCGCGCCAGAACGGCTTTGAATTTTCCCGCGCCCGCAACCACCAATCTCGCGTTCGTTGCGATGGAAGATTCCAGCATCGCCGCCATCCGCCACGGTTTGTTGGGCCGGCCTTACGGGCTTTATTGGCCACGCCACATTTACGGCCGGGTGGTTGAGGAACTTTCCGCGGAGGGCGCGAAAGCCATCGCCTTCGACGTCTTGTTTGGCGAACTCCGGCCCGACCATGCGCCGGTGGTGATGGCGGACGGCAGCCTCGTCGAATCGGATGAATTTCTCGCCCGGCAAATGTGCCGTGCCAGCAATGTCATCTCCGCCTTCACCGCCGAAGTAACGCCGCCGGATTTGTTTGCCACCAATTCGCTCGCGCTCGGCGACATCTCGACGGAAAAAGATTCCGACGGGGTTCTGCGCCGCATCAAAAGTTTCAATTTGAAATGGCATCCGGCCTTCAAATCCGCCGCGCGGCAAATGGGCATCAACCTCGACCAGGCGCACATTGAGCCGGACAAAATTGTTCTGCTGCTCCCCAGCGGGACAAATATCACGGTGGCGCTCGACCATGACGGCAATTTTGACCTCGCTGATTTTGTCGGCGATCGAATTCCGAAGGGCTGGAAGCGGTTCGACAAACCTTTTGAGCGCATCTGGGACCTTGGCATCGTCCTGGCCGCGCAGGAATTGAAGCTGGATTTGGACCACCCCGACCTGGATCTGCCGGGCGGCAAAATCATCCTGCACGGCGCGGATGGCGCCGAGCGGGTGATTCCGGTGGACGGCCGCGGATTTTTTTACATCAACTGGCAGTTGACCGCGACCGATCCGCGCCTGACCCGCGCGTCGATTGAAGATCTGCTCAAGCAGGACCTGCTGCGATTGCAGGGCGAAACCAATGATTTGCAAAATGCCTTTCGCGGCAAGCTCGTCGTCATCGGCTCGGCGGCGCAGGGGAATGACTTGAGCGACCACGGTGCGACGCCGCTGGAAAAAGACGCGTTGCTGGTCAGCAAACATTGGAATGTTGCCAACTCCGTCATCACCGGCCAGTTCATCCGCCGCGCCTCGTTGCCGGTGGAACTGACACTTGTCATTTTGCTCGGCGCACTGACGGCGTTTCTCACCTATCAGCTCCGGGCATTTTCGGCGTTGGGCGGAAGCGTGCTGCTGGCCGGAGTTTATACCTTCGCCGCCTTTTTTATGTTTGTGAAGTTCCGCTTCTGGCTGCCGATCGTGTTTCCCCTTGGCGGCGCGATCCTGATGGAGCACGTCAGCCTTGCGGCTTACCGCATCCTGTTTGAGGAAGGCGAAAAGCGCCGCGTCAAATCCGTCTTTTCCAAAATCGTCTCGCCGGACGTGGTGAACGAACTGCTCGGTGCAAAAAAACTTTCACTGGGTGGCGCGCGCTGCGAGGTGACCGTGTTTTTCGCGGACATTCGCGGATTCACCGCGATGACCGACGAAACCCAGGAACGCGTGGCTGAATTTATCAGCAAACATCGATGGGATACCGCAACGGAAGAGGCCTATTTTGATGAATCCGCCCGTGAAATACTGAACACCGTGAATCTTTACCTCGCCGTCGTGGCGGATGCGGTGAAAAAAAATGGGGGCACCCTGGACAAATACATCGGCGACTGTGTCATGGCGTTCTGGGGCGCGCCGACCCCGAATGAAAAGCACGCCCTGGCCTGCGTGCGCGCGGCCATTGACACGCAGCGCGCGGTTCATGAGTTGAATCAGAAACGTCTGGCCGAAGCCCCGGCGCGTGAAGCTGAAAATCGCGTGCGCATTTCCGCCGGCCTGCCGCCCCTGCCTCCGTTGACCGCGCTCCAGCTCGGCACCGGCATCAATACCGGTCTGGTGACGGTCGGCTTGATGGGTTCGGATGCGCATATTTTGAACTACACGGTCTTTGGCCGCGAAGTGAATCTCGCCAGCCGCCTGGAAAACTTTTCCGGCAGCGGCCGCATCATCATCAATGACACCACCTACAAGTGTCTGCGGCGTGACGATCCGGCGCTGGCGGCGACATGCATCGAGATGTTCCCGGTCACGATCAGGGGCATTCGCACCGCGGTGCGGGTTTATGAGGTGCCGTGGCAGATGCCGGACACCGGGTGATTTTTTCTTCCTCGTCAATTTGGGCGTGCGTGCTAAAGTAACGATGATGCGCACGGTGATTTATCCCGGCAGTTTCGATCCGCTGACCAACGGCCATTTGGACGTGATTCAACGCGCGGCCAAATTGTCCGACCGCGTCATCGTGGCGGTGGCGAAGAATGAGGACAAGCATCCATTGTTCACGTTGAGAGAGCGGCTGGCCCTCGTGAAGCAGGCGGTGCGCCAGATCCCGGGCGTCGAAGCCGACGCGTTTGACGGCCTGCTCATCGAGTATGTGGTAAGCCGGAAGGCCCAGGCCATTGTGCGCGGACTGCGGGCCGTGTCGGATTTTGAATTTGAGTTTCAGCTCGCGCTGATGAACCGCAAGCTGAATGAAAACATCGAAACCATTTTCATGATGCCGAAGGATACTTACACGTTTTTAAGTTCGCGCATTGTGAAGGAAATTGCGCGGCTGGGCGGCGACGTGGGCGCATTCGTGCCCGCACATGTACGGGCCGCCCTGGCCAAAAAGTTTTCCGGAGCCAGAACGATTTGAAAGGAACCCATCATGCCGCTGATTGTCAACCTGCGTCACCTGGAGGAGCACAACGTGTCGTTGGACGGCGAACTGTCCGTGGCGGAGCTGGAGCTGGAAGGGGTCGACGAAATGATTCGCGTCGACCAGCCATTGCGGTATGAAATCGAGGTTCAAAAATTGGAGGACAGCCTGCTGGTTCGTGGGACGCTGCGGCTCAGGCTGGCCTGCGAGTGTGTGCGGTGTCTGAAACCCTTTGCGCGCGAGCTGGAATTGAAGGCCTGGACGTGTCATTTGCCGTTTGAAGGCGAGGATCAGGTGGCCGTAAACAACGATTGTGTGGACTTGACGGCCTTTATCCGCGAAGATATGCTCTTGGAGTTTCCGCAGCATCCGCTGTGCAAACCGGATTGTGCTGGATTGAAGCCAAAGATTGGCCAGGCCCGTGAAATCGCAGATGAAAGTACTGCGTCTGCATGGGCTGATTTGGATAAATTGAAACTGTGAATTTTTTATTATGGGTGTCCCTAAACGCAAACCATCCCACAGCCGGCAGCGTATGCGCCGTGCTTACAACAGTGTATTAAAGCTGCCGCAACTGAGCACCTGCCCGCAATGTGCCGCGCCTTATGTGCCGCACCGGGTCTGCCCGGCGTGCGGTTATTATAAGGGGCGTCAGGTGTTGAGCGTCACCGCCGGCACCTGACCATCGTCCGTTTGCGGGAAACTTCCGCGTTCTTTCATCTATGCGAATAGCGTTGGATGTCATGGGCGGCGACCATGGATGCGGAGTCGTCATCGAAGGCGCCCGACGGGCCCTGGAAGGCAACAAGAAAATCAGCGCCCTTTACCTGGTTGGCAACCAGGACAAAATTCATGCCGCCCTGCCGGCGCGGGGTTTTCGTGACCATCGCGTTCGGGTCATCCACACCAGTGAAGTCGTGGAGATGGAGGACAAACCGGCCAGTGCGGTTCGCAAAAAGCCCGACAGTTCCATTGCGCGCGCGGCCGAACTGGTTCATGAGGGCAAAGCCGATGCCCTCGTTTCGCTCGGCAACACCGGCGGCATCTTCGCGGCGGCCACGTTCAAGGTCGGACGGATACCCGGGGTGGAGCGCGGCTGCATCGCGACGGTCATTCCCCGTCAGGGGAATGAATTTGTGCTGCTGGATGCCGGCGCCAACATCGAATGCAAACCCATTCACCTCGCGCAATTTGCCGTGATGGGCAGCATCTATTCACGCGAGGTGCTACGGCGCAGAAATCCGCGCGTGGGCATTCTCAGCATTGGCCGGGAGGATTCCAAGGGCAACGAATTGACCCTCGAAGCCTTCAAACTTTGCCAGCGGCTGGATTTGAATTTCATCGGCAACGTCGAAGGACACGATTTGTTCAAGGACCACGTGGATGTGGTGGTCTGCGACGGTTTTGTCGGCAATATCGTCCTGAAAACATGTGAAAGTCTGGCGGTGGCCATGTTTTCAATGCTCAAACGTGAACTGACACAGAACACCAAGCGCAAACTCGGCGCGTTGCTGGCGCAAAGCGCCTTCCAGGCGATCCGCCGCCGCATGGATCCGGAGGTTTACGGGGGGGCGCCGTTGCTCGGCTTCAACGGCATGGTGTTCAAGGCGCACGCATCAGCGCGCGAACGCGCCGTTGCCAGCGCGTTACAGGTCACCGCCGACGCGTTGCGGCATCAAGTCAATGAAATCATCGCCCGCGAAATCGCCCGCGCGAACGAAAAGTTGCATGTCGCCGAGGTTTCCGTTCCGGTATCCGCATGAGCCCAAAATTCAAAAACCCGCGCGCCCGGTTTAATTTTCAAGGGCGCACCTGTTCCATCACCGGGGTCGGTTCCTATTTGCCGGCCAAGGTTTTGACCAACGCCGATCTGGAAAAAATGGTGGACACTTCGGACGAGTGGATTACCACTCGCACCGGCATCCAGGAGCGGCGGGTGGCGGCAAAGACGGAGTTCACGTCGGACATGGCGGTGAAAGCGGCGCAACGGGCGATGAAGATGGCCGGCGTCACCGCCGAACAACTGGATCTCATTGTGGTGGCGACCATCACGCCGGACATGCCGTTTCCCGCCACGGCGTGCCTGGTGCAGCACAAGCTGGGCGCCCGGCGGGCGGCGGCCTTTGACCTGGAAGCAGCCTGCTCAGGTTTCATTTACGGCCTGGAAATCGGGCAGCAGTTCATCATGTCGCGCACCTACGACACGGTGCTCGTCATTGGCGCGGAGAAACTTTCTTCGATTGTCGATTGGCAGGACCGCAACACCTGCGTCCTGTTTGGCGACGGCGCCGGCGCGGCGGTTCTGCAAAACCGTCCCAACGCCCACGGCTTGTTGACTGCGGTAATGGGCGCCGACGGGGACAAGGCGAATTTGCTCTACATGCCCGGCGGTGGCAGCCGTTGTCCGGCCACCCAGGAAACCGTGCTGGCCAAACGGCATTACCTGCAGATGGAAGGGCGCGAGACCTTCAAAAACGCCGTTCAGGCCATGTGCACGGCGGCGCGGGAGGCGCTGAACCGTTGCGAACTCGATATTACCAAGGTCAAATGCATCATCCCGCACCAGGCCAACCGCCGCATCATTGACGCGGTGGGCGAACGCCTCGGCGCGACGCCGGAGCAGTTGTTCATCAATGTAAACCGTTATGGCAATACATCGGCGGCGTCGGTGGCCATTGCCCTGGATGAGGCGGTCGCCTCCGGCAAAGTTCAGCGGGGCGACCTGGTTTTACTGGTCGTTTTTGGCGCCGGCCTGACCTGGGGCGCGGCGGTCATTGAGTGGTAAAGCCTAATTCTTTTGATTGTAAGCACTAATTTGACGTTTTGATTTTGCGTGCTACTTTAGTCTGTCCTTATGAGTGCAAGAAAACTCGGAAACATTGATTCATTTCAACAACAAATCACGGTCGAAGCACGGCAAACCCGCCTTGAACTTTCCTCCGATTCAGTCGTCATCCACAAGAGCGGCGTTGAATTTCGCAGCCCGGTGCCGTTCAATCTGTGGACGGAAATGACGGTCGCGCTGCAATCGGCGCACGATGAAAGCCCCATCCAGTGCAGCGGGGTGGTCATCGCCTGTTCCGGTAATAAGCACGCGGGTTACCACGTTTCGCTCCTCTTTACCGGCCTTTCCAAACAGGCCCAATCGCGCCTGAATTCAATGGCTTATTCAGATTTGGGCGCGGGTTAAGCGCCGATTTTTCAGTCTTGCGGCGATTTTTCCAGCCTCCGGCATTAATGCGGGAGGCTGTTTTTTTTATCCTGATCCGCGCCCATGTCCGTGCCTTGCTCGGCGTTGCCAACCCTGCCGGCCACAGGTAACTTGGGCTGGAAATTATGCTGTACCTCGAATGCGGCTCCGCCCGGGACAAATTGTCGGTGGACGATTTGCGGGAGGGCCTGTTTCAGGCGCTGGATCGCCTCGGCCCGCGCCAGCGGGTGCTGGTCGTGCCGCCCGATTTCACGCGGCTCCATTCGCAGGCGGGCGTTTTAACCCGGCTCATCCACGAATATTACGGGCCGCGTTTGACGGACGTGTTGCCCGCGCTGGGCACGCACACGCCGATGACGCCGGGGCAGATTGCTGAAATGTATGCCGGCGTGCCCCCGGGGCTGTTCCGGGTGCATCACTGGCGCACGGATGTCGTCAAGGTTGGTGAAGTGCCGGCGGAGTTCGTGCGACAGGCATCGGCCGGTGCGGTGGATTTCCCCTGGCCGGCACAATTGGCCAGTCTCATCTGGACGGGCAAACACGATTTGATTTTGTCCGTCGGCCAGATTGTTCCGCATGAAGTGGTCGGCATGGCCGGTTACAACAAAAATATCTTTGTGGGCACGGGTGGCACGGAGAGCATCAACCTGAGCCATTTTGTGGGCGCCGCCTACGGCATGGAACGGATGATGGGGCGCGCGGACACGCCGGTGCGGCGTATTCTCAACTACGCCTCCGAACAGTTCACGAAACATCTGCCCCTGGTTTACGTGCAGACGGTGGTGGGGAACGATGCCGGTGGAAAATCGAGTGTCCGCGGCCTGTTTGTAAGCGATGACGGTTCGGGTTTTGACCGGGGCGCGGCACTTTCGCTCCAGGTCAATTTCGACCTGCTCGACGAACCGCTCAAAAAAGCGGTGGTTTATCTGGACCCCGACGAATTCAAAAGTCTGTGGCTGGGCAACAAGAGCATTTATCGCACGCGCATGGCTTTGGCCGATGGCGGCGAATTGATTGTGCTCGCGCCCGGCGTGAAGGAATTTGGCGAGGACCCGGAAATTGACCGGCTCATCCGCAAATACGGTTACCGCGGCACGCCGGCGGCGCTGGCGGCCGTGAAGGCCGACGCCGAATTGCGCAATAATCTCGGCGCGGCGGCGCATCTCATTCATGGCTCGTCCGAAGGCCGGTTCAACATCACGTATTGTCCCGGCCATCTCACCCGGGCGGAGGTCGAAGGTGTCAATTTTCGTTATGCCGACTTGAAACAAATGTTGGGACGGTATAATCCCGACCGGCTCATGGACGGCTGGAATGTCATGCCGGATGGCGAGAAAATTTTCTATATTTCAAACCCGGCGCTCGGATTGTGGGCATACCGCGGCCGTTTTCAGGGCTGAAAACCTCAGCCCGGGGTTTTGGGCAAAGTGGCAGTCAAGCCGTCGCCGCTTGCGCTTGTAATGAATGAAAGGCATCTCAATACTGAAGGCATGAAGTCACCGGCGGAATTGTTCTCATTGACGGGCAGGGTGGCCGTGGTCATTGGCGGCACGGGTGAATTGTGCGGGGCGATGGCGGAAGGGCTGGCGGCGGCGGGCGCAACCGTGGCGCTGGTCGGGCGCGATGCCGCCAAAGCTCGAAAACGGCTCGGTAAAATCGCCCAGGCCGGCGGCCACGCTGATTTTTTTCCGGTCGACACCACCTCCAAGGCCGCCTTGCAAAAGCTGCTGGCCGACGTGCTCGCCCGATTCGGCCGGGTGGACATTTTGGTCAACGGTGCGGGCGTGAATTCCCCGACACCGTTTTTTGATGTTACCGAGGAGGAATTCAACCACATCATCACGGTGAATTTGAAAGGGCTGATGCTGGCCTGCCAGATTTTCGGGCGCCACATGGTCGCCCAAGGTTCGGGCAGCATCATCAACGTCGGCTCGGCGTCGGGCCTCAAGCCGCTGTCGCGCGTGTTCACCTATTCGGCGTCGAAGGCCGCCGTGCACAATCTCTCGAAAAATCTGGCGCGCGAGTGGGCGTCCAAGGGCGTGCGCGTGAACGTGCTGGTGCCCGGATTTTTTCCGGCGGAGCAAAACCGCCAGGTGTTGAGTCCCGACCGCGTGGCCGCGATCATGGCCAAAACACCCATGGCGCGGTTTGGTGAAGCGCACGAACTCATCGGCGCGGCATTGCTGCTGGCGTCCGACGCGGGCAGTTTCATCACCGGGGCCGAACTGGTGGTGGACGGCGGGTTCGACGCGATGAGCATCTGACACCTGGCGGGGACCAATCAGTCCGTTGAGGCGGTGGCTTCGACGGGCTTTCGCACCTCAAAATGGCTCAAGTTTCCTTGATCCGGACCGGTTCATAGGTGGGCGCACAAAGGTGGTTGACAGCAAAGGCCACCAGATAAACGAACGCGCAGAGGCTGAGCAGCAGGGTGTAGCCGGCGGTTTCGTTGCCCAGGGCGGTGTAATGGTCGAGCACCTTGCCGCACAGGAACGGAAACAAGGCACCCCCCATCGCGCCGGCCAGCCCGCCAATGCCAATGACCGACGCCACCGCCTTTTTCGGAAACATGTCGGAGACGGTCGTGAACAAATTGGCGGACCAGGCCTGATGCGCCGAACCGGCCAGCCCGAACAGCAGCACGGCGGTCCAGTTGCCGACGTGCGTGACCACCAGCATGGGCAGCAGGCACAGGGCGAAAATGAACATGCCGGTTTTTCGCGCGCGGGTGATCGACCAGCCGGTCCGGGCCAGATGGCCGGTAACCCAGCCGCCCCAAAATGCTCAACCCGGTGATGATGGAATAAATGGTGACCAGTTGCGGCCAGCTGTGCTTGAGGTCGAGGCCGCGGGTCTTGTGAAAATAGTCCGGCAGCCAGATGAGAAAAAACCACCAGATGGGGTCGGTCAAAAATTTTGCGAGGATGAACGACCACGTCTGAGGATACCCCAGCAGGCTGCCCCAGGGCATTTTTTGCTGCGTCAACTGCCGGGCTTCATCGCGGTCGCTTAAAATGTGGTCGCGTTCGGCGGGATTCAGCCGCGGCAATTTTTCCGGCACCTGATAGTAAATGAGCCAGAACCCCAGCCAGATGAAGCCCGCGACAGCCGACACCACGTAAACTCCGCGCCAGCCGAAGTTCAAGGTCAGGGCGACGAAGGGGACCAGGGCGGGACCAAGGATGCCGGACACATTGGCGCCGGCGTTGAAAATGCTTGTGGCCAGGGCGCGTTCCCGTTTGGGAAACCACTGGGCCGTGGCCTTGATGGAGGCCGGGAAGTTTCCTGATTCACCCAAACCTACCCACGCGCGCAGCACAAAAAATCCGGTGACACTGCGCACGAACCAGTAGGCCCCGGCGGCGATGCTCCAGGCGATGATGGAGACGGAGAAGCCGATTTTGGTCCCGAAACGGTCCACAAACCAGCCGAAGGCCAGCATCCCGAAGCCGTAAGCGAATTGAAACGCGGAATTCACGAGGCCGTAATCCGTGTCGGTCCAGTGCAGTTCACTGCCGATCATTCCCTTGCACAAGCCCAGGATTTGCCGGTCCGTGTAGTTGATGGTCGTGGCAAAAAACAGCAGCGCGCAAATGATCCAGCGGTAATTGCGAAAAGCCGGTGGAGGTTGGCGGAGGGGAGTCATACAGTTGAATGGGAAAATCCCAAAAAATGAAGGCGATTCAAGTGTTAAATCCAACTTTACAAACCGCCGGTGCTTTGTAAAGCTGCCTGCATTATGTGGAAGAAAATTCTGCCAGTTCTGCCGGTGTTGTTGCTGACGGGTTGCGCCGCGACGTTTACCAATTTGACGCCGCTGGAACAATCGCGTAATGCCAACAACCTTTACCCCGTCGAAGTCTCGTTCAAGTCGCAACAGCAATCGTTGCGGTGGGACTCCATCCATCCTTACGTGGTCGCCAATGGCCAGATTTATGACATGCGCCCGACGCCGCTCGTCACCAACCGCTGGGAAGGGTTTGTGCCCGTGCCCGCCGGGGCAGGCGACGTGACCTACCGCTATAAATTTGACTACCTTTATAACGATTTGGGCAGGTCACCCAAGCCTGACAGCGCTTATTCGCCGGCATACAAATTGAGCATTCTCGGCCAGTAATGCCGCTCATTGTCTGGGCCGGAGAAGAATGGCCTTTTTCTCCGTGCCCTCGACTTCGACGCTGTGGGTTTCCACGTCGGGATCGTCCTTGAGCGCTTGATGCACCACGCGGCGGTCAAATGCCGACATGGGTTCAAGTTCCACCGTATCACCCCAGCGCCGGACTTTTTCCGCGGCGTTTTTGGCCTTTTTCACCAGCGCTTCGCGCGCCTGCTCGCGGTAGCCGCCCACGTCCACCATTACCTTCGGTGCCGTGGCGTCCTGCTGAAAAAGCAGGCGGTTGGTGATGTATTGCAGGTCGGCCAGCGTCTGGCCCTGGCGTCCAATCAGCCGTCCGGCATCCTCGGTTTTTACCTCCAGTAAAAGACCTTCTTCCAGTTTATGTTCCTCGATGGTGGCGGGGAAGCCGAGGCTGGCCAGGACTTTTTCCAGTGTTTCTTTTGGTTGGGCAGGCATAAAACGGTTGGGTAATAAATATCGTGCCCGGTCATTTTTTCTTTTTTGGCGGTGCCGTCAATGCCGGCGCGACCGGGTCCTGAAGGTTTTTGGTCAGTTTGGTCTGCGCGATGGTCAAAAGATTGTTGACCGTCCAGTAGAGCGTCAGGCCGGACGAATAATTGTAAAGGAATGCCAGAAACAACAACGGCATGTAGCGCATGATTTTTGCCTGCGACTGGTCCATGCCGGGTGACGGCGGCGTCAGATGCGATTGCCAGAGCATGGCCCCGCCCATCAACAGCGGCAGCAGATTGAAGGGCAGGCCTTCCGGTGTGCTGAGAAGGGAATGAACGTCAGCCCCGGAAGCATGAACAACGTGTCCGGCTTGGCCAGATCCGTCACCCACAGGAAATGCGCGCCGCGCAACTCAATCGCGCTGCGAATCATCGTGAAAAACCCGATGAACACCGGCATCTGAATCAGCATCGGCAGACAGCCGCTCATCGGGCTGACCTTGTGTTTGCGGTACATTTCCCACTGCTTCTGGGTGAGTTTTTGAACGTCGTCCTTGTACTTTTCCTGCAGTGCCTTCAATTCCGGCGCGAGCATCTGCATCCGTTTCATCGAACGCGTGCTCTTGGCCGTCAACGGCCAGAACACCATCTTGATGATGACCGTGAACAGCACAATAACCCAGCCGTAACCCAGTGTGGTCACATCATGCAGCCAGTTCATGCCCACCAGCAGCGCCTTGGCAAAAAATCCCCAAACACCTCCGTAATTCATCACCAAATCGGCGTGATTTTGAAATTCCTCGCCGATGCGCGCCAGCGTCCGGTATTCCTTGGGCCCCGCAAACAGAACGATTTGCCGCTCAATCACCTGGTTGGTTCCGAGGGTTTGCGCCGGGTAAACCAGGGCAGTTTGAATGCCTTCGGGTGGCGGCGCCCCGGGTGCCTGCTCGACACCAGGGAACGGCGGCAAATAAACCGGGCGGGCAACGATTTGGGTGGCTGGTCCTTTCGGCATCGCCATCACTGCAAAAAACTGGTTGTGCGCCGCCGCCCAAACCACGTTGCTCGAGCCGTCGCGATATTCGGTTTTGGGGGTGCGGGGAAAGAAGAACAGAACCGAGGTATTGGTGCTGAAATACGAGAGGCTGATCTGCTCGTTCTTCACGCCGTTGTACCACATCATCCCGACGTTGTAGCCATTGTCGTCCGGCCCCATCGGGGTCGCCGTGCCCACAACCCACTCCTGGGTCGGCAATGGAAGCGATTGGTCGGACAGGTTGTCCATCCGCAGGGTCACATTCACCAGATAATTTGTGCTGATGTGAAATTCCTTCACGATGCGCAGGCCGTTGGGGAACGCCTTTTCCGCGCGGACGCCGTCGCTGGTTTTGATCAAAATAAAGTTGCCGTCGCCAATCAGGCTGGCTTCACCCAGGATCGCCAGCACCGGCACCGACGCGCGGGTGTTCAACGTGGCCACGGCGTGGGTTGCGGTCGTCGTTTTCCAGCGCAGCGAGATGGTTTCGGGATAATCCAGCAGCTCAACTGATTTCAGCCCGCCACCGTGCGACGTGAACGTGTAACGCGCTTGTGCGTTGGTGAATACAATCGTTTGCTCCGGCACATTGGTGTCGAAGGAAACAACGGGAGCTGTGCTTGCGGCGATCGTTGCCGCCATGGGGGTGGCGGGAACGGCGTTGGCCGCTGCGGTCGCGGTCTGGGTTTGGGCTGTAACCGGCGCGTTTGTGCCGATGGGCGGCCGGGTCATCTGCGCGGCGTACTTCTGCTCCATGCCAAACCACGCGACGAGGAGGATGACGCAAAGCGAAACAACGATGATGCCGGTGCGGTCCATGAGCGGTTAGATTCGAAACCCCTTTTTCGGCGCCGGGTCATGCCCGCAACCACCCCAGGGATGGCAGCGGCAAATCCGTCCGGCCGCCAGCCAGCCGCCGGTCAGCGCGCCCTGCGAACGAATGGCGTCCATCGCGTATTGCGAACAACTCGGTGTAAAACGGCAGCCGCCGTCCGGCCCGAACAGGAAAACCAGCGCCGGCGAAACCGTCCAACGATATATGCGGATGGCAAACCTCAAGGCATGTTGGGCCGGATTCATATGGGTTTCAGCAAGCCCGCCCGCTGCAACGTTGTCAAAAAATCCTTTTCGACGTCGTCAAATCTTTTTCCGGCGATTGAATTTCGGGCGACCAGCACCAGTTCAACCGGCTGCGCGAACTCATTTTGGTGCCGCCGAAAGCTTTCGCGCAGCAACCGTCGGGCGCGGCTGCGCACCACCGCACCGCCAATCTTCCGGCTGGTGACAACCCCCAACCGCGGCGCGGCGCCGTCCGGCAACGCATGCCAGTTGGCGATGAGACAACCCAGCACGAGCCGCTGTCCCTGTTGCCGCACGCGCGCGAAATCGCGCTGCTGCTGAAGCCGTGTCGCACGGCGCAGCCGCAGTCGTCCGGCCGCCGGCGTCCGGCGTCTGGCGTCTGGGGACGAAGCGGGCATGAGCAAGCGGATTAGACGGGCGTCAGGCGCTTGCGACCCACGCGGCGGCGGTTGCGCAACGTGGCCCGGCCGCTCTTCGTGGACTTGCGGGCGAGAAACCCGTGCTGCCGTTTGCGCCGGATTTTTGATGGCTGATACTGGCGTTTCATAAATCAAGTTTGATTCGCGCCTTTTGCGCGGGAAAACTCCGTTTGACGGAGCGCCGAGATTAGCATTGAAACCCTTGGTGTCAAGGCGGGGTTCTGGAAATGATGATCGGGCGGAGCCGGGGAAGGGCGCCGACTTTATTGCCGATCCGGTCTGCGGCCTGTAGGATGGCGCGACTTTATTTCGATGATGGACAAGTTCATTGACACGCTGTGCCTGCAATGCGGTCTATGCTGCAACGGGGCTCTTTTTGCCGATGTTCGGCCTGAACCCGGCGACACGTCGCCGCTTTTTAACGGCCGGCGCTCACGTGTCGCGCAGCCGTGTCCGGCCTTTGACGCCGCCACGTGCGCCTGCGCCATCTATGCCGAACGGCCGTTGCGTTGCCGGAAATTTGAATGCCGGCAACTTCTGGGCGTGCGCGCGGGAACGACGACACCGGAAAAAGCCCTGCGCCAGATTCGCGCGGCCCGCGAACTGGCCGCCGAAGTTGGGGCGTTGCTGGCGGAACTGGGTTTTACCGATGCTCATTTGCCGCTCAGCCGCCGATTCCAACGCTGCCAGCGCGCCGCCGAAAGCGGGAAACTGCCGGAGGCGCAGTTCGATCGTCTGGCTGACCTGCAACTGGCGGTGCATCGGTTGACGGGTTTAATGGCCAGGGAGTTTTACACGTGAAACCCACCCGTTGGACCGAATACGGTGAATTGACGGCGCTGTTCTTCCTGCAGTCCATGGCCATCGGCATGTGGACGGTCCCCTTGAGCATGGTACTCAAGGCTCACAACCTGGAGGGCATCGCGCCCTATGCCTTTGCCACCTCGGCCCTCGCCGCTTTCATTTCACCGCTGATTTTTGGCGCGATGGCGGACCGCCATGCCTCGCCGGTCGCCGTATTGCGCGGATTGGCCGTGGCGAGCGCGGCCACCATGGCGCTGGTTGCCTGGAGCATCAAATCCGGCGGGTCGCCCCTGCTGGTGTTGCTGCTGGTTCAAATCTACGCGCTTTGTTCCGCGCCCACGGGCAGCATCGTGAGCGCCGTCGTCTTCTCGCGCTTGCGGGATTCCCAACGCCAGTTCGGGCCGGTTCGCGCCGGGGCCACCGTGGGCTGGATGGCCGGTTGCTGGCTGATCAGTGCGCTGAATGCCGACGCCTCCACGCTGTCAGAATACACCTGCGCCGCGACCTGGCTGGCGCTGGCGGCATTCACCTTCCTGCTGCCCAACGTGCCCCCGCCGAGACCCACCGACCATCCGACCCTGTTGCAACGGCTCGGTTGGGACGCAGTTGGGCTGTTGAAGAACCGGGATCATCGTGCGGTCTTTATCACCGCGGCGCTGTTCAGCATTCCGCTGGCGGCGTTTTACCCGTTTACACCGCTGCACCTGCAGCAACTCGGCTTTCGACACACGTCTGCCTGGATGACGCTGGCGCAAACCACGGAACTGGCCGGCATGTTTTCGCTGGGGGGACTGTTTTTAAGGTGGCGCTTGAAATGGATCTTTGCCGCCGGGCTGGGCTTCGGTTTGTTGCGTTTCGCCCTGTGCGCGGTGAACGGGAAATTGTGGGTGTTGGCCGGCACCAGCCTGCACGGTTTGTCCTTCACCCTCTACTTCATCACTGCGCAGATTTACATCAATGAACGCGTCGGACCCGAGTGGCGGGCGCGGGCGCAGGCCATGATGTCTTTGATGATCAACGGCGTTGGCAACCTCTTCGGTTATCTGGGCACCGGCTGGTGGTTCAGCGCCTGCAAGCAACCCGGCGGCATGCAATGGCCGCTCTTTTGGGGCGGAGTGGCCATGGCGGTGGGTGCCGTAACGATTTACTTTATGGCCACGTATCACGGAAAATATCCTGGAACGACCCGGCCGCAGGGAAGTGGTCCGGTCATAAACCCAACCCTTCCGCTCGGTGAAACGCCGTGATCGGCTGCGAAAGGCGGAGACGGTAACCACGGATTGAACAGAAGCAAACGAAGGAAACCAAGGGTAAAATCTTCGTTATCTTTGTTAGCTTCTGTTGAAATTCGATGCCGGTTCTGCGAAAACCCATTGCCCCAAACCGCCCGGCGACGTAATCTCACCACGTCACGAAACCGAAGTCATTGGAACGCCGGGCACCGCTCCGGCCCGCTCCGGTTTCGCAAAGAAAAACCAAAACGACCAGAAAATCATTTAACCAAAATCATTTCGCGTAGCTTCGGCTGCTGTCTGACACAAAACCCTGGTAATTTCAACAAGAGACAGCGCTTTTGAAATTCGATGCCCACACCTTGATTCAATGAATTCAACTGCCCTTATGAAAAAGGATCTGGCTATTTTTGAGGGACACAGAATCCGCCGCCTCTACGACGAAAAGACCGAAACGTGGTGGTTTTCGGTTGTGGATATCATCCAAGTCCTCACCCAGCAACCGGATTACAAGGCGGCTCAGAACTACTGGAAAGTTCTGAAACACAGGTTAAATAGGGAGGGATCTCAGTTGGTTACAAATTGTAACCAACTGAAATTGGAAGCCGTCGATGGCAAAAGCTACCTCACTGATGTCGCCAATGCTGAGACCCTGTTGCGCCTCGTCCAGAGTGTGCCCAGCCCCAAGGCCGAGCCGATCAAACTCTGGCTGGCCAAGGTCGGCTACGAGCGGATGCAGGAAATGGCCGACCCCGCCCGCGCTCTCGAACGCGCCCGCGCCACCTGGCAAAAACATGGCCGCAGCGACAAGTGGATTCAGCAACGCATGACCGGGCAGGAAACCCGCAACAAACTCACCGACTACTGGGCCACGCACGACATCAAGAAAGGCGATGAATACGCCATCCTCACCAACCTCATCCATCAGGAATGGAGCGGCGTCAGTGTCAATGCCCACAAGGTTTTGAAAGGTCTCAAAACCCAGAACCTCCGCGACCACATGAGCGAGGCCGAACTCATCTTCACCGCCCTTGCCGAACTTTCCACCCGCCAGATTGCCGAGACCATTGCCGCCACCGGCATGGCCGGGAACCAGACCGCCGCGAAGACCGGCGGCAAGATTGCCAAACGCGCCCGCTTGGAACTCGAAGCCCAAACCGGCAAACGCGTCGTGACCGGCGAAAACTATCTGCCGGCGGGCAACGCCAAAACAATCTTCAACCGCTGACCTGCCGTGACGATGCGCGAGCACGGCGGGTGAACGCTGATTCCTTTTCAACGCCAGGGAGCCAAGACCCGAAGGCGCAAAGATTGTTCTTGTCGCGTCGTAGCGCAGCGAAGACGGTAACCACGGATGGACACGGATGGACACGGATGGAACAGAAGCAAACGAAGGAAACCAAGGGGAAAAATCTTCGTTATCTTTGTTAGCTTCTGTTGAAGTTCGATGCCGGTTCTACGGAAAACCCATTGCCCCCAACTGCCCGGCAACGTAATCTCACCACGTCACGAAACCGAAGCGAACGGAACGCCGGGCACCGCCCCGGCCCGCTCCGGTTTCGCAAAGAAAAAACCAAATGACCAGAACCAAAATTTAACCAAAATCATTTCGCGTAGCTTCGGCTGCTGTCCGTGACGAAACCTAGAAAATTAGCCCACAACAGCTACAAATTCGCCAATAACTTTCAATTCAGCAGCGTCATCTCGATGCAGGACGATCTCTTTAAAACTGCTTTCGCGCGAATCAGGCCTTAATATAATACGTTCGTGCACCCACGAATCCTCAAAGGCGATTTTCTTACTGTCGTAAATTTTTACGGTAAACTGCCCGCTGTCTGGATCTTGAATCTTGCGATGCTGCACTAGTACAACCCTGCCCTGCCGGCTGCCTTCCGGTGACGCCTTGAAAACGCACCACGACCCGCTTGGAATTCTCTTGTTCATCGATTCACCCACTACTTTCGCCAGGAAAAATCCCTTCTTTGCTACAAACGGCTCCGGCAACTCAGCCCACTTGCATTCGTCAATCCATTGCTCCTCGCTGAAAGTTCCTGCCGCGATCTCCAAATCAAAGATGGGAATGGCGTTTACAAAACGTTCCAACTCGTGCTCTTCCAAAATCCGGAAAGGCAGAGGCGGAATCAGATCTATGACAGCTGCGGCTTCGCCCACAGTTGCGCCCAGCGCTGCGTCGGTGAGGTATTGATTGGTCTCTGGATCTACAGAGTAGACAAAGCACCCCTTTCGCCCCCGCGTCATTAACGTGCGATAGGTATTCTTGATGATTTCAGCCGCTCTTTTTTTGGCCTCTTCAGCATCTTCTTTGAGCAGCTTCTTGTATCCCTTAATCGAGGAATCCATTTTTGAACGCTTGTCCGCATGTGTCTGGAGAACGCCATTCCTCACAATGAGGTCGGGACCCAGAATGACGCCAATATAGTCCAGTTCCAGACCCTGGCAGGTATGAATACATCCAATCTCTGTGACAGATTCAGGTTTGAGGATCCAAAGATTGCCATCAGTCTGTAGATTCCATTTAGCTCTGAAGTTTCCTGCAGGAATCTCGATGTCCATGAGACCTGGGGCTTTCTGGCTAACCCAGTCCCAACAATAGCCCGCCACCATTCTGCTCCTGTTGTTAATTTTGTTTCTCTCCAGAATGAGTTCACGCAGTGCATTTGGTGAGTCACACACGGAGAATTCATAGTCAATACCCTCCAGCGTTGGATTAGCCGTTTTCCGGATATCCAAAACATTGTCTACCCATGCAAGGTAGCCATTGGAACCGTTGCACCGAAATTGCGATTCGAGCACCATCTCGTGCACATTCGCGCCACAAGCCTCTGCCCATTTCCGAATCTCCGCCTTCTCGCCAATGTCCTTGAAAGTAACGCGTTGGTTCTCGTCGATTAAAAACACACTGAATTTGGCACAAGTGATGATTTCTTTAATCTGGTTCTCCCCAAGATTTTGGAACATTCCCGATTTTTCATTCAACCGGTGGGCCTCGTCGACGATCAGCGAATCAAAGCTGTTCGCTACAGTTTCCGTGTAGGATCCTGAACCGGTGAAGAGGTTGCTGATTCGGGTCTTCGTGAATGCACCGGTCAACTTGCTTTGGTATACATCTCGCGGTGCGGCATTTTTCGTAACATACTGCACCAACTGCTCTTTTGCTGTCAGTTCAACAAGGAGATTCACCGCCACGACTGATTTTCCAGTGCCGGGTCCGCCGTCGACGATCAGAACGTTCTTTCTGTCCTTGTTTGACGTCTGCGCAAGATGCAACGCCGTCTCATAAACCAGCTTCTGGTCGTCGATCATCAGGAATTCTTTGTTTCCCTGGAGCAGAGACAGCAGGCTATCGGCAAGACTCTTGGAAGGGCTGATTTTTCCATCCCTAATCCGATACATGGCGTCCCCGGAATCTCCATATTTGACGTGCTGCTTAATAAAATCCTTAAGCTTTAATGCGTCGTCTTTTAGGAAAGCTGGGGCCTTGCTTGTATGCTCTCGATAGAATGGGCTGTTGATCGTGGAACTGGTAATGCAGTTGTGAAGATAGGCGCACGGTTTCAACAGAATTGGCTCGTTTCTGACGGTCTCATTAAAATCTTCCAAAAGAGCGGCATAAGACCAGGCTTGATAGGAGGGGTGTGCTGTTTCCCTTTCGCATCCACCCAGAAACGTTTCTACAACAGCGTCTTTATTGGTGGCTTTGGCTTTTGTCCATTGTTTTAATTCAATGATGACGGCAGTTTTCTGGTGAGCGCCGTCTGTGCCGGTCAAAATGAAATCAATTCGCTTTGAAGTCTGAGGAATGTTGAACTCGATGGCCACTCCAGCATCATTTGGTATCGCATCGTCCACCAGTATATGGTGCATGTAACCCATGGAGTTTTTCCATGACTGTATTTCAGAGGCTCCAACAGATGTCCGCAAGCGATTTTTGAATGCGGCAAGTATCTTGTCCTCAATCTGATTTGAGAACACATCTTCAATGAACTCAGTCTTTTTTGCTAAATAGACGATCATTTCTCAAGATGGTGATTGGCAGCATATTCGGTGTGCTTTTAGAGCTGCCCCGAACTTGTGAGGTTCCCCCGAATCAGCGGACGGGTGAACCTCACTTTGCCCGGCTTATTTCGGTTTCCAAATACCCCGGGCCGAGCGTGCGATGAACTTTCATTGCGCATCCAATGATTGTTTCCGTAAATCTTTTGTGTTCCATATGTCCGACAGGATTTACAGGATTTAAAAAAAGAGTTCATTTCTTTATCCTGTGCATCTTGTTAATCCTGTCTAAAGCCCCAGTTTCTTAAACCGGTTTTTTACTTCTTTAAAGTGAAAATCCAAAGAACATAGCTTCTCCAATTCTCCTGTCTTAAAGTGTTTTGCCACGGCGGGGACGGCTTTCAGGACTTTCACAAAATCCGCGTCGTCGCGGCCGGCGTGCTTTACTTCCCACGTTTTCATGGCCGCGTCCTGAACCAGCTGGTAAGCCTGTTCACGGGTCAGTCCCTTTTTGATGAGGGCCAGCAACACGGTCTGCGAATTCCACATGCCGAGGCTCAAACCAAGGTTCTTCTTCATGTTCTCCGGATAAACGGCCAGACCGTCCATGAGCCGGATGAGCAGGCCGAACATGTAATCGAGCAGCGTGCAGGAGTCGGGGAAGATGATGCGCTCGACGCTGCTGTGGCTGATGTCGCGCTCGTGCCAGAGGGCGACGTTTTCGAGGGCGGCGACGGCGTTGCCGCGGAGCACGCGGGCCAGGCCGGTGAGGCGCTCCCAGGTGATGGGATTGCGCTTGTGCGGCATGGCGCTGCTGCCTTTCTGGCCCTTGGTGAACGGTTCCTCGGCTTCGAGCACTTCCGTGCGCTGAAGATGCCGGAACTCGACGGCCCAGCGCTCCATGCTCGCGCCGACCAGCGCCAGCGTGGTCATGAATTCGGCGTGAATGTCGCGTTGGACAACCTGGGTGGCGATGGGGGCCGGGCGCAGGCCGAGCTGTCGGCACACGATAGCCTCAACGCGCGGAGACAAATGAGCGCTGGTGCCAACAGCGCCACTGAGTTTGCCGACGGCAGCGGTTTCGCGGACGCGTTCAAGACGTTCGAGGGCGCGGCCAAATTCATCGTACATCAGCGCAAGTTTGAGGCCGAAGGTGGTCGGTTCGGCGTGGATGCCGTGGCTGCGCCCGATGCTGGGCGTGAATTTGTACTGGCGCGCCTGCTTCGCGATGGCTTTTCGCAATGTCCGCGCATCGGCGATGAGCAGGTCCGCGCTTTGCACCATCTGGACGGCGAACGCGGTATCCACGACATCGCTGCTGGTCAGGCCGAAGTGAAACCAGCGGCTGGCGCGGTGATTGATTTTTTCGGCGACGGCGGTGGTGAAGCCGATGACATCGTGGTTGAGCGTTTTTTCCAGTTCCTTCTGGCGCGCAACCAGGCCGGGCAGGTTGGCGAACCACCGATCCGCGCCGCGTTTTATTCTGGCAAAATCCGCGCGCGGCACGACGCCTTCCCGAATGAGCGCCGCGCCGGCGAGCAGTTCGATTTGGAGCCAGAGGCGGAGCTTGTTTTCGTCGGTCCAGATGGCCCGCATTTCCGGGCGGGAATAGCGCGTTATCATGCGGCGAGCGTAAAACGTCGAAAGCCGGGAGTCGAGCCGCTTTCGCTACACCAGCGCGCCGTCTGGACGGGTAGGCGGCGTGAAACGTAATTCGTGAGACGTGAAATACGCCTTGTGGCTCGCGTCAGTCACGTTTCACCTTTACCGTTTGACCATTTTGGAGCGGGCTTTTTCGAGAATTTCGCGTTCCCGGGCGGTCAGGCTTTGAATGCCGTGCGCGGAAATCTTGTCGAGAATGGGATCCACTTCGCTCTTCACAAATTCGTCGGTGGACAACTCCTCGTCCGGTTTGGCCGCTGCTGACTGCCAGAATTTGCCCTTGCCGGCGCGGGTGGTGACGAATTCGCGCGGTGCGCCCGGTCGTGCGGCTGCTGCTCCCCATGGCGGCCAAAGCCCGCGGCCCTGGATGAATTGCCGCACAAAGACGATGCCCGTCAACATGCCCCCCAGGTGCGCGGCGTGGGCGATATTCCCGCCCATCAACCGGGTCAGGATTGAACCCGGAAACAGGATGCAGAATAAACTCAACCCGGCCGTGCCCCAGAGCAGATATTTCGCCCGCAAATTTACCGGCACCACAAAGAACAGCAGCATGGTCAGTTCCTGCTCCGGATAAAGCGCGGCGAACCCGGCGACCAATCCGAGCGCGGCGGCCGAGGCACCCACCACTGCCGTGCCGAAATGACCGGGCCAGACCAGGGCACCCAACATCTGCAGCAATCCCCCGATTACGCCGCTGGAGAAATACAGAACCAGAAATTTTCCGGGCCCCAACGCCTCCTCCATGACCCGCCCAAAAACGTAAATGGCCCAGCAATTGAGGAAGATATGCAACAAGCTGCTGTGCATGAACTGATAGGTGAGCAATTGCCAGACGAAGCCGTGCTCCAAACCATCGAGGCTCAACGCAAAATAATTGTAAAAAAACGGATTGTCCGGCACGAACTGCAGCGGGCTGGAGGAAAGCGCGCATTCGACGAGAAAGACGATGGCATTGGCAACCAACAGCGCCACGGTCAAAGACAGGTAGGGCCGGTGGTACACCGGCTGGCGCATGTAATCGCGATCTTCGAGCATAACAAACGGAAATTAACCGCCGGAAAACGTGTTTTCAACGGTCATATCATGACGAAGCTTCGACAATGCAGCCGTCGGTAAGTTCAAAGACGCGCTGCGCATGCGCGGCCACGTTGGCATCGTGCGTGGCGATGACCAGCGTGGTCTGCTTTTCCGCGTGCAGCTTTTTGATCAAATCAATGATTTCGGCGCCGGTATGCGAATCCAGATTGCCGGTCGGCTCATCGGCCAGCACCAGCTCCGGTTCATTGATGAGGGCGCGGGCGATGGCGACGCGCTGCTGTTCGCCGCCGGAAAGTTCAAACGGCTTGTGTTCCAGGCGGCCACTGAGGCCGACCCGGTCGAGCAATTCGCGTCCGCGGGCGGTGGCCCGCGCGGCGGGCACCCGGGCGACCCGCGCCGGCAGACAGACGTTTTCCAGCGCGTCGAGTTCCGGCAACAGGTGGTATGCCTGGAAAACGAAGCCGACGCGGCGGTTGCGAAAGTGGGTGAGTTCCCGTTCGGAAAACGCGGCGATATTTTGCCCGGCAAAATGAATTTCGCCCGCATTCGGCGAATCCAATCCGCCGATCAAATGCAGCAGGGTGCTTTTGCCCGCGCCGGACGCGCCACGCAGCGCGAGAAATTCGCCGCGGGCCACGTCGAGGCTCACGCCGCGCAGCACTTCGAGGATACGCCGGCCCATGGTATAGGATTTGGCGAGCGCGCGGGCGGATAGGAGCGGTTCGTTCATGGCCGGCCTCCCCTGAGGAGGAAAGAAACCTCCAACCTCCAACCTCCAACCTCCGACATCGAACGCTTGCCAGTCCGCGATCGATTGGATGTTCGGCGTTCGATGTTCGGATTCGATGTTTCCGTAACCTACTCATAACGCAGCGCCTCCACGGGTTTCAGCCGGCCCGCCCGCCACGCGGGCAGCACGCCGCCCAGGATGCAAATGACAAACGAGCTTCCGCAAATCAGCGCGATGTCGCGGGCGGCAATCATCGCCGGCAACGCGCCAAAGCCATAGATGGAGGCGGGAAACAGCTCAAAGCCGGTCCAATGGTTCATGAAATGCAGGAATTCGTTGCGATACGTCAGCGCGAGGATGCCGAGTCCGTAGCCGGCCAGCACGCCGAGCGCGCCGATGATGGCGCTTTGAATGAGAAATACGCTGGAGATTTGAAGATTGGTCGCTCCGAGCGCCTTCAACATTCCGATTTCGCGCGTTTTCTGGACCACAAAGGTGATTTGCGCGCTCAAAATGCACAGGGCTGCCACCAGGACGATGAAGAACAACAGATAAAACATCACGTTCTTTTCCACCATGAGCGCGCCGAGGATGGCGGAGTTTTCCTGCAGCCAGGTGGTGACGTTGTAATTCCCGCCGAGGGTGTGTTCCAACTGATGCTGCACCGCCGGCGCCTGGTACGGATCGCGCAGCATCACCATCAATCCGTGAACGCTGTCGCCGAGATCGTAAAGTTCCTGCGCGTTTTCCAGCGAGGTGATGACGATGGAATAGTTGTATTCATAATAGCCCACGTCGAAAATGCCGGTCACCGTGTAGTCATCCGGCAGGACGGCTTCCTCGTCCGATTTGCCCTGATGTTCCTTCATTTTTTTCAATTCGTTGGGCGAATAAATCGCCACCCGGTCGCCCACGGCCAGGTTCAGGCTTTGAGCCAGCTCGTTGCCAATCACCAGGCCGCGCCTGCTTAAATCAAATTTTCCCGCGATGAGGCTTTGGGGCAGCACGCTGACGGAGGGTTCGAGGACGGGATCCGCTCCCCGCACGTACGGCACGGCAAAGTACGGCTGCTGATGGTTGGTCGGTTCCGTTTCCATGAACACCGGACCGAGGACATACGGCGCCGTGCCGACCACATTTTGGTTGGATGAGACCAGGTCCCTGACCGCGTCGTAATTGTCCATCGGTTCACCCTGCGCGACAATTCGCAGGTGCGCGTTGAAGCCGAGGATTTTTGCGCGCAAATCGTGGTCAAACCCGCTCATCACGCTGATGACGATGATGAGGACGGCCACGCCGAGCGCGACGCCGAGGATGGAGATGAGGGTGATGATGGAGACGAACGTCCGTTTGGGCCGCAAATAACGCAGCGCGAGGAGCAATTCAAACGGCAATCGAGACATGGCTGCAGGCTAAAGACGCGTCCGGCCCCTGTCAACGAAGCGCGTGAAGCTCATTCGCGTCTCTTTGGTTGGCGGAACGGATTTCCCTGGCTGGCGGTGACGGGCGCCCGCGGTACGAACAGCGGGCTGACGAACAGATAAATCCAGCCGATTAAAAAGTGGGCGCCGAAGGTGAAACCGAAGGTAACCAGATTCAAAAAACCGATGCCGTAAAACAGAACCGCCGCCGTCATCAACAATGCGCCCGGCATCAGGGCCGCCCCCGCCAGCCGCCAGCTTTGGCGGAAGTTCAAGTCGCGGTTTGTAAAAAAGCCGAGCATCCAGGCCGGCAGAAAATAAAGGGTCGCCAGCAATGACCAGCTCAGCAGGAGGCCAATCACGGCTGCAACTCCGGCCATCAGCGGAAGTTCTGCCGCCCAGGCGCCCCAGCGCGGTTCAAGTTCGGTGCGGTTGAAGACGATGACATAGTTCCCCGGATAATGCCAGTCCAGATAGCCGAACAATGAAAAAACGCGGACGGTTTTCCGGCCAAATTCGATTTGCACATCCGCGGGCGAGCCAATCTGGCGGGAATGGTCCAGATCAACGTCCAGTGCGAGCAGGCGGCCCTCGGCGAGCAGTTGCGGCGAGTGGCCGTGCCAATCCAGCCGGCCGGAACGGATTTCGCCGGCGGCGGGCAACTTTTGAATGGCGGCGGTCACCACCGGAAAACAGCCATTGTAAATAATCCAGACGGCCGCGGCGGCGGCCAGGGACGCAACAATGAATTGCACGAGCCACAAACGCCTGAGCCGCGCCCGGGCAAATGCCGCCACGCCGCGCGGGGTGAAAGGTTCCCACGCACCGGTTGGCCTGGCCGACGTACTCATTGAGCGAAAAATTACCTGAAAGGGTTGAAGCAATAAAGGGTTGAAGCATTCCAGCAGCGCCGGCTTTCCATCGGCGGATTTCACGAAGCGCCCGGGACATCAACCCGCCGGCTGAAAGCCGGCGCTCCCGGCAACGGGTCTCAACGCGCCGGGTTGATCAGGCCGGATTTTCTTCCGGCGGTTCCGGTGGTTTGGGCGGCGGGTTTTGCTCCGGCGACGGCGCGTGGACGACCGGAACCGGGTAACGCAATTTCATCACGTCATCCACGAGCACTTCGACGAAGTACGTTCCGGCGGTTTTGAATTCGAGCTGGCCGAAGACCATGACGTTCGTGGCGTGCAGCCCGGCGTCCTTCAATTCAAACTTCATCTCGCCTTTGCGCAACAGGGTCGTCTGATCGGGAGCGATGATCTTGATGCTCTCGATAAACTGGCCGATGCCCGCCGTCCAGCGGTTGAAGACGCAAAGCCGTCCGGCGACCACCGGCAACTGCGGCACGCGCAGGAAGTTGATGACGCCGATGATGAAAAAATTTCCATTGGACTCCTGGCGGACTTCTTCGCAGAGCAGCGAGCATTGCAAATCGGGGAGGATTCGGGTGGGTTGCATAGATGGTTTTCATTGTGGCGGCGCTCGGTGAGCGTCGCCGGATTTATTCACTTTTATTTCAAAATACCAGCGGTCACAGACCGCCGCTACAAAGTCATTTCCGCGGCGCGCACCGTGTTTTGCATCAACAGCGCAATGGTCATCGGGCCGACCCCGCCCGGATTGGGCGTGATTTTACCGGCGACCGGTCGCACGCCTGCGAAATCCACGTCGCCCACCAGCCGCGAGCCGCTTTTTGCGGTCGGGTCGCTGACGCGATTCACGCCCACGTCAATCACCGTGGCGCCGGGTTTGACCATGTCCGCCTTTACAAATTCGGCGACCCCCATCGCCGCGATTAAAATGTCCGCGCGGCGGCAATGGGCCGCGATGTCGCGCGTGGCGGAGTGGCAGAGGGTCACGGTTGCGTTCGCATTTTTCTCTTTTTGGCAAAGCATCGCGGCCATCGGTTTGCCCACAATATTGCCCCGGCCCAAAATCACCACCTCGGCGCCGCCCAGGGTTACCTGCGACCGGACCAGCAGCTCGCGAATGCCCGCCGGGGTGCAAGGCTGGAAACCTGTTGCATCGCCCAGCATCAACTTGCCGACGTTGACCGGATGAAAACCGTCGACGTCCTTTTGCGGCCGGACGGCCGAGTAAACCACGGATTCCCGGATTTGCTTTGGCAACGGCGCCTGGACCAGAATTCCGTGCAGGCGCGCCGCGGCGTTTAATTTCTCCAACAACGCCAGCAAATCGCCTTCGCGGGTTTGTTCCGGCAAAACATGCGTTTCGGAAACAATTCCGAGTTCGGCGCAAGCCTGCTCCTTGCGCCCGACGTAAACCCGGGAAGCCGGATCCTCACCCACGCGCACAAACGCCAGACCGGGTGCGACCCCGCGCGCTTTCAACGCGGCAATCCGACCGGCCAGCTCGCGCTGGATTTGCGCGGCGATGGCGCGCCCGTCAATGATTTTGGCGTTGTCGGGGGCTGCGGAGGTCAATGTGTTGAACGGCATTTGTGGAAACCACCTGGATGCTCTGGATGGCAATGAGCGGACTGTCTTTCCAGCGCGGGTCAATGCCTTCCACGCCGGTGACAATGATCCGCATGTTGACGTAGCGGCTCAGGTCGAGGTCCGGCGCAGTCGAGTAAAGATAATCAATGGTTTGATAAGTGGTGGGGTCGTAGAGCTTGTAGGGTGTGGGGGCGACCGGACTGACGACCGCCGCGACCACGCCTTCGTGCGCGACCACGCGATCCGTCGGCTGCGCCGGTGCGGCCGGCGCTGCGGCTGCGGGTTGCTGGGCGGGGGCGGGTTGTTGCGCCGGAGCGGTCTGGGTCAAATACATGGCGGCCACAAAAGCGTAGGCGTTGGCCGGCGGCTCAATTTCCAGCCATTCACCCTTGGTCCGGATGACGTTCACCGACGTACCGTGTTCAATGGTGCCGAGCACGCTGTAATTTTCACCGGGTCCGCCGCGCATGTTTAATTTTTTCGTCAGCACGGTGTTGTTCGCCTTGTCGATGAATTTGGCAAAGACCCAGACGTGGGCGCTCGCGGGAAAGGCGATTTGAGCCCATTGGGCGGGTTCGTTGGCCTTGTGTTTATCCAGATTGATTTGAGACAAAACCGTCACGGTTTCACCTTGTTTGAGGTGCGACACAACCTCGCCCTTGAGGCCGGCCTGGCCGCGCGCGGTGAGGCTCTTGACGGCCACTTGCGCCGGACCGGGGACAAGCGCGACCGAGGGTTCGGAAAGTGGAACCACATTGGCGGGTGCCGCGTGGTGTCGATGTTTGACGGGCTTCCTGGTTTCCGCGGGCGCGCCGGCTTCAGGGGCAGGCGCCGCCGCCGGGGCGGCTGCGGCGGGCGGGGGAGTGGTTGGCGCGGGCGCTGTGGCACCCGCATTTGGATTATTTTGCGCGACTGCGCTTGTGGCCAGCATCACGCCCAACATCAACCAGCAATTCGTTTTCATATTTCTGCAAGTAAAGTTTTAATCTCGGTTTCTGTCAATGCCCGCCAACGTCCGGGCTTTAATTCGCCTAGTTTAATTTTGCCTATTTGTGTCCGCTGCAACCGTTTGACCGCCAATCCCTGCGATTCAAACAGCCGCCGTATTTCGCGGTTTTTGCCTTCAGCCAGTTCAAGCTCCACTACACTGCGCGTGCGGCCGGCCGAAATGAGTCTCGCCGCCTGCGCCCGGAGTTTTTCGCCTGCGTGCCATACACCCCGCAAGAATCGTTCCAACATCGCCTGATCGGCACGTCCCTCAACCGTCGCAATGTATTTCTTACGAACGCCATAGCGCGGATGAGTCAGGCACAAGGCGAATTGTCCATCATTGGTCAAAAAAAGCAATCCCTCCGTGTTAAAATCCAGACGCCCCACAGAGTGAAGATTTTGCCATTCCTTGGGCAATAAATCGTAAACGGTCGGCCGACCCAGCTCATCCTGGCGTGAACAGACACAGCCGACCGGCTTGTGCAAGGCCACATACAGCTTTCGTTTGGTCCGAACCGCTTTGCCGTCCACGGTCACCGCATCCCGGTCCGGATCCAGCTTGCTGCCCAGCACCCGTACGGGCCGGCCGTTGACCGCGACGCGCCCGGCCAGAATGATTTGTTCCGCGGCGCGGCGGGAAGCCACGCCCGCCTCCGCCAAAAATTTTTGCAATCGTATGACCGGTGGCATGTGACAGGTGCGGGTGACAAGGTGAAATCCGTGCCACGGGTCACGGGTCACCCGTCACGTTTTACACGTCCGGTTTGGTTTTGCGGAGACCGGTGATGCGGTCGCCGTCCTTCCACTGGCCGCGTTTCTTGAGCAGCGCCGTGCGTTCGAAACGTTTGAGGACATTGCGCTTGCCACCCAACACGGATGCCGCGCGCAGACTGCGATGCTGTGACATAAATTTTGTTCGGTTGAATTTTCAGTAAAAAATCGAGCGGCCAGTCTACCAGATCAAATCCTCCCCGCAATGATGAAATGTTGCCGCTTCGATTCCTGCCCGCCACGCCGGGGGGGGGGGATTTTTTGGCAAAACGAACGATGCCCCCACGCCGGTCAGGCGTCCGGCAACCGCTGTAATTCCATAAGCAATCTTTCGGGATGGACAGGTTTGTGAAGGATGGGTGACTTCACCTGGCTGAGGAATGAATGGTATTTGGGGTTGTCCGCCGCGCCCGTGAGGAAGATGAACCGGCGGCAGAGATGCGGCTTCACCCGCTCAATGGCGCTGTAAAACAAGTCGCCTTCCAGTTCCGGCATTCTGAGATCGCAAATAATGGCGTCCACGTCCCGGCTGAGGAGATGTTTGAGCGCGAGCGCGCCGTTGGCCTCGCTGTGGACATCGTAATTGAACGTTTCGAGGAGATGCTGGTAGATCGACGCCAGTTCGAGGTCGTCGTCCACAATGAGCACGCACTTTTTGTGCGGCGCGGGTTGCCTGTCCACGACGGTTGACATCGGTGCTTTCGGTTGCGCCGCCCCGAAACGCCCGATTCACAAACCGCTGCGTCACCAAGGCGGCTGCCGGCACGAACTGCGTGTGGCCGGGAATGTCAGGGCGAATATGGCACAGCTTGCCATTGCGGACAAGGGCTGACGGGTGGCCTTTCCGGTGGAGCGCTAACTGGATTTTCCCGCCAAGGCCTGCTCGCGTTCCAGCAATGTGGGATGCGAGTAATAAAATCCGCTATAGAATGGATGCGGCGTGAGGTTGCTCAGGTTTTTTTCGTTCAGCTTGCGCAACGCGCCAATCAGGGATTGCGTCTCGTTCATCACCCCCGCGGCGAAGGCGTCGGCCTGATATTCGTAACGCCGCGACCACCAATGGATCAGCGGTGAAAACCAGAACGTCACCGTTCCCGCCAGCAGTCCAAACAGCAGCAGCGCCGGCGCCACGTTCCCCGGTTCAAAGCCGAAGGCGCGATAGAACGCTTCCTGCCGGGCCAGAACGGAGATGAAATAAAAACCGGCCAGCGAACTGGCCGCCGAGAAGGCCAGCATTTTGGGGATGTGCCTTTTCTGGTAATGACCGATTTCGTGGGCCAGCACCGCTTCCAGTTCCGGTCCGGTCAGTTGCTGGACCAGGGTGTCGAACAACACAATTTTCCGGAACCGTCCGAAGCCGGTGAAGAACGCATTCGAATGGCGCGAACGTTTGCTGCCGTCCATCAACTGGATGCTTTGGGCGCGGAATTGCGTCCGTTTCGCCAGCGCCAGCAACCGCGTGCGCAGGTCGCCGTCCGGCAACGGTGTAAATTTGTTGAACAGCGGCAAAATCAAAACCGGCGCCAGCACCAGCATCAGGAATTGAAACGCCAGCAACGCGGCCCAGGCCCACCACCACCACTCCGCACCCGTCCATTGGACAATTTTCAAGATGAGCACCAGCAGCGGATAACCAAGCACCATGGCGAGCAGCAGGCCTTTCAAACGGTCGGACCACCAGAGCTTCGGCGTCGTGGTGTTGAACCCGAATTTCTCTTCCAGCCGGAATTGCGAAAACCATTCGAATGGCAGGCCGGGCAGCGACATCGTCACGCCAACCGTAAACAGAAACGCCGCCATGGCCCAGGCCGACCGGCCCGGCCCGGGGGAGAACAGTTGAAACGCCCATGGCAGCACGCCGCTGAACAGGACGATCAGCAAAATGGCGGTGGAACAGGTTTCCTCGATGTTTCCCAGCCGTTCCTTGGCCAGGGTGTAGGCGACGGATTTTTTGTAGGCCGGCTCGTCAATGATTCCACGGAAAGCCGGTGGGATTTCGCCGGCGTGCGCGAGCACATGGCGGCGATTGAGCGCGGCGAGCCAGAGTTCCGCCGCCAGCCGGGCGAGAACGAGCAGCGCAGTGACGAAGATGGCCAAGGTTGTCATTTCAATCCAGACAGTTACGGTTCAAAGAATTTATGGCTGCAGCATCCTGCTATCACCGGTCGCGTTGCCCATGCTTGCGGATAAGCCGGAAAACTCCACCGCCGGTACCCAAAAGCAACGCGGCTTGCAGCGAGAGCAGTATGATGGTACCGGTCTTGTGATTCGCTGGCCAGGCCAGGAGGGCACTGAAAGTCCAGGGCCGCGGCTTTAGCGGGGTTTCCCTGGCGATGATTTCGCGTTGCGGCTGTCGCACGCCCATTTTCACAACGACCTCGGTATCTCCACCGCGCGCATACCAGTTGGCGTAACGGTTGCGGTCCGGCCCGTCTGGCGACCACACGTAAATTTCAACCGGCCCGTCGCAGACCTTGAATTTGAAATGGCCGGTCGCGTCAGTGGTCGTATGGTCGTTTGGCTGACTCTGGCCGTTGATGTTGACGTATGCGCCGGACAACGGCTTGTTATCGGCACCCAACACCTGGCCGGCCAGTTGGCGGTCGGCGGGCTTCAGTGTGAACGGCGCCAACTGAATGCGGTTGGTCAGGCTTTGACTTTTCCCGACACGTTTCTGCGCGGAGCTATAGCCACGGGCATTAACAAACAGGAGATATTGCTGCCCCCTTGGCAAAGCGGGAATGGTGAACGCTCCTTCGGAATTCAATCGGATTCGCCCGTATTCCACCAGGCCGCCCATGTTTCCGGCCATGATGTTTAAATTGATGTTCGCCTGGGACAGCGGCGCGCCTTTGGTATCATGCACGGTGCCCGAAAGGGAAAGGCCAGGCTCCAGCCGCAGGTTCACGCGCGTCGGCTGGTCGCCAATGGCTTCAATCGCGGCGAGGTTCTTCTGGACATCGCGGGCGACGACGAAATATTTCGCATCGCGCATTCCCGGTTGCGCCTGCCAATTAACCGAATATTCGCCGTCGGCATCGGTTCGGGCGTCATCTGCCGCGCCCCAGGAAGGCGTCACGACGACGCGCGCGCCGATGGCGTGATTACCGGAAGGATCGAAGACGGTGCCGGTCAATGTTTTGGGCGGCGCCGGTATGTAAACCTGATTTCTGATATCGAAACGAATAACCACGTTCGTGTCGCCTCCCATCGCCTCCGCCGAACCGTAAGCGCCTTTGAAATTGGCGGACACCGACACGGCACCGTCACAGACCGCGTCGAAACGAAACCGCCCATCGACGTCCGTGTTCGCGCGGCCGGTCGGTTGGCTCCAGCCGGACATCCATACTTGAACTCCGGCGACGGGCTTGCCATTGGTTCCCAGGATGCGACCGGCGAGCTTGCGGTCGGCGCGCTTGAGGATGAGCGGGGGGAAATCATAGTGGTCCGTCTTCGGGTCTGCCGCATCCATCGCATTCCGGTCACTGCCATAACCGTTGGCGGAAACATACCAGCCGTAGCGTTGTCCGCGCGGCAACGCCTCTGCCAGGATGCGGCCCTGTTCATCGGAACGCATGGGTTGACGGCTGATGCTAAAACTCGAATTATCCTGAAGAAGCGCAATGGAAGCCACCGCATTGGTGACCGCGTTGCCTTTGGCATCCTGCACGCTGCCGGACACAGTCATCGCCGGTTCCAGAATGACATCCAGATTGGTCGTGGTTTCATCCATTTCAACCATGGCCGCAAGCTTCCGCCCTGCGTGGCGGGCAAGCAGATGAAAGTTCTGCTCCGGCGATCCAAGCCCGGCGGGTTTCTGCCAGGTCAATTCGTAATGTCCGTTCGGGTCCGTTCTGGCGCCGGTATCGGGACCCGAGTAACTCGGAAATACGCCGACACTCGCACCCGCAACCGGCGCGCCCGAAGCATCGCTCACGACGCCGCCAACTTTGAACGGCGCCGGAAGTTCAATCGTGGCCTGGGTCGTTTGTCCGTCTGTTGCCGTGGCCTGCGCTCGTGCCTGGGACCAATCCGGTTTGTTGGCAAACACGGTGTATTGCCCCGGCGGCAATCGAAAGTAAGCCACGCCACCAGGCCCCGTTGAGCCGCCGCGATGGTAATCGTCGCTGTTGACGGACACGCCCGCGTCCGCCAGCGGCTCGTGATTGTCTTTTCTGCAAACGGTCACTTCCAGCACGCCGCCTTTGTATGCCTGCACCTGCACGTCGGGGACGGTTTCGCCGGCAGCAACCGTGACGGGCACCGGATCGGCGACCCAGTCCGGGATGGGTTCGTTGGTGAAATTCGCCATGACCTGATAGGAGCCGGCAGGAACATCAGGAATCCGAAATGATCCGTCCACATCGGACGCGACGGTTCCCATTTCCAGCAACCCGTATCTCGTCTCCGGCGCCGGCGCCGACGGCTGAAGGCCGACCACCGCGGACGCAAGCGGCTGGCCGGTCCCGCGCACGACAACTTTTCCAGTGACGCTGCCGGCCGGGTCGAGGATAAGGGTGATGTCTTCCTGGCCGGCGTGAAATGGCAGTTCATCGTAGCGAACCGAATTTGCGGTCTGACGCAGCGCTTTGCCGGCGGCTTTCACCGAGAGACGGGCTTGCGCGTCGGCGGGAAAGTTTTCGATGCGAAATTTTCCCTCGGCCGAAGCCCGCGCGGAAAAGAGTTCGCGGGGGATTTTGCCAAACAGATAGTTTGGCCGTTCCAGGTCGGTGGTGGCTTTGTTTAAAGCGGACGACACCCACACTTCCGCGTCAGCCACCGGCCGGCCGGCATCATCCACCACCACCCCGGCGAGCGTGGATGAAGCGCCCAGAACAATCTTTTGGGATTCCAGCGGGGTGGAATACCACGTCCGCCAAGCCGGCGCCGAACCGGTCTTTGTCACCAACACGACGCCCATGCCGCGAAACGCCGGAAATTCAAACGCACCTTGGCGGTCAGTCGTGGCATGTTGTTTCGCCTCCATCTCCATCGGCCCGAAACCCGCGCGGGACGCGTATTGATAACCAACCACCGTCGCGTCTGTCACCGGATTGCCCTGCGCGTCCACGACTGTGCCGGATAATGTCGCCACGTCATTGGTTGAGGCGCGCAAGGGGAACGGCAGCGCCAGTGCCAGCAGCAGGAGGAATTTCAGAAATGTTTTCATGATCGAAGCCTCTTCGCGATTTACCATTCCAACATCTGGCAGCCGTAAAGCCCGCCGGCGGTCATGCCCGGGTGCGCTTGAAATTCCACCTTTACCTCGGTTTTTCCGCGGGTCAGGCTCTCCGGGATTTTGTATTCCATGTCGAAGTACTGCCCGGGCGCGGCGTCCGTGAGGTCTTGCGTCGCGATGATCTGGCCGTCCACTGCAATGTCAAACAAATGGCCCTTCTCTTCGCCGCCCCGGTAGCGACAGTTCAATGTCATTGCCTCATCTGGCAGGACTTTCATCATGTAACTGAATGATCCGCCGCGGTTCGCGCTGCGGGATGATTTTTCCCCGGTCGTCCGCACGTAGTCCATCACTCCGTCCACATCATGGTCGTCCTCGTTTTCGTCGATGATCACTTCATCCGCCACCCGCGCCTGCAAGGCTGCGATGGCGGCCGGCGAGTCGCGCATGACCTTCACCGGGCGCAAATGCCATTGCTCCAGACAGAAAATCCCCGCCAAGACCAGCGTTGCTGTCAGCACGCCATAGCCGATAAGCAACCCGGCATTGGCCATTTTCTCTCCCACCAGAAAAACATTGCGGCGCATCCGCGCCTTGGCCATGTGCCCACAAACGATTCCCGGAACTGCCCCGAGCGGCACCAGCACCGAGCAAATCAGCGACGCGACCGCCAGTGCGGAAAAGTGGTCCATTTCTGGTTGTCGGGCCGTGGCGGCGGATGGCAACGCTGACCCGGGCCGTGATGGTGCCGGTGGAATTGGCCCGCGCGAAGGCGGTGTGCCGCCTGCAGCGACGTTCGCGGTAACTGCCGGCGGAGCGCTCGAAACGGCGGCCGGAATGGTTATTGTTTTTTGGCAGGTGGGGCAGGCAATTTGAAGACCAGTGTAAGCCGTGTCGCCTAAAATCTTCTGGCCGCACTCCGGGCAAAGGAATCGAAATTCGCTCATTGGACCTTTCTCTTCTCGGGGCTCGACGCCATCCTACCCGCGGGCAAAGCCGGGGCAACGTCAATCTGAGCGCGGGTGCTAAACGGGGGCTACCACTTCAAGCCCTGCAGCCGGCGGGCGACTTCCTCGGCATTGACGCGACTGTTGAAGGCGCTGATGCGGAAATAGCCTTCTCCCTTCGAGCCGAATCCGCTGCCGGGCGTGATGACCACGTTGGCTTCGCTGAGAATCTTGTCGAACACCTGCCAGCTGGTGATGCCTTTCGGCGCGCGCACCCAGATATACGGCGCGTTCAGGCCGCCGAAGACTTTCAGACCGGCCTTCCTTGCGCCTTCGCGCAAGACCTTCGCGTTGCCGAGATAATGTTCGATCAGCGCGCGCACCTGTGCCTTGCCGTCCGGCGAGTACAATGCCTCCGCGCCACGCTGGACGATATAACTCACGCCGTTGAACTTTGTCGTCGTGCGCCGCAGCCAGAGCGGATGCAGCGGCTGAAATTCGCCGGTCTTCGTCTGCGCGTTGAGCGATTTGGGCACGACCGTGTAGGCGCAACGCGTGCCGGTGAACCCGCCGTTTTTGGAAAAGCTGCGGAACTCGATGGCGCAGTCGCGCGCGCCGGGGATTTCATAAATCGAATGCGGCAGCGCCGGGTCGGTGATGTACGCCTCGTACGCCGCGTCGAACAAAATGATTGCCTTGTGTTCGAGCGCGTATTTCACCCAGGCCTCCAGTTGCGGGCGATTGGCAGTGGCGCCCGTTGGATTGTTTGGCGAGCAAAGATAGATCACATCCACGTGCCGCTTCGGCGGTTCGGGAATGAAACCATTGCTAGGCTTGCACGGCAGATAGACCAGTTTCGCGTAAGCGCCCGCTTCGTTGGCCTCGCCGGTGTGGCCGGCCATCACGTTCGTGTCCACATAGACCGGATAAACCGGGTCGCTGATGGCGATTTTGTTTTTGTGACCGAGGATGTCAAGGATGTTGCCCGTGTCGCATTTGGTGCCGTCGCTGACAAAAATTTCGTCGTCGGCCACGTCACAGCCGCGGTCGCGAAAATCATTTTGCGCGAGGGCATGTCGCAGCCAGTCATAGCCCTGTTCCGGGCCGTAGCCTTTGAAGGTCTCGCGCCCCGCCATTTCATCCACCGCCCGGTGCAGGGCGGCGATGACGGCGGGCGGCAGCGGCTCGGTCACGTCGCCGATGCCGCACCGGATGAGGCGTTGCGCGGCTTCGGGATTGGCGTCGCAGAACGCCTTCACGCGCCGGCCGATTTCCGGGAAAAGATAACCGGCTTTGAGCTTGAGATAATTGTCGTTTAAATGGGCCATGGATGTTGTCTTGTCGGAAAATCCATGTCAGGGAAGTTACGGTAACGAACGGGTTGAGGCAAGCCGACGGTAAATCGGGTGGCCGCAACCGCGTTGCGGTTGGGAAGGGTTGGGGACGATGACCCAGGGTGGCTCGTGCCTCGCAACCCTGGGCTTTGAGACGGAATCCCGTTGGGATTCTTGGACGGCGCATTTAACCCTGCAAGAAACTGAGATGCGCCCTGCATCCTGGTTGGGAGCAAGAAGCCGGTCGAAGGCAACACCCGCGTCCGATTTTCAGGACGGATTTGTTGGTGGTGAGGGAATGGTTTTATCTCGCAATGGCAGGCGTTTGCGTTCCCCTTTTTCCTGCGTCGGCATGGTTTGATTAGCGCCGGGGAAGACCGGGTCCGGCAGATAAGCCGCTTCATACCGGGCCGCCTCGAGCATTCCGGTGGTGTCCAGCAGCGCCGGTTGCCCGGCCTTTTCGTCTTCAAAACGAAAGGCCGAAGTCAGGTCGCCAAAGGTTTGCCGCCGCCACGGGCTGATGTTTTCCTCGCGGACACCGGTGAATTTTTCCAGAAATTGCAGCGCGGAAGTATGGTCGAACAGCTCGCTGCAAACCCAGCCGCCCGCCGTCCACGGTGAAACGATGATGCACGGCACGCGGAAACCCGCGCCGATTGGCAGGCCGTTGATAAATTCATGCTCCGTGCCGGGAGGCGGAACCGGAGGCGCCACATGATCGAAGATGCCGTCATTCTCGTCGTAGTACAGAATGAATACGGTTTTGGCCCAGACCTCGGGGTTCGCCGCGATGGCGTCAATTTTGGCCGCCACAAACGCCGCGCCATCGGCGGCCAGGTAATCCGGGTGCTCGGACTGATAACTCGTCGGCATGATCCATGACACGGCGGGCAGTTTGTCGTTCCGGGCGTCGTATTCGAACTGGCCTTCGGGTCCGCGCGCGGCTCCGCGTCGGTGCAGGGAGGAGTGCCGGTCCGCTTTCATGAACGTTTTGAAATACTCCAATACGTTCGTTGAAAAATTATCCGCCTGCTGATAAACCTTCCAGCTGATGCCCGCCTTTTCGAGCCGTTCGGCGTACGTCGTCCAGCCATAACCGCCGAAAATCACGTCGTTCGCCATGACCGGGCCGCCGTGTTTGCTCTCCGGATCAATCGTTCCGGTCATCCACATCATCCGGTTTGGGCACGTTGGTCCCAGGACGGAGCTATGATACGCGTCGCAAATCGTGAAGGCTTCCGCCAGGGCGAATTGGAACGGAATATCCGAGCGGTTGTAATAACCCATCGTGTAAGGGCCGTTCGGGCCATCCGCCTTGCGATGCGCGGGAACCCAATTATCCATCCGGCCCTGGTTCCAGGCTTCATGCTGGGTCAACCAGCTGTGGTTCGTGGAGGGAATCCTCTGCGCATTGGTCTTGTGCGTGTCGAGATGGAAGGGGAGCAAATAGCCGTCGGGATTCTGCGGGTCGGGCTGATAAAAAACCGAACGGCCATCCGGCAGCGTCAACGCCTTCGGATCGTCAAAACCGCGCACGCCCGCCAGGGTGCCGAAGTAATGGTCGAACGAACGGTTTTCCTGCATCAAAAAAACGACGTGTTTGATGTCCTTGAACGATCCCCGCCGCACCGGCTCCTGGGCCAGCGCCCGGCGCACATTCGGCGGCAGAAACGTTGCGGCCAACGCCGTCGCCGCCACGCTGGCAGAGTATTTCAACATCCGCCGCCGGGTCATCTGGCTGGAGCCGGCGCGGATCAAGTTGCGGGATCTGGTTGGTTCATGGGCTCACTTTTTGCAGACCTGCTGGCAGGCCTGTTTGTAAATATGCGGGTGCAACACGCCGACGAAGGGCAGGTTGCGGTAACGCTCCGCGAAATCCAGGCCGTAGCCGACGACAAACTCGTCCGGTACCGTGAACCCGACGTAATCGGCCTCGATCTTTTCAAGGCGCCGCGCGGGTTTGTTGAGTAACACGCAGATTTTAATCCGGTGCGGCCGGAGGGCGCGAATTTTAGGCAGCACGCGGTTCAGGGTCTGGCCCGTGTCCAGAATATCGTCCACCAGGAGCACGTCGCGCCCGCGCACGTCCAGCCGCAATTCCTTGGTGAACGTCAGCGCGCCGGATTTTACGCCTTCGCCGTAGCTGGACACGCCCAGAAAATCGAGCCGCAGCGGGAGGTTCAAATGCCGCAGCAAATCCGCCAGAAATATCACCGTCCCGTTGAGCAGCGAGATGACGACCGTTTCGCGCCCGTGAAAGTCGCGTTCGATTTCGCGCGCCAGGGCGCGGACGCGCCGGGCGAGCTGCGCCTCCGTGATGAGCACGTACGCGACTTCCTTGCGCCAGCGCGGCGGAACTTGAATGGAACGGGGTTGGGCCATCCGGGGTGAATTGTGAAAAGGCCCGCGCCGTTGGCGAGCCTTTTTTAAGGCGAGTTTTTCACCGCCGCCGCCATCTGCCGGGCGAGCCAGTCGGCTTCGGGTTTGCTGCCGAGATTTTTCGCCGCCGTGAGTTCCCGGCCGTCGCGCATCCGGATCTTCAGGTCGTAATACGCGGTATGGCCGGCGGTGGCGCCAATGTCGTTGAAGATGCTCGCCACCTCGGAAACCTTGAGCGTGCGCTGCTGTTTGAAGCCGAGCCACGCCATCTGAATCTGCACCTGCGCCGGGGTGGCCACCACCCGGCCGCGCCGGAACCAGAGGTCGAAGGTGAACGCGGCCATCAACAAATCTATCGCGCCGAATACCAGCGGGAAGATGAAGGGCGCCTGTTTCCAAATCAGAAAGATTACGATGCCGGTCCAAATCAGCAGAAAGGCGGTCGCGCCGGCCGCGAAGCCGGGATTGCGCGCGGCGGGGAAGATGAATTCCCGGCCGCCGTCCGCCAGGTCATTGACCTGGATGCGCGAATGAATCAACTGCCGGATTTCATCCAGCGACATTTGATATGGCGCGGTCGGGTCGTCGGCGGGGGCCGGTGTTTCCGGCACTTTGAAAACCGGGACCTCGAATGTGGCGTGGAAATTTGGCCCGCTCACTTTGGCTGACGCCTCCAGTTTCCAATGAATTCCGTCACCCGGCGCCATGGTGGATTCCGGCTGGTCGGCGGGCAGTTTGAAATAAACCGGGATGCCGGTGGCGTTCAAATCGGTTTGCGGCAAATCGGACCGCAGCCATTTTTCGTCCTGCCAGAGAATTTTCTCGGTGGTGGTGCGGTTTTTTCCGGTGCCGGTGGTGGCGCGGCGCAGGCAGCTCAACCGCAGGTGCAGGCCGTGTTCGGGTCGCAGGCGCGCGTTGACCTGGACCATGCCTTCCAGCGTGCCGCCCAGCGCGCCGGGCATCGCGGCCATTTCAAAAACGGATTGGCCGAACCGCCGCCAGGCCCGCGAGGTGTTCACCGCAAAAACCAGCACCGCCAGGCCGATCACGGGGAAAATCAGCGCGATCAGCGCCGCTTGATTGCCGCGATGTAATTCTGGCGGCACGATGAGAAGCGTGATGACGGTGGAAGCGGCCAGCCAGAACAGCACAAAGATCCACAGCAAAACGACGGATTTTTGCACGCCGGACGTGATGCGGCCCGCCGCCCAGTCCTTGCGTTCGAGCCAGGGTTTCTCCAAGGCTTCCCGTGACGTGGTTTTTAGACCGGCGGTTTTGAGCGCGGTTTTTTTGGCGCTGATGCCGAAAATGAGCGCAATCAGCCCTCCGCAAACGACGGCCGCGCTTAAAAGTCCCATCGCCATCTGCCGCTTCATCCTGAAGCCGCTGCCAATTTCGTCGTGCACAAGAAATATCAGCGCGAGGATTCCCACGATGGCAAACGGCAGCGACAAGAGCAGGGCGCGGTTGCGGGCGGCTTTGGGATCCACCGGCGCGGCCGGTCCGTCCTTGAAAATCCAGTTTTTCACATGCCAATTAAATCTGTTCGGAATCGCGATTCACTTCAGAAACGCATGGAGATGGTCGAGACAAAGCTGCGACCAGGACTCCATCTGCTCACGTCTGGCCTTGAGTTGCTCAATCGGAACAAACTCAATCTGGGTGATGACTTGTTCGTTTTTCTTTACCTGTTCCGGCGTACGAAACAATACATGCACCACCCCAAAATGAACCCGACCGACCTCGGTGGAATCGTCGTTGATCAGGCCAACCGGTCTTGCGTCGAAGGGTCCTTGAATCGTGAGTTCTTCGCACACCTCTCGTTTGACAGCATCTTGAAACGCCTGCAGGCCGACGGTAAAAAGCGTATGGTCTTCATCATTGATGTGGCCGCCGATGCCAATGGATCCTTTGGCAACCAAACGTTGTTCGCCGGCCTTCTTGCCACGAACATAATGAAGAATGCTCTTTCCGTCAGTGACCACCACATAGGGGATGATTTGTTTGAAATTCGGATTCGTCTCTGCCTGGGCGCGGGGCTGAAAACTGTTGTTCTTCTTATCAAGGATTACTGGCAGATAGCGATCAACCTCGGTTCTGAAACCTTGAAAAAGGCCAAGCTGCTCAAAAATCGAACGGGGAAAAACGAGAACTTTTTCGTCTGCAACCGCCATAAATTATCCGACCTTCCCTTCCAGCGCCCACCGCGAAAGGGTTCTTTTTCCGTTACTCATGCCGGTGCGTTCCTTCAGCGCCTGCTGCCTGCGGAACAATTCGCGGAGTGGATCAGGATTTTCCATGCGCCAAAAAATACAGGAGCCGGGAGCCGGGGGTAAGGAGAAAATGTTCATTGCCGCGGCGCGCTTTTCATGCCGTTTGTCAATCCTGGCTCCTTTTTGACTTTCAACTTCGTGCCGGTCGGCCTATACAAGTTGCATGTTGCCAACGCTTCTGACCGACGGCGGCCCGGTGATCTGGCTGATTTTGATCGCCGCGGCCGTGGCCCTGGTCGTGTTTATCGAGCGCGTGCTCTACTGCCACCGCTCGCAAATCAATTCCGGGGAATTCCTCAACGGCGTGCGCAACGTGCTCAAACGCGACAACGTTGTCGAAGCCATTTCCATCTGCGACGCCACGCCCGGTCCGGTCGCGCGCCTGGTGAAGGCCGCCATCCTCAACCGCGATCGGGGGCGCGAACGCGTGCGCGAAGCCGTCGAGGAAGCCGGTCTCACCGAGGTGCCGCAGCTCGAGGAACGCTTGAATTTGCTGGCGACCATCGCGCAACTGACGCCGCTGCTCGGCCTGCTCGGCACGGTGCTCGGCTTCATCAACATGTTCCGGCAATTGCAGGCGGAGGGCCTTTACGCGCACCTCAACTCGCTTTCCTCGGGCATCTGGCAGGCGCTCATCTGCGGGGCCGCGGGCATCGCCGTGGCCATCCCGGTCCACGCCGGTTACAATTACCTCGTCAGCCGCATCAACAAGATCGTCCTCGACATGGAACGCGCCGCCGCGGAAATCGTCAACATCGTCACCGAAAACGGCGGACCGAAATCCCCATGAAATTTCCGCGCAATGCCCGTCTGTTGCGCAGCACGTTTGACGTGGCGCCGTTCGCGGTGGTTTTTTTTCTGCTGGTCATTTTTCTGACGCTCGCCGCGCTCCTGCCCACGCCCGGCCTGGCGTTGCGTCTGCCCGCCGCCGGCGATTTGCCGGGCACCGACAAGCCAACCGTGGCCGTCGCGATTGACGCCGAAGGACGCCTGTTTTTTGAAAATCAAATTGTCTCGGAAAATGAGTTGAAATCGCATCTGCTCGCCGCCGCGAAAAAGTCCCGTGACCCGCTCACGCTGATCGTGCAGGCGGACAACTCCGTGACCTACAATCAACTCGTCCACCTGACGCTGGTCGCGCGTGACGCCGGCATTCACGATGTCCTGCTGGCCACGCTTCCGCGGGTCGTCAACGAATCCGGCCAGCCATGAAGACTGCGTCCAGCGAGCCCGGCGCTTCCGGGGAGACCAAGCCGCAACCCAAAGGTAAATGGCCTTTGAGCTTCTGGCTGCTGCTGATCGTGCTCGTCCTGGCGGCGCATCTGGTTTTGATTTTTGCGTTTGGCGGGCGAAAACCGGTCACCCCGCGCCCGGTAATCAACGTGCCGGCCCTGGCGCTGGCGGACGGTTCCAGCGACTGGTTGATCCTCAACGACCCAACGCTCTTCGCGCTGCCCAGTCGTGAGGGTTTTGCCGGGCCGGCGTGGTTGGAACCGCCCCACGTGGAATTTCACCGGCAGGAATGGACCGAACCCCCGCGCTGGCTGCAGCTTCCCGGCGGAGAACTGGGTGCCGTTTTCAGCCAGTTCATGCAGACCAATCCTTTGGCCACGTTTCAATTTGAACTGAAACCGCCGCCCCGGTTTTCCACGCCGTTGGTGTCGCTGGAGCCAGAGTTCGCCGAAACTTCGACGTTGCGCATCGAAGGCGCCCTCGCCCGGCGACCGTTGCTCACGCCAATGAAATTGCCATCGTGGCCGTGCGCGGATGTCGTCGCGCCGAGCCGGGTGCAGGTGCTGGTGAATGGGGCCGGTGAAGTGGTCTCGGCGGTTTTGATGCCGTCGGCCAATCCTGGCGAAGTCCAGGACGCGGATGCCGACCAGCGCGCGCTTGAACTGGCCCGGGCCGCGCGTTTCGCGCCCGCTCCGGGCCTGGCCATCGGCCGGTTGATTTTCGACTGGTGCACCGTCGCGCTCCCGGCGACGAACGCCCCGGCCGGTTCGTAACATGTCCATCGGCGCGCTCATTGTGATTTACGTGGCCGTGCTGCTCGGCGCCCTGTGCGCCCTGGGGATCTATTCCGAAATGCGCCAGCGCCGGTTCTGGCCGACCCATGCTGAAGACCGGATTTTCCGCTGCTCGGATTGTGGCTGCGTTTATACGGACGACCCGGACGTGGACCGCTCGCGCTGCTCCCAATGCGGCAAGCTGAATGAGCCGATTGAGTTTTAGAAGTCAGTCAGTGGTCAATGGGCAGTCGTCAGTAGCTATTCGCTTTTGTGATCGCGGCCAATTGATTTCAAGTAGGAATTGAGTTGAGGAGCGAGGTTGTCCACCAGCGGCTTGAGTTTTTTCACGTCGGAAGAAGTGAGAAGATCTCTTTTGAACGCGCGCCTGAGGAAGTGTTGCGTTTCGTTCAACGATCCTCGTGCGATCTTCACAAATCGCTGATTGTCCTGGAAATTGTGACGGCCTGTCCCTTCGGCAATATTCGCGCCGATGCTGTCTGCGCTCCGCACGATTTGTTTACCGACTGTATCTTTGGCAAACACGTTCCAGCGGAACACGATTTTCCAAATCTCATCGGCCAGTTCCTCGGACAACTTGTAAACCCGAAGATTTTCAAAATTTGTCCTGCTCATAATCCGCAATGCTACTGACGACTAACTACCAACTACTGACTATCGTGACTAATTTCCCGTCTTCAATTCCACCACGTCATGCGGGGCGGCTTCGCGCATGCCGGCCGGGCTGACGCGGGTGTAACGCGCCTTGTCGCGGAGTTGCCCGAGGTTCGCCGCGCCGAGATAACCCATGCCGCTCTGGATGCCGCCGATGAGTTGCGCCAGCACGCGGTCCACCGATCCGCATGCTTCCTTGAGCGCCTCGACGCCTTCGGGCGCAACCTTTTGCGTCGGATTCGGCGAATGACCATAACGCGCCGCCGAACCGGCCTTCATCGCGGCAAAACTGCCCATGCCGCGGTATTGCTTGTAGAGTTTGCCGCTGATTTCAACCACTTCGCCCGGGGCTTCGTTGCACCCGGCGAAAATCCCGCCGCAAATCACCGCCTGCGAAAGCGTCAGCGCCTTTACGATGTCGCCGGATTTGGTGATGCCGCCGTCGGCGAGAATCGTGACCTTCTTTTTGGCCGCCGCGCGCGCGCAGACGTACAGGGCGGTCATTTGCGGGATGCCGACGCCTGCGACGATGCGCGTGGTGCAAATCGAACCCGGCCCCTGGCCGACCTTGATGGCGTTTGCGCCGCAGCCGGCCAGAAATTCCACGGCCGCCGCGCTGGTCACGTTGCCGGCAATGATGGGCAGTTTCGGAAAGGCATCGCGCAATACCTTCACCGTGTCGCCGACGCCCTTGCTGTGGCCATGCGCGGTCGAGACCGCCACCACGTCCACGCCGCGTTCGACGAGCGCGCCCACGTGATTGAGAATGCGTTCCCGATCCAGTTCCCCGAAGGCGTTGCGCGTGGCCGAGACTGCCGCGCCGCAGATCAGATGAAAACTGGCGTCCCGGGCGGGCTTGAACTGCGCGTTGCGTTCCTGCGTGATGCGCTCGACGTCGCTCATCGTGATGAGGCCGCTCAAATGGTCGTGGTCGTCCACGACCAGCAGTTTGTGAATGCCGATGTGCTCGGTGAAAAATTTGTCGGCGCGCGCGATGGGATCCTTGCCGAGTTCCCGGTTCTTGACGGTGTGAACCTGCGAACGCGGGGTCAGCGCCTCGGAAACCTTCTTTTTGGCGTAGCGCGGCTTGACGACGTGGCCGGAAAGCAGGCCGACGAGCCTGCCCTTTTCATCCACAACCGGGAACGTGCTGAAGCCGAATTTTTTTTGCTCAATCAACGCGAGCACGTCGCCGATGGATTGTCCGGGCGAGACCTTGATCGGTTCCTGAATCAGGCCGTGGACGTGGTTCTTGACGCGGCTGACCTCGGAAAGCTGCTGGCGTTCCGGCATGTTGTAATGGATGAGGCCGAGGCCGCCGTTCAGCGCCATGGCGATGGCCATGCGCGATTCGGTCACCGTGTCCATGTCCGACGAAATGACCGGGATGTTCAGGTGCAACCCTTCCGCGAGCGTTGTGTCCAGTTGCGTGTCGCGCGGGAGGATTTCCGAATAAAGCGTTGCGAGCGTGATGTCGTCGAAGGTGAGCGCCAGCCGGCTGTTGGCCGGAAAGAACTGTTCCGCCGGCTGGTAGAACTGGCTGTCGAAGTTGTCGGATTGCCGCGTTGCTGCCATGTCGGAAAATGGAGCCTGAGCCCGGGCTTTGGCAAGACAATTTTTAATGCGGATGCGTGTGCCGCAAAATGTGCGGGCGCTCCAGCCCGTGGGCCAGCATCAATGCCTCGTCGTTCAATAATTCCTTCGTTGCCCCATCGGCCACGATTTCTCCGCGATCCAGCACAACCGTCCGCGCACACAATTCGACCGCCAGTTCCAAATCATGCGTCGCAATCAGTTTGGTCGCCGGAATCTGCCGCAACAATGCCTTGAACTCGCGCCGGCCGCGCGGATCGAGGTCGCTCGTCGGTTCATCCAAAATCAATATGGCCGGTTCACACGCGAGCACGCCGGCGAGACAAACGCGGCGCTTTTCGCCGTGGCTCAAATGATGGGTTGAGCGCCCGCCAAAACCGGCGAGACCGGCCTGGGCGAGTGATTTGTCCACGCGCATTGCGACTTCCGCTTCGGCCAGACCCAGTTGCTGCGGGCCGAACGCCACGTCTTCCTGAACCGTCGGACAAAACAGCTGATCGTCCGGATCCTGAAACACCAGCCCGACCTGGCGGCGGATGGTTTCGAGATTTTCCGGAGTGACGGGTTCGCCCAGGATTTTCACCACGCCGGCGGCCGGTAATTTCTCCGGCAAAATCCCGTTCAAATGCAGCAGCAAGGTGGATTTGCCGGAGCCGTTCGGGCCGAGCAGTGCGACGCATTCGCCCGGCAGGATGCGCAAACTCACGCCGCGCAAGGCCTCCGTGCCGTCGTGGTAACGGTATTTTAGATTGGTGATTTCGACAGCGGCGCTCATTTCCAACCTCGCGCGCACATGGCGTCATAAATCCGTTCCGCCCGTTCGGAAGCGCGAATGAACAGCTGCCCCACCACCGTGGCCAGCGTGCGCCAATGAAACCGCCGCCCACGCGTGAATGTGCGGCTCGCCCGCGCCCGGCGCATCCGCTCGGATTCATCCACCAACACGAAGAGATAACGGTGCATGAGGGCAATCGTGGTGATCAACAGCGCCGGCACCCGCGTGGATTTCAGCACCCGCAGAATCCGGCTGAACGGCGTGGTGTTTGAAACCAATGTAACCACCAACAAGCACAGCACGCTTTTCACGGCCACGGCCAGCCAGTTGGCCCGGCCCGCCGGTTGAAAGGCGTTGACCGCTACGACGCCAAGTACGAACGGCGACAGCACGAGCAGTCGTTTCAGCAGAAAAATCGGTGACAACCGGCTCAGCACCATCGCCAAAACCAGCAGTGATGCCACGCCGATGAACCAGGCGTTCCAGCGGATTGGCGCCAGCACCGTGACCACGATGATCATCAATGCGACGCCCAGTTTCAGCGCCGCCGGTAACCGGTGTATCGGGCTGTCGGCGTGGCGATGATGATGACTGAGCCAGTTGGCGCTCATGGGTTTGGTAAATGGTCGGAAGCGCTGCTGGTTTGCCTGGGCACCAGCCAGCGTCCCAGCAGCAGCGCGAGTCCAAACACGATCAGCGAGCCGGCCGCGCCCGCCAGCGCCGTGGCGCCGATGGCCCAATGAATTCCCGGCACTTGATAGTCCGGTGCGGGCGCGGGCAACAGCGGAACCGCAAGTTTATGGCTGAATCCAAATTTTTCCGCCACCGAATCCAATCCGTCCGGCCACGAACACGCGAAGGGCGCGATGAAAATGGCGATGCCCAGCGTGACCAGGAGGCCGTAACGCATCAGTTCGCCGAGGCGTTGCGGCTGGCCGGTTTGGGTCGTTTCCGTGATTAAATCCGGCCGCGCGCGACTGACGGCCAGAAACACCATCGCGCTGATCAAGCCCTCGCCGACGCCAATAAACATGTGCACGGTGGTCATCGCGGGAAACGCCACCGACCACGGGATGGTGCCGGACCACGCGAGTTGGCCGGCGCAACTGATCGCCGCCAGCACCGTCGCGCACCATGCGGCAAAAGCCAGCGCGGTCACCTGTCCGCGAAGGCCGGTCAACCAGTGACAAAGCGTCCGGTAAATCGCGTAGCCGATCACGGAATTCACGATGGCCATGTTGAAAACGTTTGCGCCGAGCGCCATGACGCCGCCGTCTTGAAACAAAAAACACTGCACGATGAGCACCGTCGTAACCACCACCACCGCTGCGCTCGGTCCGAGCAGGGCCGCCACCAGCGTGCCGCCGACCAGATGACCGGAGGTTCCGCCCGCGACGGGAAAATTGACCATTTGGGCCGCGAACAGGAACGCCGCCGACAGGCCGAGCAACGGCACCTTGCGCGGTGGCAGCTCGCGTTTGACCTGGCGAAGCGCGAAACCGACACCCACTGCCGAAATGACCGCCGCCGCCGCCGCCGTCTTGCCGTCGATAAATCCATCTGGAATATGCATAAACGCCGCCGATAAATTATGGTAACACGAATTTACTATTGCGTAATACCAACACTATTGATAATACTGTTGCCTATGAACGTAACACTTCGGTCAGACCCGGGTCAAGCGCCGGTTTCAGCCCGCGCTGGGCGGAACATGGCTTTGACCCTCATGGCCTGTTTTTGTGGCTTGCTGCTGGCGGCGGGGGTTTCCCGCGCGGAAACCGTTGCAAATCTGGAAGCGGTGGACGCCAGCGGCGTCAGCACCTGGAACGGCAGTTTCCCCATCGTTCTCACGGGCGTGGTCCTGACGGATCCGGGCGAGATGCTTGATGCCACGCCGGATTACCTTCCGTGGGATGCTGGCGCGAACGCTTACGACCTGGGCGCTCAATGGCAGATTTTCGTCCAAACCATTACTCCGGGCGATCGCGGCGGGGTGGAACTCTGGATGGCACAGGATTACGGCAATCTGCCTTGGGAGCCTCACGACGGGAGCGACAGCTATACGGATGACCAATGGACAAACCAGGTGGCTCTGGTCAGTCATGATCCGGCCACCGGATACGCGTTTCACAAAGGCGATCTGGTTACGGTTACGGCCAATGGCTCGCTCTTTTATGGCGGAATGCAAAACATCAACCAGGAACACAGCACGGATCCCGCCTATGACTTCACCATTTCACTGGTGTCGTCGAATTATGGCCTGCCCGCGCCGGAAGTGATTTCGCTTTCCTCGGTGATCAGCACCAACCTTGGTGCGACGGGACATTACGACATTTTTGATCCGACGCGCGCAACGGGTGGCGAGCATTGGCAGGGAATGCGCGTGCGCATCAACGGCCTGACCCTCGTGACGACCAACGGTTGGAATACCAATTCCGATTGGGGCTCGCGCTTTTGCACGGCGACGGACGGTGAAGGCCGGCAATTTCCGCTGATTCATCCGCTTTACGGACTCGGCGCGGCACCGACGAATCAGTTCGATGCCACGGGAGTTTTCCTCCAGGAATCCGGTTCCGGCACGGACGGTACGTTCGGTTACGAATTGTTCGTCCAGGAAATCGCGCCATCGGACGCGGCCATTCTGAACCTTGCCGTTCAAGGCGGCTCGGTGGTCATTTCATGGCCCGGCTCGTTGTCCAATTACAAGTTGCAAACCGCCGGTTCATTATCCAATCCCGCTTGGACACGCATGACCAATTCACCCGTGTTGATGAACGGGAAAAACACGGTCACGACTGCGCCAACGGCCACGCAGCAGTTCTACCGGCTCCAACAGGTTCAATAGCGGATGGCGGCCAATCCTGAATTCAAAGTTGAAACGCGCCCGGTTTCAGCGCCGGGTGCGTTGGCTGCCTTCACCCTGGTCGAGTTGCTCGTTGTCATGGGCATTATTGCGATACTGGCAGGTTTGCTTTTGCCCGCGTTGGCCGGGGCCAGGGAAAAGGCCAAAGTTGTTCGTGTCCATGCCGAGCTGTATGGCATTGGCCTGGCGCTGGAAATGTATTCCGCCGATCACGCCGGCAAGCTCCCGCCGGTGCGGGTGAACTGCAACAGCGACCTGATGACGCACTGGTGCGAACTTCCTGTCGAGCTGGCAAATGAACATTACCTGCCGCACAGAAATCAAGGTGGACTGGAAGCTGATTTGGAGGACGTATTCAATCCCGGCCATACCTATAAATACGCCGCGCCCGGACCGGAACTGCTCAACGGCCGCGCGGCGGGAAATTATTCGCTGTGGGTGCCGACGAATGCGCCACGAGACACGTCCGGCGGAGGCACATATTTCACCAATCCCAAAATCAGTCCCGTTCGCTGGGTGGTGTGGAGCCTGGGACCGCAGCCGGACAGCCGGAAAACCCTGAGCACTTACGCGCCGATGAGCAGCGAAAGTTGGTATTGCCGGACCGGCGACAGCGGCGTGATTGTGCGGTTTGCCGGCCAGGACGGAAGCCAATTCACCAGTCCATGAAACCGAACTAAAACCATTCCATGAAAAGATCCATCCTCCTCCTGTCAACCGTCATTGCCATCTCAACTGGCAGCAGCCTTTTTGCCCATGACGACGAAATTTCTGCTGCGGGCACGAACGTTTGGAACCAGGCGCAGGAACCGACCAACTGGTGGAACGAAATCAAAAATTTGCATGGCCACGTCGGGCCATGGAACGTCCTGGGCTGGCGCATGGGCAAGGCGGCGTTGCGCGAATTGGGCGGTACCTGGGGACAGCATGAACTGGACCTCATCTGCTATGTCCCGCTGAAAACCCCTTACTCCTGCCTCGCCGATGGACTTGTCGTTGGCACGGGCAACAGCATTGGCCGCTTGGACATCCGGCTGGGCGAGGTCATGACCATGGCCGACATTCATGTCAGCGTCCGGCGCAAGGATGGCGCCGGCCCCGTTTTGCTGCTCAAACCGAACCAGAAATATCTGGAAAAAATCCGCCACCAGCCCGACGACCAACTGACGGCGCTTTCCATCGAGTGCAGCGGGCTTTCCGAAAACAAGTTATTCGCCATCGAACAACTGCCAGCGTCCGACACCCGCGAAAAACCGGGGCCACATTGATTTTTTCCAACGGCGCGGGCGGATTGACGCGACAAATGGCTTTGTTATCGTCTGGCCGTTGCATGAAAAAAGAAACCGTCAGCCGTTTCAGCATGTCCCTGCCGCCGTCGCTCCTGCGGCAGCTGGATGAAATGTCGGGCGAAAAAGGCTACGACAACCGGTCGCTGGCCGTTGCCGACATGATTCGCAATCACCTGGTCGAGCACCGGGAGAAATTCGGCAATGAAGACATCGCCGGCACCATTACGCTGGTCTATGACCATCACAAACAACACGTGCAGGAATCGCTTACCGACATCCAGCACGACCACCACGACGTGATTCTCTCAACGGTGCACGTGCATCTGGATCATCACAATTGCCTGGAGGTATTGCTCGTGCGCGGCAAGGCAGCGGTGATTCGCAAAATTGCCGATGAATTGATCACCGCCAAAGGCGTGAAACACGGCAAGCTCACCGTGACGACCACCGGCAAAGATTTGCCGACTTGAAAAATTTACCCGCCGATTGACGACCACCGGCCATTTTCTGCCGCCTGGCCGCGCCACGGCGTCCGGACGGCTCGGCGAACCGTCTCTACCTTCAAATCAGCCTGCTTTCTTTTCCGCCCGCTGCCTTCGGCCTTAGCTGTGGTGTTGTGCCAGGGCGGCGGCGAAACCAATCGCGAAAAACAGGATGCCGACACAGAGGCCAATAATCATCAGAATCGTCCCGATGATGCCGCAGATTTTGCCGGCCTGGGTGGTGCCGCGTCCGCCGGGATCCATGGTCCCGGCGTCCATTTGTTTGAGGTCACCGGATCCCATGACCCAGGCCGCGATGCCGAGCGGGCCGCAAACGACCAGGCTGAGGATGCCGAAGACGAGAATAAGAGTGCCGCGATGTGGTTTCATAATGGACAGGGTTTAAGACTGACTTCGTCTACCTACCAGCACCGGTTCATTCCGGCAAGTTTTCTTCGCGGCTTGAATTCAGACTCATGATTCCGGCATGGCCGGCGACTGTTTTTTAAGGTGAAATATAAATATTTCTGAAATTTTGACAAAATTCATGCGTAGATACTACTTGAACGTGAAAAGGACACTGTACTTCATTTCGTTGGCGGCTGTGCTCACCGGCGGCTGTGCGTGGTATAAAATCCAGCCCATTTCGGCGGTGGCGGTGAACAACTGGGGCAAAACCAATTGTCTGCCGGAGGGATACATTTTCTATCAGCCGGAGTTGTATTTCTCGGCGACGATTGTGACGGATTCCACCGGCTCGACCAGCAAACAAAATGTCACGGTGACACCTCTCTGGCTGCCGAATTATCAAAAGCCTTACCGGGTGACGACGCACAATATTCTGGCCAAGGCGGATTTCACCTTCAATTTTGAGAACGGCTGGAAGCTGACTTCGATCGCGGACAAGGGGGATAATTCCACCGTGGCGAATGCCCTGGCCGGCCAGTTGACCACCGTGCTGAAAGCAGCGGGCGTCCCCCTAAAATCAACCGGACAAACTTCCCAAACGCAAACGCGGGTCATCCTTTATCGCCCCACCTTCGACGCGGAAGGATACGTCAATGGCTTTGAGCCGGTGGGTGTGCCCATAACCGAATAAATCATCCGGTCCGCGCCGGTCGCGCCTCTTGCCGCCCTTCAGGTTGGTTTCAATCCGGGTAGCCGGTCGGATGTTTTTTGTGCCACGCCCAGGCGGTTTTGACGATGTCTTCCAGTTTCGGGAATTTCGGCTTCCAGCCCAGTTCACGAATCGCTTTGTCGGCGGCGGCCACCAGTCGGGGCGGGTCGCCGGGACGCCTCGGTTTTTCGACGGCCGGAATTTTTTTGCCCGTGACCTTTTCGCACATCTGAATGACTTCGCGCACGGAATAGCCGTCGCCGTTTCCCAGATTATAAAATCCGGTCTTGCCCGGCTGCAATCCCAGCATGTGCGCCTGCGCGAGATCAAGGATGTGGATGTAATCGCGGATGCACGTGCCGTCGGGCGTCGGATAATCCGTGCCAAAAATCTCGGCCTGCGGCAGCTGGCCCAGCACCACCTGCAGCAGCCGGGGAATCAGGTGGGTCTCAATGCGATGATGTTCGCCGAACTGTTCGCTCGCGCCGGCGGCGTTGAAGTAGCGGAAGGCGATGAATTCCAGCCCGTAAATCTGCTGATACCACAGGAGGATTTTCTCGAACATCAGCTTGGATTCGCCATAAGGATTGATGGGGCGCTGCGGCAGATCCTCGGTCATCGGGATTTTGTCGGGCGGACCGTAGGTGGCGCAGGTGGAGCTGAACACAAATTTCTTCACGCCGCATTCGACGGCGGCATCGGCCAGTTTGAGCGCGTTGAAGGCGTTGTTGTGGAAATACTTTTTCGGGTTGGTCATGGACTCGCCCACGAGCGCGTTGGCGGCAAAGTGCATGATGGCGTCCGGCCTGGCGGACTTGACGGCGTTGAGGATGTCGCCGTCCTGCTCGGGTTTACCCAGAACAAATCGGGCCCGTTTATCCACGGCCGAGCGATGGCCTTCCGTGAGGTTGTCATAAACCGTGACCTGATGTCCGGCGTTGAGCAGTTCTTCCGTGCAAATGGATCCGATGTAGCCGGCGCCGCCGGTGACAAAAACGTTCATGCCTAAACTATGGAAGGTGCGCGGCGAAGTTCAAAGTTCAAAATGGAAAGGGTGCGGACGGTTTCGACGCGGGTGATGAGCCAATGGCCGCCGATTTTTCGCAGGGTGAATTTCATTTCCTGCACGATGGTGTTGGGTTGATCGGAGATGTTTGCGTCCACGGTAAGATCGGCGGTGGCTGATTGCCGGTCCGGGGCGACGATTACGTTGATATCGAGAAATTTGACATTCAGGCTGCCGGCGGCGGAGCGGGACGGCCAGGGCGGCCTGGGTGATTTCGTCGCGGCCCAGGATGGTGTGCTGGGCCTGCCCGGGCACATCCAGGTTGATCTCAACATTGGTGGCGAAATAATCGGCCAGACTTTGCGCGCTGGCCATGCGCGCCAGCGTGCCTTCATTGGATGCAAAGGAAGCATGTCTGGCGACGGCGTCAAGTTGCCGGTGAATGATTTTCTGCGGACTGGGAAACAGAACCGTCCAGAGCCAGAGGCCCGCTGCGGTGAGCGCGGCCAGCAACACGATGCGAAAAACAATTTTCATAGGATGGCCTTGCCCACAATGTGGTCGCGCTCGACTTTTCCGAACGCGTGAAATTCCGAAGGCATGGACCGGTTGTCGCCCACGACAAAATACCCGGTGGGGCCGAGTTTGACCGGGGGCAGATTCCAGTCGCAACCGTCCTTTTCATACGGTTCATCGAGCGTCTGGCCGTCAATCAGGACGTGGCCGTTGACGAACGCCACCGTTTCGCCGGGCAGGCCGATGACCCGCTTGAGATACATCACGCTCGGCCACATGACGCCCGGGTCGGACAGCCGGATGCCCACCACGTCACCGCGTTGCGGGCCGCGCCGGAGATAGGCGAGCCGGTTTATGAAATTCACCGAACCGTCCCGCAGGTCGGCAACATGCTGATGCCCTCCACCCGGACCGGCAACAGGATGAACCGGAAAACAACAAAGGCGGTGACGACGAAAATGGTGAGGCGCGCCAGGGTAAGTTTCCAATTGCGGCCAATCACGGCAACCCACAACCAGCCGGGCAGGCGCAACGGTGCTGGGATGGCTGGAATTTTTTTTGGCGCCGACATCAGTCCGATTTTCGGCGCGTTTGGCCGATCGCGCAACTCAGATCTGGCTCATCGCCTTGTCCAGCGCGGCATACAACTGGTTCATCGTGGCTTCGGTCTCATCGCCCATGTTGGAGATGCGGAAGGTCTTGCCCTTGATTTTTCCGTAGCCGCCGTCAATGAGAAAGCCCTGGTCCTTCACCAGCTTCTGCAATTTCGCCACGTCGGTCACGTGCCCGCCGGGTTTGGCGCCGTTGTTCACGCAGGTGAGCGTGACGGATTCAAACCCCTTTTCGGGGAACAGCGTGAAACCATGTTTCGCCGCCCAGGCGCGCGTCATTTCGGCGAGCTTTTTGTGGCGCGCGAACCGGGTTTCAAGTCCTTCGGCAAAAATGTCCTCCAGCTTCGACTGCAACGCGTACACATGGCCGATGCTCGGCGTGCTCGGCGTCATGCTTTGTTCCGCGTTTTTCTGGAATTCGACGAAGTCGAAATAATATCCGCGGTCCTTGAGGGTCGCCGCCCGGGCGAGCGCCGCCGGCGAGCAGGTGAAGACGGCGGTGCCCGGTGGCAGGGCAAACGCCTTTTGCGTGCCGGCCAGCAGCACATCCAGGCCCAGCGCGTCGAATTCGATTTTGATCGCGCTCATCGAGCTGACGGCGTCCACAATGAACATCACGTCGGGATATTTTTTCTTGAGCGCGGCAATTTCCGCCAGCGGACTCATCACGCCGGTCGAGGTTTCGTTGTGAATGAGCGTCAGGGTGTCGAACTGGCCGGTGGCGAGTTTTTTGTCCACGGCCTCGGCGCGGATGGGCGAACCCCATTCCACCTGCAACGCCTCGGCGTCCTTGCCGCAACGTTTCGCCACGTCGAACCATTTGTCCGAGAACGCGCCGCACATGCAGTTGAGAACTTTTTTGGCCACCAGATTGCGGATGGCGCCTTCCATGACGCCCCACGCGGACGAGGTGGAGATATAGACGAGCTGCTTCGTGTAAAGCAGTTGCTGGAGTTGGGGTTGGATGGCGGCGTAGAGGTCTTTGAACCCCTGGCCGCGATGGCCGATCATCGGTTTGCGAAACGCCTGGAACGTTTTCTCGCTGACTTCGACCGGCCCCGGAATGTGCAATTTGACGTGCGCCATAAACTTTGTGAAATTTTTCACGACCCGCGGCGGAAAGGCAAGAACAGCTTTGTCAATTGTTCCACGAAAATTGGCAAAATCACCGTTTTACGTACCCGTTGGCGCGGAACCAGGCGACGGCGTCGGCGAACGCCTGCTTTGGCGGGGTTTGCGGCAGGCCCAGTTCCAGGATGGCCTTGGCCGGATTGAACCACATTTTGTCCCGGGCCATGCGCACCCCGGCCAGCGGCACCTTGGGGGGCTTGCCGGTGACGAAAGCGATTTTCTCGTTGACGTGTGCCAACGCCAGCGCCGCCCAATAGGGGATCCGGGTTTTCGGCGACGGGATGCCGGTGATTTCCTCCAGTGCGGCCAGCGTCTCGTGCATGGTCCAATTGCCTTGTGCGTTGCCGAGGATGTAACGTTCGCCAAAGCGTCCCTTTTCCGCCGCGAGAATGTGTCCGATCGCCACATCGCGAACATGCACCCAGTTCAAACCCGTGTCGAGATACGCCGGCAGTTTGTGATTCAAAAAATCCACCACGATCCGGCTGGTCGGCGTCGGTTTAACGTCATAAGGACCGATCGGCGCCGAGGGATTGACGATGACCACCGGCAGGCCCTTGCGCGCAAATCCGGCTGCCACCGCCTCTCCCTGCCACTTTGACCGCTTGTAATGATTGGACAATTCCGCCTTGGGAACCGTCGCGAATTCATCGGTCGGCGCGATGGTGCCATTCACCACATGCGGCAGGCCGATGCAGCCGACCGTGCTCGTATGGACTATGCGTTTGCAGCCAACACTCCCCGCGGCTTCGATGACGTTGCGCGTGCCGGCGACGTTCGTCGTGTACATGGGCCGGTAATCCCGCAGCCACAAGTGATAGCTCGCCGCAGTGTGAAAGCACCAATCACAGCCGCTGATTTCGCGTTTTAACAATGCCCGGTCGCTGATGTCGCCGGTCACGCGCTCAAACTCCAGACCGGCGAGCGCCCGTCCGTCGTTTCCCGGTCGCAGCAACGCCTTGACGCGATGCCCGCGCGCGAGCAGTTCGCGAATCAGGTTCGAGCCGATGAAGCCGGAAGCCCCGGTGACGAAACATTTCATTTTGGCAGATACCGCGCGGATTCTGTGGCGGCCCACCGGAAGATGCCACAAAATTATTACATCCGGCCACTTGACTTGGGATGATGCCTGCGAAAGACTGCGAGGGTTGTATGCCGGTAAAAAGTAGTACCAGAAAGAGGTTGAGCCGCGCCGATCAGCGCGAGCTCGACACCAAAATCGGGTTTTTGGAAGGATTGGTCCGCCGCGATTCCCATTATACGGATGCGCTGCAGCTTTTAGGCGACCATTACACGCAGCGCGGCCGTTATCTGGAAGGTTTGAAGGTGGACGAAAATCTTGCCCGCCTTGAACCGGGCAACCCGCTCGTTTTTTATAATCTCGCCTGCAGTTATGCCCTGACCGACCACTTCGAGCGCGCGGTGCTGGCCTTGGAAAAGGCGATCAATCTCGGCTATCGCGATTTCAACTGGCTGGCCAAGGACCCCGACCTCCGCAAGCTCCGTCAACATCCGGTTTACCGTGAAATTCGGGATAAAATCCGCCGGATAAAAATTGGAGCTCGTTGAACCGGGGCGCGTTAAACCGCTTAAAACGCGCTTGATTTCAGAGTTCATCGGTCAAACGCTTTGCCGAATCATATGAATGTCACCGTCCGCGGGCGCACCCGGCATCATCGCACCGTCACCTTCGACCCCACGCGAAAGGCGGTCCTGCTCATTGAGCAACGCCTGCTTCCCCACGAATTCAAAATTGTCGCGGCGAAAAATTTCCGCGAAACCGCCGGCGCCATTCACGACATGGTGGTGCGGGGCGCCGGGGCGATTGGTGCAACGGCGGCTTATGGCCTGGCCCAGGGCGCGCTCGCTTTCCGCGGACACGATTTGCCGAAGTTCCGTCGTTACGTTGACACCGTTTACCAAACGCTCAAAGCCGCTCGGCCCACGGCGGTTGATCCCGTCAACGCCATGCGTAAGGTCCGCGCGGCGATGCGCGCCGGTAAAACCGTCACCGAACAACAACAACTGGCCCTGGCGGCCGCCGAGGAATTTGCCAACGAAGATGTGGCCCATTGCGAGGCTATTGGCCGCCACGGCGCCAGGCTGATTCGCAGCGGAAGAAAATCCTCACGCATTGCAATGCCGGCTGGCTGGCGTTTGTGGACGTGGGCTCCGCCACCGCGCCGATGTATGCCGCGCAGGCGCAGGGCAAAAAATTTCACGTCTTCTGCGATGAAACCCGCCCGCGTTCGCAGGGCGCGACCTTGACGGCGTGGGAACTGGCGCAGCAAAGAATCCCGCACCAAATTATCGCCGACAACGCTGCCGGCCATTTGATGCAGCGCGGCGAGATTGACCTGGTGATTGTCGGCAGCGACCGCACCCTCGGACGCACCGGTGAGGTTGCGAACAAGATTGGCACCTACACGAAGGCCGTTTTGGCGAAGCGGCATGGGATTCCGTTTTACGTGGCGATTCCGCTTTCGACCATTGACTGGAAATTGAAGCGCGGCCGCGACATTCCGATTGAGGAACGCGAAGCAGCAGAGGTTCTCGGGGCTTGGGGAATCCCCGGGGATCCCCACTCGGCATTTTCTTCCCGTCACCCGTTACGCGTCACCCGTCACACCTATGTTCGCGTGGCGAACCCGGCGAGCGGCGCGCGCAATCCGGGTTTCGACGTGACGCCGCCGGAATTGATCACCGGCATCATCACGCCGGCGGGAATTTTTCGGCCGAAGGAACTTTGGGGCCGGCGACACCGGTTGGGTTTTGCCGATTGAACTTGCACCGGAGCAGAAATGAAATTAGCTTCACGTTTCCGGGTGGCGGGGTAGCCAAGTGGTAAGGCAGGGCTCTGCAAAAGCCTCATCCGTCGGTTCGATTCCGACCCTCGCCTCCAAACCTAACCAGTTGGAACTGTAGGGTTTGGTCAACTTCCACAGACGAGTGCCAGCGGAAGTGCCAGCAGGGTTTAACTCTGGCCTGCCCTGCGTAACTCCCACCTGCTCCCTGCCGGAGCCGAGATCAATTGTCGTAAACTCATCGCTGTGAATACAGTTATGAGACAACGATACCGGCTCTACCGCCGCAAAAAAGGCGGACGCTACTACATTCACGATGACGTGACCGGCAAGCAGGACAGCTTGCACACCACCGACCGCGCCACGGCGCTGCGGTTGTTTCATTCGCGCGGCGAAGCGCAGCAGCAGCCCGCCGTGAACCTGCAAATCGCCCGCGCCTATCTCGCCGCCAGCGACCCGCAGATTGCCACGCGCAACTGGCAGTTCGTCATGGAGGAAATGGTCAAACTCAAAAAAGGCGAGACGCAACACCGCTGGCAGACCGCCATCAAGGACAAGGCGTTTGACTTGATTCGTCACCTGCCGGTTTTGGAAACCCGGCCGGAAAACTTTTTGCGCGTGCTCGAAACCGGAAAAGTTTCGACCAATGTTTATTTGCGGCGCATCCACAACTTCGCCTTGGACATGACGTGGTTGCCGTGGCCGGTCATCGTAAAACGGCAGTGGCCGAAAGTTGAGTTCAAGGACAAACGCGCCATCACCTGGGAGGAACATCAGGCCATCGTCACCCGCGAACTGAATCCCGAACGCAAAGCGTTCTATAAACTGGCGTGGCACCTGGGCGCGTCGCAGTCCGATCTGGCGGGACTCGAAGCTGAAAACATTGATTGGGAACATAACGTCATCAGTTTTGCGCGCAAAAAGACCGGCTCCATTGCCATCATGCGCTTCGATGACGAAGTGGCGGAAATTCTCCGGGATTTGCCGGGCAGCGGCCCGCTGTTTCCGTATCTGCGCTCGGTTCGTTCCGGCGACCGGGCGACGGAATTTCATCAGCGCATCGCGGGCTTGGGCATCAAAGGCGTCAGCTTGCATTCGTATCGGTATGCGTGGGCGGAACGTGCCAAAAAAGCCGGGTATCCCGAACGGTTCGCACAGGAGGCGCTTGGTCATAACAGCAAGGCCATTCACCGCTCCTACGCGCGTAATGCACAGGTGGAACTGCCGCCGTTGAGTGAATTTGAACGGATGCGCACCAAGTTCTCGGAAATGTCCAAAACCCTTGAGCCAGTGATGGCCAAGGCATAACCGGAGGAAATCACATGAACTTGAATCCTGCCACCGTGCTTGACCCCGTGTTCCATTTTCTCGATTGGATCATCGCAGAATGGGGAGTTTATCTGTTTCTCGCGTTCGTCTGGCTGTCGGTGTTGGTGCTGGCCTGGGTGTTCAGCGGCGGGTTGCGCCGGAAATTCCCCAATCAACCGCACGTCAGCGCCGGCATCGGCATTGTCATTCAGCCACACACACCACCGCCACCAACAATCATCATCCACGAATATCACCCGCCGGATGATGGCATGGATTGAAATGGTAACCTGCCGCGTCCCGGAGTTGCACGACAGTTGGTGCAATCAACCAGTGGCAAACCAAACGAATGCTGATTGCCCCGAACAACGCAAACTGTTATATTTAGGGTGGAATGAGTTTAGGAAACAGCAACAAGACCTGGCATGAGCTTCTGGATGACCGAAGCCTCGAAATGGATCGCGTCATCGCGGAAAAAATCCGTGCCAACCCAAAGCTGGTCCAAATCGCCCTATCCAATATCAAACGCTGGCTGGCAAATCCCGATTACTCCGATAGCAATCGGCAGGCAATCCTGGAATGGAAAAGAATTATAGAGACCACCACCGTCGCGGCGCTGGTGACCTTGTTGGAAAGCAGCTCCGAGGAAGCGCGTCGTCTTCGTCAATCCAGTCCATTTTGTGGCATCCTCACGCCGGGGAACGTCAGGCGATTTTCCGAAAGTATGAAACGCACCGAGGTCGAGCATATCTTGCGAGCCGCTAAGGAAATCGCAGGAGAAAACGAATTCATCCTGCTTGGCAGCCAGTCAGTCCTGGGTGCCTTTCCTGACGCCCCATTGGCTTTGCGACGGTCCATCGAACTGGATATTTACCCCAGGCATCATCCCGAAAAGTCAGACCTGATTGATGGGGCGATTGGGGAACGCTCTTTATTTCACGAGACGCATGGATATTATGCGCACGGCGTTGCTCCAGAAACCGCACGTCTGCCTGCCGGATGGGAAAACCGACTGGTTCGCATCAGCAGTGAAAACACCGGCGGTGCTGTTGGTTGGTGTTTGGATGTGCATGACCTGGCGTTTAGCAAACTCGCTGCTGGCCGGCCAAAGGACGTTGAATTTGTCATGAATCTCCTGCGCCACAATCTGGCCCGGAAAACGCGAATTAATCTCCTGATCGAACAGGAGCAAACAGCAGAAATAAAGCACTTGGTAACCGAAAGACTCGCCGTGGTTGTTTCAAAGCTCCGGCCCAATCACGGGATTCGACCCTGATTCTTTCCATTGAGATCACCACCATGCCCAGCGATCGGCGTCCATGTAAAAAAACCGGAGGCTCGGATGCGATGCAAATGAACCCACAACCCTTCAGAACAGTATGGAGGCTTTCGCATGAACAACATGGCTCGTGAAATTGAAATGGCAGACGAGAGCTTATGGATGCGCATCTGACCAACGACTACCTCGCGCGGGCACGGGAAATTATTGGCGATCGAACTGACACGGAAATTGAGTATGACAACACGGTCGTTGCGT
>CAVXLF010000007.1:0-72536 GCA_963762585.1 uncultured Verrucomicrobiae bacterium
CCTGAAAATGCAGGAAATCGGGAAGTGAACACGACAGAAAGCCGCGATGCACCCCAAAAACATTTTAACTAATATCTTTGGAACCATTCCCGTGCAAGTGGGGAACCAGTTGCCTTGCATCCATGTGAAACAACATTTTTGAAATTAGCGTTAGAAGCATCCAAGCCCCCAATGAATTTATGAAACATTTCATCAAAAAACTATTGGCAACCGAGGAAATCAAAACGGCGACATGCCGCTGGTGCAATTCGGTATTTGAATACACCGAAACTCAAAAACCGGAGCTGCCGTTAATGTGCTGGAAATGCTGTGACGCCGCGCTTGCGAAATACGCCGCAGCGCCGCCGCGCATCGTTGAAAAAAAGCCGATTTCGCCACTTTGACCCAGGACACCGACATTCCGCCAGAAATGCCGCTCGCCTTTGACGAGGCCGGGCGACCCGTTGCCGTGGCGCATCCGGTTTATGCGGCGGACGATCCCCAGGACGCCCCGCAAGCCGACTTCGCGGAAAAGCTGGCGAGATTTTTGCAATGGCTGACGGCGGGCGGCGATGTTGTCCGGGCAGGAACCAAGGCGTTCATCGTGCTTCACCTGGCCGGGCAATCCGGCTTCAAGACCGACCGCGAGCTGGCCGCCCGATTAAACATTTCCAACGGCAGATTTTCGCAGATTCGGGCCGAAATCATTGAAGAATTTGGCTCCTTTGGCCGATGCAACCGCCGCCAGAATTAAAACTCGCCGCATTGGTAAGATGAACATTCTTGAAAAGATTGACCAAGCCCTGACCGGCCCGCCACAGAAACCCAAAAGCCCGGTTGAAGTCGCCGCCGAAACGATTTGCGAGCTGGCCGTGCCTCGAATCAAAAGCGCGATGGGTTCGCGTTTCGGTGAGGCGAAGAAAACCTTTGCGGACATCGCGCGGCTCCAAAAACTTTTGAACTTTGACCTGACCGAAGGGCAGGCGAATGCGGCTTATCAAAAGCAACTGGACGAACACGGCGAAATTGCCAGCAGCGGCGGCGACCTGCCCGGCGTGGCGCGTGGACGGTCCCGCGAGGCATGGATTGCCGACTTTGAATCACGGCGCGAAGCCGCGACCCAGGCTACGATCAAAGCCGCGAAAAAATTCAAGCCCCTTCAAATCGAAATTGGCGACCTGATTCTGGCGCAGCTTCACGATGAAATTGCCGATCTTGAAAATCTGGAAGCCAAGCAAGCCGCCCGTTTTGGTTTGCCTTACAAGGCATCGCAAACCGTGGCCGCGCTCCGTTCGATCTCCGATTATTTGAGAAACCGGGGCAACATCATTGTTCTCGAACGCTTTTAATTTTTATGTCCAACACCTATTCCACAATTTCGCAAAATCTGGCGCTGCAAGCATCCCGCGTCATCACGACAATTTTAGCGCCGTTCGCTTCGGTTGCCCGCGCTTTCCCTTTGGAACAGTTCAAGAATCCCGCCGTGCCCCGGCAAGTGGCCGTCGTTACCGGCGTGAGCGCAACGCAGCTCACGGCGAATCCCGATTACACGGCTGGCGACGCAACACTCGCCGCTTCGTCCATCACGCACACGCTGTTCACGCAGCCATTCGGCATCGCTCAGGATGATTTAGACAACGGAGCGCGCTTAGCCTGGCTCATGGAATTGAACGGCCAGACAATCGCCGCCGCGATTTCCGACCAGCTTTCCAGTGTGCTGACGGTTGCAAATTACGGCGCGGCCATTGTCACGACCACCGCCGCGAATTTCGGCGTGAGCAATTTTGAAACGCTGTTCAATGGCGTTGCAACCCGTGACCGGGCCATCGTTTTAGACACCCCTTATTTCAGCAAGGTAAAGCCGTTGAGCTGGCATCCGCCGGGATTTACGAACACGCTGGAACACACGCGGTGGAGCGCCGCCGGGCCGAATGTTCACGGCTTTGTGGGCGACCCAAAGGCCGTGATTGTGAGTTATTCCGCGCCGACGCTGTTTGCCCCGCATACAAAGCGATCCGTCATGGCCGAAACTCCGTTTTTAATTCCACAAATCGGACTGCAAGGCACGATGTCACTTTTTTATCTGCTGAACTCGCGCCGTTTGATGGGGTGCATCTCGGTTTACATGGGCGCGACGGTTGGCGACGTCAACGCCTTGAAGCTGTTAACGAGCGCATAATTTTGGGGCAGGTAGTTTACGGTTTGTTTGCCTCACGCCCGGCTGGCCGGAATCAGCCGGGCGGTTTTTTAACCGGCGATTTTTAGCCCGCCGGTTTTTGGCCGGTAGCCTTTTTCTTTGCATGGATTTTGGCGACCGGCCTCTAATTTGAAAAGTGAACGGAGAAAGCAACGGCGAGCGGAGCGCGAAGGATTGCCGCGCGTGTCCATGAATCCAAAAGCGAAATACACCAAGATTGATTGGGACCGGCTGTCCCTGGCCTTGCTTCCGAAGCAGGCCGTCAAAACCCGAAACAAGTAATGAACGCCGAGAAACAAAGCGGACTGTTCGACCAGTTGCAACCCCGCAGCCTGGACGTGGCCGGCGGCGATCTGATTGGCGTCTTGAAATCCCTTAAAGCACGTGGCGCTCACGTCTCCGGCATGGTGAGCAAGGGCGTCTCCGGTTGGCGGCTGGCGATTCAATGGGCCGCCCTAATTACTTCTTCGACCCACCGGAAATGATGCGTTCGCTGAAAATCTTCAATTTTGGACGCATTCCCAAATCTGAAAACCGGCATAGGAATTGCCCGTAAAATAGGCCCTCACTTGGGTCTTTTCGGCGAGATTGTCCTGCATCGTTTCCAAGTCGTCCTTCATGGCTTCCAATTTTTCTTTTTTTGCTTGCTCGGCATCGTAAAGCGCATTATTCGCATTCATTCTGGGCTGTAAACCGGGGTTAGAGATCGATCGGATCATTGACCGTTGAAGTGGCGACGATTTTTTGCGCTCTAAAATTTTAAACGGCCTTTTTCTGCTGCTCGATCTGCGTCAGGATTTCTCGCACAGAATCCGGCAGGTCATTCGATAGAACTCTACTGGGTACAGTCACGTCTCCACCACCTCCATTGCGTCCGCTGACCGCGCATTTGAGATAACCAAATTGGTCGTCCAATATCTGCTCGACCTGAATCGTGCAAAGATTCCCGCGATTGGCCGCATCAACCGTTCCTCCTCGGCGGCTTGCGCGGCCTGGGCGAGTTTTCGGGCTTTGGCGCGGGCTTTTTCCGCCAGCTCAAATTGCGCGGCATTCGTCGGGTTATAATGATACCTCTGCTGGAGGAAATCGGCAGGTTTTGCAACGGCACTCTTTCCAAGCCGGCGTCAAATTCCACATCCGCGTACAATGGCGTGACGCTCAGGATAGTTGCATTGGTGTAAACGACATTGCTGGCGCAGTTCAGAAAAGGGAAAAAATTTGTCGGTGTGGAAACTTGAACCGAGTTGTTTGCGCCCACGCCGCCAGCGTGACCAGTGAGAAAAACAATGCGAGTTGAGTTTTCATTAACCGCCACCTGATTCGCCACGTTAGCCAGGACAAGCCGCAACGCACCGTCCGCGATGCTGACAAGGCTTGGCGCGTCCTAGGGCCTTTAATAAAGGGTTTTATCACCTTGAGCAATGGTGAACGATTTAACCCGGCAACTTACCTTTTACATACAGTTCGCAGTTTAAACCCCGCTCGAAACTCACTTTTAACCGCGTATTTGTTACATATAAATGAAAATGGCGGAGAGAGGGGGATTCGAACCCCCGATACGGCTTTTGACCGTATAACGGTTTAGCAAACCGTCGCCTTCAGCCACTCGGCCATCTCTCCATTGGCTTCAATGAAGCCTGACCGCGCGCCATACTCAAGCAAATTCGGGATGCGTCCGGCTTGATTTCAAGCTTGCGTTTTGAGGTTTCAAGCGAAAGATTGTTTGTTCATTATGCAAGCGCAAGACGCAGCCACGGATTATTTTTTTAAATCATGGGCATGGGTTGAGGCCAATGCGAAGCAGGTTGTCATTGGCGCCGCAATCCTGGCCATCGCCGTTGTCGTGGCTTCGTATTTCTTCTGGCAGCAAAATCAAACCGAGATCGCCGCCGGGCAGGCATTGACGCAGTTGCTGGTTTCCCCTCCTCCCAATTCGGATGCGGGCCAGATGGCGGATGCCTATCTAAAAATAGCTGCGGATTATTCCAGCACCCAGACCGGGGGCCGGGCATTGATACTGGGCGCGACAACGCTGTTCCAGAGCGGTAAATATCCGGAGGCGCAGGTGCAGTTTCAAAAATATCTCGACCAGCATGCCGCTGATACTTTTTCCGCCCAGGCCGCCCTCGGCATTGCTGCCTGTCTGGATTCCCAGGGCAAAACCGATGCCGCCGCGAACGCCTATCAGCGGGTCATCAGCGGCTTTGCCGATCCGAATGCCGTGGATGCCGCAAAATTTGCGCTGGCAAAAATCGACGAGGAGCGGGGCAAGTTGACCGACGCGGATAGCCTTTACGAAACCGTCGCCCGCAACAATCCCAACACCCCCCTCGGTTCGGAAGCCGCGATTCACGCGGTCCAATTGAGGGCAAAGTTGCCGCCGACCGCAACTCCCAGCGCCCCGCCGACCACATTGCATCTGAACACCCAACCATGAAATTGACGATCATTGGCACCGGCTACGTTGGTCTGGTAACCGGCACCTGCTTCGCTGAAGTCGGCCATCAGGTCGTGTGTGTGGACAACGACGCGGCCAAAATCAAATTGCTCAAGGAAGGCGGCATCCCGATCTATGAGCCGGGCCTGGAGGAACTCGTCAGGAAGAACACCGCCGCCGGGCGGCTGTCCTTCACCGCCAGCACCGCCGAGGGCGTTCAAAAATCCGACGTGATTTTCATCGCTGTGCCCACCCCGCCGCAACCGGATGGCTCCGTGGACTTGAGTTTTATCGAACGGGTCGCGCGCGACATCGCCGCGGCCATGAGCGATTACAAAATCATCGTGGATAAAAGCACCGTGCCGGTCAAAACCGGCGAGAAAGTGACTGAGACCATCAAACGCTACTGTCCCGCCAAGGTGGACTTTGATGTGGTGAGCAACCCGGAATTTCTACGCGAAGGGTTTGCCGTTGGTGATTTGATGAAACCCGACCGGGTGGTCATCGGCACCCGGTCGCCCCGGCCGGTCGCCGCGATGACGGAAATTTACACACCGTTCAACGCCCCCATTGTGGTGACGGACATCAATTCCGCCGAACTCATCAAGCATGCCTCGAATTCATTCCTCGCGCTTAAAATTTCCTATATCAACGCCATCGCCACCCTGTGCGAAACCGCCGGAGCGAACGTGCAGGAAGTCGCTGCGGGCATGGGATTGGATGAACGGATTGGCCGCCGGTTCCTGAACGCGGGCATTGGCTTCGGCGGCAGTTGTTTCCCCAAGGACCTCAGCGCGTTCATCAAAATCGCCGAACAGATCGGATACGATTTCCGCCTGCTGAAGGAAGTGCAGCGCATCAACTCCGAACAGATGGATCGGTTCGTAAAAAAAATCACCGACACGCTCTGGGTGCTCAAAGACAAAAAAATCGGCGTTTTGGGTCTGGCCTTCAAGCAGAACACCGACGACGTGCGCATGTCGCCGGCGATTGAACTGTGCCAGCGCCTGCAAAAGGAAGGCGCCGTCCTGCGCGTCCATGATCCCAAGGCGATGGACAAGGCCGGGGCGATTTTAAAGAACGTGACCTACGTGGACGACATGAACACCGTGGCGGATGGCTGTGACGCGCTGGTGGTGGCGACGGAATGGGACGAGTTTAAAAAGCTGGATCTTGATCGCGCCCGCCAGTCGCTGACGCATCCCATCATGTTTGACGGACGCAATCTTTTCGACCGCGCGGAAATGGAACGCCGCGGCTGGATTTACAAAAGTGTCGGACGGTAAACAGCCAATCGACGTGGCGGCCGCGCTGGTTTTTCGGAATGGCAGGATTCTCCTGACCCAACGTTGCGCGGATGCCCATCTGGGCGGGCTTTGGGAATTTCCCGGCGGCAAACGTGAAGCGGGCGAAACCTTCGAGGAATGCCTGGTCCGCGAGCTGCGCGAGGAACTGGGCGTGACGGTGAACGTCGGCGGGTTGTTTGACGAAATCACACACCGTTACCCGGACCAGGCCGTTCACTTGAAATTCTTCCCCTGCGAATTGATCGAGGGCGAACCGCAACCGCTTGGTTGCGCGGACGTCAAGTGGGCGGCCAAATCGGAACTGGCCGATTACGATTTTCCCGCAGCGGATGCGCGTTTGCTGGACAAACTGCGCGCTTACAGTTTTCCGTAAGCCGACTCGATGATCTGCCGGAAGTTGTTTTCGCCCACGTTGACGATCGCGAATTCGCGCTGGGCATTTTCCACGGAATCGCTGGCATGCGCGGCATTGACCGTGATGTTCGAACCAAATTCGCGCCGGATGGAACCCGGCGGCGCCTTGGACGGATCGGTGGGGCCGAGCACATCGCGGATTTTTCGGATGGCATTCGCGCCTTCGTACATGAGGGCGATGCACTTTTGCGAGCCAGGCAGCCGGCGTTCCTCCTCCGTCCTGCGTTCGGTCGGCGTGAAGCCGGTCATGAAGCGCATGATGTTTTCAAACTGATTGTCGCCGTGCAAGGGGCCGAGGACGTCACCGAGCGCGGCCTGCTGCTCGGGTGGAATTTTGAAGCCAAGCTCCTTTTCCAGCAACTGCTTCGCACGTTCGCTGATGCCGTCCTTGAGCTTCGTGCGCAGAACCTCGAGCACCGGGCCATAAAAATCCATGGCCTGGGTCAGGCTCATGTGCAGCACCTTGACGCCAACAATGTAAAGTCCGGTGCGCGAAAAGAAATCAATCACGTTGCCGGGGCGCCCGGTGGAAAATTTGAAATTGTCCGGCTTGATGAGCACCAGGGTGCGTTCACCGAGCTGGCCCGGGGGATACGCAATGACATTTTCCAACACCCCGCCGTCCGTGTCGGAAAAGCGCGCCCATAACTTTAATTTAAGTTCCGCTTCCTGCTCGTTCGGCGCGGCCAGCACGGCGGGTTCGAAATAGCGAACCTGGCCGTCTTCATCCATGATCAAATCGCTGTAGGTGTCCCGGATGGTTTCGCCACCGCGCCGTTCGGGACTCAAATTGCCGACCACCGAACGGACTTTGCGCACGGCTTCATGGCCTTGAAAGACCATCATCATGATGCGCCGGCGCAGCCCGGTTTTGGGATCGGGCGAAAGATTTTTCAGAACGTATTCCCGAAGCAACTCCTGGATTTTCCGGTCCTGGGGGTCCTGGGCGGACACGATGGTTTCGGCGTATTGCTTTACCAGTTCGGGTCCGGGCGCAAACATCCGCATGGCCGCCAGATCCAGACTGGTGCGGGAAATCAGCCGGCTGAGAATTCCACCCGTGCGCGATTTATAGAGCGAATAGGGGGTGACGATGACATAGGCGAGCTGTTGCGACATATCAGCTTGTGGCCGGCGGATTGACCGGTGACGCACCTGCAGGAGCCGCTTTACCCCCCAAAATTTTGAACATGACAGTGCCGCAAGTCGGGCATTTGCCTTTGATGGCCCTGCGCCCGTTCTTCATGACTTCCTCGACGCCATTGGCGATTTCCTTCTTGGCTTTGCACTTAACGCAATATCCTTCGGCCATAAAATTTGCCCGGCCTCGCGCTTAATGCGCCGGACGGTCATATAAGCTTACTGTTGGTAATCTGCCTGCGTCAACTCGGAAAAGGCAGCCGCGCAAGCCGTTTTATATCAACGAGTTGAAAACCTCAAAACTTTAATCCAGTGGGTGCTGGCGCAAGGTGGTCTTGAGAATCTTACCCGTCGAGTTACGCGGCAGAGCCGGCATAAAAAACACGCGTTTGGGTACCTTGTAATCTGCCAGTTTGCCGCGAACGAATTGCAACAACGCCCGCTCGTCCAACATCTGACCCTCCACTGCGGCCACAAACGCCACGGGCTGCTCTCCGCGGCGCGCATCCGGCAGGCCAATGACCGCCGCTTCCTTCACGCCCGGAAACTGGTAAATGATTTCCTCGATTTCACGCGGATAGACGTTGATGCCATTGACCAGCAGCATGTCCTTTTTGCGGTCGGTGATGAAATAATAGCCATCGGTGTCGCGAAAACCCACATCGCCGGTGTAAAGCCAGCCGTCGCGCAATACTTTCTCCGTTTCTTCCGGCTGATTCCAATAACCCAGCATCACATTTCCGCCGCGGATGCAGATTTCGCCGACTTCGCCAATCGATAATTCCCGGCCCGCTTCGTTGCGAATGCTTAACTCCACGTTCGGGATCGGCTTGCCAATCGACCCGGGTTTGTTGATGCCGTGAATGGGATTTACCGTGGCCACGGGACTGCTTTCGGTCGGGCCATAGCCTTCGCGCAGTGGAAACGGAAACTGTCGCGTGAACTCGTTGTAGACCTCCACCGGCAGCGGCGCGCCGCCGCTGACGCAGAGCCGCAGGGGCAGCCGGCCAAACTCCGGCACGCCGAGCAAGGCGCGGTAAAATGACGGCACCGCCGGCAGAATTGTGCCCCGGTGTCGCGTGATATCCTCCAGCACCTGCTTGAAGGGATGCAAGGTTTTCAGCAGCAGAATCCCGCAGCCGATCAGCATCGGCAGCAGGGTGCCCACGGTGAACATGAAGCTGTGAAACTGCGGCAACGCCACCACGATCCGCTCATCCTCCCGCACTTCGAGCGCCGCCACGCAACTCGCCACATTATGAAGAAAATTGCCATGCGTGAGCATGGCGCCCTTGGGATGACCGGTGGTGCCGGAGGTGTAGAGCAGCGCCGCAAGATCCTGCTCCGAACAGGAAGATGGCGCCTGGGGAATGGAGGACGGTTTGAGCGCGGCAAACTCTTCGACCTGCAACATTTCGAGCGATGAGCGCGCGGCTTTCAACGCCGCAAAGTGTGCCGCCAATTCCGCATCGGTGATGAGCACGTTCGCGCCGGAATCGTTCAGGATGTAGCTCACCTCGGCGGGCTTCAGAAAATTGTTGATCGGCACCACCACTCCGCCGGCCGAGAGAATGCCGAACACGGCGGGCACAAACTCCGGACAATTCTTCACCCACAACGCCACGCGGTCGCCCGGCTTCACACCCAATCCGGTTTGCAGGCGGGCGGCAACCGCTTTCACCTGCGCCAGGAGCGCCGCGTAGGAGGTTTCGGTTTCGCCCCAACAAATGGCGATTTTGGCCGCATGCTTCTCCGCGCACGAGGCAAAGGCGATGGCCAGGTTCATGACAAAGATTAGGAGCAGTGAACCGGAGTTTGCAAGCGGGCAATCTTGCTTCTCGCCACCCGCCCCGCGGCGCCTTAAGCTTGCGGCTTGATTGACACCGACGAAAAACTCGCCGCGCTGCTGCCGATCATCAAATCCGCCTCCTGGCTGGCTGTTGATACGGAGGCTGACAGTCTGCACGCCTACCCCGAAAAAGTGTGTCTGATTCAAATCAGCACCGCCGCCGGCGACGAATTGATTGACCCGCTCGCCCCCATCAATCTCGGTTCCCTGCTGGCCGCGTTCACCGCGCACGAGCTCATCATGCATGGGGCCGACTATGATTTGCGGCTGCTGCGCAAGCATCATGAATTTGTGCCGTCAGCCATTTTCGACACCATGCTGGCCGCGCGGTTGTTGGGCGAACGGCAATTTGGCCTGAGTTCACTGGTCGAAAAGTTTCTGGGGGTGAAACTGGATAAAGGCTCGCAAAAGGCGGATTGGGCGCGGCGGCCGCTCACGGAACGAATGGAAACGTACGCCCGTAATGACACCCATTTTCTCAAGACGCTCTCCGACCGGTTGAAGCTTGAACTCGAACAAAAAGGCCGGCTGGCCTGGCAGCAGGAATCCTGTGCGCGGCTGATTGCGGAATGTTCCAAGCCATCCCTCGCAGATACGGATTCCGTCTGGCGCATCAAGGGCAGTCATGTCTTGAATGGTCGGGCCCTGGCCATCTTGCGTGAGCTTTGGCGCTGGCGCGAAGCGGAAGCCATTGCTGCCAATCGCCCGCCGTTTTTTATTCTCAATCACGAAAGACTCGTGGACATTGCCGCGGTCGCCGCCGCGGACAAACCGTTCGGACACCTCTTGCCACCCCGCATGTCGCCTCGACGCAGCGAAAGTTTGCTCAAGACCGTCAAGGCCGGGCAGGCGCTGCCTGCCGGGCAACATCCCAAAATCCTGCGGCATAAAAATCATCGCCCGACTGAAGCCGAAATGCGGCGTTTCCGCGAATTAGAAAAACACCGGGACCTGCGCGCGCAGGAATTGGGCCTTGACCCGACGCTCATCGCCAGCCGCGCCACCCTCGGCGAACTCGCACGTGACTGGGACCAGCACGCGCCGGAACTGATGAACTGGCAGCAGGAGTTGCTACGGGCTTGACCGCAAGGAACACAAAGAGCCCGGTGAGAATTTCCTGACTTTCAAAACACAAACGGTTTTAATTCTTTGTGTCCTCTGCGTACTCTGTGGTTAATTTTCCATTCTGGATGTCAGGATCGGAGGTAATGAGGCCCGCTTTGCTTCCGATTTTTAGCTGGAGCCTCCTCACGTCGGCTCCTGCGATTTTGGACGGCGCAGACCTGTCTGCGCCTTCAAACGGCGACACGTCGCCGTACTGCAGAATTACCTGACGATTTCAAACGCGAATCCTTTCAGATATTCCGTCTCGGGAATCATCGGAATGATGGGATGGTCGGGGCTTTGCGAATAGGTCGCGACGCGGCGGAAAATCCGGCGTGTGTCGTAGGCGGCGGAAAGAATCACGTCCTGAAACGTCACCGCGTCCACGTGATGCGAACAGCAAAACGTCGCCAGCGTGCCGCCCGGCCTGAGCAGTTTCAGCGCGCGCAGATGAATCTCCTTGTAGCCGCGCAGGGCATCGGGCACCGAGGCCCGATTGCGTGTGAACGACGGCGGGTCGAGCACGATCAAATCAAACCGGGGAATGACTTTCTCGTGCGGCTTGACGGCGGTTTGGGTCTTGAGCCAGTCAAAAACGTTCACGGTTTCAAAAGAGCATTTGTCCGCCAGCCCGTTTGCCGCCGCGTTCCGTTGCGAGGCGGTGATGGCTTCCGCGCTTTGGTCGAGCAGATGAACATGAGCCGCTCCCGCGCGCGCCGCGTGCAACCCGAATCCGCCGAGAAAACTGAAACAGTCGAGCACCTGCGCGCCCTTCGCAAATTGCGAAACGGCCTGATAATTCACCTGCTGGTCCAGGTAGAGGCCGGTTTTATGCCCGCCGGCCAGATCGGTTTCGAATTTCAACCCATTCAAAACGACGGAAATCGGACCGGTCAATTCGCCGGCCAGCAGCCCGTTGGCTTCCGGCAACCCTTCGTATTTTCGCGATGCCATGTCGCCGCGCTCGAGAATCGCCCGCGGCAGGAATATTTTTTGCAGCGCGGCGGTAATCATCGATTTATGCCGATCCATGCCGAGCGAGGTAATTTGCACCACGAGCACGTCTTCGTATTTGTCCACGATGAGGCCACTGAGAAAATCGCTTTCGGCGTTGACGACGCGGAACGAGGTCGCCGCCGGCAGGTGCCGGCGACGGACGGCAAGGGCGGCGCGAATGCGTTCTTCAAAGAACCGTTCGCTGATTTCGACGCGCTCCGGGGAAAGCACGCGCACGTTGATTTTGGATTTTGAGTTGAAAAATCCCACCCCGAGCAGTCGCTGGCGATGGTCCTTGATCTGGACGAGCTCTCCGTCGGCCGGCCCGGATGAGGGGTCGCCGCCCTCCCGGCGTGTCAGCCGGAGGATTTCGCCGTGATAAATCCAGGGGTGGCCGGCCAAGACACGGTCAGCCTCGCCGGGTTTCAGTAAAACAGTTGGCAATGAGTCCATGGTTTGTAAACAATGACCGGAAAACCCGGCGCCGACAGGAGACCAGAATCTGCCGGACGAAAAAAGAAAAGTTTTTAATGCGTTTGGGGGAGGCTCCCGTTAATTTGGGCGGGCAACATTGGCATGGCATTTTTACTTGTCTTTCTCGGCAGCGGCACCTCGCAGGGTGTCCCGTTGATTGCCAAGGAATATCCGCCGGAATTTTTGGCGAATCCCAAAAACCACCGCATGCGGCCTTCCATTTATGTGGCCACTGACCAGGTAAAGCTGGTGGTGGACACCACGCCGGAATTCCGGATGCAGATGCTGCGCGAAAACATTCTCTGGCTCGACGCGGTGATTTTTACCCATCCGCACGCCGATCACGTCATGGGACTCGACGATTGCCGGCGGTTCTGCGATGTGCGCGGCGGGGCATTGCCAATCTATGCCAATGAAGAGACGATGACTTCGCTCAAACGCATTTTTGTTTACGCCTTCGACGGCCGGCCCATTCCCAAGGGTTATTTTCATCCCGAACCGCATGTGATTGACGGGTCGTTTACCCTGGGCGATCTGGACATCACTCCCCTGCCCCTGCCGCACGGCGCCACGATGACCAATGGTTATTTGTTCCGGCAAAATGGAAGAAAGCGGCTGGCGTATTTGAGCGATTGCAAGGAAGTCCCGCCCGCGGTCGTGGAACAGATCCGCGGCGTTGAGGTTGCCGTGCTTGACGCCCTCCGGCCCAAACCGCATCCGACGCACATGTGCCTCGATGAAGCGCTCACCGCCGCGCGGCGCATCGGCGCGGGCAAAACCTTTTTTACGCATTTGACCCACGACTACGACCACGACCGGGCGCAGGCCGAATTGCCGGACGGCGTTGCGCTGGCCTATGACGGCCTGAAAATTGCGTACGACCCTTGAATTTTAGAATGATTTGAATCCGATGGGGTCAAATGACCAACACATGAAATATTCCTGGATCCGGTTTGCGCTTTTATTTCTGCTGCTGGCACCGCTGATGGCCCGCGCCGACGGCAATGAAGTCGTCGTGGTTTACAATAAACGCGTGCCCGGATCCAGGTTGGTGGCCGAGTATTACGCCAGGGCGCGGCAGGTTCCCCCAAGGCAAATCTATGGATTTTCGATGACAACCAATGAAGTGATGTCGCGGGACGAATTCCGGGACACCCTCCAATGGCCGCTGGCCCGCCGGCTGGAATCCGACGGTCTCTGGCAATTCGGCCCAACAACCTACACCGCGACCAACGGCGAGCCGCCGCGCGTTGATCATCAGGTGATCGCATCCAAAATCCGCTACGTCGTTTTGTGCTATGGGGTCCCCTTGAAAATCGCCCCGGATCCAGATTTAAAGGAGCCCATCCGCAGCGACCTGAAACCGGAGCTGCGCCGGAACGAAGCCTCCGTGGATTCCGAACTTGTATGGCTGCCGTTGGTGGAAATGAAGGTCTCACTTGAAGGGCCATTGCAAAACTGGGTTTACGGTGTAACCAACACCTTCCTTTTGAACCCGACCAACGGGATTTTGCTGGTCGCGCGACTTGATGGACCGAGCGCTGACATTGCGAAGGGGCTGGTGGACAAGGCACTGGAGGCTGAACGCGATGGCTTGTGGGGACGCGCCTACTTCGACGCAAGGGGATTGGGAAAAACAGACAGTTATTACCCGGGTGACGAATGGATTCGGCAAGGCTCGGAAATCTGCCGCGAACTGGGGTTTGAAACCACCCTGGACGAAAAGCCGGAAACATTCCCGGTGGATTTTCCGATGAGCCAGATTGCCATTTACTGCGGTTGGTATGACGCAAATGTATCCGGTCCGTTCACGCTGCCAAAAGTTGAATTCATGCCGGGCGCCTTCGCGTATCACCTTCATTCGTTCAGCGCCGAGACGCTGCGTAGTGTGAACCAGCAGTGGTGTGGCCCGCTGCTGGCCAAAGGCGCAACCTGCACCATGGGCTGCGTCTACGAACCCTACCTGACCGGCACTCCGAACGTCGCCGTTTTTCTGGCGCGCTGGATGGCGGCCGGTTTTACCTTTGGTGAAGCCGCCTGGGTGGCGCAGCCGACCTTGTCATGGCAGACCACCGTGGTCGGCGATCCGCTCTACCGGCCTTTTGGCGAATTACCCGCGCGCCGGCAGGCGGATCTGGCGCGGCACCACAGCCCGCTCCTCGAATGGTCGCAGTTGCGTTTCATTGACCTGGCTCTCGCCCACGGCGCTTCTTTATTGCGTGTGGCGAACTACCTGGAAAACCTCGATGTCACCACCAACAGCGCCGTCCTCACTGAAAAGCTCGCCGAGCTTTACGAACTGGAAGGCAAGCCGTCCTCGGCCATCGACACCTACGCCCGCGCCTTGAATCTCAACCCATCGCCGGAACAGCACATCCGCCTTCGCCTGACCCTTGGCGAAAAGCTGCAACAGCAGGACCGCAATCAGGAGGCCTATGACAATTATCAAAGCCTGCTCCGGGAATCACCCGATTATCCGGGCCGAATCTCCATCTACCAAAGACTGTTGTCGCTGGCGCGGAAACTGAACCGGCCGGATGACGTGGCCAGATACGAGGCCCTGACCAAATAACCGGCAAACGGCATGGCGACGTTTTACGACACCCACGCGCATCTGGATTATCCCGATTACGCAGATGACCTCGGTGAAGTCGTCGCGCGCGCCCAGGCTGCCGGCATTGTCAAAATGATTTCCATCGGGACCAGCCTCAGCAGCAGTGAACGCGCCATCCGTCTGGCTGAAATATATCCATCCCTTTTTGCCGCCGTCGGCTGGCATCCAACCGAGGTGATGAAAGCGCCGGACGACTTGCGGCCGGCCCTGCGCGAATTCGCCCGACATCCCAAGGTCGTCGCCATCGGCGAAATTGGCCTCGATTATCACCGTTTGCCCGGTTCGCAGGGCGGCAGCGCCGGGGACGACACGCCCTACAAGCAGCGGCAGGCCGATATTTTCCAGCAACAAATTGAAGTCGCCATTGAGTCCGGCCTGAACTGCATCATTCATCAGCGTGACGCCTTTGACGACACGCTGGCACAACTCAGACCGTTCGCCGGGAAGGTCCGCGGGGTTTTCCATTGCTTCGGCGAGGACGCCGGACGGATGCGCCAGGTCCTGGAAATCGGCTCGCTCGTCAGTTTTACCGGCATCGTCACCTTCAAGAACGGGCAGAACGTTCGCGACACGGTGGCCGCCACCGCTTTGGACAAATTCATGTTGGAAACCGATTGTCCGTATCTGGCGCCCGTGCCCTATCGCGGCAAACGCTGCGAACCGGCCTACGTAAAGGAAATTTCCGAGGTCGTTGCCCAGGTCAAAGGCTGTTCGCTCGACGAGTTGAGCGCAGCCACCTGCAAGACTGCCGCTGATTTTTTCCGGAAATTGTAAGGCAGGATTGAATGGAGTCAGGCTGGTCGCCGGCCTGACATTGGTGGATAATCCCGGGCAATGGAAGAGGAACTGCAAATCCGCATCCACGGCGAGGCGTCGCTGCCAACGTTGATTTATCTTCCCGGCCTGCACGGCGATTGGACCCTCATCAGCGGCTTCCGCCAGGCCATCGCCGGCCGCTTGCGCCTGGTTGAATTTACCTATCCCCGCACTCTCACCTGGTCGTTGGACGACTATGCAGCGGCCATTGAAACCGCGCTGTCGCAAAACGGCATCACAAACGGCTGGCTGCTCGGCGAATCGTTCGCCTCACAGGTGGTGTGGGCAATGGCGTCACGCGGAAAGTTTCCGGCGCAGGGAGTGATTCTGGCCGGCGGTTTTGTTAAATATCCCCTGCACCGGGCGGTAGGGTTGATGGAAAAAATCACTGACCGGCTTTCAACCAGATTTCTCGTATGGATGATCTTCGGCTATGCCAGAATCGCCCGCTTTCGGTACCGTCGTTCACCGCAAACCCTTGCCATGATTGGCGGATTTATCTCCCGGCGCACGGAACTGGACCGGCGCGCGGCGCAACACCGTCTGCGTTTGGTTGCCCAAAACGATCCGCGGCCAATTGCCCGCCAGACCCGATTGCCGGTGTTTGGCTTGAGTGGATTTTTTGATCCGATTGTGCCCTGGCCGCGGGTCCGGCGCTGGTTGCGCAACGAGTGCCCGGCTTTGCGCGATTACAAGGTCATCGCGAATGCCGATCACAATGTCCTCAGCACCGCGCCCGGAGAGGCAGCGAAACAAATTTTGAATTGGATGGACCCGCCATCGCAGCAGCCGGCATCCATTCACGCCGGATTCACGGGATTTAAGCAGACGGACGGCCGCGGCCCCGAAAAACTGCTTTGCCTTGCCGCCGAACAATTCCGCCTTATATTCCGTACTACAAACGTATGACCAAGCAACAAGTTCTTGACCTCTATTTTCTCGACGCCCGGCACAAGCTGATTGAAGTCGCCGCCTTCCTCGACCGCGTCGACAGCGCCGCCGGCAGGGATGATTTTCGCCTGAAAGCCTTTTTCGCCGCGCTCGGCGAATTGAAAGGTGGCAAGGAAAAGGCCCGGCGCGTCCTGCTCGCCTTCAGTGATCCCACGTCCCAACCCATCACCCTGGCGAAAGGCAAAGGCGCGGTGGGAGCCTGGTCTGGCAAGCGTGGCTGACCCTGTGTCTTCAAATTCCAACCAAGCCCATGCGCTACATCGAGCCTCATGCCCACATGGTCAGCCGCGTCACGGATGATTACGAGCGCATGGCCATTGCCGGTTGCGAGGCGGTTTGCGAGCCGGCATTTTGGGCGGGTTTCGACCGCAGCTCCGCCGCCGGCTTTTACGATTATTTTCGCCAGCTCACCGAGCACGAGCCGAAGCGCGCGGCGAAGTTCGGCCTCAAACATTTCAGCTGGCTCTGCATCAACCCGAAGGAGGCTGAGGACGTGAAACTGGCGGAGGAAGTCCTGGCACTGATCCCACAGTTTCTTGACCGGCCGAACGTGCTCGGCATCGGCGAAATCGGGCTGAACAAAAATTCGCGAAACGAATTGAAGGTGCTCGAAATGCACGTGGACCTCGCGGCGCGATACCGTCAGCTCATTCTGGTGCATACACCACATCTGGAGGATAAACTCAAGGGCACGCGATTGATTTTGGATGTGTTGAAGAACGACCAACGGATCCGGCCGGAACGGGTCATTATTGATCACGTCGAGGAACACACGGTGAAAATGGTCTTGAACCCGGGTTTTTGGGCGGGCATGACGCTTTATCCGGAGACCAAATGCTCGCCGGCACGCGCCGTTGACATCCTTGAGACCTACGGCCAGGAACGAATCTGGCTGAACAGCGCGTGCGACTGGGGCGTAAGCGATCCCCTGGCCGTGCCCAAAACCGCGCTGGAAATGAAAAAGCGCGGACATCGTACTGCCATGATCGAAAAGGTCGTCTATCGCAACCCGCAAAAATTCCTGAGCCAGTGCCCGAAGTTCAAGGTCTAAGGCTGGCTTAACCGGAAGAACAAATTTCCCGGCGGCGGGGTAATCGTCACGCGGCTGATGGCGTTGCTGGTGATTACGGTGCCACCGTAACCGGCCCAGTTTATCGTCGTCAAATCCCCGTTGCTCTGAAGGGTGTAACTGCCCGTATCCGGCCAGGAAATCGTGAGAGTTGAAGGCTGGGAGTTGAAGGTTATCGTGAGCAACGGCACGCCGGGGGTTTGAACCACAGCGATGAGGCTCTCAAACCCGCCGGTGAGCGAGTAATTGCCGCCGGTCATTGGCCCGCTGGCATCAGGCTGACCGATGCTGCCGCTGACGGTGTATGGGCCGTTGCTGCTGGTGCCGCCCCCACCCGCAACCTTGAACCAGTCGATTGAATAGTTCTGGGCATCAAGACCCAATGCGACCGACAACAACAGGGTAATTGGCACCAGGCGCTGTTTCATGATGACCTTCAATATGCCCAAATATTTCCAGCGGAACCGACCGGCATGAACTGGTTGTTGCCAATGTATTGCAGCTCCACCGCCGAGCTTTGAGCTCCAATCAGGTAGCCGGACGTTCCCACCGTTGTCGTATTGAGCACAGAAGCGTGGGAGACATAAATCCCGCCGGCCGTGAGGTTATTGACCGCCGCGACCAACCCGGTGCCGTCGGCCGATGAGGCAATGGCACTCCAGGCCTTGGCGGGCGCGTTGGTTTGCGGCACCCAGCTGACGCCAAAATTGCTGGACGTGTAAATCCCACCGCCACTGACCACCGCCGCGAGTTTGCTGCCATCGGACGATGAAGCCACGGAACTCCAGGCCGCACTGGCCGGTGCGGACGATTGCAGCGACCAGTTCCCGCCGGAATTACTCGACGTGTAAATCCCGCCACCGTTGGCCACAGCAACCAACCGGCTGCCATCAGCAGACGAAGCCACGGCAGACCAGCTGCCACTGGCCGGTGAGGCGTAGGGCTGCGACCAGCTGCCGCCGGAATTGCTCGACGTGTAAATCCCGCCGCCGATGACCGCCACCAATTTGGTGCCGTCGGCGGAGGAGGCGACGGAAACCCAATTTGCAGGTCCATACAGCGCGGTCCAGGTCCCGCCGGAATTGCTGGAAGAATAAAGGTAACCGCCGAAAGCCGCCGCAATCAACCTGGTACCATCCGCCGAGGAAGCCATGGAAATCCAATTTGCCGGGCTGGTGCCACTCACCTGGACATAGCTCGTGCCCGAGTTCGTATATATTCCCCCGCCATAGACCGCCGCAGGCAATTTGGTGCCATCCGCTGAAGCCGCCGCCGCGTACCAATTGGCGCCGGCGAGACCCCCGTACGGACCCGACCAGGTAATCCCGGAATTGATCGAGGTATAAATCCCGCCGCCCGTGCTGCTGGCTACCGCCACCAGGCGGCTGCCATCTGATGATGAAGCAATCGAATGCCAGGTCAGCGGGAGCGCGCCACCGGGCGTCCAAAACGATTTGGTAAAGCTGGAAAAATTCCCAAGAATGGACTGCCCGACGTTCTGGGCAATCTGCCAGCCGTTGGCGCCGGGACCGGAAACGCGAACGATGTCGCCGACGCCGGGCGAGACCGGCAAGGTCACCGTGACCAGTTGGGAGTTGGTCAAAAGATAGCCGTGATCAACCTGCGCCTGCACGGCCGTGCCATTGGTAGGAACCCAGCCAATGAGACCGTTCCCGAAAAAACTGCCGGAAAAACTGTTGCCGGTATTGGTGAAGGCATTTGCGCCGCTGAAAGTCTGGTTGCTGTTCACAAACGCGGTATTGGCCGGCAACTGGCTATCCGCCAGAATCCCGGTCAGATTGGCCACGCTTACATTCGTCACGCCACCGCCATTTCCATAAAAGGCACCGGTAAAAATACCGCCAAACGTGCCGCTAAAGATGCCGCTGAAGGTCCCCGAAAACAGGTCGCCGCCGTTGGTCAGCGCCACGCTATTGGTATAACCCGCAAACGCGCTGGCGGGCAGCGTGCCCGTCAACTGGGTCGCGGGCAGCGTGCCGAAAAGATTACTCGCGCCGGTGGCCAGGATTGCGTAGGGCGCCGGCGTCAATGGTTGTCGCGGGCTGAGAACGGTGAATGCGTTGACACTGCCGTTGGTCCGCACGCCGATGTCCAGCCAGCGCGCGCTGCCGGTGAACACACCCGGGCCAAAATCCAGGGTGCTGGTGAACAGGCCGTTGCTGACAGCGGTCGCGGCGTTGGTGATGGGCCCGGCAATCACCGTGCCGGGAATGTTTGTCGCATCGTAAATTGTAAAACGCAGATCGTAATTTCCATTGGCCGGGCTGCCGCCGTCGTTGAGCCGGCCTTGATAGGTAAACGCCGTGCCTTGTGCAAACAGCGTGTCAACCGGGATAAGCGCCATGACAGCACAGAACAACAGGAGGCCGGGCTTGGATTTCACAACAGCATTATTTTAAGCCATGGCGGTAATAATTCAATCCCGAAAGCGTGACGACCTTTATGCTTGGGCCCGGAGAATTTGCCGGGCGGAACGACGGACCGCTTCAACCAGTTCCTTTGGGGAAATTGCCTTGGCATCACCACCCCAGCTCAATATCCACCGCTCGATTTCAACGAGACTGGAAAGCTTGAAACCCAACTCCACCCCCCCGCCCTTCAACTCGCGAAGCTGTTGCGACTCGTGCCATTTTTTTTCACGGATGTAATCAGCGGCCCGGGCATTAAACCGGATCACGACTTTGTATTGGCCTTTTCCCGAATGGACACCAAAGCTGTCGCGCAATCGTTTTTCGAGCGAAAACTTTTGCGGGCGTTCAAACGTCTTCCCGGTCGGCTGGACGGATTGGATTCGCGCCGGCACGAAGGTGCGAATCTCCTGGCGCGCGTGGTCATGGGCGAACAAAAACCATTCGCCATTGATGTTCGCCAGATGATACGGGTCAACGAGCCGCGTCTCCGGCCGGGGCTGGCCGGGTTTGCGGTAGGCCAGTCCGAGCTGCTGACGCCGGGCCACGGCCCGGGCCAGCGCATCGAAGATTTTCAGATCCAAAATCGGCTCGGCGCGGGTGCGGAACGAAATCGTCTGCCCGAGGTCGGCCAGATTCAGGGAAATGGTGTCGGGCAGCGCCTGCTCCATTTTTTTTATGGCACTCAGCAGCGGTTTCTCAAAACTGGTGCCACGATATTGCTGGAGCGCCTTTTCCGCCACGACCAACGCGAAGAGTTCGCCCTCGGTAATCTGCAGGTTGGGAAAGGCGCTGACGGTTTCGGTGTAATGATAGCCGTTTTGGCCCGGATCGAATTCGATCGGCAGGCCCAGCCGGTCGCGCATGAATTCGATGTCGCGATGAATCGTCTTGGTGGCGACCTCGATTTCGCGGGCGAGCGCGGAGGCGTTGGGGAATTTACCGGACGACACCACCTGATGGATGCGCAACATCCGCTCCAGCGGCGGACGCGAATGGAGCGACGGATTCACCGCGGAAAAACTACGCTCCCTTTTCGAGCTTGGCGAGCAACTCGTCGTTGGTCTTGTGCTTTTTGAGCGCGGCGGTGAGCGTTTCCATCGCTTCGATGGGATTCAAGTCCACCATCATGCGGCGCAATTTGCGGATGGCTTCAATCTGTTTCGGGGAATAAAGCTTTTCCTCCTTGCGCGTGCCGCTCTTGGGAATATCAATCGCGGGATACAGGCGGCGGTCGGAAAGTTTGCGGTCGAGAATCAACTCCATGTTGCCCGTGCCTTTGAACTCCTGGAATATCAATTCGTCCATGCGCGAACCGGTGTCCACCAGCGCCGTGGCCAGGATGGTCAGCGAGCCGCCGTGTTCGATTTTGCGGGCGGAGGCAAACATCTTGCGCGGGATCTCCAGGGCGCGCGCGTCCACACCGCCGGTCATCGTGCGGCCGCTGCCGCCATGAACGCTGTTGTAAGCGCGGGCGATGCGGGTGAGCGAATCCATCAAAACAAAAACGTCCTTGCCGCTTTCCACAATGCGACGGCAGCGCTCGATCATGAAGCGCGAAAGGCGCACGTGCGTTTCCAAATCCTGGTCGTTTGACGACGCGACAACCTCGGCCTTGACCGAGCGTTGAAAGTCCGTCACTTCCTCCGGCCGCTCGTCAATCAGCAGCACGAGCGCGTGAACCTCGGGATGGTTCGTGGTGATGGCGTTGCAGATTTGCTTGAGAATGGTGGTCTTGCCGCTGCGCGGCGGAGACACAATCAGGCCGCGGGTGCCCTTGCCGATCGGCGTGACGAGATCAATCACACGCGTCTCAATCAAATCGGGGTCGGTTTCCAGTTTGTATTTTTCAATCGGGTCAATGGTCGTGAGGTTTTCAAAGCGGACGGCCTTCACGTAATCCTCAAACGGCATGTCATTGACCTTTTCGACGACCTTGAGCTGCGGACTGGTGCCGCGATGCGGCGGCTGGGTGGTCCCTTCGACATGGCTGCCCTCGCGTAAAAAGCTGCGCCGGATGGTGTCGGGGGTGACGAAAATGTCGGTCGGCTTCGGGTGAAAGTGGTTTTGCGCCGTGCGCAGGAAACCAAAGCCCTTCTCGGAAATCTCCAGAAAGCCGGAACCGTAATCCGGCGATTTTTCACCGTTGCTTTTTGCGTCGCTCATAAATGCATTGTGCCGTCGAAAGCCAAAAATTGTCCCGAAACTCGGTTTTGAATTTTGAATCTTGAAAACTACCGTGGGGGGCTTGTCTATTGGAAAAATCACCCAACCACAGAAATTAAACTTTCGACCCTCATTCAATACGGGCAAAGCCCGGCCCGCGCAACATATTTTTTCGGGCAAAATTTGCCGGCCGGTCTTGATTCGGGATGGTCAACCACCCACGGCCGCGCGCGCCTCGGCGGCCAGCGGCGTGCTCAAATAACGTTCACCCGTGGACGGCGCAATGGTGACAATGAGTTTGCCCTTGTTTTCAGGGCGCTTGGCCACCTGGATGGCCGCCCAGACATTGGCGCCGGACGAAATGCCGCACAGGATGCCTTCCTCCTTCGCCAGCCGCCGGGCCATCTCGAAGGCGTCGTCATTGGCCACCTGAATGCTTTCAGCAATTTGCGAGTTTCCGCTGGCATCCTTCAAATGAAGATTTTTGGGAATGAACCCCGCACCCAACCCCTGGATTTTATGCGGGCCAGGTTTCAATGGCTCGCCGGCCAAGGTCTGCGAAATCACCGGTGAATCCTTGGGATCCACCGCAATCGCAATGAACGACGGTTTGCGGGGTTTGATGACTTCCACGCAACCGGTGATGGTGCCACCCGTCCCGACACCCGCGACCAAAATGTCCACCTTGCCGTCGGTATCGGCCCAAATTTCCTCCGCAGTCGTCTTGCGATGAACCTCGACATTGGCCGGATTCTCAAACTGTTGCGGAATCCACGAATTCGGCGTTTCCTTGGCCAGTTGCTCGGCTTTGGCGATGGCCCCTTTCATGCCTTCGGCGCCCGGGGTCAAAACCAGCTTCGCGCCCAGCATCGCCAGGAGCGTCCGGCGTTCCACAGACATGGTTTCAGGCATGGTCAGAATAAGCTTGTAACCTTTCGCTGCACACACGAACGCGAGCGCGATGCCGGTGTTGCCGCTGGTGGGCTCAATAACGACGGTGTCCTTTTTAAGCACGCCGCGCTTTTCAGCGTCTTCAACCATGGACATGCCGATGCGATCCTTGACGCTGCTGAGGGGATTAAAAAACTCGCACTTGAGCAGAATGGTGGCCGGCAGACCGGCGGTGACCTTGTTCAGCCTGACCAGCGGCGTGTGCCCGACGGTTTCAATGATGTTGTTGTAAATGCGTCCCATAAAACCTTTCAGAAATCGGATTTGGTTAATTCAGCTTGTTAGTCAAGATTGTGTCGAGTCCCGGGCGAGAGCAAGAATTTTTTTGAACCGGTTACATCCCGGAACGGGCTCCGAACTTCAGGCCAGGCTGGTTGCAGTTTGTTTTCAATCCGATGTTGGACGTTGGATGTTCGGTGTTGGATGTTTCCTGCGCTAAAACATTAAGTCCCTGCCCGGCCTTTCGGCCAGACAGGGACAAATGGGGGATGGGAGTGCGCCAGACTCTCTTTCCCGGACCGGCATTAGGCGCGCACCCTTGCGGGGGCTGCCGGTTTCCCGACGCCATTCTCCACGGCAAGCGGAGTTTTCGGCCTCGTAGCAGGGCCGTCCAGCGCCTTGCGGTCGCTGAATTTCGAGTGAGGCTTTTCAGCTCGCTTCGGCTGGTGGTTGCGCCACCGGCCTGCGAACCAGGTCAAGACACGCCTGCGATTGGCCTCTTCGCGTCTTGACCGCTTAGCGCCGGGTCAGCCGCCGCTTTTGGCGGCGCGTTCGCCCGGTGCCACGGGTCTCGCCTCTTCACTCTCAGATTGCCTTTTGCTCACAGTCCAGCGACATCGTTTTTAACATCGCCGGCTCCTGGAAGTTTTTCACGCGACCTGCCCAGTCTTCGTGTCCTTCCCGACGCGTGCGCTCCCTTTGTCCGCCTTTCGGCGGGTTTCATTGGGCGGTCTCATTTTATTGAATCCGCCAGAGTCGCCCGCACCGTGCTGATGCACAGTAGCAACCGTATACCCTCTGGGTAACTGCGATTCACTCAGGCTCGAAACGGGCCTGAGCTACTTGACTCGGCTCGGAACAGTTTCTGTCTTGCCCCTTGCCGCCAAGTCCCTCATTCGCTTTTGGCATTTGCGAAAATGCCAGAGGAACTGGTGAATGCTGCCTCTCCCCGGACCTTTCAATCCGGTTTCCGAGGAACCGCGCCAACCAGCCTGGCCCGGCCTTTCCCCAGTCGCCTGGGATTATCCTGGAAACAAACAGTCACAATCTTTTGAACCGTTACTGCCTGCTTCGTTCTTTCAATGAACTGGAGACAGCATACCGGAGATTCGCCAACCGACAACGAATTGATATGCACAGCTTGTTCACCGGAATGGGACTGGGAAAAGTCTGTGAACAATGCGAAACCAGTCGTCAAATCAAGGCTAGTTCCCCTTCGCCGCCGCAAATTATTCACCGCGTTGGGGGGATAAAAACGGGCGCGGTGAACAAGTTCCGTCTCGTAGATTCAACAAAAACACCAGTCGATTCCAAAAACCGACTGGTGGTCACAAAAAAAAGAAAGCCACCCCGAAGGGCGGCCCTGAATCATACCACGTTGCAATCGTGGAGCTTCAACTCGCGGCTTTCGCCGGCGCACCCTTTGCGCCCTTTTTGGCTTTTATCGCCTGTTTTTTCCGTTTCAGATAACGCGTTCGGCGTTGTCGCTTTTCTGCTTTGTTGAATTGTTTGCTCATACAAGTGTCTTTACATCGGCCACGTATTCCGATTTTGTGTTGGCACTATGAAAGTTTGGGCGCGACAATTCAACATCTATTTGGTGCTGGCCACCACTTTGGCGCTGCTCGTCGGCTGCGACACCGACCGGCCTCGCGGCCCGGCCGGCGCCTTGCGCATCCACCTGGAGGCCGGCGCCGACTCGTCGGACACAAGTCAGACCGTCTCCGTGTTGCGCACCGATCCCGTTCTCGTCACCATCGCAAAACAACCCATTTTGACCGAGGCAAACATCGTTGCCACAAGAGAAATCGCTGCCCCGGGCGGATTCGCCATTGAAATTCGCCTTGATGAAACCGGCACCTGGGTTTTGGAACAATACTCGGCCGGCAACCCCGGGCGTCACTTCGTCATTTTTGGTCAATGGGGCGACAAGCTGGCGAACGGCCGCTGGCTGGCGGCGCCGCTCATCACTCATCGCATCGCCAATGGTATCCTCACCTTTACGCCCGACCTGTCGCGTCCCGAAGCCGACCAAATGGTCCTGGGGCTCAGCAATGTCGCCCAATTCTACAAAAACAAAAAGAAATGATTTTTTTTTCCGTTTGCCGCGCCTTTCCGTTGGTTGCCGGCTTGCTCCTGGCAATTCCCACCGGACTCCGGGCCCAGGAACCCTTTCGATTTCCGACCGCCAACCACCACCTGTTTGAACCCGGCCGGGAATTGGAATTTTTTGCCCCCACCGCGCCCGACAAACCCTGGACCAGCGGCAGCTTCGGCTGCGTCCGCAACAACGGCGCGCGGTTGCACGAAGGCCTGGATATCCGCCATCTGCAAACCGACCGACGCGGCGAGCCGACCGATCCCGTCATGGCCACCGCGGACGGCACAGTCGTTTACTTCAGCCTTCGGCCGTCCCTGTCGAATTATGGCAACTACCTCGTCCTCCGCCATGTCGTCGAGGGAATTGAAATTTATTCGCTCTACGCTCATCTGAGTGCCATCCGGCCCGGACTGAAAATCGGCGACCCGGTGAAAGCCGGTGACGTCATCGCCACGATGGGGCGGACTTCAAATGCCGAAACCATTTTGAAGGAGCGCGCCCACGTCCATTTTGAATTGAATGTTCTGGTCAATGACCGTTTCGCGCCGTGGTTCAAAAGGAATTCCACCGAACGCAATGATCATGGCGAATGGAACGGCCAGAATCTCAACGGGCTGGACGCGCGGGAAATTCTGCTGGCCGAACACGCCGAAGGCGCCCAATTCAGTTTGGTCAACTACCTTCGCAGTCAAACGGAGCTCTGCCGCGTGCTGGTGCGGGCCACCAATTTCCCCTACCTGAAACGCTACCCGATGCTGGTCCTGCCCAATCCTAAAGCCGAAAAGGAAGGTGTGGCCGGTTACGAAATCACCTTGAACTTCAATGGCGTGGCCTTTGCCCTGATGCCGCGGGCGGCGTCGGAAATAAATGGGCGGGCCAGATTTCAACTGCTTTCCGTCAATGAAGCCGAACAGCGGGCCAACCCCTGCGACCACCTTGTGGCCAGACGCGGCAACCATTGGGAACTGACGGACAAAGGATTGCACGAACTGGAATTACTGACGTATTGAGCCACCGTGCCCACCGACATCAAATCTCTCTCGCGCGACGAACTGGAAGCCCGGTTTGCCGCCTGGCATCAGCCGGCCTATCGCGTCACCCAATTGCTCGAATGGCTTTATCCCCATCGCGCCACCAGTTGGGATATCATGACCAATCTGCCCAGGGCATTGCGCGAAAAGCTGGCCGAAACATTCTCACTTCAGACGTTGGAACTCGTTCGCAGGCAGGGCGGAAATGACACCACCCAAAAATTCCTCTGGCGGCTGCGCGACCATTCGCTCATCGAAAGTGTTTTAATCCCGGCCAATCCATCGCTTTACGGCGACGCCAGCGACCGACACACCCTGTGCGTCTCGACGCAGGTCGGCTGCGCCTACGGCTGCAAATTTTGTGCCAGCGGCCTCAACGGCTGGAAGCGCAACCTGTCCGCGGACGAAATTGTGGAACAGATTTTGGCGGTGGAACGTCAAGCTTCCGACGAACTCAAAACTCAAAACTCAAAACTTAAAACTGATTCCCGCCCCTCGTCCCTCGTCCCTCGACTCATCGACAACATCGTCGTGATGGGCATGGGCGAACCGCTGGCGAACTATGATCAGTTGCTCAAGGCGCTCAGAATTCTGAATGCGCCATGGGGCGGCGGCATCGGCGCGCGCAAAATCACCGTTTCCACCAGCGGTCTCGCGCCGCAGATTCGCCGGCTGGGCGGTGAGCCGGAACAATTCCGACTGGCCATTTCGTTGCACGGCGCGACCGATGAAGTGCGCAACCGGATCATGCCCGTGAACCGCAGGTATCCGCTCAAGGAACTGGTCGCCGCCTGCGAGGATTACCAGGGCCAAAAGGGCCGGATGCTCACGTTGGAATACATTTTAATCGCCGGCGTCAATGATTCGCCTGAGCAGGCCAGGTTGCTTGCCGCGCTCGCCAGGAGACTCTTTGCGAAGGTCAATTTGATTCCCTATAACAAGGTTGAAGGCCTGCCTTGGGAACGACCGGTGGAAAAGGTCTGCGAAGCGTTCCTGGCCGTTTTGGAGAAGCAAAAGATTCCTGCCACGCTCCGGCGCGAGAAAGGCCACGACATCGACGCCGCCTGCGGCCAATTGCGGCTCAAGACCGAACGTGAACTGGCCTCAACTTGATTTAGTCGCCAGCAATTCATTCACTTTTCCCATCACGGCGAAGGCATCGGCGACATAGAGCACGTCAGCCTTGCCGCGCGCCCAGCCGCAGTTTGGATCGAGATTGATGGCGCGGCGCTCGGCAACGAAACGCCAGCCGACGGTGTGCGGCTCCTCGCCGTGACAACAGGTGGAAAGCCCCTTGGCATGACGCGGCGTCGCACCGGTCTGGCCAACCTGATTGAGATGGGAAAGGAATGAAAGCACCGCCTGCCCTTCCCCGCTCTGGTCCACCAACGATTTGCTGCTGCCCAGCGAGGCGCGGCTGAGTTGGAGAAAACCACGGATCAATTTTTCCGCATCCGGCACATGCGTCTGGCCGTCGGCCTGCTTTTTCGTCCAACCGGCGCCCGTAACGAAAAGCACATCGGCATCCGGCCGGATGGTCTGGGCGTCCGCCGCCGGCGCGCGTATCCCGGTAACTGTCGTCCGTTGACAAGCGTCGGATAATTGGATGGCGACAGTTTCCACAACTGCCGTTCCACCCTGGCATTGGCACGCAGGCTGGCTGCCCGGGTCAATCAGCAGGAACCACGGGCGCTGGGTGCGTTGCAGCACGGCTTCCATGCGCTGCCGGTAATACCAACGGTTTACCCCGACACCGGATGCCGGCGTTGATGAAACTCCCGTGACATGCGTGTCAGCGCGTCCACCCAGGCGCTGCGCCACGCCGGGCAATACGCGATTCCAGCGTGAAGTCGCCGGCGCGATCACGAGTGTGGCCTGGGCTGCTTTGCAAATCGCTTCCGCTGCCGCCGCATCGGTGGCATAGCGCGACTGGCCGAAATCCTTGCCGGTCACGCCGAAATACTTTGAAGCCGGACACGCAGCGATGGAATCCGCCGCCGCCTGAACATTTTCGCCAACCAAACCCACAACGAGTTTTGAGTCGCTGAGCGATTTATGAAGCTCCGCCGCGACGTGCAGCGCTTCGCGGGCGGATTTGGCGAGTGAACCGTCAGCCTCGGTGTATGCCAGTAACAAGATGGTTTCCATAAATTGATTAATTGGGAGGGACGCCGTGCGGGCGTCCTTGATATTGGGGACGGCAACATGCCGTCCCTCCCGGTTGTTATTTCTTAATCCACTCGACGATTTCCTTCGCGATGTCGTCCGCGGACTTATCCTTCACGATTTTGGTTTCGCGCAATTGTTTCGGGAGTGAGACGCTCGCGAAGCTCAACCCCTCGCCGGCCAGTTTCACCGGTTTGGCTTTCTGCAACGCGGGCATCACCGTGCGCATGTTCATCATGCCAACCTGCGGGTTGTTCTTCGGTTCCGGCAAATTTCCCGTCGCCCAACCGAGCACCACCGGCGGGCCAGCGCATTTTGAAACCTGGTGTTTGCCGCCTTCGACACGTTCCAAAACTTCCAGCGAACCGTCGGCGTTGATCCTGAGTTCATCCACGCCTTGAAATTGATCCACGATGCCCAGCCGTTCGCCGACGATTTGCATGGTCGCACCCGCGCCCCGCGAAGCCGATTCCCAGCCGCCGAAAACCAACAGCCTGGATTTATCGAGTCCGGAAATCGTCTGGATGGCATCGGCAAGTGCGTTGGCAGTTTCAGTTGCATCGGTAAAACCACTGGCCGGGCCATCCAGCGCAACCAACTCAAACGGCACCTTCTGCGCAACCGTCATCATCACCTGTTGAAGTTTGGCCTTGGGAGCAAGACTGACGAGCCAGACCTTGGAGCCGGGCGCATTTTTTGCCAGGTTGGCCGCCTCGTAAAGCGCGTGGCCCGCCCACGGATCGAGGACGGCGGGCAACATCAATTCATTTTTCAATGCAGGCCCGGCCGGGCCGCTGACGGGCTCAAGGGTCTGGAGCGGATCCGGGACGATGCCGGCGCAAACAACGATTTGGTATGCAATGCTCATAAATCGGAACAGCGGTAAAAATCACACAAGGCTCAAAAGAATTTGGGCCTGGCGGCCATCGCAATGTGATTCATTTCCGGCGCAGGAACAAAGCACAAACTGGCACGAGGACAAGTCGTGGGAAGGTTCTGCCAAAAAATGGCAGGTGTTCAGAGTCTATGAGGCCAACCGGGCAACGCCGACACGAGTGATGGACAAACCGCTCTTCTTTCCGTCAGGCTCCGGCATCGGCTTCTGGCATTTTGGTCTCGACCATGCCAACCCGCGGGATACAATGAGGCCATCATGCGAACGGGTAGAACCACAACGCCCCATTCATACCCCAAATCAGGGCATCAACGGATAACCACCCAATAATCAGCGAGGAACCGATGAGCAACGAAATCCAGAAATGTTCATTAAGCGAAAGAGCCGTTTACGGATTTGGTGATCTGGCCTCCTGCCTGTTCTGGCAGACCATCACATTGTATCTGCTTTTCTTTTATACCGACGTCTTCGGGCTGGCCGCTGCGGCTGCCGGAATCATGATCGGCGTCTCCCGATTGTTGGATGCCTTTTTTGACGTGGTCATCGGCATGACTGCGGACCGGACCAGCACCCGGTGGGGCAAATTCAGGCCCTATATATTGTGGGGAGCGGTTCCGCTGGCAATTTCAGCGATCCTGGCATTTTCGACGCCCGCTTTTGGCGGAACCGCAAAAGTGGTTTATGCCTATGTCACCTTCGTCTTTTTCATGTTTATGTATTCAACGGTCAACATTCCCTACACGGCCATGCTGGGCGTCATCAGCGGGGATCCGGTCGAAAGAACGAGCGCCTCGTCCTGCAAATTTATCGGCGCCTATGTAGGCGGTTTTATTGTTTCGCTTACGGCGCTGCCGCTGGCCCGATATTTCGGGCACGACGGTGCCGAACCCCAGAAGGGCTGGCATATGACGCTGCTGATTTACGGCGTGGCGGCGGTCATCCTCTTTTTGATCACTTTTCTTTCAACCCGCGAACGCATTCAGCCCATCGCCAGGGAAAAAACCTCCGTCACCAGGGATTTGGCGGATTTAACCAGGAACGTGCCCTGGATGTTATTGTTTGCCGCGACGATTCTTTTCATCCTGTTCGTTTGCATCCGATTGAGTGTGACCACCCACTATTTCAAGTATTATATCGGCGAACAGGTCAGCCCGTGGCTGGCAACTTTTTTTAATTTCGTTTTAAGCATTATCAACCCCCTGATCGGCCTTTTCGGAGGAAAGGAAATCGCCCTGTTTGAAGAAACTCACAAATTTGGTTTTGAAGTGCTGGCATCTGCCTTCAACACCGTCGGACAGGCCATGGCCATATTGGGGGTCATTCTGGTCCCGTGGTTCGCCAAAATTTGCGGGAGAAAGAATGCGTTGATCATTCTTTTCATCACCGCCCTGATTTGCACCGGCGCATTCTTTTTCTTAAAACCAGAAAACCTGGTGCTGATTTTCGTCTTTCAGACCATTGGCTCACTGACCGGAGGTCCCATTTCCGCATTGTTATGGGTTTTGTACGCCGATACCGCCGACTATTCGGAATGGAAAACCGGCCGCCGGGCCACCGGCCTCGTGTTTTCCGCTTCCATCATGTCGAACAAGATTGGCTGGACCGTGGGCAGCATGATCGCGGGCTTGATCCTGGCGTCCACCGGGTTCGTGGCCAATGAGGTTCAAAATGTGAATGTCCTGAATGGTCTGAAAGCGATGATGAGTGTCATACCCGTCGCGATTGGAGCGGTCGCCTTGATTATTCTCTTGTTCTACAAATTGGATGAAACGAAAATGAAACAGATCAAGGCGGACCTGGACGAAAGACGGAAGGCGGGCGAGGCCGGCGCCGCCGCTGCGTAATACCAAATGAAAAGGACCATTGTCGGAAAGTCCCTGCCCAACATCCCGTGGCAGGAAAAACCCAAGGGCGATTCCAGCGTTGTCTGGAGATATGACGGGAATCCCGTTGTGGGCCTGGACGCGTTGAAGGATTCGTGCCGGATTTTCAACAGCGCCACCATTCCCTATCGGGGCGGATTCATCGGCGTTTTCCGGGCTGACCACCGGAATGGCTATCCCAATCTGCACCTGGGAAAAAGCCAGGATGGCATTCATTGGAAAATTGAGGAAAAGACCATCAGTTTCTCCACGGAGAAGGGCAAGCCGACCAAACCCATCCTGTACGGCTACGACCCGCGGCTGGTCGAAATTGAAGGCACCTATTACATCACCTGGTGCAATTATTTCAACGGGCCGACGATCGGGCTGGCCAAAACCAAGGATTTTAAAACCTTTACCCAGCTCGAAAACGCCTTTGTGCCGTTCAATCGCAACGGCGTTTTGTTCCCGCGAAAAATCAAAGGCAATTTCGTGATGCTGAACCGGCCGAGCGACAACGGACACACGCCGTTCGGAGATATTTATCTGAGCCAAAGCCCGGATTTGACGTATTGGGGCAAACATCGGCTGGTGATGAAGGCCCCTCATAACTGGTGGAAAAATATCAAAATTGGTCCCGGCCCGATCCCGATTGAAACCACCGAGGGCTGGCTGTTGATCTACCACGGCGTTTGCAACACCTGCAGCGGATTTGTGTACAGCATGGGCGCCGCCCTGCTGGATCTGGACGACCCATCCAAAATCATCGTGGATTGCGAAAACTACCTGTTGACCCCCGAACAGCCCTACGAGCGGATGGGGTTTGTTCCCAATGTCGCGTTCCCCTGCGCCACCTTGCAGGATGCCGACACGGGACGAATCGCCATTTTCTACGGCGCAGCGGACACGTATTGCGCGCTCGCGTTCACGCAGGTGGATGCGTTGATCGCCTATATCAAGGCGCATCCGGGCAAGCCCCTTTAGCAACTTCGTTCACCAACTCGAAAGGATTCATCACTCATGCGATTCGGTCATTTTGACGATCTAGCCAAGGAATATGTCATCGAGCGGCCCGATACGCCGCGGTCTTGGGCCAATTATCTCGGCTCCAAGGAATACGGCGCCATCATCACCAACAACGGCGGCGGCTACAGCTTCCACATGTCGGCGGCGCTGGGCCGCCTGACCCGGCTGCGGTTCGACGATGTTCCGACCGACCAGCCGGGCCGTTATATTTACCTCCGCGACCAGGACTCCGGCGATTACTGGTCCAACGCCTGGCAGCCCGTCGGCAAACCGCTCGACCAGTACCAAACCACCTGCCGGCACGGCACCGCGTACACCATCATCAATTCCCGGTATTCCAACATCGAAACGGAAACCACCTATTTCGTTCCGCTGGGCAAACGTTTCGAGTGCTGGCTGTTGAAGGTCACAAACCGGGACGCCGTCAAAAGGAAACTGAGCCTGTTCACATTCGTCGAATACCCAAACAGCGGGCATGTCTTCAACGACTTCCTCAACCTGCAATACTCGCACGGCATCGTGAAGATGGATTTTGTGGACGGCATCATTGATTACGGCAGCTCCGTCCACATCAGCGACCAGATCAATCGCTCGTTTTTGGCGTTCGTCGGCGGCGACATCGTCGGCTTCGACACCGACCGCGACGTGTTTATCAGCCCGTATCGCGGTTATGCGAATCCGATGGTGGTCGAAAAAGGCCGGTGCACCGGTTCCAAGGCCTTTGGCGACGACGGCTGCGGCTCCATCCAGATTGACGTCGAGCTCGAACCGGGCGAGACGCGCGAACTGGTGGTACTGATGGGCGTCGGCAAGGCGGCGGTGGAAGGCAAGCGGACCGTGAAACAGTTCGGCAACATTGCCACGGTCAAGGCCGAGTTCGAGAAACTTCGCCAGTACTGGCACAACCGCATCGGGGGATTGAGCGTTCAGACCCCGGACCCGCAGTTCAACAGCATGATGAACATGTGGAGTCCTTTCAACTGCCTCATGACCTTTGCGTGGTCGAGAATGGCCAGCCTCATCTACAGCGGCGAACGCGACGGGCTGGGCTACCGCGACACCGTCCAGGATTTTTTGGGCGTCATGCACATCATCCCGGCCGAGGCGAAACAACGGCTCGAACTGATGATTACCGGCCAGGGCTGCGGCGGCGGCGCCATGCCCATCGTCATGGCCTTCACGCACAAGCCAGGCAAGGAATCCATGCCCAAGGAGGACGAATATCGCTCCGACGACTGCCTGTGGCTGTTCAACGCGATTCCCACCTACGTCAAGGAAACCGGCGACGTCGCCTTGTACAACCAGGTTTTGCCCTATGCCGACAAGGGCAAGGCGACCGTGCTCGGCCATTTGCGCCGGGCCATTGAATTCAATCTCAAACGCACCGGCCAGCACGGCCTGCCCAGCGGCCTGTTCGCCGACTGGAACGATTGCCTGCGGCTGGGCACCAAGGGCACCTCGGTGTTTGTGGCCCTGCAGGTGCGTTACGGCCTGACGGTCTATATCGAGATTTGCGAGATGCTCAAAAAGCCCGCCGAAATCAAATGGGCGAAACAGCAGCTCGCCATCATCGACCGCAAACTCGACAAATCCGGCTGGGACGGCAAATGGTACGTCCGCGCCTACAAGCAGACCGGCGAGAAGATCGGCTCGAAGGAAAACAAGTACGGAAAGATTTATCTCAACACCCAGTCCTGGGGCGTCCTCAGCGGCCACGCCGATGCCAGGCGCGCCCGGGAGGCGATGGAATCGGTGAATGAAAAGCTCGCCACCGATTATGGCCTGATGCTGTGCGCGCCGCCGTACGAAAACATGCCCTGCGCGGAAATCCGCTCGATTGTCTTCAACCAGGGCGTCAAGGAGAACTGCGGCATCTTCAACCACACGCAAGGCTGGGCGGTGATGGCGGAAACGATGCTCGGCCACGGCGACCGGGCGTTCAAATACTTTCGCAGCTCCATGCCGGCCTCCTTCAACGACACGGCCGAGATCCGCGGCAGCGAGCCGTACGTCTATTCGCAATACACGCACAGCATTTACAGCAAACGCTACGGCGCCTCGCGCGTCCCCTGGCTTACCGGCGCCGCCACCTGGGCGTATTACGCCGCAACCCAATACATCCTGGGCATCCGGCCCGATCATGACGGCCTGCGCATTGACCCCTGCATCCCGGCCGCCTGGAAAGGATTCACCGCCACGCGCCGGTTCCGGAACAAAACACTGAACATCAAGGTGGTCAATCGCGCCGGCGTCCAGAAAGGCGTCAAAAGAATCACACTCAACGGCCAGCCGATTCAAGGCAACGTCGTTCCCGTCGCCAAAATGAAATCAGAGAACGAAGTTCTGGTTGAGATGGGATAATCAAATCCTTGGTAGGGCGCGTCACTCCGTGCGCGCCGCAATCATGCACAGCGGCGGCATTCAGTGACAGTCGTCCCGATCATTCGGATACCTAGCGATGCCCGAAGGAAATGATTGCCCGTGAAACGCAGCCAAGAATTAGCTCTCATTGGCCGCGAATGCCTGTTATGTTGTTCAGTCGCGAACGCATGACATGACAACAAAACTATTTTCCGATCTCGGCCTGTCCCAGGAATTGCTCAAGGCCGTGGACAAGCTCGGCTTCGAAAAGCCCGCGCCGATCCAGGCCGAAGCCATCCCCCTCCTGATGGCCGGACGCGACGTCGTGGGCCAGTCGCAAACCGGCTCGGGCAAGACCGCCGCGTTCGCCATTCCCGCGATTGAAAAGACCGACCCACAACTGCGCGAGGTGCAGGTGCTCATCCTTTGTCCGACGCGCGAGCTGGCGGTGCAGGTTTCCGAGGAGGCCCACAAGCTCGCGTTCTTCAAGCGCGGCATCCATCCGCTGCCGATCTATGGCGGGCAGTCCTACGAGCGCCAGAATCACGGCCTCCAACAGGGTGCGCAAATTGTCATCGGCACACCGGGCCGCATCATGGACCACATGCGGCGCGGCACGCTCCGGCTCAACCGCGTGAAGCTGGTCGTGCTCGACGAGGTGGACGTGATGCTCAACATGGGTTTCCGCGATGACATCGAGCTGATCCTGCAGGCCACGCCCAAGGAACGGCAGACCGTTTTTTTCTCCGCCACCATCCCGCGGCCCATCCAGCAGTTGATCGAGAAATACTCACGCGACCCGCAACAGGTGCGCATCGAGCAAAAGGCGCTCACCGTGCCGACGGTGGAGCAGGTCTATTACGAGGTGGACCGCCGCTACAAAATCGAACTGCTCACGCGGCTCATCGACCTCCACGACTTCAAGCTTGGCATCATTTTCTGCAACACCAAGCGCATGGTGGACGATCTGGTGGATCATCTCGAAGCGCAGGGCTACATGGCCGACCGGCTCCACGGCGATATGACGCAGAACATGCGCGACCGCGTGATGAACCGGTTTCGCAAGTCCGGACTGGAATTTCTCGTCGCCACCGACATCGCCGCCCGCGGCCTGGATGTGGACGACGTGGAAGTGGTGTTCAATTACGACCTGCCCTACGACAGCGAGGATTATGTCCATCGCATCGGCCGGACGGGCCGCCGGGGCCGCAGCGGACGCGCGATTTCGTTTGTGTCCGGTCGCGAACTGTTTCAAATCCGCAACATCGAGCGCTACGCCAACACGCGAATCCATCGCGCCCGGGTTCCCACTGCGACCGAGGTCGAGGAAGCGCGGGAGAACGTGTTTATCGACAAACTCCGCGCGACGCTGAAAAGCGGCGAGTTCAAGCGGCAGGACCAGTTGATCGAACGGCTGCTGGAAGAAGGCTTCACCTCCACCGATATTGCGTCCGCGTGCCTCGCTCAATTGCAAAGCGCCGAAGCCGCGCCGGCCCACCCGCCGCGCACCGGGGAATCCGACCGGCACGAACGCCCGGACCGCGCACGTTTCCGCGACGGCCCGCGCGAACGCCCGGATGACCGGCGTGCCCCGCGCTGGGAACGCGGTTCTTCTGAACCGCAGCGACCCCGCCCTTTCGTGCGCGCTGCGACCGGGGACAGCCGCGCTCCGCGGAATCCGCCGCGCCCCGTGGTAGCGCCGGCCTCCGACCCGGCGCGTTCAAAAGCCAGTCCCGCAACTTCATCCACTGAATCTCCAATTGGGGCGCGCCACTCCGTGCGCGCCGTCGTTCCCGCCCCTGCAAGCGGCGCGCGCGGAGTGGCGCGCCCCACCACCGGGATGGCGGCAAAACCGGGAGTTGAAAAGACCTTTTCCGACGAAGAAATTCTGGCTTCCGTGAAGCCCGAACCTCGGAAACCGGTTGAATCCGGGCCGCCGGGCAAATCCGCCCCGCCCTGGGAACGCCGCGAGCGCTCCGGGGAAAAAGCCGTTCGTCCGCCGAAGCCGGACCGCCCTCCGGCCGGCGCCTACTCGCGGCTGCACATCAATCTCGGTGAAAAAATGGGGGTGGTCCCGATTGACATCGTCAATGCCATCGCCGGGGAGACCGGCCTGCCGGGCAAGGTCGTTGGCAACGTGGACATCCGCGAGCGGCATTTGTTCGTGGACGTGGCCACCGATCACGCCAACGCCATCCTCGCCAAGCTCAACCGCACCCGCATCAAGGGGAACAAGGTGAAGGTCAAGGCCGCGTGAGCGGATCAACCAAGGATGGGCGGAGCAGCCGTTCCGCCCCACCCGATACGCGCCGGGCGGCTGCGCAGTCCGAACATTCCGAAATCAGCAACCCAATGCCAGTCAGGCCGGTGGAGCGATTGTTTCCGTTCGTTTTGCGGACGGGTATCCTGCTCATTGGCCGCGAGAAGCTGCGTCACAACAAAGGCCGGTTGCATTTCGTGCTGATCACCGAAGACATCGCGGAAAGTGTCCGGGCGGAGATCCTGTTGGATTTCAAACATTACCCGGTGGTGCAGCATTTCGCGGCGACGGACCTGGAGAAGTTTTTTGGAATCAAAGGCGCCAAGGCAATCGGTTTTACGAAGTCCGGCCTCGCGCAATCCCTCTACGCCGAACTGAAGGCGCACCGCATCAACCAGCCGGTGACGAAGCCGAAGCCACCCGAATTGCCGGCAACCGGATTTCCGTCGCCAAAATAAAATTGGAGAACGAAGTTTTGGTGGAGATTGGCAAGCCCGTCTCAGTCTGATTCGTAACGCGGCGGCGGTGCGACCGGTTAGACACAGTTCAAGGCTTCGGAAAGCCCACGGATTGCGCCAGAATGATCGTCTGATCCGGGCGCAGTTTCAGTCTTGGACCAAGCGTCGCCCGATCCACCGAACCCCTCGCCCCGGTGACCAGCCCTTCGGAAGCGCAGAAGAGATAGACGTTTTGCGAGATATAGCCGACATCAATATTGGCAGTGTTCTTTTTATTATCATTACTTCCTTTGCCCATTTTGGAGAAATCGGCGACAAAAACCAAAGTCACGGGCGCGTCCTTGACAAACGCCTGGGTTCCACCCAGGGCCCGGATGTCTTCGGCAACCACCAAATCGAGCTGGTTGGATTTGGCGGAATAAACATACGCGCCCTGCTTGAGCAGCACATAAATGTCGGTTTCCTTAAAATTCATGGCGGATGGGGCGGTGCGCTTGCCATCGGGGCGATTGATGCCGAAAGCCGCCCAGAGGAGGCTGGAGAGTTGTTGGGAGGCAAGCTCCTTGGAATCAAAAGCTCTGGCCGTGGACCGCTTCGCCAGCGCATCCATCAGGGGCAGGCCGCCGGTTTTTTGCGGCGCGGGCAGGTCAATGGATTGGGCAAAAAGACTGCCGGCCATGATGGCCCCGATGAATATGAATAATGTCCGTTTCATAATTAATTCTCCGCCGAGTGCAGGCCGCCCGTGCCGGCGCGGAAGGCGATGTTGGTGCGTTCCGGATTTTCTGGCACCGGTTGCGCGCAGTTCCAAAGGCATACGCCACAGTGAACGCATTTCTCGCGGTCGAAATTCGGCACGCCGTTTTTTTCTCCCGGCGTGATGGCCTGGCCGCTGCATAGCTCGATGCAAATTTTCGTGCCGCATTTTTCGCACAGCTCCGGATACAGGAACGCGACGTGATCCGCGTAGCCCGGCGGCGCCTGCACCTTGCCGCCCATCAACAGCGCGTCCTGATGGGACACGAGCAACCGGCCGTCAAACGGAATCGCCGGCCAGCCGGCCCGATCCATCAGCACGCCGTTCAACGAGACCCCTTTGATCGTGCATTCCTTGCGCAAGCGCTCGATTTCTTCCACGGAAATCCGGCCACGGTAATACTCCTCAAGGGACGGAATACGCTTCCAGGGCTGAACCGGTTCACCGCCCAACGTGAATTTTCCATTCGTCAGACCCGCGAATGCCATGCCCATCATGCCGCGCACGATGCCTTTCTGGAAACCATCGCGTGATTTTTCGGCCACGCGGGATTCCCGGTCAATCCAGCTCGCCCGTCGGCGTTTCACATAAGTTTCATCAAGGTTCTGCTTCGTAAATGGTTTCTTGGCTTTGAGCAATTCCAGCACGGCTTCGGCGAGTTGCGTGCCGCTGGCCCAGGCTTCATCCACGCCGCTGCCGGTCAAAACATTCGTGGTGCCGCTGCCTTCGCCGATGCGTGCGTAGCCGTCACCGGTGAGATGGGGTTCACCGCGCCGGCCGGATTCGCCGAGCGTCTTCGCGCCCCACGAGCGGAGCCTGCCGCCCTTGAGATAACGCCAGAGATATGGATGCAGCATCCAATGCTGGAGCTGGCGGTACGCCGTGCGCGCGGGGCTGTCGAACCATGACGGCACAAATATGCCCAACGACGCAACCCGGTCGGGGTGGACATAAAGGAATCCAAAAATCTCTGGCTCGGGATAGCCGAAGGTGTGCAGCACGGTGCCGGGTTTGAGCGGCGTGCCCTCCGGCAAATCCACGACGAACTTCATGCCCACCGCCCAGTCCCGGGTGTGATGGCCATCCGGCAAACCAAACTGTGCATCGAGTTGCCGGCCCATCGCGCCCACCGGCCCATCGCCAACGACGGTGAGCGCGGCATGGATGTCCATGCCGGGCGTGAAGCCGTCAGAAGGATTGCCCTTTTTGTCCACGCCCTGATCGAGCAGGCGCACGCCGACGACTCTGGAACGCTGTCCCGGAGTGCGTCCGTCCTCGGGCGCAGCAACATTTGAGTGTTCAGCAGGCTTGTTATTCGACGGCGGATTGGCATCGGACATTGCTGCGCCCGGGACGGGCGCACTCCGATCATTAGCGGCAGCCTCGTTTTCAATCAGCACTTCCGCCACCGGCGTGCCGGGCCAGATCTGGACCGTGCCGGTGCTTTGCACCTGCGCGCCGACCCATTGCATGAATTGGCCAACGGAAAGCACCAGGCCGCCCTGCTTGTGCAGAAATGCCGGCGTCCAGGGAAGATTCAGCGCGTCACGTTCGACCGGCAGCATCCACTTGAAAGCGCGCACCAATTTATCCGCCGCCCACAATGTCATTGAGCGCCGGCTCACGCCATGCGGATCAAGCAGGTAAAGAACTTTTTCCTCACCAACGGGTGCCGCCATCGGGATGCCGGCCTTTTCGATCTCGGGAAAACTCGCGCGCAACGCCCGCGCCCGCGTGACGACGCCGGACACCCCGAAGCCGATGTCATCGGCGCGTTCGTAACAGAGCACCTGTGGCGGCATTCCAGGCATGACGGCACTTTCCACCGCGGGCGTGCCATCCCCATTGACAAGCTGTTTCGACAGGGTGGCGAGAAAACCCGCCGTGGCCGGTCCGAACCCGACGCAGACGATGTCCGTATCCATGCGCGGGCGGTTGATATTTGTCTGGTCCGGCATATGGATAACGTTCTACGCAGGTCGTTTAGACCTGCAACACCCGTCGTGAGCAGGCTGGGACTGGATTCGTTTGAGCTTGAACCTCGCTTCCTGGACGGGTACGAGCTTTTGCGCCGACTTCGTCACGAACATGAAATCCGATTTCACGCCGTTTCGGTTCCGGCGCAGACGGCAGTGGCTCCATCAATTTTTTGATGTCGTCGAGAATGTGAACAATGGCCTTTTCATGAACGTTCAACCGGTCGGTCAGCCGGCGTTCCAAGTCGGCAAGCTTGGCTGCCAACTGCCGGTTCTGCGCCAGCGCTTCGCGCATTTTTACAAATGCCCGGACCACGAATACACTCATTTGCGCGGCGCGCGGACTATTGAGAACGTTGGCTGCCATGATGGCGCCGTGTTCGGTGAAGACCAGTGGGCGTTTCCTACGACCACCGCGCCCGTTTTTTGATGTTGCAATTTGCAACATCAAACCCGCGAATTCATCCACCGTGAGCCGAAAAGCGAAGTCGTCAGGGAACCGTCCCGCATTACGCCACACCTGTTGATTCAGGCGGGTCGTGGTCACCCCATAAACTTTTGCCAAATCGGCATCCAGGATAACGCGCTGGCGGCGAATGAGCCGAATCAGACTTGCCACCGGCTCTACCGAGCTAATTGCCTTCCGCTTTCTCATGACCAGAGCGTCTCAAGCGGGATAATCCAGCGCTTCGCGCGTCATCACCCTGGTCAGCGCCTCGGCGGCGCGGTCCTTGGCCAGCCGGCTGCCCGTGAGACAACCATCCAGCCTGGTGCGCAGGCGGACAAACGCTTCCAGCCCGTCAAACCTCACACAGGGACCGGCTTTGAGCGGATGCGATTCCCGGATTTCCGAAACGTCGGAATACGCCCGGGCCGAGCTGTCGATCCCGGGTATGATGCCTTCCAGGGTTCTCAATTCGTCGGCGCAATAACAGGCGTGACAGCTCGTCTCGTCCCAGGCCGGGTGCCGGTTGTAGCCATGAACGATCTCGGCGCAAACCCGGCCCGTTTCACCGGCGGCCCGCGCCGATTGCACATGGCAAAGGTCGGTGAAGAACGAAACCGTGCCCGCCAGGCTTTCGGCCAGCGCGGGATTTTCCGCGCCTTTGGCTTCCAGTTCGATCACGTCCAGAATGAATTGGCGCGCGGCCAGCAGCCAGCAGAGCACATCGGCCAGCGGAAACGTCACGCCCTGGCGCAATTTGTGGTACAGCTTCGCCCCGTCGGCATCGGTGGCGGTCTGGACATGATTGAGGGTCCAGAGCCAGAGTTGCATGGCGGTGGCAAGCGCGCAGGCGCCGGTGCCGGGCCGCTCAGAGGCGATGCGCCGCATTTCGGCAATCCACTGTTCAAACTGCGCGCGGAACAGCTCGTTGGTCATCGTGATGGAAAGCTGCAGACGCTGCACGGCCTCCGGACCTTCGTAGGTGGCTTCCAGTTGTGCATCCATCCATTTCTGGCCGAGAAAACCCGGACAATCCTCTGTGATGCCATAGCCGCCCATGAGGCTGACGGCTTCCCGCATCATGTTCGCACCGTGGCCCGTGTTCCAAAGCTTGCACGCCGGGCAAAGCACGCTCGCAAGCGAGTCCAGCGTGACAAAATGCACCAGCGGATCGGCCTGTAACTTCTCCGCGTGCCGGTGTTCGCGCTCACCCACCGGCCGGGAGTTGATTTGCAACAGCTCCATCGCCTCCTGTTGTTTCTTCGCCAGTTCCTTCAAGGCCGCCCGGCCGGTCAATTTTTTGTCCGCCAGCCATTGGTTCTTTTGCTGTTCCAACGGGTCGAGTTCGTCGAACAACCGCGCCGCGGCAAAACCCAGCGACGCGCTCGCCTCGCCCGTGGCCCAGATGTCCACCAACCGGTGCAGCGCGTCCTCCTTCTGCTGAATGCCCAGTTCAAAACGCGGAGTGCCCGGCGCGCCCTCGCCGCCACGAAACCGGCGGCGTTGGTAAAGAATCACCGGTTCAATCGCGGACAGCAGCTTGGCCGAGGTCATCAGCCCGACGGTCACCCGGGTGCGGCGGAAAACCGCCTCAATCACTTCTCCGTGCGAATAGGTTGGGATGATGACGCCATCCTTCACGGTGTAACCGCCGACAATGCGGCTGGCGGGAACGCGCAGGTTGAAAACCGGATCGTTGGTCGAGGACAGCTGGTGAACGAGCTTTTTGGTGGGCGTGCCCCGGTCCCAGATGCCAGGATCGCCTTCCTCCAGAATCACCATGCAACTGCCCTTGATGCGCTGGTCGTCGGAATCCACGGCGGCGGTTACCACGTTGGCAAAACCCATGTTGGTGATGAACCGGCCGCGTTTGTCCACTTGCAGCATCGGTTCGCCGTCTTTCTTCCATTCGGCCACCCGCACCTTGCCGGCCAGCATTCCGGTTTCGACGCCGACGAAGGGAATCGGCTCCGTGAGCGCGAACGCGGCGCGGACCTGTTTCCGATTTTCGCCCGGCTTCAACGGCGCGGCGGCGGCGATATATTTTGCGCGTTGCTCCGGGGTGCCGAGTTCGTGAATGGGCGCGAGACCAAGATTGCCCGCCAGACTGCAGGTCGCGGCGCCGGCGTCCACCCAGGCCAGCTCAAACGCGATCAGCGCCAGCGTGAGATTTTTCGGCCCGGAAATGAAACCGCCCTGCTCCGGGTCGAGCGAGGCCGCCGTGATGCCGCTCTCGTCAAAATGGGGCAGCAACGCGGCTTTGTCCGCCGTCCATTCATGCGAATTGCGCCCGCCATTGGCAACCAGCCGGGCGACCGGGCCGCGCGCGACGTTGCGCGACGCCTGAACCAGCATGTGCAACTCATACCGCCCGGCAAAGCGCCACATGATCTGGCGGATATCATCACCGGGCAGGGTTGGGAGCGAAGCGGATGATTTGGTTTCGGCAAGTGCTTCCATAAAATCGCCTTTATTTAATGTGATTATTGCATTGCCGCCATCCGCGCCTTACGAATTTCAGCACGGGCGCCGGCAACGGGACGATCTGCTTTTACAATAAGAATCATTGTGCGTTTGATTTCATTTTTTCTAACCAATTAATGTCAATTGTGTGAACAAAATTGTACTGGTCCATCTCCGGTTGCCAGCCGGCCTCGCAAGACATAACCTTGACCCGTGATTGCCCTGCTCGATTACGGTTCCGGCAACCTGCGCAGCGTCCACAAGGCGCTGCTCCAGGCCGGCGCGGATGTGCACGTCGCCCGGCGGCCGGATGAAATCGGCGATGCGCGGGCGATGGTGTTGCCCGGCGTCGGCGCGTTCGACGATTGCATCCATGCGCTGCGCAAACAGGAATTGCTCGGCGCCGCGCGCGACTTCATCAAGTCCGGCAAGCCGTTCCTCGGCATCTGCGTCGGCTACCAGGCGTTGTTTGAAAAAAGCGAGGAGTTCAATTCCTGTGCCGCCGGAATGGGAATCTTCAAGGGCAGCGTCATCCGGTTTTCGGAAAAGCGCGGACTGAAAATCCCGCAAATCGGCTGGAACCAGATTGAAATCACCAAGCCGGACTGCCCGCTGTTTCGCGGCGTGGCGAACGGCAGTTACGTCTATTTCGTCCACAGCTTTTATCCCCAGCCGGTGGATGGGAGCATCGTCGCCACGCGGACGGATTACGGCGACACCTTCGCGTCCTCGGTGTGGCGCGACAATCTTTTCGCCACACAATTTCACCCGGAAAAAAGCCAGAAAGTCGGGTTGCAACTGCTTAAGAACTTTGTTGATCTGGCCTGACTTTGAACCATTGCCCATGAAACTGACTAAAGCCCTGATTTTTTGTTTGTCACCCGCCCTGCTCGGCCTCGGCCTGGCGGGCTGTACCACCCATCCCGTCGTTCAGCCCGTGAGCAACGGTTACGTGGAGGTCACCCACCCGCACCGCTCCATGCAAACCACCGGTGACCTGCGGGTTTCGTTCGAGCATCTCAAGCCGGACGGCAAAACCGTTCTGATCTGGCCGTCCTTGTACGGAGTTGGTGAGGTCATCCATGGTGACGTGGCAATCTTTGTAGGCGACAAAGCCTATGTATCACCGGACCCGGACGATCCCCGGGGCACCCGCCCGCGATTGTTTGCCGTGAAGTCGCCCGGCCTGCCGCTGGACATTACCGACGAAGTGTTGTGGCTCTGGTCGAAATCATCGGGCAAAGACTACGCGAACACAGTGCAGCTGATCGACCTGGTGACGCCCACCGAAAAGAACAACCAGTTGCAGCTGCAACTGGAGTTTTGGACGGAAGCAAAGAACTGGCCCAACAAATCCACGTTTCAACTCAACTGGCAGCAAGTGTCGGACATCATGCGTGAAGAGCAGGTGAAAGGCACCGTGCGCAGGGATTTGCGCTGGGGCACGCCTTACATTCAAAATTGAGCCTGTCCGCAAAGCCGACCGCCCCGCGCAGCCGGGGTTGACACCGGCCGCACCTGTGTAAATTTGACGGCATTATGGACCTAAAATTAGCGGACAAACTGGCCCTCGTTTCGGGTTCAACCAAAGGCATCGGCCTGGCCATTGCCACCGGGCTGGCGCGCGAAGGCGCAAAAGTCGTCGTCAATGGACGTTCCGAAAAATCGGTGCATGCCGCCCTGGTAAAAATTCGTCAATCCGTCCCGGAGGCAAAGCTGGAAGGGCATGCCGGTGATTTATCCGACGCGACCGCCACCGACGCGCTGGTAAAACGCTTTCCAGCCGTGGACATCCTCGTGAACAATCTCGGCATCTTCGAGCCAAAACCGTTTGAAGAAATTCCCGATGCCGATTGGCGGCGGTTTTTTGAGGTAAACGTGCTGAGCGGTATCCGGTTGAGCCGCGCCTGTCTGCCCCGGATGAAACGGAATAACTGGGGTCGCATCGTGTTCATCAGCAGCGAAAGCGGCATCCAGATTCCCGCTGAAATGATCCATTACGGCATGACCAAGACCGCGCAACTGGCCGTTTCCCGCGGCCTCGCCGAGACCTGCGCCGGAACCGGCGTGACGGTGAATGCCGTGCTGCCCGGCCCGACACATTCCGACGGCGTGGACGAATTCGTCAAACAACTGAGCGGTGGCAAACCTTTTGCCGAATTTGAAAAGGAATTTTTCACAAGTGTCCGGCCCAGCTCACTCCTCAAACGTTTTGCCACCACCGAGGAAGTCGCCAATCTGGTGGTCTACGTTTGCAGCCCGCTGTCCTCCGCCACCAACGGCGCCGCCCTGCGCGTGGACGGCGGCGTGGTGCGGGCTTGCTTTTAGACTGGACGCAGTGCACTTTGACCTTCAAATATTAACGAATTGAAACAAAAGGATTAAAAATTATGGCATTCGAACTACCAGCCTTACCCTATCCCAAGGAAGCTTTGGAACCACACATTGACGCGTTGACGATGGAAATCCATCACGACCGTCATCACAAGGCTTACGTGGACAACCTGAACAAGGCCATCGCCGGCCATGCCGCGCTCGAAGGCAAATCACTCGAAGCGCTCATCGGCGACCTCGCGTCCGTGCCGGACAACATCCGCGGCCCGGTCCGCAACAACGGCGGCGGCCATTGGAACCACTCCTTCTTTTGGAAAATTCTCGGCCCGAAGGCCGGCGGCGCGCCCTCCGGCAAGCTCGGCGACGCGATCAAGGCCACCTTCGGCTCCTTTGCGGATTTTCAGGCGAAGTTCGAGGCGGCCGGCATCGGCCGGTTCGGCAGCGGCTGGGCGTGGCTCGTTTCAAACGGCGGCAAACTGGAAATCGTCTCCACCGCCAACCAGGACAATCCGCTCATGGGCAAGGCCATCGCCGGTGTGGAAGGCAAGGTCGTCCTCGGTGTGGACGTCTGGGAGCACGCCTATTATCTCAAGTACCAGAACAAGCGCGCCGACTATCTGAAGGCTTTCTGGAACGTGGTGAACTGGGCGGAAGTCGCCAAAAGCTTCTGAAAATTTACGATATCGGATTTACGATTTACGCGGCAGCCACCAACCGCAAGCACCGCGTAAATCGTTCGATTTTCGTAAATTGAAATTACCTTCGATTAAACCCGAATTCCGAAGTTGCCGGTGGTGGCGGGTTGGCTGAGGCCGCCCCGGAGTGCGCCTGTCCTCGGGCGCAGCCACAGGCTTCTTTTCAGCCACAAAATAGTTTCCAACCGCTCACTTATCCCACGTTGCTGCGGCCGGGACGGCCGCACTCCGCCAACGCAGAAATTGAGCTTCGGTTTTCGGATTAAATCCCGCGCTTGACGACTATCTTGTTGTCCTTGCCCAGCACCACCACGCGCGGCTTCCAGTTTTCCGCCTGCTTTTTGCTGACGGCGGCGAAACTCATGATGGTGAGGCGTTCACCCGGTTTGCCGAGATGCGCCGCGGCGCCGTTCAGGACAATGGCGCCGGACCCGCTTTTGCCGGTGATGACGTAGGTTTCGAACCGGTTGCCGTTGGCCAGGTTGCTGCACAGAATGCGCTCATAGGGACGCAACCCGGCGGCCTTCATCAAATCCGCCGCGATGGTGAGGCTGCCTTCGTAATCCACGTTGCCATCGGTGACGGTGGCGCGATGAATCTTTGATTTCAGCAAATAAATCTGCATGAGGCGATGAGTATAGCGTGCTGCGCGGCTACTTCAACTTGAGAAAATTCTTCATGATTTGCCGCCCGCTCTCCGTCAGAATGCTTTCGGGATGGAACTGCACGCCCCAAATCGGGAGCTCCTTGTGGCGCACACCCATGATTTCGCCTTCATCGGTCTCGGCGGTGATTTCCAGACAATCGGGCAGCGTATCGCGTTTGATGACCAGTGAATGATAGCGCGTCGCGGAAAACGGGTTCGGCATCCCCTCGAACAAATCCTTCCCGTTGTGTTTGATCAACGAGGTTTTGCCGTGCATCATCCGGTAATTCACGATCACCTCCGCGCCAAACGTATGGCCGATGCATTGGTGTCCCAGGCAGACGCCAAAAACCGGGATGCGCTGGCCGCCAAAATTGCGGATGACCTCGTTCGACAGCCCGGACTCGCGGGGCGAACAGGGACCGGGCGACACCAGAATGCGTTCCGGCTTCAAAGCGCGAATCGCGTCGAGCGTGATCTCATCATTTCGCCGCACCTGCATCTCGACGTTCAGCTCGCCGAGATATTGCACGAGGTTGTAGGTGAACGAATCGTAATTGTCTATGACCAGGACCATGAGCGAAAAAGCTACCTAACTGCGTTGGCTTTGCAAATCAGGAATCCAGCGCTTCCCGGATGTACACCTCGGGCACACGCCGTCCCCACAGGACCTTCCCGATTTTTTTGGCGAGCACAAACCGGGCTTCGCCGCCGCGAACCTTCTTGTCGAGCCGCATCGCGGCAAACAATTTCCGGCGTTGCACGGAATTCAACCGGATATGGGTCGGCAACCCGGCGCGCTGGAACAGATTGATGATGCGCCCGGCGTCGCGCTTCGACAGTCCCGGCACGCGGCGGGAGATTTTTACGGCGGTGACCTGGCCGATGGAAATCGCCTCGCCATGTAAAAATTTGCCGTAGCCGCAAATCGCCTCGAGGGCGTGGCCTACGGTGTGGCCAAAATTCAGAATCGCGCGCACCCCCCCTTCGGTTTCATCCTGGCCGACCACCTCCGCCTTGATTTCGCAACAACGCGCCACCACGGCGGCGAGCGTCGGGTGATCGCGGCGCAGCAACCCGGGAAAATCGCGCTCCAGTTGCGCAAACAATCGGGCATCGTAGATGATGCCGTACTTGATGACCTCGGCCAGGCCGGCGCGGTATTCGCGTTCCGGCAGGGTCTGGAGCGTGTCGAGATCGCACAGCACGAGCCGCGGTTGATAAAAGGCGCCCACCAGATTTTTGCCGGCCTTCAAATTCACGCCCACCTTCCCGCCGACCGAGCTGTCCACGTGCGCCAGCAGCGTCGTCGGCACCTGCACGAACGCAATGCCGCGCAGATAGGTCGCCGCAACAAATCCCGCCAGGTCGCCGACCACGCCGCCGCCCAGCGCGACGATGAACGATTGTCTCTCCAGCCGGTGCATGGCGAGCTGGTCGTAACACGTCTGGACGGATTTCAGGCTTTTGGCGGTTTCACCCGAGGGAACGACAATCAAAGCCGGAGAAAAACCAGCGCGGGCCAGTGAATTGAACGCCGCCTTGGCAAACCGTTTGCCGACGTTGGTGTCGGTGATGATGGCGCAGCGAGAACCGAGTTTCAGGCGTGCGCATTGGGCGCCCAGGGTCGCCAGCAGGCCGCCGCCGATTTTAATCTCATAACTCCGATTGCCGAGCGGTACGTTGACAGTGCGCACCCGACTAGAATAAGGACTGCCCCTGACATGTCAAAGATTTGCCAGCGATGCGAGTGATCTGTCAGTTCGCAGGAATTGTTGCTCACCGCCTTATCCCGGAAACAATCGCTACCTCCTTAAAAAGAACGGATTATACCTCCAGAATCGTCCGTCCGGTTGGTACGCGGTGTGCTTTTACTGAGGCGTGTACGCGGAAATCCAAACGAAGAGACTGGCGCAGAAAATTCTCCTTTTTACCGCTTGCTCGGCTTGCGTAATTCTCCTCTGCGCGGTGGCAACCTCCCGGCATAACACCTTGGCACAGCGTAGCTTGAATATTCCGGTTTTTACCTATCAAAACCCGTTCAGGCTCGCAGAAAGCACTTCTACCACAGCCGCTTCACCAGCGAAAGCCGGCGGTTTGCTGAACCAGTTGTTTTCCGTCAAATGGGCTTTGCGCCTGACAGGTCTGGGAACGCTTTGGCTGGCGTCAACCTGGTACCTTACCCGTGGATTGACCCCAAAGAAGCACATTCACCGGAAAGTGAAATATGCCATCGGGGAAGCCACCGAAAAGATGAATCCTTTGGCGATTTTACCCAACCCGATCAATCCTGTCGCGAAACAGGACAATTCCCGTCCCGCTGTCCTTTGCCAAACAAACACGCGTTGTTTGGTGATGCATAGAAAAGTCACCGCTCCCTGCCAATCCCGGTTTCGTCCAGTCACCCTGGTTTCCCGCCAGACACGACTCGGGCACCTGTAATCCGCTGATAACCGGGTTATATCAGCTGATTCAGCACGTCTTTCACGCCGGCAATCTGTTCCTTCCGGGTCTTGAGGTTGCGGATTTTCACGCTGGAATCGCCTTCCAGCTTCGCCGTGAACGCAGCCTTTAATTCCTGCGCGCGCTTGAATTGTTTGTCCGGCTTGGCCGGCGTAAGCGGATATTCCACAACCCGGCCGGCCGCGCGTAAATCGTGGGCGAGCTTCAGGGATTGCGGGCGCAGGTTTTCGTCCTCAATCAAAACGAACACGTCCACGGTGGCATCGAAGTTCGGCAGCCGGCCGCGCGCCTTGAGCAATTCCAGCAGCACCACGTCGCCCATGCCAAAACCGAGCGCGGGCAGGTCCACCTTGCCGCCGCTGATGAGTTTGACGAGGTTGTCGTAACGTCCGCCGCCGGCAATGGCGCGAAATTCTCCCTGGACATCAAACGCCTCGAACACGACGCCGGTGTAATACGCCAGCCCGCGGATGACGTGGTAATCCACTTTCACAAATTCGCGCAACCCGCGCGCGGCCAGATTGTCCAGAATACTCTGCAATTCCGCCGTCGGTTTGCCGGATTCGATGAACTGGTTCACGTCCGCCAGTGAAAAACCAAGCGCCGTCAGCTTCGTTTCACTCTCCTGCGGCGGGGTGCGCTCCAGTTTGTCAATGACCTGGAAGAATTCGTATTCATTCTGACTTCTGACTTCTGACTTCTGACTTCTGGCTTCGTAAAACTCATGCCAGGCGTTGCGGCTGCTCAGGCGGATGACGAAATCCTGTGCCGTCAATCCAAAGCTGCGCAACGTGTCAATCAGCAGCGCAATCAGTTCCGCGTCCGCCGCCGGGTCCGTTTCGCCGATGAGATCGGCGTTGAACTGGAAATGTTCGCGCAGCCGGCCCTTCTGCTGGCGTTCGTAGCGGAACAATTGCGGGATGGCGAACCATTTGATGGGCTTTTTGTAATTGCGCTCGTGCGCGGCCACCATGCGCGCGAGCGTCGGCGTCATTTCCGGCCGGAGCGCCACCGCGCGGTCGCCCTTGTCGGTGAAATTGTAAAGCTGGCCAACGATCTCATCGCCACTTTTGGTGGTAAACAGCTCGAGCGATTCAAGTGGCGGCCCATCGTATTCGTGAAAACCGTAACGTCGGGCGGTTTCACGCCATTGATTGAAGATGAATTGACGGGCGTCGAAGCTCCATCCCGTGTCGCGGGACGGCACTGGTTCGGGATAGAAATCGCGGAAACCGGGCAGTCGTTCCATAAGTCAGCCGCAAAAAAACACAAAATCCGTAAAAACTAAACAAAACTTTTGCGGATTTTGAAAAGTCCGTTCTCCCACCCCAAGCGAAACCTTCGCAAAACTGTGTGGCGGCGACGCCCCGTCGCCGAAAAGTAGACGCGACGCCCTCGTCGCGTTCCTCAAAAGCCTTGGTTTAAAGGACGGCGTGGGCGCCGCCATCACCCACCAGCGACGGGGCGTCGCTGCTACGCTGCTTCCGATGTTGTTTTGCAGAAATCTCTACGCGGGTGGCGCGACCTGCCCTTTCGGCGACAGCTTGAAGACGTCGGCGCGCATTTCCTTGCCGGCCTTGAACTTCACCGTGGCGCGGGCGGGAATGGGCACATCGGTTTCCGGCTTGTTCGGATTGCGGCCCACGCGCGCCTTGCGGACCTTGACCTCAAACACTCCGAAGTTGCGGAGTTCCACCTTGTCGCCCTTGGAGAGCGCCTCGGCGATGTAATCCAATGTTTTCTGCACCACGTCGAACACCTGCTGTTGGACGAGGCCGGTTTCGTTGCTGATACGAATGACAAGGTCGCGTTTGGTCAAGGTCATAGTTTTTTGTCGGGTTGGGTTGATTATCACTGAACAACACGGATTGTCCAGAAGTCACTGGCTAAATTTTCATCGGTCAAATAAGCGTAAGGCAGCGTGAAATAACCCTTTAGACCCCATCGGTTGCCCCAGGAATTACGCACGACAAACCATTGCTTCGCGTCGTTGTATCCGACGCCGACAACCGCGTGGCCGCCAATGGCGCGTTCATCGGAGCCCGGCAACGAGGCATGACCGGTCCGGGCCACCGTCGCACTTTCAAAACTCTCATAAACCGTGAAACCGAACACGAACGGATAACCCGACGCCAGGCAGCCTTTCAACTGGCTGAGCACCGGCGTCAACCGCTGATATGAAATCACCCGGTATTGGAGGGCGTCAGCGTAACACTTCGGCGCCGGCCTGGTCTTGAATTTGGCGATGACATAGGGCCATTCGGCTTCCGGACAATCGCCCAGCTTGGCCACGCTTTTGATGCCGTCCCGGATTTGCGCGCCGCTGTCAGAATCGATCGTGTGTTCGATGGCGCGTTCGTTGTAATAAACGAACAGGCGCGAAGGAATGAAGACGTCGGCGAGCTGCTGTTTCAGCCGGTCGAACTGGATGGCCCCGGCGATGGCATTGGCGGTGCAACTGCCGAGCTGGCCCTGGTCATATACCGGCGGGCATTGCGGGCGCAAATCCGCGCTGGCGGGCAGCGCCCCTGCCCGCACGACCGGTGCGGCATAAAAATGGTCACGCTGGTCGGGCAAATCGGGCAGCCAGCCGTATCGGGAAATCTTATAGCTCATGGGCCACTTCGTTTGAAATAACCACTGATTTTCAACTAGGAAAATTCGTCCGGTTTGTCCATAACAAAAAGTTAAGTATCACCTGGTGCGCCGGGGGGCCATCTCATTTTTAAGCGGTTGTTTGGTTAGGTAGGTACTATCGAAAACCACCTTTCCGCTTCGCGGAGAAGTGGGAGGATTTTCCACCCGACTAAAATCCTTTACAGCCCCGCCTGAACCCCGCAAAATATGGGCGTGTTGACTGAAAGCGAATCCAGGGTTCAGGCGACGCAGTCGCCTCCGGCGGCCCGGCTTCAAACGGACTTTGACAGGGAAATCGAGACGTCGATCCTGCGGTCGCAGGAATACCTTTTGGGCCTGCAAAAGCCCGAGGGTTACTGGGTCGGCGAATTGATGGTGGATTCCACGCTCGTGTCCGACACGATTGCGTATCACCATTGGAACCGTAAGGTTGACCCTGAATGGCAGCGCAAGGCGGTCAATCACCTGTTGTCCATGCAATTGCCGGATGGCGGCTGGAACATCTATTACGGCGGCCCGTCCGACGTAAACGCCACCATCAAGGCCTATCTCGCGCTCAAACTTGCCGGTGTGCCGGAGACCAACCCGTGGATGCTGCGCGCCCGCGAAGTGGCGCTGCACCTCGGCGGTGTGCCGCGCATGAACACCTTCTCCAAGCTGTACCTCGCGTTGCTCGGGCTTTATTCCTGGGAATACGTGCCCACCATCCCGTGCGAAGTGCTGCTCATCGGCAAATGGTTTCACGTGAATTTCTGGGACATGAGCAACTGGTCGCGCGCCATGCTCGTGCCGCTCGCCATCATCAGCCATTTCAAACCCACCCACCCGGTCGACGTGGATCTGGACGAGCTGTATCCCGAAGGCGTCCACGAACGCGACCTCGCGCTCGCGCCCGACCCGGAAAAGCTGTCCTGGCGTAATTTCTTTCTCTGGCTCGACCGGCTCCACAAGTTCGCGGAATGGTTCGCCGAACATAAAATCCATCCGTTCCGCAAAACCGCGCTCCGGAAATGCGAGCAATGGATGCTCGAACGCTTTGAACATTCCGACGGGCTGGCCGCAATTTTCCCGGCCATGCTCAATTCGCTCATCGCCCTCCAGTCGCTCGGCTATCCCGACGACCATCCGCAGGTCGTCCGCGCCACGCACGAGCTGAAGAAGCTCGAGCACGAAACCGCCGACCGCGTGCGCATCGAACCGTGCTTCTCGCCGGTCTGGGACACCGCCATCGTCGCCATTTGCCTCCATGAATCCGGCATTTCGGAAAATCATCCCGCCTTGAAAAAGTCCGCCACCTGGCTCATGGACCGGGAAATCCGCATCCGCGGCGATTGGTACCATAAAAACCCCACGCGCGTGGAACCGAGCGGCTGGGTCTTTGAATTCAACAATCAATGGAACCCGGACGTGGACGACACCGCCATGGTGCTGCTCGCGCTCCGCAAGATTCCCACCGACCATCCCGCCCGGCGCGACGAATGTTTCCGGCGCGGCCTGAACTGGATGCTGACGTTCCAATGCAAGGACGGCGGCTGGGCCTCGTTCGACAAGGATTGCACCAAGAACATCCTCGAAAAGGTCCCGTTCGCCGACCACAACGCCATGCTCGACCCCGAATGCGCCGACATCACCGCGCGCATCCTGGAACTGCTCGGGTACGAAAATTTCCGACCGAGCCATGCCCGTGTAAAGAAGGCGCTCGATTACATCCGCGACGAGCAGGAACCCGACGGCTCCTGGTACGGCCGCTGGGGCGTGAATTACATTTACGGCACCTGGCAGGTGTTGCGCGGCCTGCGCGCGATGAACCAGGACATGCAGCAACCGTGGCTGTTGAAGGCGCGTCAATGGCTCCAAAGCGTCCAGCACGACGACGGCGGCTGGGGCGAGCGCTGCAACACCTACGACGACCCGGTCTTCAAGGGACGCGGACCGAGCACGGCATCGCAGACCGCGTGGGCCGTGATGGGTCTGTGCGCGTTCGACGACCCGGCAAATCCGCATCTCAAGCGCGGCATTGAATATCTGGTCCGCACGCAAAACCCCGACGGTTCATGGACGGAGCATGAAACCACCGGCACCGGTTTCCCGAAGGTGTTCTATTTGAAATACGACATGTACCGCAACGCCTGGCCGCTGCTGGCGCTGGCGACCTACCGCCAAATCGTCGAACGCGCCCACGCCCGTCAGGCCGGAGCCGTGAACGGCCAGCCGCATCCCACCATGGAAACCACACCCGAAGTCGTCCGGTCCAAAGAATAACCGGCTGAGCAGTGTCTTAATCCTAATCTTTTTCTTAATCTTAATCCGTTGTTTTCCCATTGCCCACCCTTGGTCCTCGGTGGTCTTGTTTTTGGGAACGACGGAGGATCGTCAATTGCTCGACGGGTTGAAGCGAGCAAAGACTCATCACCGTCGACCACATTAGACAGCGTTCTGCTCACTTCCACGTGCTGTCGCTAAAGGAAGGCTTTCAGTTTAAAGTTTGAACCTGGCCTCGATTTGCGATTGTAATTCCTGGGTGCGCATCTGCGCGGCTTTGAATTGTCGCGGCGTCAATTCCCGCGCCAGTTGGTCGCGACTTTTCGCCGCATCTGAATCTGACCCCGCGGCCAGACTGAACCACGCATACGCCTCCACCGCGTCCCGAGCCACGCCTTCGCCCGAAGAATAACAGAGACCGAGCCGCCATTGCGCCTGGGCGAGATTCTGCCCGGCGGCCTGGCGATACATTCGCACCGCCGTCACCGCATCTTTCTTCACGCCTTCGCCGTTGGCATAGCAGAATCCCAGAAAATAATGGCCAATCGCATCGTCCGGTTTGAGGGCGATGCCTTTGCTGAAATCCGCGATGGCGCCATCCGAATCGCCCTTGGCCAATCTTGCCACGCCGCGATCCACGTAGGCCTCCGCATCGTCCGGTTTGAGAGCAATGGCGTTGGCAAAGTCCACAATCGCGCCGTCCAGGTCGCCACTGGCCATTTTCGCCACACCCAGATTGACGCAGGCCTTGGCATCATCCGGTTTGGGTTCGATGGTTTTGGGGCTGCTCGCAATCGTGCCGTCCAACCCGCCGTTGCCGCCCTTCACCACCTCCGGAGTGGCGGCGGGCTCGGCGTCCTGCCGTTTGAGTTCGACCGCTTTCGTGCTGTTCGCAATCGCAACGTCCAGTTCACCGTTGCCTGCCTTCGCGATGTCCGGACTGGCGGTGGGCACCACATCGTGCCGTTTGAGTTCGATGACCTTGGAGCTGTCGGCGATGGCGCCGTCCAGGTCGCCTTTGGTTCGCTTGGCAATGCCCCGGTTGACATAGGCATTCAAATCATCCGGTTTGAGCGCGATGGCTTTGGTGAAGTCCGCAATCGCGCCATCCGGATCGCCTTTGGCCAGTTTCGCCACGCCACGATTGACGTAGGCCTCCGCATTATCCGGATTCAGCGCGATGGCTTTGGTGCTGTCGGCAATGGCGCCAGCCGAATCGCGTTTGGCTGCCTTCGCTGCGCTGCGCAGGACGTAGGCGTTCGCGTCATCCGGTTTTAGCGCGATGACCTTGGTGCTGTCGGCAATGGCGCCGTCCGAATCGCCTTGGGCTTTCTTCGCCAGCGCCCGATTCACATAGGCATTGGCATCATCCGGTCTGAGCCGGATGGCTCTGGTGGCGTCCGCGATCGCGCCATCCAGGTCGCCCTTGTCCACCCGCGCCGCGCTGCGCAGGACATAGGCATCGGCATCACGCGGTTTGAGGGCGATGGCTTTGGTGCTGTCGGCGATGGCGCCGTCCAGGTCGCCTTTGGCGCGCTTCGCAATGCCGCGATTGATGTAGGCATCCGCATCGTCCGGATCGATGGCGATGGCTTTGGTGCCGTCCGCGACGGCGCCGTCCAGGTCGCCTTTGTCCACCTTGGCCGCGCTGCGCAGGACATAGGCATCCGCATCGTCGGGATTCAATTCGATGGCGGTGTCCGGGGCTGCTTCGGTCTTTGCGCTGTTGATGATGGTGGCGGAAGCGTTCGCCTGGCGAACAACCGCGACGCTCAGCAGCAAAAACAAAAGCCAGTGATAAAATTTCACGGCGTTATCCTAATTGGTCTGGCCGCGCTGGCAAGCATCCGTGGCGGTTAAGAATTAAATTCGTTGCCGTTCAACGGTGCGTCTTGACGACCGCGCCGATTTTCTCCCTCTCCTCCATGCCATGGAGGAGAGGGCCGGGGAGAGGCGGCGCGTCCCTTTAGAATTCCGTTGGGGGTGTGGAAGGCCAATTTTTTATGAGCTCAAATCCCCTCGCCCCTACCCTCTCCCCGCCCAGGCGGGGAGAGGGAGTGACTTCCCTTCGGTACGTGTGTTCAATCTCCTCGCGGCTCAAGGAGTTGGAACAGATTGCTTGAAGCTGGCAGCAAACTAGCTGAGTCTTTAATGATGCCCGCCGACGCGGGTGCAGACATGTGACTTTATGAAAACCAGCATCTTTGTTGTTTTATGCGGCGCCGTGATTGCGACCTGCCTTTCTGCCCGCGCGGAAGATACGCCGGACCAGGCCGCCGCGCGCGCGGCCATGGAACAAAAATTGTACGAGCTGGACCATCCGCAGGCCCAGTCGGCGACGAAGACAAATTCCGCGCCGGTGACGGCAAAGCCCGCCAAACCTGTCACCAAGAGAACCAAGGTCGCCCCTGTCCAGGTCGCCTCCACCCCGGCGGCAGCTCCCAAGACTGTTCCGGCCAAAACGGCGCCGGTGGCAGCTCCGGTCGCCGTTGCTCCCGCGAAAGCCGCCAAACCCGCACCCGCTTCAACCGCGCCGTCTGACGACACCTTCGCTCCGGTTCCTGAATCTGACACGACCACCGCTTCAGCCCAGGCCGCTGCCCTTGCCGTCGTGAATCAAAAATTGAACGAGATGAACCAGCCGCAACCCCAGCCCGTAACTGAGACGCCCATGGCCCGGGCGCCGGGCGCCATCTCTCCCGGAATGGCTCCCTCCGAGGCGGCTCCGCTTTCAGCGGCTCCGGCGGTTGTCGCTCCGGCACCCAAAGCTTCCCCGGCACCAGCGGCGGCGGCGGTTGCCACCGCGGAACCGGTCGCGACACCCACCGAAGCTCTACCCGCCAGCGCATCGGTGGTAATCAAGCCAGCTTTGGCCCCCGACGCTCCATCATTGCCGACAAGTTCACCGGGCCAGGCGAGACCCGCCAATGAACTGGCGATCGCCGGAGTCATCTACAAAAATGTGGAGGTCGAACGAGTGAAGGACGACGGAATTATCATCAGTTATGAGCCGGTAAACGGCGGTTGGGCGATGACCAACATCAATTTTCAGGATCTTCCCATCGAATTACGGCAGCAATACGGGAAATAGCGAACTTTCCAGCCGCAAGAAATCGCAAAAGGCGCAAAACCAGATTTTGGCAGGGCGCGTCACTCCGCGCGCGCCGTTTTCGCGTTCGCGGCGGGCAGAGGACTGCCCGCCCGACCCGGTTATTTAATTAACGCAACTGCTCTTCGCGCAAAGTTGACAGGTTTGGCGCTGCCAACCATGCTGGCCTTCGGCCATGGTTGAACGAATTCGAAGCGTTGTGTGAAAGGCATTCCCAAAAAAAATTGGTTCGGCTGGCTGAGCCTCGTGATTGTGGCGGGTTACTTCGTGGTCGGCCTGTGGCCGTTCGCGTTTCGGCCGCCCAACCGGGTCACCTGGCTGGCGGACCGCCCCGGCCTGCAGTTTGAGCCCAACGGAATCGCCTATGACACCGCGTCACTGCCCGCGCTCTCCAGTTTGAGCAAAGCCGCCGGGCCGTCCGCGAACTTTACCTTGGAGCTGTGGGTCGAACCGCAAATCGAACCCAACACCGACGTGTTCGACCTTCTGTCAATCCATAACCCCAGCCTGCCCTTCGATTTTGTCCTGTGCCAATGGAAAAAGGAGCTGTTGCTGCGGGCGACAGTCCTGTCTCCGTCGCCGCTCCGGCGAATCCCCGAAGTCAGCGGAGGTGATGCGTTGCTGAAACAAACGGCCCGTTTCATCACGGTCCGGGGTGATGCAGCCGGAACCGGGTTTTACCTGGACGGATTGGCCGCCTCACATTTTCCCCGGTTTATGGTGAACGCGAAGGCATTGGAGGGCCGGTTAATCCTGGGCAACGAAGCTTCCGGAAAACATTCGTGGACAGGACAGCTGTTCGGATTGGCCGTGTACGACCGGGCGCTGGATGCGGCAGAAATCGCCCGGCACTGCACGCTCTGGACCCAGGCCCACGCTGGACAACTCACGAACGCTCCCGGCCTGCGGGCTCTTTACCTTTTCGACGAAGGCCGCGGGCAGCAGGCGGAAGATTCCTCCGGCAATGGGCATCGTGTGATGATTCCCGCCGTTTATCAGGTGGTCCAAAAGGAATTCTTGATTCCGCCCGGGAAAGATCTCGTTTATGACCATCCAGATTATCCGGACATCGTCGTTAATATCCTTGGCTTCGTGCCGTTTGGATTCTGCTATTTTCTTTATCGCCGCGGGCTCAGGCCGAATCATTGGGCTGCCAACGCTTTACTGGCGGTGCTTGCCGGGTCGGCGGTCAGCCTGACGATTGAAATCATCCAGGCGTGGCTGCCCAACCGGGTATCGTCGATGACCGACCTGTTGACGAACACCGCCGGCACAGTGCTTGGGGTGGCGTTGGCCCTGGCAATCCAGCCCAAAGTTGCCAAAGCTGAATCTGCATCGGAAGCCCGCTGACCACACACCCAAAGTTGACAGGGTTGCCGCGGGCGACCATGCTGGCAAGCGCCGATGCTTGAGCAAACCGTCCAGATTGTTTCCAACGAACGCGACACCGATTCTTATTTCCGCCTCGTGCTGCGCGCGCCGCAAATCGCGCGGCTCATCCAACCCGGCCAATTTGCCCATGTCCGCGTGTTGCCGATGAAGGACGCCCTGCTCCGCCGGCCCTTCAGCATCTTCCAGGTTTCCGGCGACACGTTTTCCATCCTCTACAAGACCGTCGGCAAGGGCACCGACGCGCTCGCCCGGCTGGGTGCCGGCGAGGAGCTGAGCGTCATTGCGCCGCTCGGCCATGGATTCACCGTGCCCAAACGCGGCGGCGAGATTCCCCTGCTGGTCGCGGGCGGTTACGGCATGGCGGCGATGTATCTGCTGGCGCAACGTTCGCCGCAAAAAGGCATCGTGTTTGTCGGCGGCCGCAAACGGATTGATATCCTGTGCGAAAAGGAATTTGGCGCGCTCGGCTGGGACGTCCGCGTGGCCACCGAAGACGGGAGTCACGGCGAAAAAGGGCTGGTCACCAAACCGTTGCAGGCCGAACTGAAACGCCACGCGAAAGGCCGGAAGCTGTATGCGTGCGGCCCGACGGGAATGTTGAAGGCGGTTGGCAAAATCGCCGGGGAATTTGATGTGCCGGCCGAACTTTCGATGGATGAACACATGTGCTGCGGCGTCGGCGTCTGCCTGACGTGCGTCATCCCGGTCAAGACCGGCGCGAGTTGGGAATATCAGCGCACCTGCACCGAGGGTCCGGTGTTCGGTTCGCAGCAGGTTCAGTGGGAGGCGGTCAAATGAAGTCCAAAGTCCCAGGTCCAAAGTCCGGAGTTTCCAAGGCGGATGACGGTGTGAATTTGTCCGTTCAGATCGGCAGACTGACTTTGCAAAACCCGGTGATGGTGGCGTCCGGCACCTTCGGTTACGGCGTCGAGTACGCGCAACTCCTGGATTTGAACCAGCTCGGCGCGGTGGTCGTGAAAGGCATCCGGCTGCATCCGGTGCGCGGTAATGCCACGCCGCGCACTGCCGAAGCTGCCAGCGGCATGCTCAACGCCATCGGCTTGCAAGGGCCGGGCGTGGACGGGTTCATCAAAAAATACTGGCCGTTTCTCAAAACGCTCAAGGTGCCGACCATCATCAACATCTGGGGCACCACGGTCGAGGAATACGCCGACGTGGCGCGGCATTTCGACGACCTTGGCGGGGTCGGCGCGCTGGAGCTCAACGTGTCCTGCCCCAACATCAAGGAAGGCGGGGCGCAGTTCGGCACGGATTTGAAGTTGCTCTCGCAAGTGGTGACCGCGTGTCGCAAGGTGACCAAGCTGCCGTTGATCACAAAGCTGAGTCCGAACGTGGTGAGCATCGCGCCGTTCGCCAGGGCGGCGGCGGACGCCGGCAGTGACGCGCTGTCGATCATGAACAGTTACCCGGCCATGGCGATTGACATCGAAACGCGGCGTCCGAGGCTGGCGAACGTCACCGGCGGCCTGACCGGACCGTGCATCAAGCCCATCGCCATCAAACTGGTCTGGGAAGCGGCGCAGGCGGTGAAGCTTCCCATCATCGGCATGGGCGGCATTCAGAATGCGGCGGACGCGATTGAATTCATGGTGGCCGGCGCGACGGCGGTGGCGGTGGGCACGGCGAATTTCTACGAGCCGCAGACACCGTTGCAGGTGATTGCCGGCCTCCGTGAATTTTTGCAGAAGCACGGATTAAAGGACGTGAAAGAAATTATCAGCAGTGTGACAGTGAAAAAATAATTTACGATTTGCGATATACGATTTACGCGCCGCCACCGATTTTCAAATCACTCGTAAATCGTATATCGTAAATCCTGAATCGGATATGTTCGAACATCGCTCAAAACCATTGCTGCCGCGCGGTGAATTTTACGCGCGCCTCGCCCGGAGCGCAGCCGTCGGCCTGCTGCTCATCGCGTTTGCGCTCGGCCTCGGGATGGTGGGTTACCGCGTCTTCGAGTCCATGTCCTGGGTGGATGCCTTCGTCAATGCGGCCATGATTTTGTCCGGCATGGGCCCGGTGTCGTCGCTGCAAACCACCGGCGGCAAGATTTTTGCCGGCTGCTACGCACTGTTCAGCGGCCTGGCATTTCTGACGAGCCTCGGAATTTTCTTCGCGCCGGTGTACCACCGGTTCCTGCACAAGTTTCACGCGGAGGAAGCCCGGCACGCCACAAAAATGCCGGACCAGCCCTGATTCTGTTTTGCGCTTCGCGTGCGGCAGGGTATGCTGGCGTCATGCTGTGGGCATTTACCAAATATCATGGACTGGGTAACGACTACCTGGTCATTGACCCGAAGAACCTGCCGGCGCCGCTGACGACCGCGCAGATCAAGACGATTTGTCATCGTAATTACGGCGTCGGATCGGACGGCATTTTGCTCGGACCGCTGCCCTCCAAAAAAGCGGAGTTTGCGGTCCGCATTTTCAATCCCGACGGCAGCGAGGCGGAAAAGAGCGGGAACGGCCTGCGAATTTTTTCGCGTTATCTGTGGGACAAAAAACTGGTCGGCAAGGAGGAGTTTGCCGTCGAAACGGCCGGCGGCCTGGTAAAAGCCACGGTGACGGAGCGCGGCAGAATTGTGCGCGTCGAGATGGGCAAGGTCAGCTTCTGGAGCGATGAAATCCCCGTGGCCGGCCCGCGCCGCGAAGTCATCAACGAACCGATTCATCTGCGCGGCGAACGTTTCAACTTTTGCGCGGCGACGGTGGGCAATCCGCATTGCGTGCTGCCGCTGCCGAAAATCAGCCCGGAACTGGCAAAACTTATCGGCCCATTGCTGGAAACGCACATGCGTTTTCCCAAGCGCATCAACGTGCAATTCATGAAGGTGATTGACCGCAACAACATCCAGATTGAAATCTGGGAACGCGGCGCAGGTTACACGCTGGCGAGCGGCAGCAGCAGCAGCGCGTCGGCGGCGGTGGCGCACAAGCTCGGCCTGTGCGACCGCAACATCTCCGTGCACATGCCCGGCGGCACCATTGAAATCGAGATTGGCGATGATTTTGCGGTTTGCATGACCGGCGCGGTGACCAAGGTGGCCGACGGCGTGATCGCGAAGGACATGTTCACCGCGCAAACTACTGGTTGACGAAACTTAGCCCCGGCGCGCAACCTGGGCCGCCGGAAATCAGGCCGCCGGCGCGTCCTTGGGGGCGCGATAGTCAATCACCTTCACTTTTTCCAGCGTCACCAGACCGCCGCCGACCATTTCATCGAGCACGGGCAGGAAGCCGTTGATTTTCTCCTCGCTGTCCACGATTTCGATGACGAGCGGCAAATCCATCGAGAGCCGGAGGATTTTAGCGGTGTGCAGCCGGCTCGCCTTGCCGAAACCCATCGGGCCGCGCAAGACGGTTGCGCCGGCCAGATGCATTTCGCGCGCCTTGAGCACGATGGCTTCATAGAGCGGCTGGTGCTGCCAGCGATCGCTTTCGCCGATGAAAATCCGCAGCAGGAGGGCTTCATTTGGAATTTGCATGTCAATTTCCTTTCATTGAACTGAACATTGAGCCGAGCAGATAGCCGAGCCAGACGGCCACCAGGCACAGTGCGACGGATAAAATCACGTTGCCGCCGGCATAAAGCCATTCGCGGTCGCGCAGCAGATTCAGCGTTTGCAGGCTGAACGAGGAGAACGTCGTGTAGCCGCCGCAGATGCCGACCATGAAAAAGACGCGGAATGACGGCGACGCCAGCCAGCGTCCTTCCGTTCCGGTGGAAGCAGCAAAGAAACCGATGAGAAATGAACCGGTGACGTTGATGACCAGCGTGCCCATCGGAAAGGTTTCGAAATACCGGGAGACAACACCGTTCAGCCAGAAGCGGGCAACGCTTCCGATGGCTCCACCCAAACCGACCCACAGATACATGAGCATAAAAAATCCTACCGATATCTTTGCATTCGATAGGAGTCATCAGCACTGAACAGTCAGCCCCGAACATTTTCGGGGTGGCGCGGTTTTCCCCTGAGGGAAGGCAAACTCCATTGCCAGGCGGTAATAAACCGCCAGTCGGCGCCGGTCGCAAGCAATTTTTGGCGACCGGCCGCCAAAGCTGCCCGCCCAGCCGGCTACCGAACGCCGCATTTTGGCATTTCGGATTTGGCGGCTTGGCTTTAGGTTGGGCGTGTCCGCGAACCAAAATGAAAACCCTCTACACTTATCTGACCCGCCAGGTGTTGGCCGCCCTGTTGCTGGGGATGGCGGTGTTCACGTTTGTGTTGTTGATTGGCGATGGGCTCAAGGAAATCCTGCCGTTGCTCATCAGCGGCCAGGTGCGGTTCGTCACGGTGCTGGAAGCGATTGGACTGCTGATTCCATTTTTCTGGGTCTATGCGCTGCCGATGGGTCTGCTGACGGCCACCTTGCTGGTGTTCGGCCGTTTCAGCGCCGACCAGGAGCTCACCGCCGCGCGCGCCAGCGGCATCAGCCTGCTCTCGCTCATAATGCCGGTCCTGCTCCTGAGCCTGTTCTGCTGCGGCCTCAGCGCCTGGATCAACCTGGATTGGGGACCGCGCTCGCGCGTGGCGTTCAAGGAGCTGATGTTCCGCGCGCAGGCCGACTTGATGCAATTTCAACTGCCCGAAAGACAGTTCATTCGCGACATCCCCGGCTACATTGTTTACGTGGAGAAAAACCACGACGGCAATTTGCAGGACGTGATGGTCTTTGTGCTGCAACATGAAACCAATGTGACCACCACCATTCGCGCGCCGCAGGGACGGCTGACGTCCGATAAACAGAACAAGCAGCTGATTTTCGATTTGTTAGACCCGCAGATGGTAACCCTTATGCCCAACGACAGTGTCAGAATTGATTCTTCCAAGGGCTGGGCCTCCTACATTATTCCGTTCTCAGCCACGGAGAGTCACCCGTACCACCCGGCCATCAGCGACATGACCATCCGGCAATTGCGCGGTGAACTGGATGATTTGAACCGCAAGCTCAGCCTGCCCTCAACCCTGGACGCGGCCTCGACGGCGTCAGTGGAAAAACAACGGGCGGAACTGATGGAACCGATCCGGGTCGAGATCAACCGGCACGTCGCGTTTTCCTTCGCCTGTTTCAGTTTCACCCTCATCGGCATCCCGCTGGGCATCCGGGTTCACCGCCGCGAAACCAACGTCGGCGTCGCCATCGCGCTCATGCTGGTGTTCATTTATTACCTGTTCATCATGCTCGGAGAATCGCTGTCCACCCGTCCTGAATTCAGCCCGCACCTGATTTTCTGGCTGCCCAATTTCATCTTTCAGGCCGTCGGCGCCGTGCTGCTCTGGCGCGCCAATCGCGGAATTTGAAGGCTCAACCACGGATTAACACGGAGGGACACGGATTTTAAATTTAATCCGACGGCAGTCCTCTGCCCGCAGATGCCTGATTTGTGAAAGGCGGCGCGCACGGAGTGACGCGCCCTACCACGACAATTCATCCGGGTGAATCCGTGTTTCATCCGTGGTTAAACTAATTCTTCCGGCGATAAACCTTCCCCACCGCCGCCTGGTCAACGGGTTTGACAATGAGTTCGTCGATGTTCACGTGCGCCGGCCGGCGGGCAATCCAGACCAGAATTTCCGCAATGTCCCTGGCGGTCAGCGGTTGCATGCCTTCATAAACCTTTTTCGCGCCGGCCGCGTCGCCCTTGAAACGCACGAGCGAAAATTCCGTCTCCGCCAGACCGGGGTCCACCGTGCCGACGCGAATGCCGGTGCCGAGCAATTCGAGCCGCAAGGCGCGGGTGATCTGCAGTTCGCCCGCCTTGGCCGCGCAATACACCGCGCCGCCTTCGTAAGCTGTGTGACCGGCCACCGAGCCGATGTTGATGATGCTTGCGCCGGCGTTGTGCGGCATCAACGGCAGCGCCGCGCGCGTCACGCGCAATACACCGAGGACATTCGACTGGAGCATCGCCTCCCAGTCCGCGTCCCGGCCCTCGGCCACGGTGTCCAGGCCGTGCGCGCCGCCGGCGTTGTTGATCAAGACGTGCAGACCTCCGGCCCCGGACTTCGGACCGCCAATTTTCTCCCGCGCCCAGGCAATAAAAGTATCGACGCTGGAGGTCTGGCTCACGTCCAATTCATGAAAGTGCGCCGCCGCCGCACTGGCTTTCTTCGATTGCCCAGCCACCTGCTTTAACCGTTCCACCCGCCGCGCGCCGGCAGCAGTTTCGCGCCTTCCGCGCCAAACGCCCGCGCCGCCGCCGCGCCGAATCCGGACGAGGCGCCAGTGATCAGTACCCATTTATTTTTGAGCGAAGTCATCGGGCAGAATCTCCATCCGTAGCCGGCATTGTTCAAGGTGAAATTAGTGTGCCCAGACTGCTGACCGACAATGCCATGCCGAGGTGGGGACGCCGCGCTGCGGCGTCCCCGTCCGCGTAGTAGCGGACGGAACGAGCGACACATGGGTGGTTGATGAAGCCTCGATTGCGCCGCTAAACGCGGCGCGGACGGCGCAGCGCGCCGTCCCTACCGACAAAAAGACAGCGGCGTTACGTTGCGCCTCAATGATTATAATTTTGTTTTTAATCGTGCAGACGGAGCGCGCGTTCTCTATTTTGGCCCGTCACTGATTCCAATGAAGACCAAAGCCTGTTCCATTTTTTTTGCCGCCGTGATTTTGCCGGCCGTCTGGTGCCGGGCCGGTAATTACACCAACTTCGATGTGGCCATCTACATCCCGGTGGGCGCGGTGCGCAGCTTTGAAGACCCGCAAAAGCTGCAGGACGACTGGGACCGGATCAGCAGCCAGCTCAAGGTGGACAAGGTCTATATCGAGGTGCAGCGAAACCGGGAGCTGGCGGGCGACGAACTGCTGGAGCAGGTCAAAAAATTCTTCCTCGACCACGGAGTGCGCGTGGCCGGCGGCATGGCGCTGTCCGACGGCGGGTCCGGCCAGTTCAAGTCGTTTTGTTACACCGACCCGCAGGACCGGGAATTCGTCAAGCACGCGGCGGAACTGGCGGCCCGGCATTTCGACGAAGTGATCCAGGACGACTTCTTTTTCAACAGCACCAAGACCGATTCCGACATTGCTGCGAAGGGAACGAACAGCTGGACCCGGTTCCGGCTCGCCGTGATGGATGACGTGGCGGAAAATTTGATCATCAAACCCGCGCGCGCGGTCAATCCCAAGGTCAGGCTCATCATCAAGTTCCCCAACTGGTACGAGCACTTCCAAGGGTCGGGCTACGACCTTGATCGGGAGCCAAAATTGTTCGACGGCATCTATACCGGCACGGAAACGCGCGACCCGGTCACCACCGACCAGCATTTACAGGAGTACGAGAGCTACGAAATCATCCGCTATTTCGACAACATCGCGCCGGGCCGCAACGGCGGCGGCTGGGTGGACACCTTTAGCATCCGGTATGTTGACCGCTACGCCAGCCAGCTTTGGGATACGATGTTCGCCAAGGCGCCGCAAATCATGCTGTTCGAGTGGACGGCCATGAGCCGGCCCATCCGGCCCGGCGACCGCGATGCCTGGCAAAACCTTCACACAAGTTTTGATTACCATCAATTGCTGGCGGATTTTGCAACCAATCATCCGGCCGGTTTGACGGATCCCACCATGGCCGCGGTGGCCAGTTACAGCTTGAAACAGGTGGACCCCTTCCTCGGCCGGCTCGGCAACCCGATTGGCATCGCCAGCTACAAACCCTATCAATCCACCGGCGAAGATTTTCTGCACAATTACCTCGGCATGATTGGCATTCCGATTGAGTTGTATCCGTATTTCCCCACCAACGCGGACCTGGTGCTGTTGACCGAATCGGCCAAGTTTGATCCCGACATCGTCGCCAAAATCAAACAACAACTGGTCGCCGGCAAATCCGTCGTCATCACGTCCGGCCTGCTTCACGCGCTCGAGGACCGGGGCATCAACGACATCGTGGAATTGCGTTACACCGGCCGCAAACTGCTGGCGCATGAGTTTTACGGCGGCTTTGGCGCCGGTGACGGGGCGAATCTCGGTGACGATCCGAATGCAGCCATCCTGCTGCCCGAGATTGATTTCCTTACGAACGACGCATGGCCCCTGGTGCGCGCGATGGCCAATGGCGGCGCCTGTCCGCTGCTCCTCATGGATCGCTATTCCAAAGGCGTGCTTTATGTCCTGACCATTCCCGACAATTTTGCCGATTTGTACCGGCTGCCGCCCACGGTCACCGGCGCCATCAAGGGGTATTTAATGCGCGGTTTTCCCGTTCGGCTGGACGGTCCCGGCCAGGTGGCGCTCTTTGCTTATGACAATCGCACATTTATTGTGGAATCTTATCGGTCCACGGAGACGGACGTGAAGGTATCCGTGACCGGCAATTTCACCAGGCTGCGGAATCTGGTCACCGGCGAAGTGATTGCCGGCCAGGCGCCGGTGGAACCGACGGGGTTTGGCCTGCGCCGGCGGGTTCCCGTTGAAAACCGCGAATCCTTCAATGTGCATCTGCTGCCGCAAAGCTACGAGGTTTTGGAAACAGAAAAGTGACTGATTCGGCCTGGTCAAAGCCTCGAACTCCCGCGCGGCTGGACTTGAGGAAACCCTTTGTAGCATGGCTGGGTTTTCCCCATAAATTGGCAAGGAATTAGCTCACACCCGGGGTTATGGACACAATGATGTGGGAAATTCTTGCCGGAATCCTGATTTTCGCGGCGGCCAACATGGTTTACTTTGAAATCCGAAGGTTGATTCAATTCTTACGGGGTGATTTCAAAAAGTCGAAATCATTACCCAACCAGCAGGATTCAACGGTTGGCCCAGCGGTCTGATTGGACCACCAGTTCAGGCATCACTTCTTCCAAAACGGCCTTTCGCCCCGGGTTTCATTGAGAAAACGAACAGGAAAATCCACCAGCCGGTCTGTCATGGCCGCTGTAACTCCCCTGCGCTGCGCGGCCAAATGAAGTCAGCCGCGAAGCGAAGCGGCAGGCGCCGCATCACTCCGCAGGCCGCAACCATTTGCGAGGCCGGACAGTGGCTATTGGTTGCGGGTCAGGTTATGATCTTGAATAAACTTCTGAAGCGCGGGCACGCCGCCCAGCCACTGGATGGCAAACACCACCGCAACGCCCAACAGCACCAGAATTAAAATCCAGGAAAGAATGGCCCGATAATAATTCTTGCGGGACTCGTTCTCGCCGCTGAAGGCCCAGACGAGCACCATTAACAAACCAATCAACGGTATGGCGGTGACGAACATCATTCCCATCCAAGACCCGACGGAGACATAATTTTTATCTTCCTGATTGCTCATAAAGTTGTGTAGGCGTGGTGACCCGATTATTTACATTTAAATATAATAGTTATGTTTTGGAGCACTCCCACATGGCAATCCTTTCCCTGCCATGCACAAGTCTCCATGTCGGAAGATTCCTAAGCAAAAGTCGCGCCAATGTTATGCGTCGTTGACCATGCCAAACCAAAAGGTTTGGCCATGTCCACCTCACGATCACAGAGGAGGTTAGGGGTGTGCATCCATTCCGGCCGAATTCGTTCCGGCAGAAACCGCAGGCGCTGACACCCGGCTTCCAGCGCTTAACTACGCGGGGCTGGCGGTGTCATCCGCGAAGACGGAACGGACGGCGGGAATGACACCGTGGTCGGCGACGGGTTGGCCAAAGCATAGGCAACGGTTTCACCGGTGGACTTGAGAAAGGTGAAATCCTGCAGGCTCCTGATGGTGCTGCTTTTTACCAGCCGTTGAATGGCCTGGAGCGTGGCTTCCCTTGTTTCCTGAATATGAATGGCTATCTGGCTCGCATGGCTGGGGGCTTTTGCATCATGAAGCAGGTTGATGATTTTTGCTTCGATGTGTTCAATCGGTGCTGCTTTCATTGGTCACCTCTTAATGGTTGTCTTGGTTGGGTCGCGGTGTTCAAGAAGGCTGGATTGCCGAGCCTGAGCCCGCACCATTCTTGCTCTTGCCCTTTGTCTCCGGGTCGCCTGCGTTTCACTACGGCGCGGCAGCCCGGAAAACTTTCGGGGCTGGTGGAGCCGACAGGATTCGAACCTGCGACCTTCTCATTGCGAACGAGACGCTCTACCAACTGAGCTACGACCCCAGCCTTGCCGTTCGGACGAACCCAAATTAGGCATAAAAACCTGCGCCGCGCAATTGCTAAGTGATTTTCTCCCAGGGAGCGCAGGCTGCCTGCCCGCGTTGGGTTGAGGAATCGCCGGCACAATGCCGCCGCTCCCGGTAACCGCGGCACGCGACATAACTCGGTGCTGGCAATCCGCGCCCCGCCTGCTAAATTCCGCGCGCATGTCCGACGCGGCTGCGGCAGCCCAAACGCCTTCAAAAGCACAGGTGTTTCTCCGCCGGTTGATCACCACGGTGATTCTCTGGACGGTGATTCTTGCCGCTTTGTTCTCCAGCAACACGCTGATTTCCGACGGCATCTTCCTGCTCATCGTCTTTTTGCTCACCCTGGCGGGCCTTGCGGAATTTTACGGGTTGGCTGAAAAACGCGGCCTGGCCTGCTTCAAATGGTGCGGGCTGGCCGGTGGCGCGCTGCTCATGGTCGGGACATTCCTGAACCTGACCGGCCACCTCGGCACGTCCGGTTCGCCGGCGCGCGTGAACGATTTCGAAACCGGCTTCATCATTTTGTTCGTGCTCGGGCTCTGTGTGCGGCAGCTCGTCGCGCGCAACGGGACGACGGGCATGGTCGCCATTGCGACGACGCTCTTCGGCCTGATGTACGTGCCGTGGCTCCTGAATTTCATCCAGAAAATCAACTTCTTCCCCGGCGTGGAGGGCAAATACTTCCTGCTTTATTTCGTGCTGCTGACCAAGTTCAGCGACACCGGCGCCTATGCCGTCGGTTCGCTTATTGGCCGGCACAAGATGATCCCACGCATCAGCCCGGGCAAAACCTGGGAAGGGTTCGGCGGCGCGATTGTGCTTTCGACGGCGGCGAGCCTGGTCTTTGTGCATTTTTTTGGCAACCGGATGATGGGCATGAACTGGATTCACGCCGTGGTGCTCGGGGTTTTGCTCAGCGTGACCGCGGTGATCGGGGATCTGATTGAATCGTTGTTCAAACGCGAGGCGGGCGTGAAGGATTCCGGCAAATTCTTCCCCGGCATCGGCGGCATTCTGGATCTGCTCGACAGCCTGTTGTTCAACGCGCCCATCATGTATCTCTATCTGAGACACATTTTGGTCCCATAGGCCACAGATGGACACAGATGAAACACAGATAACGAATGGAGAGAAGGACTTTTCACTTCGACCAGTTACTCAAAACCTTATCGGCGCCGCGTTCGAGGTTCATAACATTCTCGGGTTTGGTTTTCTGGAGAAAGTTTATCAACGCGCCAGGCAGGTCGAATTGCAAGCTCGCGGGGTAAAGGCGGTGCTTGAGCCGAAAATCCAGGTTCGATTCAAAGGCATTATCGACGGTGATTACGCGGCCGATTTGCTGGTCGCTGACAAAATCATCGTGGAGTTAAAGACGGACGCCGTTTATCAGTCCGCGCACGAAGCACAGCTTTTGAATGAATTGCGCGGTACGGAAATGCACCTGGGTTACCTGATCAACCTTGGCCGCGAGCGGGTGGAATACAAACGAATGGTATTTTGAGGGTAATCTGTGTTTCATCTGTGTCCATCTGTGGCTTGAAAATGAAAAATGTAGTTTTATTGGGCAGCACCGGCAGCATCGGCACCAGCACCGTCAAGGTCGCGGAAGATATGCCGGATCGCATCCGGCTGGTGGGCCTGGCGGCAGGCAACAACGCCGGCTTGTTGCTGGAGCAAACCCGCCGGCACCGACCGGAAGCCATTTCCATTTCCGACCCTGCAAAAGCCGGTGAACTGGGCCGCACACTTGGGGCTTCAACCAGGGTTTATTCCGGCACGGACGGCTTGTTAAAACTGGCCACCCTGCCCGGGGCCGACATCGTTTTGATTGCGATCGTCGGCACGGCGGGTTTGCAGCCCGCGCTGGCGGCGATTCGCGCCGGCAAGGACATCGCCATTGCGTCCAAGGAAATCCTGGTCATGGCCGGCGAAATTGTCATGGCCGAGGCGCGCAAACACGGCGTCCGCGTGCTGGCCGTGGACAGCGAACACTCGGCCATTTTCCAGTGTCTCGACGGCAAACCGCCCGCTTCCGTCCGCAAACTCTGGCTGACGGCCAGTGGCGGGCCGTTCCGCAACACGCCCAAGCAGGAATTTCCGAACATCACCGTCGAGCGCGCGTTGAAACATCCGTCATGGGTCATGGGCCGCAAAATCACGATCGATTCGGCCACGCTGTTCAACAAGGGGCTGGAAATGATCGAAGCGCGCTGGCTGTTCGACGTCGAGATGGCGCGCGTCGGCGTGGTGGTGCATCCGCAAAGCGTGGTCCATTCCCTGGTGGAATTTGTGGACGGCTCGCTGCTCGCGCAGCTTTCCACGCCGGACATGTGCCTGCCCATTCAATACGCCCTCACGTATCCAGACCGGGTGTCGAGCGGGCGCGTGCAGACCAGCCTCGCCCAACTGGGCAACCTCACGTTTGAAGAACCGGATGCGGAGAAGTTTCCGGCGCTGAATCTGGCGCGCCGCGCCGGTGAAACCGGGGGCACCCTGCCGGCAGTGTTGAACGCGGCGAACGAAATCGCCGTCGAAGCCTTCGTGAACCACAAAATCAATTTCCCGCAGATCACGGAAACCGTTCAACGCACGATGGATGCGCATAAAGTCATACCGCACCCGTCGCTGGAGCAGATTTTGGAGGCCGATGCCTGGGCACGCCATCACGCAGCCACGCTCTAATCCGCCATGCGCAAAGATTGCGGGCAGGCTTTTTGCTGATATAATCATAGTGTCCTTGTGCTAAGGTTGATTTTTACATGACTATTTTGACCATTATTTATGTTGTGGCCGCCGTGCTGGTGTTGTTCGGTGCGGCCATTTCCATTCACGAGTTCGGCCACTTTTGGGTCGCGCGCAAGCTGGGCATGAAGGTCGAGGAATTTGCCATCGGGTTCGGCCCGAAGATTTACAGTTGGAAACGCGACGGCATCGAGTATTCGTTGCGCTGGATTCCCGCCGGCGGTTTCGTGAAATTGCCGCAGATGCTCACGGCCGAGGCGCTCGAAGGCGGGACGACCGGGGCCGTGCCACCGGCACCGCCATGGCACAAGATTCTCGTGGCCTTTGCCGGGCCGTTCATGAATGTAGTCTTCGCCTTCGCCATCGCGACGATCATTTATTTTGCCGGCCTGCCGGTGCCCGTAAATCCGCCCATCATCGGTTACGTTGAACCCGGCTCGGCGGAAGCCAAACTGGGCCTGCACGAGGGTGACATCATTAAATCCGTGGACGGCAAGAAAATCAATTCCTGGCAGGACGTGGTCATGGACACCGTGGTGGCACGCACCACCATGCTGCCGGTCGTCATCGAACATGAGGGCAAGGAAAACTCCTACCAGCTTCGGGCAACGACCGACAATGCCATCGGCCTCAAAATGTTGAATCTCGATCCGCGTGACCATCCGGAGGTGGTTGAGGTGGTGCCCAAAGCGCCGGCGGAGAAAGCCGGACTCAAGCCAAAGGATGTCATCATTTCGTTCGCAGGCGTACCAGTGGCCAGTCAGGAACAACTGATCGGGCTGATTCGCAAACGCGGCGCGGAAACGACGGAAATGCGCGTTCAACGCGGCGCGGAAAAAATAACTTTAAATGTCACACCCACCGTTGATCCCGGAACGAAGTTTGGCCAGATCGGTGTCATGCTGGGCGGAGAATCAACACAGCTTTACATCGTCCAGCGGCCGGGACCGACGCCTTGGGAGAATGTCGGCGGCGTTCTGAATCAAACCTTCATGGTCATCAGCGCGCTCGTTCATTCTCATGAAACCGGCGTGGGCGTCAAGGATTTGACCGGTCCCGTTGGCATTCTCACCATGCTCGCCATCGAGTTGAAAACTGACTACCGGCTCGCGCTCAATTTTCTGGTATTGCTGAACATAAACCTTGCCATCATTAATCTGCTGCCAATTCCGGTCCTGGACGGCGGCCACATTTTGATGTCCTTGGTTGAAAAAATCCGACGACGACCG